>NZ_JBITIL010000003.1:0-297683 GCF_044458905.1 Nocardia sp. NPDC050408 | reverse complement strand
TTTATTTTGGTTCCCCCCCGTTTTGTTTTCCGGGGGGGGGGGGTTGCCGTGCCCCGACCCCCCCCGTTTGCCCGGGGGCCCCCACCCCCACATTGGGGGGGGTTCCCCGCACCGAGTCATGTCTATACTCCAGATTTGAATCACATTGCGCTGCAACATATTGCCGTGAATTCGAGACTCCGGAAGCCGTCGAACACGATGCAGACACGACCAAAGGGCTCAACGTCGGAGGCACCTGATGATGCGCTGACCGGCACTTTCTCTTTGGTTCGCATGCTGGGGCATTAGGAATCGACTGTCTCATTGCGCGAACGTGCAGCCAACTTCTCGAACAGCAACATACCCCATGACCTGCGACAACGCGCCCGGTGCGCGTCAGACCCGGAGCCGAAGGCCCGGGCACCCCGATCCTTGCACAGAGGCCCTGGCCGGCGATTTTCGTCGGCCAGGGCCTGGCTTGTTGCTGCGGTCACCTCCCGGCAGGCAGGAGGTTGCGGGAGTGGATTTACTGTCCCACCACAGGTGTCCACTGCACGGCGGGTGAGACGCCGGGGATCGGCTTGCCGATGACGGCCACCGGGACGAAGAAGTTCACCTGCCCGATTGCCATCGCCAGGGTAGCCAGGGCCTTGTCGTCGTAATGGGCACTCGCCTGCGCGTACAGCTCGTCGGACACCCGCGCGCCCCCCGGTGACGGTTGCAGGACGGCCTCGGCAAGGGCGAGCGCGGCGCGCTCGGCCTCGCTGAAGTAGGGGGCGTCCTGCCAGGTCGCCACGGCCGCGATGCGCTCCTCGGACTCGCCTGCCTTGCGCAGGCCTCCGACATGCTGCAGCACCAAATAGGTGCTCCCGACGATCTGACCGGCGCGCAACTGGATCAGGCCGATCGTGGTCCGCGGCACCGCGCCGTTACCGGTAGCCTTGAACAACGCCTTGGTGACCTCGCCCATTTCCGGGACGAGCTGTAGTGGGTTGGGCAGCCGCGAGCCGGTCGATTCCAGTGTGGTGGTCGCATCGGTTGACATGATGATTTCCGTTCTCCTGCTATCACTTTGGTGTGGATATCCCGTCAGTGGATCTGCATTTCCGGCACCCGGGTCGCGAGGAATCGGACAATGAGTTCCGCTGTGGCATCGGGCTTTTCCGAATGCAGGTAGTGGCCGCCCGCTATGGTCGCGAGCTGCCCGATACCTGGCGGCATCGCGGAGATGACCGCTTCGCCCTCGGCTGTCGGATCGGCGAAATCCGGGTCAAGCGTGCCCATGATCACCAGCGCTGGGCAGGCGACATTGGGCAACTGCGCGTGCGCATCGGCCGGCGTGGACTCGGTCTTCATGAATTCCGCCATCCGCCCCGGTTCCCGCAAAGTGGAAGCCAACGCCGCCATAGACGCGGAATAGTCGGCCGGCTTACTCGCGTAGGCCACGTCGAGGTAGCGAAGCCACCATCGCAGGCTTCCCGTCGCGGCCATCCCGAGCCGCACCATCCCCTGCCGGTACCGGCGAACCCTGATGAAACCCGGCACGCTGAACTTTTGGAGCAGCGTGAAAGGGTTGATCTCCACAATGCCCGTGACGAGCTCCGGCGCGGTGGCAGCGGCGATCGTCGCCGCGCCCCCGGAAATTGAATGTCCGACGATCACCGCCGGGCCGCCGAAGTGCCGGATCACCCCGACCATGTCCCGCGCCACATCGGTCCGGCTGATGACTGCCCGCCCGGTCTGCGACACCCAGTCCATCGACGACTCGCCATGCCCTCGAATGTCCATATTGACAACCCGGTAGCCCGCCGCCGCCAGCCGGGGCGCCACGGCTCGGTACGCCTGGCGATGGTCACCGATGCCGTGCGCCAACAACACGAGCGGACCCTCCCCAAACACCTCGCAGGCAATCCGACCACCGGTCAATTCCACAAATTCGGTCACTGCATCGCCTCTCCTGAAGTCCCTGCAGGTCAGGGACACACTGTGATGACCGAAATTGAACGGCAGAACGCAGCCGAGATCGAGGACGGCGGCAGACTCGGTCACCGAGCTGGCAGGGATCGTCACCAGGCAGCCATAATGTCGACGTGTTTACTCGGACTGTCGTGTTCGTCGTCTACGACGGTTTCCAGCTGCTCGACCTGGCAGGTCCGCTGGATGTGTTCGCCGCGGCCAACCACGCAGTGGGCGCTCCGGCCTATCGACTGATCACGGCGTCGCCGGGCGGCCGGGCGATCGAACTCGCGGGCGGGGCGAGTTTCGCTGTCGACCGAGCATTGGAGGAGGTAGCTGCCGCCGACGAGGCGATCGACACCATGCTCGTAGTCGGGGGCATGGGGGCGTTCGTGCCGAAGACGTCGTCGGAGGTGGCGCGGCAACTGCCCGCACTCGCGCGGCGGTCCCGGCGGATCACCTCGGTGTGCGCGGGCGCGTTGGTGCTGGCCGCCGCAAAGCTGCTGGACGGGTATCGAGCCACCACGCACTGGGGGGCCATGGATCATCTGGCCCGCGCATTTCCACTGGTAAGGGTGGAGCCGGACCGGATTTTCGTCCACGACCGCAATCGGTGGACGTCGGCCGGGGTCACTGCGGGCATCGATATGGCGCTGGATTTGGTGGGTGCCGATCTGGGCACCGAGCTCGCGCAGCTCGTCGCCCGGCAACTGGTCATTTACGTCCAGCGGGCGGGCGGCCAGGAGCAGGTCAGCGCGCAGCTGCGAAGCCGGCCCGCCCGAACGCCGTCGATCCGCGCGGTACAGCAATGGCTGCCCGAGCACCTGACCGAGGATCTGACGATCGCCGCGCTGGCCAGTGGAGCGGGTATGAGCGAACGCACCTTTGCGCGAACATTCCGCGCCGAGACGGGTACCACTCCTGCACAGTTCATCGAGACCTTGCGGCTGGAGGCGGCTCGTAGACTGCTGGAGAGCACCGACCTCACCGTCGACGCGATCGCGCGCACGGTCGGCTACAAGCACGGTAAGACACTGCACCGGGTGATCGCGCGGCGGCTGTCCACCACCCCTGATGGCTACCGGCAGCTTTTTGCCTCAACCACCGCTCATCCCCAGCTCCACTCTGCGTGACTCGAGGCACTGTAGGGCATCGACCCGTCCGGACCTTTCGGCGTTCCTCGGACTGTTCTCAATGGTTAGGCCATCAGTTCCACTGGATCTCGGCGTGAGGCCAGCAGCCCCACAACAGTCCCGACCTGCCGGATCACGATCTGCTGCCCCCTGACCAGGATTTCCCGGTTCGTATGCCGGGACCTCCGGGACCCGAACGTCGCGGTGCGCGAACCGTCCCCAGAGGACGGTTCGCGCACTATGACCAGCAGATCCTTCACTGTCGACGATATCGTCCACCGGAATTCGGAAGACCGGGACCAGCCGATCTGGGGCAGTAATCATTACCCGAGCAACAGCTCTTCGGCTAGTTACAGGAACCAGCTGCCGCGCAAGGTATTTCGGAATCGAATGCTCGTCCGCCGGCGCTGAGCGTGACTGTTCACGTCACTGGCCCTCACGGGCCCATTCTCGTTCGGGCCGGGCAGATTCGGCGGCATAGTCCTTGGCGAATGCTGCGCAGTGCTCTTGTGCTGATCGGGTGCGGGGAATGCGGTGGCATTGCATCGGGAGCCGGTCGCTGAGCACAAGTCCGGTGGCCCGCCGGTGTCGGATCTGCGGACGGTGCAGCGAGCGATCAACCGCACGCGTCAATTCTTGTCGGGCCGGATAATGGCGCCGTTGAGGATCCGTAGCAAAAACCGCATGATCGACGCGGAGACATGCACTGGCCGCCCCCATGTGGCCTCCATCGCGTGGAGGCCACGACGGCCGACTGGCGCGGCCGGGATCAACCACGCGGTTCATATCGGCGACAACCATTCCTTGCTCGTCGTTGCCGCCTCCAGCGCATCCGGCAACGGGTCTACACCGAGGCCGGACCCGTCAGGCACGGTGATGTATCCGGCTTCCAGCCGGAGCGGTTCGATGATGTCTTGTTCGTAATAGCGATCCGAGGCCACGATGTCCGCGGGCAACGTGCAACCGGGTAGCGCCGCTACCGCCAGATTCGCCGCCTGACCGAGCCCGGTTTCCAGCATTCCGCCGCAAAAAGCCGGTACGCCGTGTGCCACACAGACATCGTGGGTCGAGCGCGCCTCGAGATAGCCGCCGACACGTCCGGCTTTGATATTCACCACCGAGCACGCCCCCAGCTCGATCGCATCGGCAGCGCCCCGGGCCGAGAGAATCGATTCGTCCAGGCAGATCGGCGTACGCAGGCGAAGGGCGAGCATGATGTGATCGCGGCAGCAGTCCTCGGCAAGAGGCTGTTCCAGCAGTTCGAGGCCGAACTCGTCGAGACCAGCGAGGTGGTCGGTATCGGCCGATGTATAGGCGCCGTTCGCGTCGACCTGCAGCTTAAGAGCGTCGCCGAACCGCTCCCGTACCGCCCGCACGGGCGCGACATCCCATCCTGGCTCGATCTTGAGCTTGATCCGCTGGTAGCCCTGTTCCAGATATTCCATGACGGTATCCAGCAGTTCGGGTATCTCGTCCATGATCCCGATCGAGACACCCGCGGCCACCGATGTGCGAGTCGCGCCGAGATATCCGGCGTAAGAACGTCGTCGGGCGCGCAGCCAGGCGTCGAGGATCGCCATCTCCAACGCGGCCTTGGCCATTCGATGACCAGGAAACCGCGCAAGCGTGGGCGCTACATCATCCGGGTCGAGATCTCGGCCGGCCAGCGCCGGCAACAGAAACCGGCGGATGACGTCGGCGGCGCCATCGATGTACTCGGAGGAAAAACTCGGAGAGGGCAGTGCTACGCACTCGCCCCAACCCTGGGCGTCCGAGGCAACCACCCGCAGCAGGAGAATGTCGCGCGACAATTCGACCCCGAACGAAGTCCGAAATGGGCTGCGTAGCGGAAGGCCCAGCCGACGCAGCTCAACGCCCTCGAGCCGCACCTTCACAGCTTGGCATATCAGCCTCTTGCCGATAGCCGCTTACTATCACCAATTATCTGACAGATCACTGTTTCACTCCGTAGACTGCGGGCATCAGGGGCGGTGTCACCGGGACGCTACCCCGGCTGATCAGAAAGACACCAAGTTCGTGATGCGTTCGGCGGTAATCGCAGCTTTCCTCGGCACAACCCTGCTCGCAGGCGCCACCGGTACCGCGACCGCGGATATCGTGGTCGAACCGGGCACCGGATCCAGTACGGGTTCGAGCTCGACCACCACCGGATCGGCCGGCGGTCTCACCACCACCGGCTCCTCGGGCACCGGATCGGCCGGTGCCGCGATGTCCGGGTTCGAGAATCTGCTGTTCGGCGGGCCGCTACTGTGCGCCGCGCTCGGGAGCGCCGTCGGAGCGACGCTCACTTGCGCGTCGGGCTAGCTGTTGTCGGCGTTGCCCGCCCTCCACTCCGACCACGGGATGTTCCAGTCCCCGAGGCCGTCCACACCCGAAAGCGTGCCGCCCACGGTGTTCCTGACGATGGTGATATCGCCGCGCTTGGCGTTCTGCAAAACCCACAGCGCGTTGGCGGGGCTCAGGTTCAGGCAGCCATGGCTGGTGTTCGAGTAGCCCTGCGCACCGACCGACCACGGCGCGGAGTGAAAGAAGATGCCCGAGTAGGAAAGCCGGGTCGCGTAGTCGACCGGCGTCTTGTAGCCGTTCGCCGAACTCACCGCGACGCCGTAGGTCGAGGAGTCCATGATGATGCGGTCGAAACGATCGCCGACGATGTAGATGCCGTTATCGGTGGGCGTGCTGTCCTTACCCATCGAGGTCGGCATGGTCCGCACCACCTCGCCGTTCATCTCCACTGTCACCTGCTTGGTGTTGTCATCCGCAGTGAAGATCGTCGGATCGCCGATGGTAAAGAACGAGTGGATATTGTCCTGACCGAACAGTCCGTTGCCGAGATCACGGCCGTAGACGTTCACATCGATGGTGACCTTGGTGCCCGGCGCCCAGAAATGCTCCGGCCGCCACCGGACTTCGCGATTGTTCACCCAGTAGAAGGCGCCCTCGACCGGCGGCTCAGTGGTGATCTTGATCGCGTTCTGCACGGACTTGCGATCCGGAATGTTCTCGTCGAACTGCACGGCCACCGGCTGACCGATGCCGACCACCTCGCCCTCGCCCGGCAACAGATACGGCTTGGTCTGACTGCCCGGAGAACTGGTGGTGAAGCTCAATACGGTGGAGTTCGCGCCGCCCAGCCCGATCGCGTCGGCCTTCAGCCTGTAATTCTTGCCGTAGCCGAGTACTTCGGTGGTCTCCCAGGTCCGCCCGTCCGCGGCCAGCTTGCCCGCGACCGGAACACCCTGTGAGTTGGTCAATGTCACGGTGGTGAACTTGCCGTCGTCGACCTTGAAGGTCAGCGGCACGCCTGGCGAAACCCCCATGTCACCGTCCTTGACCGGCGACAACAGCTTGGGCTTCATCAGCTCGGTGATCGGATTACGGTCGATGGCCACCGTCGAGTTGTCAGCGGCGTTGGACGACGAACACGCCGTCAAGGCCAGCGCTAACACCGCGCATACGATTACCGGTCCCGTGATCTTTCTCATCGACCGATGTCGACCCAGACCAACGCTCATAACCAAACCCCGTTTCAAGTCCCGATGCACCAGGGCACCGATGGCTCGGAATCCAACCCGACCACGCTCCTCCCGCAACGCCGACGGAGTTCGGTTCGGACCACGCTCCAGACATTCTGCCAGCGCAACGGGTCCGGTCCAATGTGAAATCACTCCGCCTCAGGCGAGTTCCACCGGTTAGATCATCCGCGCCCCACCGGGTGTTAACACCTATCGCGAACTCGCCCATCGCCCCCGGTCAGAAACCGATTTCACTTCTGGGTACTCGGCCTGTTAATGTTTGTCCCGCACCGGAACACGGAGCGCAGCAAGACACGCGCCATTAGCTCAATTGGCAGAGCAGCTGACTCTTAATCAGCGGGTTCGGGGTTCGAGTCCCTGATGGCGCACTTAAATTAGCAGGTCAGGCCCGATTTCATGATCGGGCTTGTTTCGCTGTACCGGACCGTCACCAAAAGAACACCAAAAAGTCACCACCAATGACCAATGGTTCCTCAGCTGGCGGTACTACCCCAGCTCCAGCACAGCCGATGAGTCCGGTGCCTGCTCCGGCGAGACGATGTAACGCCGCTCCGTGATGCCCTCACGAGAATCCCCCAACTCTGTGTGCAGATCGCGCAGCACTCCACCGCAGCCGGGAAACACGAGCGCCCGTAAGGCCAGCGCTGCCAAGCGCCGACGACTGAGCGAATAGCTGGACAGACCCTTTTTCGCGCCGTCGGGTGGCGCTGATGACGAGGGATTCAGCCTCGGGACGCGGGGCCTATAATTGTTTGGTATGGATGTCAGGCACCGGGATGGTGCAGGCAGCCTACCCGCTGTCACCTACAGCTTTGTCGGTCGAGACCGCGAGCTGGAAAAGATCAGCACCCTACTGCTGGGCCCAGCCCGGTTGATCACCCTCATCGGCCCCGGTGGCATCGGGAAGACTCGTCTGGCCGTCGAAGCGGTGCGCCGTTGCGGTAAAGCCGAAGCCAGGAAAACACGAGCGTACTGGGCTCGATTGGCTCGATTGACTCCGGATTCGGATTCGACCGCGGTCGCGGAAGAAGTCGCCCATGCAGTGATCAAGGCGGATTTCTCCGGGCGATCGGCGTGGGACGCCTTGGTCGACACCCTCACCCCGACCGATACCACCGGACGTGCCCCGCACTCCGTGCTGGTGCTCGACAACTGCGAGCACGTACTCTCCGGTGTCGGGCCCCTGATCGCCGACCTCATCGAGACGGTACCGGGGCTGAGCATCGTGGCCACCAGCCGAGAACCCATCGGCTGGATCGACGAACACCTGATCACCGTTCCGCCGCTATCGCAGCGCGAGGCCCTGGCCCTATTTCGGCAACGCGCCGAACTCACCGAACATCCCGTCACCGGTAAAGACCAGACCACCACCGCCGCCGAGATCTGCCGCCACGTCCACAACCATCCCCTCTACATCCAATTGGCGGCCGCACGCCTGCTTCGCCAACCGATGGCCGCCATTCTGCACGGGCTCACCGGCCACGCTGATGACACTCGACTGAGTTGGTCGCATGGCCCCCGCGTGGGCGCCGACCCGCGCCATCGAGGAGTCGTCGACGTCATCTCCTGGTCCTACGAGCTGTGCAGCGACAAGGAACGTCTGCTCTTCGACCGCCTGTCGGTGTTCGCCGCCGGCTACGACACCAATCCCGACGACACCACAGCGGCTGCACCGGATGTGGGTGCCGAGCTGGACGCCATCGAGACAATCTGCTGCGACGACGAAACCAGCGATACCCGAGTGACCCTGACCCGGCCGGAAATCGAGGGCCTGCTCGAGCGGCTTGTCGATCAATCGTTGGTCACGACGCACAGGACGGCGACCACGGTGCGGTATTCACTAGTGGAGAGCCTGCGGGTATTCGCCCAACAGCGACTGCGCCAGCGCTCCACCGCCGCGGTGGACGAACCCACCCGCTTGGCCCAGCGGCACTGCAGCTACTACCACGACAGGATCGCCTACGCCGCGGCCAACTGGTTCGATCCCGAAGGGCAAGCCCTGGTGGACTGGGCCCGGACGGTCTGGGCCAACACCCTCACCGCGATCGAAACCAGCATCACCACCCCGGGCCGAGCCGGAGACGGTCTGGAGATCTGTCTCGGGCTGATCACACTGCAGGTGTGCTTCACCAGCGGCTCCGTACGAGAAATTCGCCAGTGGACCCTACGCTGCCTCGACGCCACCCGGGCAGCAACCCCGCAACCCTTCGAACTCCAGATCGGGGCCATGGCCACCATCGCATGGCTCGCCACGCTCCAAGGCACCCACGAGGATGCCGAACAGCTGCTCGATGACTGCGTTTCCGCCTGCATCCCCGACCCAGACATCATTCGGAACTGGCGAGACACCGCCGAGACCGACATCGGGCTGCCCGCTCCAGTCGAATTCGCATGGGGTGCGGAGCTCATATTCGCGCGCCGTGACGCCCGCGCCATCACCGTCCTGAGCCGAGCCAGGGATAAATTCGAGGCCTACGGCGACCACGGCGCTGCCTCAATGAACGAGCTGTTCGCTGCCCTGGCCGCTGGCATGCTGGGAACCGCGCAGCAAGCCCACGAGATTACGCAGCATTACCTAGAGCGCGCGTCCATTTCCGGAATTCCATGGGAAAAGGCTTGCGCCGACCTCACCAGGGCGGCAGCCTTGACGCTGCACGGCAACCCCACCGATGCACTGGCTCTCGAACGATCCTCGCTGGCGTATCACCTCGCCACCAACGAGCAATGGGCCGCGGTGTGGTTGGTGCAATACCGCACCTGGTCATTGGCGCACATCATCACCGACTCGATCGTCGCCGGAAAACCCGACCGCAAGAAACTGATTGCCTTGGCCACCGAAATCGCCCACTTGGCCGGCGGCACCACCACCCTACGAGCCAAGCTCGGCATCGACTTCAAGGCGTCTGGTCCCCTCTTCGACGAATCCGAAAAAGCTATCGCTGTCGCCCGCCGGGTACTGGGGCCCGACGCCTTCACTACGGCAGAAGCCCGAGGCATGCGCCTGCGTCCGGAACGAAACGAAGTGCAACGGCTGGCACTGGGCACACTGACCATCGATACTCCAGCGGACGCGGGCGCCACATCGCACTGGTACGAATTGACCCGGACCGAACAACAGGTCGCGATCCTGGCCGCGGCCGGGTGGACCAACGTCGACATTGCCTTCCGCCGTGGAAAGTCGTCCCGAACTGTCGACGCCCAAATCGCGGCGATTTTCAATAAACTGGCCATCACTTCACGTGCCGACATATCCGAGCACATCCCCAGTAGATTCACCGACCAGGTCCGAGGCGAAACCGCCCGACGACCGCGCTGACAGCAGGGACTGTCTGAAAGACCCGCGCATCCGATCTCGGTCTGACCTACCCGATCCTTGTGGTCAGCGAACTCGCCCCCTCCCCTCCCCTGGCACGAACATATCGGCGACGACGACGAAACCGTCGCGGACGTACGCGATCAGCCCGCCCAGCTAACGGCGTGTGGTGTCCTTCCCGGCGACCGTGCCGGTGAAGGTATGTTTCGATGTCGATGCCGTCGAGTGGCAGACGGACGGCGTTCTGAATGCCCCGGCTCCCCTGACATGTCGGGATTCTTCGAGGTCAGCCTCCCGCCCACCCCAGAGGTGCTTGTGTTCGCGAGCCCTGCTGAGGCCTTTTCATAGGTATAGCCCACGTCCATTACCGATGCTGGGGTCTATACCTACGGCCCATGCTGGTTGTCGTGCAGAAGACGAAGGTCTGGGTGACGCCGTCATCAGCCCTTCAACCACACAATCTTGCGACGGGCCGAGCTCGACTTCATTGCCGAGTCGACGGCGAACAGGTGCGTATATGCCGCCCTGCGATGACAAATCCATCCGGCTGACCGAAGTGTAATCTCTCGTGGCCGACCGACCGGAAACCGAATCATCCATGACAACTGCACTATTACCTCTTGCATACGGATACGTGCGTGACGATTTGCTCTGTGACCGCGACTGGAATTCGAGCGAAGCCAGACTGCGGGACACTGCCAGGTCACTCGGCTACGAGCTGGGCACCGTGTTTCGCGAGCCCCCACCACAGAACGGGACACTGCCCCCGGCGTTCGTCGATCTCGTCCAGGAATGCAGGCGAGCCGAGGCACACACCGTGATAACCCTGCGTGGACACATGTCGGATATGTCGGTGTGCCGGATGGTCCTGCTGGCGGTCCTCGAAGTGCGAGCCGGTGCCGCGGTGCACGAAGTCGAGTTGTGAACCATTCCATCAGCGCATCAGCCGCGAGGTGCGGCTGAAGCTATGCACCGTCGTTGCCATCGCGCAGGGAATGGATCATGCTCCGCAGGATCCGGAAGGCGTTTGACTGCTCGGTCTCGGTCATGCAGGCCAGCATTCTGACCTCGACGGACCGGACCGCTACGGTCGCCTTCTCGAGGCTCCGTCGGCCGCGAGGCGTGAGCCGCGTGGGCAGAACCTTCCCGACGGGTGCCTCCGCAGGCCTGGTCACGTAGCCGTCTCGTTCCAGGGCCTGGAGCAGCACGTTCATCGTCTGCCGGGTCACGAACGCGCCCCGCGCGAGCTCGGAGTTCGACAAGCCCGGTCGTTGAGCCAGCAGCTCGAGGCAGGAGTAGTGCGTCACGCTCATCCCGAGCGGCCGCAGCACCTCGTCCATGGCTGCACGCAGCGCGCTCGACGCCTCTTTCAGCAGGTAGCCCAGTGACGTCTCCAAGTCGACGCCAGCACCGTCTTGACTCATGTCAGTATTCTGACATAGATTAACCGGTGTCAGAAAACTGACACAGACTGAGGAGCATCATCATGCCCGCCACCGGCCCCGACTTCATCTCGCTCCAAGCGCGCGACCTCGACGCTTCGCAGGCGTTCTACGAGCAGTACCTCGGCCTCGTCCGCTCGCAGACCGGACCTCCGCACGCCGTCGTCTTCGACACGAAGCCGATCGCGTTCGCACTCCGCGACGTCGTTTCCGGCACCGATCTCGCATCCGTTGCTCAGCCCGGCATCGGTGCCGCGATCTGGCTCCACGCCACAGACGTCCAGGCCATTCACGATGCTCTCGTCGCCGACGGTCACACCATCGTCTCCGCACCGATCGACGGCCCCTTCGGTCGGACATTCACCTTCGCCGACCCCGACGGCTACCAGGTCACGCTCCACGACCGCGCCTGACAGGCCAAACGCCACCGGACGATCACCAGCCCCCGCAGAGCGCGGTTGCGCCCGAGACTCGAGAATCCGGGCGACGTTTGTCTACCCCGGGGTGATACCGATACCGACCAGCCGCGACCCCGTCGCCCGTAACGAGTGCGCACTCCAGCGCGCGGCTGGCCGTATCCCGGCCGACGTGGCTCCGACGGTGGCCGCGATCCTGACCCGACACGCACCAGCCGCCACGGCGATGAACGCCTTCTACTGGAAACTGTTCGATGGCGAAATCCACACGGATTACGCCCAGTTGGTAGATCAGCACGATCTGACCATTTGACCGGTCATCGGGTGCATGAGCGCGCTCGACCGACGCGCGACGCATCTTGTGGTTCCTGAGCGAGAAATCGGTCGAAGCCCCATCTCACCCGCCTGTTTGCCAAGCTCCGCGTCTCGTCTCGCGCCGAACTCGCCGCCGTCGGCGCCGGTGTCCGGCATCGGCCACGACTCGACCGGTAACCGATTTGAGGGGTTTCCCTACTACCTGCGCTGTCCGACGGTATCCGAAACTTGTTGCGGCAGTGGCGTCGAACGTCTGACCGGCGAAATCTCGGCGAGCTGCGGAAGCCGAGACCGGAGGACGTGCGCTGTGCAACCCATCCATGCCGACCTCTGGTGTACGGCATCGCGGCCGGACCGCCGATGAGCGCGGCATTGTCAGGTCCTGTCGTCGTACGGAGCGCCCACATGGAGCCGATCGAGACCAGTGCCGACGACCAGACGGCAAACCGGCTCACCACGGAGACATTGTCGTCGCTGCGGAACTGGGTGGGGGCCGTGTGTGAGGCGGAGCTGCGTCGCCTGGACTCCCGTGCACCCAGGCTCGACGCCGACGCGCGCGCCGAAGTGGCCCGCGCCATCCAGCGGGTGGTCGATGGCCTCCTCGGCGACCTCGGATCGCGGGTGGCCCGCGATGCCGGACTCGTCGACGCGCTTCGGACCTTCTTCGTATTCGACCGCCCAGGAGGCAAACCTTGACCAGAGTGGGTGTGGTTGTGCCACCGTCCAATCCGGCGGTGGAGCCGGAGTTCGCACGCCTCCTCGACGCGCGGGCAGATCTGCATGTCACCCGCTTTCCGGTACGGCCAGGCCGCCCGCTGGCGGAGCGTTTGGACGCCTACAACGACGCGTTGCCCGACATGATCCGTTCGTTCGGCGATCTGTCGCTCGACGCTCTGGTCATGGCGTGCAGCGGCTCCCGTTATCTGCTCGGCCCGGCCGACGATCGTCGCCAGTGCGCCGAGCTGAGCGCAGAGTTCGGCCTGCCGGTCGCCTCCGCCACCGAAGCCATCAGATGCGCGCTGGCACACCTCGGCGTCGATGAAGTCGCCTTGGTCTCGCCCTACCAGCCGTGGCTGACCGCATGCGCCGAGCGGTTCTGGGCGGCGGCGGGCGTCCGAATCGCCCAAGTGGTCGCGGTGCGGGCCGGAACGCGTTTCGCTCCCTACGAGGTGACTACGGACCAGCTTGTTGCGCAGCTCGAGCAGGCCGCGCCGCCACGGGACACGGCGCTGCTGCTGACCGGCACTGGCATGCGCACGCTGCGCGCGATCGACCTGCTGACTTCGCGTGCTGAGCGGCTCGTTCTGACCGCCAACCTGTGCAGCGTCTGGTGGGCGCTGACCAGCGCAGGCCTGCCCGCCTCCTGGGGACGCACCGCGCCCCAGACGCCGGCCCAGTCGGTCGCGACATGAGCCCCGAGGTGATTGTCGCGGGCGCTGGACCGGTCGGTTTGGTTGCGGCTCTCACCCTGGCCAGGGCCGGGGTGTCGGTGCTGGTGCTGGAACGAGAGCCACGGCCCGCGACGCGTTCACGCGCCGCCACCTTTCACCCGGCCACGCTCGAACTGCTAGACGAGCATGGAGTGGCCGCGGCCCTGGTGGCGCGCGGCGTCGTCGTGAACCGCCTGCAGTGGCGCGACCTGTCCGGGGCGGTACTTGCCGAGATGAGCATGGCCACCTTGAGCGAGCTGACCCGGTATCCCTTTCGGCTGCACGTGGAGCAGTCGGAGCTCGTCGCGCTGCTGCTCGCCGCCCTCGAAGCGTATTCAGAGGTCGATGTCCGATTCGGCACCGCGGTGCAAACGGTCACCGACACAGGCGTATCCGTGTGTGTCCGCGCCGCGGGCGGCTGGTGTCGGGCCAGGTACCTCATCGCTGCGGACGGCGCGCACAGCACTGTCCGGGCCTCACTCGCTGCGGCATTGCCGCTGTCGGTCTATCCGACGCATGCGTTGCGGATCTTCACCCGCGCACCGCTGGACGAACTGCTTCCGGGCTTGGCGTCGGTGACCTATGTGCGTGACCCGATTCAGTCGTGCAGCTTGTTGCGGTTGCCTGACCACTGGCGGCTCATTCTCCGGCTCGCCCCCGACGAGCCCGTGCCGCGGAGCGTGGCCGGGCTGGAACTGAGCACCTTGGACATCTTCGATGTGCACCGCTACAGCTTGGCGAGTGGCGTACTCGACGCTTTCCGCCACGGCCGGGTGTTGTTCGCGGGCGACGCCGCCCACGTCACCTCCACCGCAGGCGGTCTCAATATGAACGCCGGTATCCACGATGCGGTCGATCTCGGCCGGACACTCGCCGGCGTGCTGGCCGGACAGGCCGCACCGGACGCGCTGGCGGAGTGGTCGCGGCGACGCCGCGCGGTCCTGGTCGATCATGTCGTCCCGGCCAGTGAGGCCAGGGTCGCCGGCGTTCAGGACGGCGACAGCGCGCGGCTGCGCGCCGCTGTCGCCGCGCTCACAGCCATCGCCGCCGAACGCGAGGCCACCAGGAACTACCTCGTGAACGCCGCCATGCTCGACACCGCCCCATTACCGGTAAGGAAGATCTGACATGCGAATTCGGTTCCAGAAACATGCCGTCGAGGGGCGTTCGCAGCTGCTCGACAAGCTCTACGCCGACCATCTGGCAAAGGTCTCCGATCCCACCACCGAGGTCGAGATCCATACCCTGCCGCCGCTGCTCTACTCGACCGAGCTACCCGAGGACTTGGTCGGGTTCGGGACGATCGGGCTGCTTTTCGCCGACTATTTCGCGCGCACCGCCGTCGCCGCCGAACGCGACGGCTGTGCCGCTTGGATCAGCGGCGCTGGCCAGGACCCGGGGCTGGTCGCGGCACGGGTGCGCGCCACCATTCCCGTCGTCGGGTACGGCGATGCCACTTGGCAGACCGCCAGGCAGGAGCGTCATCGGCTCGGCCTGATCGGCTTCATTCCACATCTGGTCGAGCCGATTACCGACAACATCGCCGCCGCGGGCGCCGCATTGGCCTCTTATCAGTTGATCGATGACGGCGCGGCGGTCATCTCTCGTGCGCTGGCCGGCGACTTCGAACCGTTTGTACGGGCCTACACCGTCGCCGCCGAGCGGGCGGCGGCGGCAGGCGCTCACTGGTTGGTGCCCGCAGAAGGCATACCCAACGAGCTCCTCGTCCACCTGGAGATCCAGGAGCTGTGCGGACTGCCGGTCATCGACCCCGGCGGATTGGCGATCAAGACCGCCGAGCACCTGGTAGGACTCCGCGCTCTCGGCATCACGGCCAAAGCCACGACCGGATACTGGCATCGGCGGCCATCCCCGGACCTGCTGGCGCACATCGAGCAGATCTTGGAGTTCAAGGCATGAGCTTCCCCACCGACCGACCGCGGCGACTGCGCCGCACCGCCGCGCTACGAGCGTTGGTAGCCGAGCATCGGCTGCACCCGTCGGACCTCGTTCAGCCCATGTTCGTGCGCGAGGGCATCGACGAGCCGAGGCCGATCCCAGCCATGCCCGGCCAGGTCCAGCACACGCGCGAAAGTCTGCGCAAGGCGGCTGCGGCGGCCGCGCAGGCAGGCGTCGGCGGCATCATGATCTTCGGTGTGCCCGAGCACAGGCACCCGGACGGACGTGGCGCGTGGGATGAGCGCGGCATCGCGCAGCTCGCGATCCGCGACGTCGCGGCCGAGGTGGGCGACACGACCGTGGTGATCAGTGATGTCAATCTCGACGAGTACACCGATCACGGCCAGGTCGGGCTCCTCGACAATGACGGTGACGTGGATAACGACGCCACGCTCGACGCCTACGCCCGAGTCGCGTTGGCGCAGGCCTGCGCCGGAGCCCACCTGGTGGCGCCGAGTGGAATGATGGACGGTCAGGTCGCCGCCATCCGTGCCGGACTCGACGCCGCCGGACACGAGCGCGTCGCCATCCTCTCGTATGCCGCTAAATACGACTCCGCCTTCTACGGTCCGTTCCGCACGGCTGTCGAATCCTCGTTCACCGGAGCCAGATCCACTCATCAACAGGACCCCGCCAACCTCCGGGAGGCGATCCGCGAGGTACTGCTCGACATCGAGGAGGGCGCCGACCTGGTCATGGTCAAACCCGCAGGCCTCTATCTCGACGTGGTGCGCCGAGTGGCCGACGCCGTGAACGTGCCGGTTGCCGCCTACCAGGTGTCGGGCGAGTACGCCGCCATCGAGACGGCAGCGCAGCACGGGATGGTGCAGCGCGAGAGGGCCATCGAGGAGAGCCTCATCGCGATCCGCCGGGCCGGGGCACGGATCGTCCTCACCTACTGGGCCACCGAGTTCGCTCAGCGACTGCGTGCTTAGTCGACGACCCACAACCCAACTCGGCCGCTGTCGACGTCGCGAGAGAGGCGATCGGTGAGCGATCCTCGGCGCCTCAGGCGTCGTCGTGACCTCACCGAGGCGGTGTTCCGAAGTCGGTGTACGCGTCGGCGCCGATAACGGTCGAGGCGCCACCGGCCAGACTCAGTGTTCGGGCTCGCTGATAGCGGCAGTGGGCAGACGAAGTCGCGGGAGGCCTTGTCCGCGGCGGACGGTTCGTCGGCCTCGCCCTCCTCGACCTCCTCGGCCGAATCGAATGCCGCGGCTGTGGCGAGCGGGCGCGCTGGGTCATGGCCGAACAGGGCGGTGGCCCCCGATGCCGATTTCGGCCGCTTCGGCCAAGGCGTTGACCCGCTCCAAATGCCCCCAGCCGGTGTCATCGGGACCGAGGCCAGCAATTCGACTCGCCGATAGGTGGTTTCGGCGGTCGCGAAGATACCCCTCCCAGCACTAGGCCGCGTCGAGCCGCGCTGCGCGCCAGCGGGGCACCGGTCCGGTCGGCCAGGGCCACCACCCGCTCGATCCGGCCACCGCTGTCATTGCCGAGCGCGCGGGCCGGCTGTCACTGTCGGCCCCCGGTCCGCGAACAGTGCTACCGGTCAGGTCAAGGCCACACATGCGCCGAGGCTGCCAATGGATCGACGTAGTCCATTGCGCGCCAGACGGATACGAACGGTTTGGCTCGAAACTGAGTGCACGAAGGTGCGTTTCGGTAGCTGCAACGCAATCGCGTCACGCAATGCCGAGACCGGCGCCGAGGTCATGCGCAAGCAGTCCACGGAGATCTCGAAATCCTTCGCGATCCGCTTCAGCGGCCGCTGGCTCTTGCGGGCCCCAGCGACCACGTAGCGGTCCACCTTTCGGGCTCACCCGCTCGGGTGCCGACCCGCCGAGAAGCACGAAATCTGCTCGGTCGCAGCAGGAATACGGTCTTGACCCTCGACCGACACGCCATTATGGTTCTCTCAATTATTCGTCAACTTTTATCGAATAATTGATAACTCCGGATCCAGCTTTCGGTGGCGCTGGCGTACACGGGCGTACGCCACATGGAGAGGTACGCAGTTGTCCTTGATAGGCAGGTGCTTCGGGCGCATCGGCGTGTGGGCCAGGGCTTGGATCGCTGTTGCGATGTTTGTGGTCCTCGCGCTGGCAACTCGGGTTCCTGCGGTCGCCGTACACCACACCTCCGAGACGACGATCGGGGCCATTTGCCCGGATGACGAAGTCGCCGCTGCGCCGGAGTGGGCACCGTCGAGCAGCGAGGTCGATGCCGCCTACGATCGACATCCCTTCGTGGGCAATGGCTATCTCGGGCTGCGGGTGCCCCCGCGCGGTATGGGCTACGCCGTGACGAACGAGCGCAGTGGTTGGCCGTTGTACACACCCCGCTACGACGGCGCGTTCGTTGCCGGACTCTACGGTCATACACCGACTGTCGCCGCGGACCGCGAGGTGGCGGCGGCCATTCCGAACTGGTCGGGCCTCACCGTTGGTGTCGGCGACGAGAAGTACTCCGGCGCGACACCGGCGGCGCAGATCACGAATTTCGCACAGACGGTGCACCAGCGGTGCGGGCTGGTACGCACCACTCTCACCTGGACCACACGGGACGGCAAGGCCACCGATCTGGTGTACGAGGTGCTCACCGATCGCGTCGATCAGCATGTCGGTGCGGTGCGGCTGACGATGGTTCCGCACTGGTCCGGTCAGGTCACTGTCAGCGATGTGATCGACGGCGCCGGGGCGCGACGAATGACGCAGAGCGGCGGTGGTGCGCGCGGCGAGGACGGTATCGGCGTCGGCTTCCGAACTGATGGCACTGCGGTCACCGGCGAGGTCGCTTCGGTGTTACGCACGAAAGCATCGACGGCACAGCAGGTTTCGCCAGCGCTCGAACTGAGTATCGGCCGCGAGGTGCGGTGGGAGGTGCGGGCAGACGAAACCTACGAGGTGACGAAGTTCGTCGGTGTGGACACAACGCTCACCGCCTCGGATTCCGCGGCTGCTGCTTTCGACGCCGCGCGCGGGGCCGCGGACAAGGGCTGGTCGCGGCTGCTCGCCGACACAGCGGCGGCGTGGCGGACGCTGTGGCGCGGCGACATTGTCATACCGGATGATCCCGAGGTCCAGTCTTGGGTGCGTGGCTCGCTGTATTCGCTGTATTCGAGTACGAATTCCCAGCAGGACAACAGCATTTCACCGGTTGGGCTCAGCAGCGACAACTATGCGGGCGCGGTGTTCTGGGATGCCGATACCTGGATGTTGCCGATGCTGTTGCAGTTCGCGCCCGAGCTGGCGAAATCGGTTGTGGACTACCGATACAAGACGCTACCGGCCGCGCAGGCCAATGCGCGGCTCCTAGGCTTGCGCGGCGCGTTCTATCCGTGGACCAGCGCCAGCCGCGGCGATCTGGCCGATTGTCACAGCTGGCTACCGCCGCACTGCCTGAACCAGATCCATCTGCAGGGCGATATCTCGCTGGCCGCCTGGCAGTATTACCTCGCTACCGGTGACGAGGACTATCTACGCACCCGCATTTGGCCGATCATGCAGAACGTGGCCGAATTCTGGGTCTCGCGTGTCACGTCGAATCCGGACGGCAGCTACTCCATCAACAATGTCGCAGGCCCCGACGAATACAGCAACGGCGTACCGGATGGGGTCTATACCAACGCTGTGGCCGCCCTTGCCCTGCGCGACGCCGCACACGCCGCCGATCTCCTCGGCGAACCGATCCCACCCGAATGGACCACGATCGCCGACCGGCTCCACATTCCGTTCGATCCGGCGCGGCAGATCTTCCTCCAGTACGACGGCTATCCAGGCACACCGATCAAACAAGCTGATGCCGCGCTGCTGATCTATCCACTGGAATGGCCTATGTCCCAAGAGGTTTCCGAGCATACGCTGGACTACTACGTCGAACGCACCGATTCCGGCGGTCCGGCGATGACCGACTCCATCCACGCCATCGCCGCTGCGGCGGTCGGGCGCCCTGGATGCGTGACCCAAACCTATCTCGAACGTGCGGTGCGTTCATTCATGCGCGCGCCGTTCGGGCAATTCTCGGAGTCGCGGGGTGTCGGTGGTATCACGGAGACCTTGAGCGCTCCAGCGTTCACGTTCGTTACCGCGGCTGGGGGATTCCTGCAGTCTTTCACGAACGGACTGCTGGGGCTGCGCCTGCGCGAGGGCGGGATCCGTATCGACCCCCTGCTATCGCCGGAACTGAAATCCGGAGTGTCTATTCACGGAATGCACTGGCAGGGAAGAACGTTCGACGCCGAGCTCGGGCCCGAGAGCACAATCATCACCCTCACCGATGGTGTGCCGATGCACGTCGAAACCCCGACCGGCATAGACCTGCTAAGTGCCAGCCAGCCCTTGACCGTCATGACTCGACGACCGGATCTGGAGCACAGCGAAAACCTCGCCCGATGTACACCGGTTGCCGCCTCCTCCGAGGAACCGGGCCGATACGCCGCCGCCGCGGTCGACGGCAGCCTCGCCACCGGTTGGGCGCCCGAGGGCACCCAAGCAAACCTCACCGTCGATCTCGGCACCGATCACCCCATCAGCAGAATCCTCCCGCGCTGGGCCGAGCACGCCCCGACGTACACAATCACCGCATCCACCGACAACCAAACCTGGACACCAGTCACCACCGATCCCGCAACCGGCACAGTACAAAACTCACTCACCGCCCGCTACCTACGCCTCCAGGTCATCAATCCCAATCCCACAATCCATCCCACTGTCCAAGAACTGGAGATTTCCGGCCCACCACGCTGACGTGGACTATCGCTAAGGAGTTTCCGGCGTTATTCCGCGCTGATCCGGCAGGTGAGCGGACCCACATCAGCGGTTCGGGATACAAAATGGGTGGGGTTCGATCCATTGTCGGTTCTCCTCGAATAGAAAGGCGGGAGACCACGTGCGTGGTCTCCCGCCTTTGCTGTGATTACCAGGGCCCGATGATATCCTTGACTTTCTGGACGATCTCCTCGATTGGAACGTCTGCCTGGATTATCGTGCCGTCGTCAGGGTTGATGAGATCGAGGCGTGTGCGGGTGAGTTTGGAATATTTGATCACCCACTTGCCGTTGCTGTTCACATAGCGATCGTGGTAGTTGCCATAACCGTGCACTCCGAGTGTGCCACCCCAGATGAGTATGTCCTCCAGCCTCCAGTCGCCCTCGGCAGTCGTCGCGGACGTCAGCCGGATCGCAGGATCGAAGCCCTGGTGGTGCGTTTTAGCGGGACCGATCGTGAGCTTCAGGAAGGCGATGAAATTGTCCCTCCCGACAAGGATGGGGCCACCGCTGCCCGTGGTGTCCACGATGACGTCCGGAGCGAGGAGTTCGCGCAGCGCGTCCCAGTTTTTCGCATCGATATCCGCGAAATAGCTGGTCTTGAGCTGCTTGATCGCTTCGATATCGGCGACCGCGTCGGTCGCCGAGAAGGCGCCCGGGGTAGCGGGGGACGGCGACGGCTCGGCGTTGGCGATCGAGATGCCGACAGCGCCGAGCATTGTCGCCGTGCTCAACGCGACAGCGGTGCGCAGTACACCTCGCTCGCTCGGTCCGGGAAGGAACCGACGATGGATTTCTACAGACATATCTCTTCTCCTCTTCGAGAGGATATCTCGAATAATTTGGTCAGTTGCGGATGCTCGACAGGACCGAGCAGCTCGAGTGCTTTGGTCCATGCAGAACCTAAAAGGCGATGTCTTTTCTGAATACGGAAGCATTTCCTCCACTCGGCGTGCGGCACCCGGTGGTTCATTTCGTGCATTGCGGTGTTTCTGAGCCGAAGGAGCTCGAATCGATTTACCTCGAACAATAGGAGGTGTGCATAACTGGTGCCGTACGTTGGTGATATTTTTAGCACCGAGCACTGAAAACGGGAAGAAATAAAAGTTGTGCGGAATTTGTCAATCTCGATCCCATCCGCGAGAGCGGTTCAGCGCGCTTTCATCCCACTCACCGGGAGCGGGGTTCGACAGGGCAAGTACGGGGTCGCAACCGTAAACCAGCAATGCTGTTGAATTGGCCCTATGTTGATCGGATGATCGAAAGGCTATCAATGGGCCGGTCAATAAATATATAGCATACTAGTCCGGTTTAAGCCGTGCGGTAACCGGAAATTTCCGTTTACCGAGATACGAAGTATCGGAACCTCGTTCAGCGCACCGAGCCGAAACCGCCGATGGATCCACGGTCCCGCTCTTGCTGGGCATCGTCGATTACCCAGGCCACGATCTGTGCGCGGGAGGTGAAGCCGAGTTTGCTCAGGATGTGTTCGACGTGGTGCTGTGCGGTGCGTTGGGAGAGTACGAGTTTCGCGGCGATCTGTTTGTTGGTGAGCCCCTGGGCGACAAGGTTGGCGACCTCACGTTCACGCTTGGTCAGTGTGAGTCCGGAGTCGGGTGGAGTGGTGGTGAGTGGTTCTCCCAGGGCGTACGCCACTGCGGCGTTCATCACCATGGCTTGTCCGCGCCGGAAGGCGACGTCGAATCCTCGGTCGCCGAGTGCGCGACGCACCGTGCGCTCGCATTCGTCGTGATAGCGGGCTAGCTCCGTGAAAAATGTGGTGACACCAGGGGCGGGTCGCAGCAGGTTTTGGGCGGCACCCATCAGGATGGCCGCGCGTTCACCATGGTCGTCGGCGTCGGTCCAGGCCAGTCCCTCGATGGCCATAGCCGCGACGACGGGGCTGCGCACGCGCCGGTTGGCCCGTAACGATTCCAGCAGTAACTCTTGCGCATGGGAACGGTCGTTTTGCTGCCATACGGCGATGGCGATGCCCCACAGTGTGGTCGATCGGAACAGCGATTCGCCGCACGCTTGGGTGATGGACAGTATCTGCTCGTGATACTGCATCGCCCGTCCGGTATCTCCCTGGAGTGCGTGTGCCCAACCGAGGTCGGACAATGTGGAGATATAGAGATGTCCTCGAATATTGGATTCGAATACCGCGAGGGCGGGTTCGAGTACGGATACCGCCCGATCGAGCTCACCCCGAAACAGTGCCAGAACTCCCTCGGCGGATGCGGCCAGCGCTTTGGTGGTGGGCGCGGGATCTTGTTCGGCGAGTGTGCGTGCCTGCTCGACGAGAGTGGCCGCGTATTCCAAGTTTCCCTGTACCGCAGCCATGTGCGTGCTCGTATGCAGCGCTTTGACGCGATCGGGTATCGAGTGCGCGGCCGGGTGGGCCAAGAGGCGGTCGAGCCACCGTCGGCCTTCACCGAACCGCCCTCGGAAGCTCCAGAACACGAATAACGCTGCGGCGGTGCGCAACCCGGCCTCCGCTGACTCCGCGGTAGCGTCGGACACACAGAACTCGAGCGCTTCTCGCAGATTCGATTGTTCGCGGTCGAGGCGAGCGAGCCAGTCGAGTTGCTGATCGCTGATCCACCCGGCCTCAGCGTCCAACGCCAACCGCTGGTACCAGTCGCGGTGTCGTCGGCGCAGATCCTGGCTTTCGCAGGCCTCCTGCAACTTCTCCCGACCGTAGTCGCGCATCGTCTCGAGCATTCGGAAGCGCACAACGCCTTCGGGTTCCTCCCGGTTCACGATCGACTTGTCCACCAGGGACGACAATGCGTCGAGCAGACTTTCCGGTGCCAACTCGGCACCACATACGTATTCGGCGGCGTCGAGTTCGAAACCCCCGGCGAATATCGTCAGCCGAGCCCACAGCCGCTGCTCGACCGGGGTGCACAGCTGGTAGCTCCAGTCGATGCACTCTCGTAGCGTCTGTTGCCGGGTGGGCGCTGTGCGGCTACTGCGGGTGAGCAGCGCGTATCGATCGGTGAGCCGCTGCAGGATCTGATGCGGCGACATTGCGCGCATCCGTGCCGCGGCGAGTTCGATCGCCAGCGGCAATCCGTCCAGCCAGGAACAGATACCCGCTACAGCCGCCTTATTGTCGTCGGAGAGTTCGAATCCGGGAACTACCGCAGCGGCGCGGTCGGCGAACAATGTCACGGCGTCGTATTTGGACAGTCCGCGCAGCGCCGGTTCATCGTCGGGGTCCGGAACGGTCAGCGGCAACACCCGCAGTACCGCTTCGCCGGCGATGTCGAGCGGCTCGCGGCTGGTGACGAGAATCCGCTGATTCGGACAAGCCATCAACAACGTCTCGACCAGCTGCGCCGCAGCCGCCAACACTTGCTCGCAGTTGTCCAGAACGAGCAGGGTTTCCTGGGACTGCAGGAACTGGACCAGCACTTCCTGCGTCGATCGGGCCGAATCGTCGCGCAGGCCGAGCGACGCCGCCACTATGTCGATCAGCAGCGACGGGTCGCCCACATCGGCCAGTTCGACAATCCGGACGCCATCGGTGAAATCGCGTCGAGCGTTCGCCGCCGCGCGCAGCGCCAGCCGGGTCTTGCCGACGCCACCGATCCCGGCCAACGTCACCAGTCGGTAGGTGGACAACAGATTCTTCACCTCGGCCGCCTCGGAGCGGCGGTCGACGAAACTGGTCAGCTCCAGCGGCAGCTGGCCGACGCTGCCGCGACCCGCAGCCGTCACTGGCGGGCCCCATTCCTGCATCGCGGACGTGTAGTCCAGCGGCTCGGGGGCTGGGTTCGCGTGCAGCGCCATCTCACCGACCGGGTATCCGTGGTGGCGCTGTACCTGCCGGATGGCCTTACCCATCTCACCCGCCGACATCCGCTGCCTCGGGTCCCGGCTCATCGCCGATTCCACCACGGCCGACAAGTCGTCGGGAATGCCGCTTTCCCGCAGGTTCGGCACCGGTTGACTGGTGATCCTGACGAACTGGGCCACCACTTGCTCACCGCTGCGTCGTTCGAAGGCGGCGTGCCCGGTGAGCGCGCAGAACAGGGTCGCACCGAGACCGTAGATATCCGCAGCCGACGTCGGGTCGTCGCCACCGAGCACCTCGGGCGCGGTGAACGCCGGGGATGCGGTCAAGATCCCCGTCGCCGTCTCGAACCCGCCCGCGAAGTGCGCGATACCGAAATCGGTCAACGCCGGCTCGCCGTAATCGGTGAGCAGAATGTTTCCCGGCTTCACATCGCGATGCACGATGCCGAGCCGATGCGCGCTCTCGAGCGCACCGGCGATCTTCACCCCGATCCACAACGCGGTCTGCACCGGCAACGGACCCTGCCGGCGAATCCACGCATCCAGCGAATCCAAAGGGTGATACGGCATCACCAGATAGGGGCGCCCGCCTGCGGTGACACCTACCTGCAGCACAGTGACGATATTCGGATGTCCGGTCAGCCGACCCATTGCCTTCTGCTCGCGAAAGAACCGCGCCTGATTGTCCTCGTCGAGTTCAGCTGTCAGTACCTTCACCGCCACCGTGCGGTCCAGCGCCACTTGCTTGCAGCGATAGACCTCACCGAAACCGCCACGCCCGACCTCTTCGGCGTCTTCGAACCCGGACGCGCTCAAATCGGCCGTGACGGGTGTGACCGCGTCGCGGCGGGTCCGAAGCGGATCACCGTCTGTCATCAGCGGCGTGTAATCCACTCGGCAGGTACGCGAATACCGGGCGCCATGCGCTCACCTTTCGACAATGCCAGCGTATCGCCAGCAAAGGTAAACGGTCCGGACGTCCGCGAGTATTTACGTTCCTCGGGACGTGCTCACCACAGTGCCGCGGCAATGGGTGGCAGATCCTGGGCGGTGCGGATCCCCGGTGGTGCGGCACATAGGTAGGGAATGGTGTTGACGGCGCGGTTGGCCGCGTAGGTTGGCGCGGCGGCATTCGCCTGATCAGACGCTTCCCCCGGCCGAAGGTCGACCTCGAGGGGCGTATCGCCCTCGACCGAGATATGCCATCCGGTAGGGCGCAGTGCCCAGTCGGAGTCGATGTCGGTGCTGCAGTAGCGGGTCGAGCGGAACTGCAGCAGCGGCTGGCCGCGGCGTGTGCCGGAGACGGTGATCCGTTGCGCGACAACGGTTCCCTTACGGAAGACGGCGCCGCCGACCTGGACGTCCCGATTCGCGGTGGCGAGTTCGCCGCGGATATCGATCGCGTCGAGTGGCGGACCGAAAGCGTCGGCGGCCATGCACAGTGACGGGCTGATCGCGCGGCGGGCCTGGATCAGGCGGTGGGGCTCGAAGGCCGCTTGGCTTATGCCGAAGCCCATGCCGAGCAGCGTCCATGGGGTTTCGGAGTGGGTGAGGTCGGTGTATTCGTCGATCATCAAGCGGTCCAGGCGTCGTTGGATCGAGCCGAGTGCGATGGACATGGTTTCGGTGATGAAGCCGGGACTGTGGCCGGTGCTGTGGATCGAGGCTCCGCCGGACCAGCATGCCGCCTCCACGCGTGCGTACAGAGCTTCATCCATGCTGGCCGGATGATGGAATATGCCGTGGGTGGTCACGATATTCGTGCCGGTGGTCAGTAGTCGGCAGACGGTGTCGATGTCGAAGACGCGCGGTGTATAGACCACGCAATCGGCACCCAGTTCGATGATTTCGTCGATATCACCGGTGGCGTTGATCCCGGTGTCTGTCGGCAGTTGACACAGGCGGCTGGCATCGGTGCCGACCTTTTCCCGGCTGTGGGTATGGACCCCGACAAGTGTGAGGTTCGGGTGTTCTATGAGGGCGCGTAGAGCGGGTCGGCCGACATTCCCGGTGGCCCACTGAACCACCCGATATTGTCGCGCCGTTGGCTCGATTATGTTGTGCGGCAAGGGATTCGTCCCGTCTCGGTGGGCTGGATAAGGGGCGTGATCGACCCGGCCTTCACATACCGACCCGATCCGATTGCAAGCGAGTCGATTTCGCGGCCATCATCGTCTTCCTGGTTGTCGGGCTATCGCGACCTGCGGCACCGGCATGAAGGGAAATCCGAATCGCAACCGCGAGCCAGCTCTAATTATCTAGTATTCGATAAATTTTATCTAATAATTGATAGAATCTTAGCTCTGGCGGCGAAAAGGCGTCAAGCTGGCTTGCGTCTGCTGTCGACGTGAACTCCGCGCCGCCGCCACCGGTTTCGCCGCACAGACCGTAAGAGCGTGCCGCAGGTAGGCGAATTTTGTTGTGGTGCAGTAGTTCTCGATGCGCCGCGCGCGGTCTAGGTCGAGGCGCGCACGACGAGCCGGGCGATATCGGTCGGCTCGGGAGCCGACGGCACCGGATACCCCAGTTCGGTGAGAACTGCCGCGATTGCCGCAGTGGCGACCGCGGCAGGATCGAACTCCACCGTGGTCAAGGGCGGCGAACTGAACGCTCCCATGGGATTGGCGTCCACACCGATCACGGCGAGGTCGTCGGGGCAGCGGAGTCCGGCTTCGCGGATGCCGAACAGCACCAGGCCCGCGATCTCGTCGCTCTGCGCGCACACGGCGGTCACACCGTCGCGCACCCACCCGGCCACTACATCCGAGACATTGTTTGGAGTGACCTCACCGACGCTGATGGACGGCAGATCGCGCAGGCGTGCCGCCCGGGCGACGCCCTCGAACCAATAGTCGCCCAGGGCACGCCATTTCGCGATTCCGGTATAGGCGAATCCGATCTTGTGGTGCCCACGCGAGACCAGATGCCCGACCCGCAACGTGCCGACCGACAGCAGCGGATCCCCGAGCGCGGGCAGCAGCCCGATCTCGATATGCGGCACCTTCGCCGCTCGCACCGCGGTCCGTACGCGGCTGCTCAGCGGAAACATGCTGACGACCGCGATCGGATCGAGATTGCCTATGGCATCGACGACCTGCTGATCGTCCTCGGTCTGGAAGATCTGCACCTGCAGCAGCCCGTGGCGGGCGAGTTCGGTGGTCATCCGGTTACCGGCCTCGATCGGCATGTCACCGACTGCCACGCGCGGCACCACGTACAGCACCACGCCACCCTTACCACGCGCCAGATTCCGCGCAGTGACATTCGGCCGATACCCCAACTCCTCGGCGGCTGCGTAGACCGCCTCCCGGGTTCGCGCCGAAATCCGCTTGCCCTCGGCATTGTTCAGGACATAGCTGACCGTCGCGGTCGATACCTTCGCCAGCCGCGCCACATCGGCATTCGTAGGCCGCACAATCCTGTCCTCGACGCTCGACGCGTCACCCTCACGAGCGGCCATGGCCTCATGATGGCACGCCGTGCACCGCTCATCCCGTTCGCCATCCCCGTCGGCGGTGCTCGAAGAACTCCGCGGCGCGGCGGATCGAATTCTCCACCGGCTCCGGCTTCCAGCCGAGTTCGCGCTCGGCCTTGCCGTGGTCGAGCGGCGACATCAACTCGGCCATGCGCAAACCGACTGTGGCGAATGGGAGATCGCGGTTCAACACTCGGGCGGCGAGGTCGTTGCCGCGGGCAGCGAAGTAGAGCAGACCCAGTGGCAAGCCGATGCGCGGTGCGCGGGCTCCCACAGCAGCAGCGGCGATCTCGTGGA
Organism: Nocardia sp. NPDC050408; assembly: GCF_044458905.1. NCBI lineage: Bacteria > Bacillati > Actinomycetota > Actinomycetes > Mycobacteriales > Nocardiaceae > Nocardia > Nocardia sp. NPDC050408. Next base: position 269,839 of record NZ_JBITIL010000003.1, on the reverse strand, counting down.
CCTCGCGGCTGCTCATGTAGCGGTCGGAAATGATGTACCGCTCACCGGGACGGCCATGGGAGCCCGCGAGGACCATCGCACGCGCAGCGTCCTCGATGCCGACCACCTCCGAGGAGAAGTCGAGATAGAACGGGAACCGCCCGGCGGCGACCCGGGCGATCACCGAACCGTGCGGTGTCGGCCCCCAGTCGCCGGGGCCATAGGTCGTGGAGATGCACATGGCCACTGCCGGAAGGGACTTCTCCCCGACGTAGCGCATCACGAGATCCTCAGCCGCGACTCTGGCCGCGATGTACGGACCGCCATCGTTCCAATTGTGCGGGTCGTCCTCGGTGACCGGGCGCTGGTTGCTGATGGCCAGCGTTCCGGCGGTACTTGTGAAGACGAATTTGTCCGGACCGGCCGCGACCGCGGCGTCCAGCACATGCCGTAAGCCTTCGACATTGGTGCGGAACAGGGGCGCCGGATCGCGTAACCACATCCGCGCGTCCACGACACAGTAGTAGACGACGTCACACCCCTTCATCGCCGAGCGCAGTGCGACGTCGTCGAAGACGTCACCGTAAACGCGTTCGACATCGAGGTCATCGATCCCCAACGTCGAACTGGAGGGGCGCAGCATCACCCGTACGTCCGCGCCATCTGCCGCCAACCGACGGGTGACGTGGCTGCCCAGGAAACCACTGGCCCCGATGACCAGCTTCTTCGACTGTGTCATAGCCGCCGACATGCCTACTTCAGCATGCTGCCCGCGTCGATCGGCAAAGGTACGCCGGTCACGTAGCGGGATTCATCGGAGGCCAGGTAGAGCACCGCATTGCTGATGTCGCTCGGCTCCACCCACGGCACCGGCAGGGTGTGGAACATCTGGCAGATCGGCTCGAGATCCTTCGGGCCCGGATTCTCCAGGTCGGGGCGGAACAGCTTGAAAGTTCCCTCGTTCAAGAGCATGTCTGTGTTGACGTGCGTGGGATGCACCGAATTGACGCGGATCATATGCTGGCCCAATTCGACGGCGAAGGTTCGCATGAGGCCGACCACACCGTGCTTGGCCGCGACGTAGTGCCCGACCTGCGGGTACGCCTTGAGACCGCCGACCGAGCTGGTGAGGATGATCGAGCCGCCACGGCCAGCCGCGATCATATGCGGCACAGCAGCTTTCACGCTCTTCCATACCCCACCGAGGTTCACTCCGATCATGTCCTCCCAGAGGTCTTCCTCGAGATCGACCAGCTGACCACCTTGGTTGGCGAGGCCCGCGTTCGCGATGATGATGTCGAGTCGGCCCAGCTGCTCGACGCCACTATCCACCGCCGCCTTCAGCGCCGCGTAGTCACGCACGTCGACCTCGGCGGTGACGACGCGCCGGCCTTCGGCCTTGACGAGATCGGCCGTGGTCGCCAAGTCTTCCGGCGTCGGCATCGGAAAGGGCACCCTATCCAGCTGTTTGCAGACGTCGATGGCAATGATGTCGGCGCCCTCCTGCGCCAGCCGCACGGCGTGGCTGCGACCCTGGCCGCGCGCCGCGCCGGTGATGAATGCGACCTTTCCTTCGACCCGTCCGGTCATGATTACCTCTATTCGTTGTGTTGATTCGGCGGTCAAGATGTGAAGGCGGGCAACGTTTCCCAACCGCGGACGGTCGAGGTGGGCGACAACTTGGCGCTGGCCATGTCGACCTCCCACTCGGGGAACCGCGCCAAGATCTCCTCCAGCGCGATCCGCCCCTCCAACCGAGCCAGCGCCGACCCCATGCAGTAGTGCGTGCCCACGCTGAAGGTCAGGTGTTGGCGGGTGTCCCGATGGATGTCGAAAACATCGCCGTCCGCTGGGAATTGCCGGTGGTCGCGGTTCGCCGCCCCGATGAGCATCATCATGACGCTGCCCTCCGGAACCGTCCGGCCGTGCAGTTCGACATCCCGAGTCACATAACGCGCGACGTGTGGCGCGGGGGGCTCGAACCGGAGCAGTTCCTCGACCGCGTTCGGAATGAGCCGCGGGTTCTCGACCAGTTCACGCCGTTGGTCAGGATGTTCGGCGAGAACCTTGCCCGCCCAACCGATCAGCCTCGTCGTGGTCTCATTACCGGCACCGGCAACCACGTTCACGTAGATCAGCAATTCATCGCGGGTCAGTCGCCGCACGACTCCGTTCTCGTCCTCGAACTCCACGTTGAGCAGCTCGGTCATGATGTCGTCGGACGGGTGCTCGGCACGCCAATCGATATACGCGGAGAAGATTTCGCCGGTGGCAAGCCCCTCCGAGGCAGCCTTCATCGGCTGGCCTTCCTCGGTCCGCATCTGATCGTTCGCGAAGTCTCGGATCGCTTCCTGATCCTCCTCGGGAATGCCGAGCAGCATGCCGATCGTGCGCATCGGCATCTGCGCGCCGATATCGGCGATGAAATCCAGCCGACCGGTGCCGACCAATGGATCGAGGCTGCGGACGCAGAACTGGCGAATCTTGTCCTCGAGTTCCCGGATCTTGCGCGGAGTGAACATGCGCGACAAGAGCTTTCGGTGAATGTCGTGGACCGGCGGATCCTCGAAGATCAGAATTCCCGGCGGCATCTCGATTCCGGCCTTGATCAGTTCGAGGATGGCTCCGCGGGCGGAACTATAGGTACCCGTATCGAGCAGTGCCGCATTCACATCGGACCACCGGCTGATCGCGTAGAAGTCGTGCTGCTCGTTGTAATAGACAGGCAGCTCTTCGCGGAGCCGCTTGAACATCGGGTAGGGATCAGCATTGAGTTGGATATCGTAAGGGTCGTAGTAGATGTCGTTGATTGCACTGGTGGTCACGGAGATTCACCCCTCCTGCTCGAATTTCGATATGGCACTTTTTAGTTGGATGGCGGGGCGGACCGCTTAGGGCAGTTCGACCTTGCTCGTCAGCCAGCGACCGTCGACGCGGTCCATGGTCATCAAGATGCGGTTGCGATCGATGCGTGGCGTCGGGTTGGTCATGTTGGTGATTTCGGCGTCGACGAACAGCATGATCACGGCGTGGTCCTCGGCAGCGGACTGCACGCTCGCGGCGACGACGTGTCCCTTGCTGACCGACTTGGCCTGCAACAGCATCGGTTTGAGCTGATCGGCCGACTTGCTGTACATGCTCTTGAATTCCCCGGTCGCCCCGTTCAGGACGGTCGCGAAATCGCTGTCGATATGCGAGGAGTCGATGCTGGTCAGGGCTACCGCATAGTCCTGAGCGGCCGCCAAAGCCGCCGTGCCCGCGGCTTGGCGATCGTTGCGGGTCTCGAGTTTCCAGCCGAACACCGCTGCGAGTATGACCGATACCACGACCAGCAGCATCAGGATCCCGGTCAGCGGGCGTGGCTGCAATCGGCGCCACGAGCGGCCGGATTTCCCGGTGCCCTCGGCGGCGTCCGCGACCGCTACCACGCCGTCCTCAGCGGCGACGGCGTCGGCGTTTTCAGTTGCGTCCGCACCGGCGTCGGACGCTTCCGCGCCGACAGTCAACGGTTCCGAATCATCGTGACTCTCATCGGGTTTCGTGGCTGACACCTGGTCGGACACCGCACTCGCGCCGTCGGACGAGACCGAGTCGTCGACCTTGTCCAATGCCATCACTGAGCTCTTGTTCATCCTTGTCTCCTGTTCACAATCGTCGTTCCCCCGATGCGCTATCCCCCTTGCACGAATGGACCGCCGTAGGTCTGTGGCACGGTGTACGGCCCGGTCGGTGTCGGGTCCGCGCGCTGCTGTGGATCCACGCCGGGTGGGATGGTCGCCGTGTTGTCGCCGGGCGGCCGGGGCGCGTTCGCCGCGCCACGTGGCATCAGCGACGGGTCGGTATTCGTACACCGGGCGTGCAGATAGGGTTCCGGGGAATCCGGAATGGTGCCTGGGAGGCGCGGCAGGTCGTAGTCGCACGCATACTTCGGGTAGACACTCGCAATGGCCCACACCCCGCCGTCGTGCAGGGCCGAGATGATGGCATCGAGCGTCGAGCCAGTGCGCTGCTGTGGGAAGAAGAATTCTTGCAGCGCCGGCACATGTACGTAGGCCATCTGTGACGTGGTGGCCAGGTTGCCGAGCAGCTGCACCATGGTCGGCGAGTTGTCGGCGATGATCTTGTCCACCGCGGTAAGCGCACCCGGTGTGTTGTCGACCAGGGTCTGATAACCGCCGGTCATCGATCCGACGCCGGCCATCGTCTGTGACAGGTTGGCGGCGGTCGCCTGCAGCCCCGGAGCGACATCACCCAGCGTGATGAGCACTGCCTTGCTGTTGTGCAGTAGCGAAACTGTCTGCGGCAGAACCGAATCCAGGGTCGAAAGCAGGAACATGCCGCCGTCGACGATGGCAGCCAGTTTCTCGGGTGCTGCCGAACTCGCACCGAGTTCGCGCACTATCGCCTCGATCCGGGCCGGATCCAGCTGCGCCAGCGTGCCGCTCATACTGGCGAGCATGGTGGCCAACGTGACCGGTGTGGACGTCCGCTCTTTGGCGACGACGTCGCCGTCGGCTAGATACGGCCCGCTCTCGGATGCGGGCAGGAAGTCCAGATATTGTTCGCCAGCCGCCGACAACGAGGCAACCCGAACCTCGCCGGTACGCGGGATCCGCACACCGGAGCGGATGTCGGCAACGGCGACGACCTTCTCGCCGTCAACGCCCACCGACCGCACGCGGCCAACCCGGACGCCGCGCAGCGTGACGTCCTGACCGGACAGCAGGCCACCGGATTGGGCCAGTTCGATCCGCACCTGGTATTGCGACCGGAACGGATCGAGTTGCAGGGAGCCCAAAAGCAGGTACCCGAGCCCGAGGACAAGTACGAGCAGCAGGCCAAGGCACGAGGTCAGCAGGCGGTGGCGCGAAATTTGCCGCGCCGTGTAAACCAGTGCCCGCGCGGGTGGTTCCAGAATTACGGCTGTGTTCATCGGCCTGGCTCGACTTTTTCTCGCAAGCGGTTGAGGGTGTATTCCAGCGATCCGATGAAATTCACCCAATCGGTCGCGTCCGGCATTCTGGCGCCGGCATCGGCCGGAGTATTCGGATCCGGCAGCGCGCCGATGGCGAGCCGGGCGACATCGACGTTCACGTGCGCCGACGACGCACTCGTCACTTTCATGATCAGCGGGATAAGCCCGATGAGTGCGTCGAGGTTTGCGTCGGGATTGTTTGCTGCGGTGTTCATGCCGTCGGCCAGCAGATTGACCGATTCCATCAAGCTGCGGTCGTTCGTGCCGTTCACCGAGGGGTACCGGGCAATCTGCTGGGTGATCCGGTTCACCTGCCCGACCAGATCGATGATGCCGCGGGTGTTATCGCCGATGACCTGCAGAGCCGGTCCGGCCGCGGCGAGAACGTCGCTGACGTCGGCGCGCTGCGTCGCGATCGTCGCGCTCAGATCACCGGTCGCCGCCAGGATTTCGCGGATCCGGTCGGACCGGGCCGAGAGGTTCTTCACCAATTCCCTGGTCTGCTCGATCATCTCGGCCAGGCGGTCACCACGACCGCCGACGGCTGCGCCGAGGCTGTTGGCCAGGCTGGTGAAGTTCTCGATGGCACCACCGTTGACGAACAAGGCCGCTCTGGTGAGCACTTCCTCGATGGTCGCCGCAGCCGACGTCGACTTCAGCGGAATTCGCGCGCCGTCGCCCAGATCCGGAGCCGCAGGATCCGGCTCGGCGGGCGGGGTAAGTGCGACGAACACGTCACCCATCGGTGTAGCCGAACGCAATTCGGCGGTGGTCTCCGCGGGCAACCGCACACCGGATTTGATCCGCATCACGACCACGGCCGTGTAGTTTTCGGCCTGCATCGACTGGACCTCACCGATATCGGCGCCGTTGAGCCGGACCTTCGCTTTGGCCGGCAGGTTGAGCGCGTTGGCGAAGGTAGCCGTCAAGGAGTAGCTGTCGCCGCCGACGCCCGGCGCCGGTAATGGGAGCTTGTCCAGGGTCACCGAACACGCAGTGGCCGAGCAGGCAGCGGCCGATACCGCCACCACCGCGGTCATGCGGAGAAGGCGTTGTCGCGAACCGAATTTCGTCATAATCGAGTCATCCCTGCTATTTCGGCGGTGCGCCGGCCATGACCGCGAGCATCTGGCCGATACCGAAGTCGGGACCCATATCACGCGCGGTTCCGGTCGCACAGCCGAGCTCCTTCAGCCCCAACAGGTTGCAAACCGTCTTCAGCATCTGGCCGTCGAGGAAGAACCTGTTCAAATCGACCGTGGCGCGCAGTGCGCCGATATTCTGGTCGATAGCGTTGTATGCGTTGTCGGTCACCAGCGGAAAGACGTCGAGAAATTCCGCCAGATTGTCGTTGTAGTCGGCCATGGATTTGGTGATCGTGTTCGAATTCGAAGCCAGCGCCCGCAGATTGCCTTGATTACGCTGCAGCAGATCGGTCATCGCGATGATGATCTGATTCAGTTTCGCCCCGGTGTCCCCGGTTCCCAGGTGCTGGTCGGCGAGAATATCGCTGAGCGTCCGCACACCGGAACCGAATTCGCGCAATGCCTGATCATTGCGGGCCGCGGCCGCGGTCAAGGCATCGAGATTCTGCACGACCGAGGTAACCGCGGCACGGGTCGCGGCCCCGTTGTCCGGTCCGAGCTGCATTGCGCGCGACAGTTCGCTCATCGCGTCGCGCAGATTGTTCCCGTTGTCGGCCACGATCTGCGAGCCGACGTCGAGCAGACCACCGACCGGTCCCTGGCCTTTGCCGTCCCCACCCAGCGAGGTGGACAGTTTGTCGGCCATCGCAAGCAGGCTGTCGAATTCCACCGGGGTCCTGGTTCGATCGGTGGTCAGGACAGTGTGGTCGGCCAGCGTCGGACCGTCGCGATATACCGGAGTGAGTTCTATGTGCCGGTCGGTCAGCACGGAGTCCGACACGACAACCGCCTGGGCATCGGCCGGAATCTTGACCCATTTGTCGATATCCATGGTGACGTCGACGCGCGTCGCCCGCGCCTGGATGTCGACGACTTTGCCGACCCGCATACCGAGTACTGAGACGGCGTTGCCGGTGTACAAGCCATTCGCATTCGCGAACTGCGCGGTAATCGTCATGGAGGTATCGGTCAGCCCGCCGAGCGGGCCGCTGGAACATCCCGCGACCACGGCGCCGATGAGGGCGACGGTCGCCAGCTTCACTCCTCGGATCACGCTATTCATTTGCAGTCCTGGAAGTACGGTTGCTGGTTCACTTGTTTCGCGTATCCGCTCAGTGCGCACATGAAGGAATCGATGAAGGCGCCGTCGGGCGCATTGGCCGCCAGTTCCTGGCCGGACCCCGATGCGTTCGCGAACAACCGCCACGGCACCGGCAGGATCTGCAGGATGTTGCGCAACAGGTCGTCGTGCCCGGCGATCATTGCCGTCATCTGCGTCAGATCGGTGATCAGTTGCTGGATTTCCGGCCCGTCGTCCACCGCGATGGGCTTCAGCTGTTGGACCAGAGTGGTAGCGGCGTTCAGCAGTGCTTCGATGGCCTGCCGCCGAGAAATAATCTGCTCCAATACATTTCGGCCCTGACCGACCATGGCCGCCAGGTCCGCCTGCTGCTCGTGCAGCACGTCGAGCACCTGAGCGGTGCCGTTGAGCAGCGAACCGATCTGGGTGCGGCGATCGGCGATCACCGAGGACAGCGACCTGATGTTGCCGAGGATTTCGGGCATCAACGCAGGTGTACCGCGCAGTTGCTCGGACAAGGTATTCATCGTCTGCGCGACCCGATCGGCATCGATGCTGCTAAAGGTCGTGGTGGCATTCTGCAGCGCGGTTTGCAGGTCGTAGGGCACCTCGGTGCGAGACAGCGCGATCGAATTGCCGCGCAGATGCCCCGACCCGGCGGGGCGGAGTTCTACATAGCGCGACCCGAGCAGCGTCGTCAGTTTGATGGCGGCCCCGGTATCGGATCCCAGTGGTAGGCCGCGGCGCAGCTTCATGGTCACCACCACGTGGTCCCCGGCCAGCCGTGTCCCGGTCACGGTGCCGACCTGGATACCGGCGAGGGTCACCGCATCGCCGGAGCCGACACCTGCGGCCTGCGCGAAGTCGGCCCGGTAGGTCTGCTCACCGAGGTGCAGTGAATTCACGAATACCGTCACCCCGACCACCACCGCGACCACGGTGACCGCGACCAAGCCGATTCCCAGTTTGCTGCGGTCCTCGAGCGGGCAGCCGCGCATCCGCTGCCACACAGTTTTCAGTCGTCGTATCATCGCTGCCTCACCTGCAGATCGCCGAGTTCTCGACTTTGCCGCCGGGGTTGCTCGCCCCGAGAATCGCCCCGAGCAGCGGATCGAATCCGGGCAGCATGCTCACCTGCACATCGCAGGGGTAGGCGTCCACATAGGCGCCGTTGTCGGTAACGCGGGCCATTCCCTTCAGCAGGAACGGCAAATTGAAACCCAGCTCGGCGAACTTCTGCTTGTTGTCCATGAAGTGCTGGGCGAATCCCGGTTGCCGATCGACGAACGCATTGATCGAGGGACTGGCACCGCGCACTACTTCCGCGGCGCGGCTCAGCACACCGGAGATCGAATCGACCTGCTCGAACAGCACATCACGCTGCTGGTCCAGCGCATCGAAGATCCTGCGCGTCTGCTGCAGCACCGTCTTCAGGTTGCCGCTCTGCTTGGACATATCGCCCAGTACCGCACCAAGATTGTCGATCACCTGACCCAGCACCTGGTCCGGCCCCGCGAATGCCTGTGCGAGCGAGGCGGTTTCGGCGATCAAGGTGGTGATCGCACCATCGTCACCCTGCAGTGCCCGCACCACCGCCGCACTGATGTTGTCGACCTGTTGCGGATCGAGCACGCTGAACAGTGGCTCGAATCCGTTGAGCAGCTTCGAAATATCGAACGACGGCTCGGTGTGCTCGACCGGGATCTGCCCACCTGGCGGTAACACCTTCGGATCACCGAATTCCCGCAGCGACAGTCCGATATAGCGCTGCCCGATGAGATTCTGATAGGTGACCGACGCTGCCGTGTTGCCGTACAACACCTGGCCGCGCTGGACCTCGAAGGTCACCTTCGCACGGGTGCCCTCGAGTTCGACGGCTTTTACTCGGCCGACCCGTACCCCGGCCATGCGCACGTCGTCGCGCGCATGCAGTCCCGATACGTCGGTGAAGATCGCGGAGTACGTTTCGGTCTGCCCGCTGACGTCACGTGACAGCGTCACGTACATCATCCAGGTCAGCCCGACCGAGACCACCAGGAACAAGATCAGGCCGAGCAACGGTTTGCGGTAGCTCATCGCGGCTCTCCTGTCGGGGCATCCGGTGCCGGGGTGAGCTTCACGTCGTTGCCCCTTAGTAAGGGGCCGAACAGGATGTCGGCCGCAGTATTGGGCCCGCCGCCGAGAATCGATGCGATCTGCTGCTGCTCCTGACTGCTACCGATCGGACCCACATTTCCCCCGATAGGAGACGAATAATTCGCCGGTGCTGCAGCCGCATTCGGGCCGATGATGGCGGGCCCGCCGACCGGGGCCGTGCGACAACTCGGCCCCTCGAGATCGCCGTAGCGCGGGCAATCGGCGCGTGTGTACTGCCGATGCGGCGTCAGCTCGACGATGACCTTGGCAGTGACGTTCTGATCCGCGGTGTCCCACAGCCCCAGGAACGTCCGGGCCAGCCGGGTCTGCGAAGTGGTCATCTGGACGAAATTGCGACTCCCCACCGCGATAGTGCCGACCACCGGGGACAGCTTCGCGGTCATGTCGGTGATCGTCCCCGTGTTGTTCTCCAATGCCGTGCCGATCGTCGCGGAGGTATTCAGGCCGCCCGTCAGCAAGGTCGCGAGCTGGTCTTTGCGCTCTGCCGCCGCACGCATCGGACCCACCGCGTTGTGCACCGCGCTCATCAGGTCGGGCGCCGAGTTCCGAAGTCCGGCAAGGGCATCCGACAGCGCGCCGAGTGTCGACGCGGTCCCGTCGGGAGCCATCGCCGCATTGAACGCCTCCGAGATCCTGGTCAGTTCAGCACCGGCCCGAATGGCCTCGGCGCCGCGACCGCTGGTGGCGCGTTCGACGACGGCCAAGACCCCGAGCGCCGGATCCGATTCCGAACGCCCTGCGGCGGCGACGATTCGGCTCAGCGCAGTCAAGGATGTCTGCAGCCGGACCGTATCCAGGCTCTGGTCCTCGGGAATGTGCGCGCCCGCGGCGAGCGGTGCACCGCCGCCCTGGTAGACCAGCTGGACCGACGGCACCGCGAACACGTTGCTCGGCACCACACGTGCGGTCACCGTCGCCGGAATCCCCTGCACATATTCGGGTTTCAGATCGATCCGCACGTAATTCGGGCCGCCGCCGCTCGACGGGGTCACACTGTCGACCTGACCGACCAGAACGCCCTGATACTTCACATCCGATTTCGGCGGCAGGCCGTCACCCACATTAACGAGAACCGCCGTAACCAGCACGGTCTCCCGGAATGCGCCTTGCGATCTGGCGACCATCAGGGCAGCGGCCGCCGCGAGGACCAGGAGAAAGGCAGTCCCGCGCAGAAGCAGCTGCCAGTCGGGCAGGACCTTGCCATCGGATTCGAACGCAATCGACATCTGTTACCCACTGATTCTCGCGCCGGCGTCAAAGCCCCACAGCGTCATCGTCATCAGCAGATTCACGAAGATCATCGCGGTGATGCTCGCGCGCATCGCTCGCCCGGCCGCCACGCCGACCCCTTGCGGGCCGCCCGAGGCGTAGAAACCGAAATAGCACTGAATCGTCGTGGTAATGATGACGAAGACGACAGCCTTCGACAGCGAATAGATAATGTCGGTGCCGCTGAGCACCAGGCGGAAATAGTGTTCGTAGGTACCCGGCGACTGGCCGCCGGACAGACCGACAACGATTTCGACGGCCAGGTAGCTGGACGCGAGGCAGGCCAGGTACAGCGGAATCATCGCCACGATCGAGGCCAGCATTCTCGTCGTGACCAGATACGGTATCGGGCGGATCGCTATCGAATCGAGAGCGTCGACCTCCTCCGCGATGCGCATGGATCCCAGCTGCGCGGTGAAGCGGCAGCCCGCCTGCGCGGCGAAGGCGATCGAGGACATGATCGGCGCCAGTTCGCGGGTCACCGCCGTCGAGGCGATCATCCCGGTAGCCGGTGCCATGCCGAGCAGTTTCAGTGCGCTGAAGCCCTCGATGGCGACGATCGCCCCCGCCGCGGCACCGAGCACGAGAACGACCTGCCCGGTTCCGCCGCCCACGACGATGGAGCCGTTTCCCCACGTCACATTCGACAGAATGCGCAGGAACTCCGTGCGATAGTGCCGCAGCACCACCGGAATACCGCCCAGCACACGGCCGAAGAAGGTGACCATGTACCCCAGCCGCATGACCGGAACCGCCATCGTGTTCCCGGCTACTACGAGCGGCCGGATTCCTGGCGGATAGTAGCGCGACGCCATCAGAGCGTCGTCCTCGGAAAGAGGATGGTGTACAACTCGGTGAATCCCGCATTCACCAGCATGAGCATGATGATGGAGGCGACGACGGCGGCGTTGACGGAGTTCGCGACGCCTCCTGGACCACCCTTGGTGCTCAGGCCTTTTTCACACGCGACAACAGTGACGATGACGGCGAACACCACGGCCTTCACCATCGCCAGGTAGAGGTCGCCGATCCTGGCGAAAGAGGAGAACGTAGCCAGATAGCTTCCCGAGGTGCCGCCCTGGACATACACGTTGAATAGGTATCCGGCCAGAAATCCGACGAAGGAGCTCAGAATCGTCAACCCGAGCGCAACCACGATGCCTGCGGCCAAGCGGGGCACCACCAGCATCCGCAGTGGCGAGACGCCCATGACCTCCATCGCGTCGATCTCTTCGCGGATAGTTCGCGCTCCGAGGTCCGCGCAGATGGCGGATCCGACCGCCGAGGCCAACAGAATGGCCGTAACCATGGGCGCCGCCTGCCGGATCACCGCGAGGCCCCCCGCGGCACCAGCCAGCGAGGTCGCCCCGACCTGACCAGCCAACAGCCCGAACAGGATCGACATCGTCGCGCTGATCGGGATCGCGACGGCGATGGTCGGCACGTAGGAGGTCTTGGCCATGAACACCGCCTGGAGCACGAATTCACGGAACGGGAACTTGCCCGTGACGATGTCGACGACCAGGTACTGGATCGCCCGCACGGCCAGGACAACCTGCCCGCCGACGGTCTCCAGGGACGCACCGGGATGACGGCGCAGATATCCGCGTGCCCACAGCTCGATCTCACGGACCGCCGACCGCTCGGCGATCTCGCCCGAAGTCACCGGCGTCTTTGCCCGTGCCATCATGAATGCCTCTATCTCTCTGTGGTGCCGGACTCTTCGGTGATCAGCCGGGTCAAGGTGAGCGAGGCGAGTTTCCAGTCATCGTGGCGTCGTACCCAGCGTTCGTGGTAGTGCCCGTATCCGGTCAGTGCCGTCCCGTTGTTCCATACGATGCGGTCCTGCATGGCCCAGATGACGCGGGCCTCGTCGCCGTCCGCATCGATCAGCGGCGTGTGCACCTGGTGGGCAGTGCGAGCGCCGGTCAGCGCGGTGCGAATCATCGCGACAGCGTTGTCGCGCCCGGTGATGACGGGGACGCCGGTCTTGCTGTGGCTGACGTCCAGTTCGATGTCCGGGGTCATCAGGTCGGTGAGAGCCGCCCAGTCCTGGGTGTCGACAGCCAGGCAATAATGCGCTTTTGCCTGCGTCAGTTGGTGGACGGTGATGAGAATGTCCGGTGTGGGCATTGATGCTTTTCTCTCGGTTTGCGTCGCGAGTCACCCTCAGGTACTGTTATCGAATATTCGATAACTTCTATCAAATTCTCGATGGGTTCGACCGTAAGGCAGAGCGGGAAGGGAGTCAAGATGCGTGGTGCGATATCGGCACCGACCGCGCGTGTCATCGACGTTGTGGAGTTGCTGGCACGTCGCGGCAATGAGCGGCTCCGCTACAGCGACATCGCACGCGAATTGGACCTGACACTGGCCACCACGCATGCGATCTTGAAGACCCTGTGCGATCGCGGATGGGTTACCCGCGACCCGGCGGGGAAGGCCTACGCACTCGGTCCCGGGCTCGCCGTCGTCGCGGCGGCAGTGAATACGCGCCCGTTCGTCGAGGCCGCGCGAGCCGCCGCGGTCGCGCTTACGGCCGAATTCGGTTATGCCGCATCGGTCACCGAGAAGATCGTCGACTCGTTGGTGATCACCGCGTTCGAAGGCGGTGAGCGAGCGTGGCCAGGTGATCGCATTCCCTACGCGCCACCGTTCGGCGCCGTGTTCGCCGCTTGGGACACCGCCGAGGAGCGCCGCGCCTGGATCCAGCGGGCCGCATCCACGAATACGGCGATCGCCGAACGGCTGAACGAGACGCTGGTCCGGATCCGCGACCGCGGATTCGATGTGGACTACACCTCGCCCGCCATCGGGCGAGCCGCGAGCCTCATCGGCACGCTCGACACCGGCACGATCGCGCTCCCATCGAATATCCAAGGGACTCTCGATCAACTGCGCGTGGAATTCACCACGCTCGGATTTCCGGAGGTCAACTCCGGTCGGCCCCACCCGGTTTCCGCCATCACCGCGCCGGTCCTCGACTCGCAAGGACACGCGGCGCTGCTGCTCTCGGTCCACCCCCTCGGCGAACTCCCGCCGGAGCAGACCGAAACCATCGGCCACCACCTGATCCGGATGACGACCGCGATCACCGACGGCGCCCGGTCGCACGCTTGACCGGGTGGTGTCCTCACATGCCGAACAGTTTCCCCTCGGTGAGTGGGTCGAGGTAGAGGCGGGTGAGTTTGGAGCTTTTGATGCGCCAGCGCTCACCGTCGAATGCGTAGGTTTCGTGGTAGTGCCCGAATCCGACGACTCGGATATTGCCGGGAAAGATCAGTAGATCCTGCAGCGCCCACACCCCGGTCGCGGTGGTCGGCGACTGCACCTCGATTTCGGGCATGTGCCCGTGATGGACGGTCCGGGCGGGACCGATGGTGGCCTGGAGATAAGCGATGAAGGTGTCCGCGCCGGTGGTGATGATGCCGGCCGAGCCAGTCGTGTCGATCACGACATCGGGGGTTACCTGCTGTTTGAGCAACTCCCAGTCCTTGGTATCCACGGCCCGGAAATAGCGCGCCTTGACCTGTTTGATCGCGGAGACAGCCGCTACCACGGTCGCGGCGTCCGGTGCCGCCGCGGCAACCGGGTCCGCGGACACGCGTGTCGCCCTCGCTCCCGCGAGACCGAGGGCGGCGGCCCCGGTTCCGATGAGGAAAGCTCGCCGCGTGTACGTCATGACTGATCTTCTTGCAGGCCAGTCGATTTGATGCTCGTGATCACCCATCGGCCGTCACGAATGCCGTAGGTATCGTGATCGTGGCCGAATGCCAGCAGGCGTTTGCCGTCCGGGCGGACCAGCAGTACCTGCACCGCCCATGTTCCGGTCGCCGCACCTGCGGCGGTGATCGTGATTTCGGGCATGTGTCCGTGATGAACGGTCACCGTTGTGCCGTAATCACGTTGCAGCGCAGCCACATAATTCGACGCACCCGTGACACTGGTACCGCCGAGCGCCGTGGTGTCCACGTCGATGTCATTGGCGAGGACGGACCCGAGTGTCGACCAATCCTTGGTGTCGAAACCGCGGAAATAGCGCGCCTTGAGCGACTCGATCGTATTGATCGCCTGCAATGTATCCGGATCCACCGCTGCCCCACATCTTCCTCGTTGTCGACGATCGCGACCGCAGCACCGTCGTGAAGAATTCCAGCGGCAGAGCATGCGGCAATTTTATCTAATACTCGATAATATTCATCGAATAGTTGGCAGAACCATATGCTCGCGGCGAAAACGCGTCAAGCCGAACTGCATGCTCGCCCGATCCCGAAACAGGGCGCCGATAAGTCACGGAAGCCCACGCCACGACTCCCCTGCCGACGGCTCGTGCTCGACGAGCACCGTGCGGTGGGCTGCGCCCACGCTGGCGCCGGTCAGCACCTACGGTGCTGGACGCCTTCTAGTTAAGCGCGTAACCTACGTCGCGTACGACGACCACGAGACCCTGACCTCGAGACGCAGGGCCCATCTCGAACTAACGGTCGGCGCCGGCCCAAGTCCTGCCGGCGGCGGCACGCGGCCAGATTCTTCCTGTGCTTGCACAGCAAAGGGTTCTCAACAACTGGAGGCACCGGCGCTTCTCCGTGTAGGAGCGGCTCGGCGAAAGGATGCGGAACATTGAGTAGCACGATCGACGTCGATCCTGCGGTCGAAAGCCCTAGCTCGGGGATCATCCCGGTATTCGACCCGTCCACCGAGGAGCTGATCGCGGAGGTCGTCGATTCCGACCAGGCGACCGTCGACGCTGCGGTGGCCCGGGCACGCGAAACATTCGAGTCGGGCGTCTGGCGCAAGCTGCCCGCCGCGCACCGCGCGGAGGTGCTCTTCCGCGCTGCGGACATCATCAGGGCCCGCACCGACGAGCTCGCTGCGATCGAGGCCCGTGACAACGGCATGAACGCGATGGCCGCGCGTCAGATCATCAAGGTGTCGCTCGAGATGCTGGTGTACTACGCAGGCTGGGTCGGCAAGATCCACGGCGAGTCGAGCAATCTCGTGTCCGACGGACTACTCGGCCACTTCGAGAACTACCACACTTTCACTCAGCTCGAGCCGGTCGGCGTCGTCGGCCTCATCATCCCCTGGAACGGGCCGTTCTTCGTCGCGATGCTCAAGGTCGCGCCCGCCCTCGCGGCGGGCTGCAGCGCTGTCCTCAAGCCCGCCGAGGAGACGCCGCTCACCGCGCTGAAGCTGGAGGAGATCTTTCGCGAGGCCGGTCTGCCCGACGGCGTCCTGAATGTCATCACCGGCTACGGCGAGACCACAGGTGCGGCGCTCACTGCGCACCCGGACGTCGACAAGATCGCGTTCACCGGGTCGACGGAGGTCGGACGGTTGATCGTCAAGGCGGCCGCCGGCAACCTCAAGCGCCTGACGCTCGAGCTCGGTGGCAAGTCACCGCTGATCATGTTCGACGACGCCAATCTGGACAAGGCGATCATGGGGGCCGGCATGGGCCTGCTCGCCGGCTCGGGCCAGAACTGCTCCTGCACCTCGCGCATCTACGTTCAGCGCGGCATCTACGAACAGGTCGTGGACGGTCTCGCCGCCTTCGCCAAGATGCTGCCGATGGGCGGAAGCGATGATCCCAACTCGGTCCTCGGGCCGCTGATCAGCGAGAAGCAGCGCCAGCGCGTGGAAGGCATCGTGAACGACGGCGTGGCCGCCGGCGCGCAGGTGGTGACCGGCGGCCAGGTGATGGACCGCCGCGGCTACTTCTATGAGGCGACGATTGTCACCGGCACCACGCCCGACATGCGTCTCATCCGCGAGGAGATTTTCGGGCCGGTCGGCTCGGTGATCCCGTTCGACGACGAGGACGAGGTCATTGCCGCCGCGAACGACACGGAGTACGGGCTCGCCGGCTCCATCTGGACCGAAAACCTCGGCCGCGCACATCGCGTCGTGAACGAGCTACGCGCCGGCCAGATCTGGGTGAACTCCGCACTCGCGGCGGATCCCTCGATGCCGATCTGCGGCCATAAGCAGTCGGGTTGGGGCGGCGAGCGTGGCAAGAAGGGCATCGAGTCCTACTACAACATCAAGTCGGTCTACATCGGCCACTGAGAGCGGTCGCCCCCGGGAGAATCCGGACACCCAACACCCTTTCGGTCGAGGATCTCGGATTGTGATTCGAGGAGTCCGGGTGGGTTGCGGCGATTGCGTGTGGTGGGAACCCTCGGCTTTCCACCTACACCATCAGGCGACCCAGGGCGGGTTGATGACGGTTCCGTCGGGCAGCTGACCGCGGAATCCGACCGGGACCGTCACGACGATTACGGCCGGCTCGGCGGCCGAATTCGTCAGGGCGATCATCGAATTCGCGGGCGCCACTGCGGCGTCACCGGCCACCAGGGCCTCCGCCTGCCCGTCGATTGTGATCGTCACCGCACCCTGGATGACCACGAACGCCTCTTCGCGCAGCACCTTGTGCGGCACGCCTTCGGTGTGGGCCGACACCTGGATCTGCCAGACGCAGAGTTCGGCGCTGCCGGTGCCAGGACGGATGTAAGAGGTGAATCGAGTGCCGTGCATTTCGTGGACCTCGGCGTCGGCGGCACGGGTCACTGGCATGTCTGAACTCCTTCATTTGGTCAAGTTGGTTGACTATATAGTCAACCAACTTGCCTATCTGTGTCAAGATGTCAGCCATGTCGAATCCGAAACCCGCTTCGACCCTGCGGCCCGGCCAGGACCTCGCCCTGCTGTTGCTGGCCGCAGGAGCCGCCGCCACGGATGCCATTCATGCAGGAGTGGTCGCGGCCGGGTTCACCGATGTGCGGCCGACGCACGGGTTCGCCTTCGTGCGACTGGCGCCGAACGGGGCGACGGTTGGCGAGTTGGCCGAACATCTCGAAGTGACCAAGCAGGCGGCCAGTCAGCTGGTGGACGAACTCGTGCGCAAGGGTTACGTCGAGCGCAACGCACATCCCGACGATGCGCGCGCACGGTTGATCACACTCACCGCGAAGGGGTGGGCCTGCACGCGCGCGGCCGATGCTGCCGCGGCTGAATTCGCCGACCGGTGGGCATCCGTTTTGGGCGATTCCAAGGTGGCCGAATTGCGTAACATTTTGACCCGCGTGGTAGCCCCCGGACGGGTCCGCCCGGCCTCTTGGTGACCAAATCGAGACAAAGTGGCCTGCGTTACCCTGAAATTTCCGTGACCTGCGTCACATCAGGTTTAGCAGCAAACTCCCCGCATAGAGGGGGTTTCAAGGAGCCCGACCAGGGCTTTCCAAGATCGGCAACCCCCGCCATTCACTATTCGTTCATGTTGCGTTAACCGGCCGTGACCAAGCTGAGACCAGGTCAGAAACAGACCTGCAGTTTGGTAACACTGTGGAGCAATCCACACACAGTCGGAAAACGACCGCAACGGCAGATGGGTTTCATCCGCCGCGGTTGCTGGAGATACCAGCGGCACAACAGCCCGTGACCGCATTCTCCTCGCTCGACAGCGGCACCCGCCGGGAACCGACCACGGGTGACTCGCACCGCGTCGTGCGCCAGGGCTCGCCTGGCCTTCACAACAAAACCCGAAAACAGCATACGAACCGATTCAGGCGGGCCTTCCCACCGGGTGCCCCGTCGGAGATCCGCACTGCCTCAACCGGGCCGGATCGCCTCTCTGGACACGACAAGGAACTGATTTCGAAATGCTCGACAAACGCCTCCCTTCTTTCCGCCGCCTTTCACTGCGTGACGGTGTCACCCTGGCAGTGGCCGCGGCCGGTGTCATCGCCGTCGGCACCTCCTCCGTAGTCGCGCTGGCCGACGACAGCGTTCCGTCGCGCATTGCCATGGTCTCCGAGCAGCAGCCGGGCCCCGTGGCCGCGCCGGTCGACGCGGCCGCTCCGGCTCCCGCGGTCACGCCGGTCGACGCCCCGATCCTCCCGGGTCTGCCCGCGCTGCCCGAGCTGCCGCAGATTCCGGGGCTGCCCCTGCCGCCGCCCCCGGCCCCGGTCTACGAGGACAACCTCGACGGCTGGATCCACCACGCCCTCGACATCATGGCAGGACAGGGCATCCCGGGTAGCTACAACGGCATCTACCGCAACGTCATGCGCGAATCGGGCGGCAACCCGCAGGCCATCAACCTCTGGGACTCCAACGCCGCCAAGGGCATTCCGTCCAAGGGCCTGCTCCAGGTGATCGACCCGACCTTCAACGCCTACCACGTCGAGGGTACCGCCTGGGACATCTGGGACCCGGTCGCCAACATCACTGCCGCCTGCAACTACGCGGCCCACCGTTACGGCTCGATGGATAACGTCAACTCGGCGTACTGATCCGCAACTGCTGAACAATGCCTCCCCGCCCGACGGCGGGGAGGCATTGTCGTAGGGTCGACCAGGACCGACCACCACCGATGCGGATTCCGCCATGACCGATTACGCCCACTCCGACCACGCGTCGAAGAGCCGCGCCGAGAAGGCGCGCCGCCTCGCCACCTATATCTGGGATCGCGGCATCACCGGAACGGAACTGCTGGATATGCCGGCGGCGGTCCGCCGGAAGCTGGCGCGTGCGGCCGAGACGAATCCGCCGAGCACCGACGAGACCTGGACGACCGTGGCGAAGCTGCTCGAGGAGAAGGACACCTGGGCCGCCCGGAATCCGAATCATCCTGCGGCACAGCGCAATAGTAGCGACGAGAAGCTGCTGTGGGTGAAGCCGCCGATCGCACCGTGGTGATTCAGTAACCGAGTTCGGACTCGCTCTCGGCCTCGACGACCACCTTGTCGGCCAGCGATCGCAGCGCACGCGCCTCGGCGGGTGTCATCGGATCGACGAACATCCGACGCACCAATTCGACATGGTTCGGGGCCGCCTTCTCGAGCACCTTGCGTCCCTCGGGTGTGAGTTCGACCAGAATCCCCCTGGCGTCGTCCTCAGCTGGGCGACGGTCGACGAGTCCGCGAGCGGCCATGCGCGCCAAGTGTTTCGAGAGCCTGCTCTTCTCCCAGCAGACCTCGGCGGCCAATTCCTTGGCGCGCAGACAGCCGCCGGGCGCGGCCGACAGCGGCACCAGGAGTTCGTAGTCGGCGGTAGACAGTCCGTCCCGGGCCAGCCCGGCCGATAGCGTCGCATCCAGGCGCTGGCGCAGCCGGATGAAGGCCTGCCAGGTCTGCTGCTCGTCATCGTTCAACCAACGCACCACGGGAATGATCCTAGCCAATGTTTGGTTGACATGGACACCAACTATTCAGGAGGTGCCCATGCCAGCCATCACCGTCCCCGACATCGTGGTGCTGCCGCGCCTGCCCCGACCCACGGATTCGACGCGGGAACGGCAGGTGAGCAGCATCAGCACCGCACATCAGCAGCGCGAAGGCGCCGGCTTCGAGGTGCGCAGGCCGTTCCCGAGCATGGATCTGCGCTCGGCAGATCCGTTCATCCTGCTCGACCAGATGGGTCCGGTCGCCTATGAGCCCTACGAAGCCAAGGGCGCGCCGTGGCATCCGCATCGCGGCTTCGAGACCGTCACCTACGTCATGGACGGCACCATGGTGCATCACGATTCCAATGGCGGCGGTGGCGTCATCAGCGAGGGCGATACCCAGTGGATGACGGCCGGTTCCGGCATCCTGCACGATGAACTGCCCGCCGAGGAATTGGTCATCGCGGGCGGCTGGTTCCACGGCATCCAACTGTGGGTCAATCTGCCGCGCGCGCAGAAGATGGCCACACCGCGCTACCAGGATCTGCGCGGCAGTGAATTGACGCTGGTCAGTTCGCACGACGGTGGGGCACTGGTGCGCATTATCGCGGGCGAGATGGGCGGCTTCGCGGGGCCGGGTTCGACCTATACCCCGATCGCCTACGCCCACGCCTCCATCACCCCGGGCGGCCAGCTGGAAACCCCATGGCCGCAACGGTTTACCGCGATGGCGTACGTACTTTCCGGCAGCGGAACAGTGGGCGCCGAGCGCCGGCCGATCAGCGAAGGTCAACTCGCGGTATTCGGTCCCGGCGACTCGATCACCGTCGCTGCGGATGCCCTGCAACACAACCGAACCGGCAACCTGGAGGTACTGCTGCTCGGCGGCCTGCCGATCAAAGAGCCTGTGGTGCAATACGGTCCGTTCGTCATGAACACCCGCGCCGAAATCATCCAGGCAATGGAGGATTACCAGGCCGGACGCATGGGCAATATCCCGGCCGAACATCTGGTAGGCAGGCGTTTGGGCGAATAACGGAAGTAGGGGCGTTGTCCCCTAATGCCCCTAATTGTTTTGCTGCGCAGTTGACAAGTACGCGGCCCGTCACAACAGTGGATGCGGCGTCTCCCCCTGGACGCTACTCCACCGCAGCACACAAACAGAGGAATATATGAACGTTCGCCGGCTCACCGTCAGCGTTGCCGCGGCAGCACTCGCCTTTCTAGCGGCGCCCGCAGCCCTGGCCGACGTCCCCACCGGTTCCGCAGGAACGGGCTCATCCGCCATCGATACCGGATCGGCCGCGACCGGTTCGGCAGGCATGTCCCAGACCGGCTCGGCCGGTGGCGCATTCGCCAACTGCGACGAGGCCCGCGCGGCCGGTCGGGCACCGCTTTTCCGCGGGGAACCGGGCTACGGCCCGCATTTGGATCCAGACGGCGACGGCTTCGCCTGCCCGACGGTCTGATAGCCCTGAAACGCAGAACACCCGGTGTGCTCAGCCACACCGGGTGTTCTGCGTTTTCGGCTCAGCGGAAAATCTTGACAAGCACCAACCCGACAACCACCACGGCCGTGCCGATCAGGCTGTACTTCACCTTCGGCTGGTTCAGCTTCGCCAGCACCATATGCTTGGTGTCATCGGCAATGCGCTGTGGATCGGCCCGTACGGCGATTTCGTCGAGCGTGCTCGCGAGCCGTGTCCGTGCGGTCTCGATCTCCCGCTCGATCCGCTCGGTATCCCTAGCCACGTATATCCTCCTGTGTTCAATTTGCGGTGCTCGCGGGGTCTCTCCGTGGTTACGCAGGCTGCCGCCTGGCGAGCCCGTCGCTCACACCGCGTGTTCAAATGTGCCGCGAACCGCGCTCGCCGACGAGTCTAGCCAGCCAGGCTGCGTGGGTGCGGCCGCGTTGTCGGGACGTTCGATTACCGTGCAAGAGGTGACCGACAACCAACGCCTCTCCCCCGGCGATCCCGCCCCCGATTTCACCCTGCCCGACGCCGATGGCAAGGACGTTTCGCTGTCCGACTACCGCGGCCGCAAGGTGATCGTCTACTTCTACCCCGCCGCGAGCACCCCCGGCTGCACCAAACAGGCCTGCGATTTCCGCGACAACCTCGCCGACCTCGGGGGTGCGGGCATCGATGTCATCGGAATCTCGCCCGATAAGCCCACCAAATTGGCCAAGTTTCGCGACAACGAAAAGCTCACCTTCCCATTGCTCTCGGATCCGGACAAATCCGTCCTTACCGCATGGGGTGCGTTCGGGGAGAAGACCATGTACGGCAAGACCGTCACCGGCGTTATCCGCTCCACATTCCTGGTCGACGAAAAAGGCGAAATCGAAGTGGCGCAGTACAACGTCCGTGCCACCGGCCATGTAGCCAAACTCCGTCGCGACCTGTCGGTGTAGACCTACTTGTCGAACGAGCGCAGGAACCGTTTGTAGCTGTCGAGCAACTGATCAGGACCGAACCGCAGATCGGCTTGCGCCCAACGGGTTTCGTCCATGTCGAAGGTGCATTGAGCGAAAGGTCCGGAGCCACTGGGGCACCGGACCTCTCGAGAGCTTTCACCTAGATGGGCTGCAACTGCTGGGCCGCCCATTGCATGAGCATGCGGACGTGGTTGTCCCACCAGCGGTAGAACTCGGGGGTGAAGGCCGCCGGCGGCGGAGCCTCACCCGGGAAGAGCATGGCGTCGTTCGGAGCACCGACTTTGACAGTCGGCCCCGGGGTTCCGGTGCCTGGAAGCTGCTGAGGCGATCCGGCCGCCTCGTTTCCGTGTTCGTGTGCGTCCGGAGAGACCAATACGGGTGGCTGAACGCCCCAGTGTTCGTTGTACTGCGGAAGGTTGTCCAGATCGAAGGCAGCCACCGTCGAGTCGGCGGTGTTTCCGGCGGCCGCGGGTTGGCGGGCCTCCGGACGATCGAACGGGTTGATATTCGGCTGCACCGAGGAGCCCGCGGTAGAGCCGCTCGGCGATCCGGTATCACCGTCGACCACGCGGGCATCCGCGGTGACCCGAGCGTCAGCGACGACTGTGCCCGTACGCGTTGTCACGTACAAGCCGCCCGCGACCAGCCCGCCCACCAGCACACTGGCCGCGGCGAACAGCGCAGGGTAAGCGCGCGTACTGCGCACCGGCTCGACCGGCTCGCTCACACCCACAGCATCGCCCATCGCGAACAGCGCGGCACCGACCGCCGAGGCGGAGGTCGCGATCTTGCACGGCAGCACCGGCGCACCGAAGCCGTCCATCGCCGCGGCAACCAACGGTCCATCCGCGGCCGAACCGATCGGCACCACCGCATCCGGCCGGACCATCGCCGCCTCGAACTGATCCCAGGCATCCGATACCGCGACGTCGAGCGTTTCGGCGGTCGCACTGCCGGACTGGCTCGTCGCGGCCAGCACCCGGCTGCGCTTGCGGTCGATCAGTGTGAACGCCTGATGCCCCGGGACGACCTCGCAGATGAGTAGATCGTCGAATTCATCGAGCCAGGTCATGACCCCGGCCACACTCAGATGTGCCGACTTGGCCGATACCAGCGAGGCAGTATGCCACGGGCCGGACGCCAATTTGGTGACGATGGCGCGCCGCTCGACGGCATCGCGGTAGGCGACTGCCGCGCCCACGATCTCCCGCTCCGACTCCAACTCTGCAGCTAGGGTGTCCAGCGCCGTCTGGACCGCGACCGCCAGGTCCGCCTTCGAATCGCCACGAGTTTTTACCACCCGCTGAAGCAGCACCCGCTCGGATAGCTTCTCGCCGCCGTCGGCGAGGGCTACCGCGTGAACGGCGCCGCGTTCGGTGGAAACGCCTAGTGTTACCACGGATCGAGCTCCCACTGATCACGCCTTCCCAGTGCAATTGCAGAGCTCACGAGCTTGCCGAAACCCCTGAGCCCCTTGGATTCCCCGGCACGAAACGTGCGTTGAGATGCACGCACGCTCGGTTATGTGTTCGGCGCCATCTCAGGCTTGGATGGGTGATGAAATGTGACAGTCCTTAACACGCAGATACGGTGCGCGTGTCGCACGCGTGTCTATACCGCTAGCCTTGATACGTGGATGTACGCACGGAGGCCAGGTCGAAGCAGCGACGTCTGGATCCTGCGTTGGACCTGCAGGACGACCCGCAGGAGCTCATGCCGCGGCGCAGGCCGACTCAGGAGCGCAGTAAACGCAAGTTCGATGCCCTCTTGCAGGCATCCCGGGAATTGCTCGTCGAGGTCGGGTTCGAATCGTTCACCTGTGAAGAGGTGGCCGCGCGGGCCGAAGTGCCGATCGGCACGCTGTATCAGTTCTTCGCCAATAAATACGTAATCGTCTGCGAGCTGAATCGCCAAGACCTGGTTGCGGTTTCGCAGGAACTCGCCGACTTCCACGGTGAAATCCCGTCATTGGACTGGTTGCGGCATATGAACCAGTTCGTCGACCATCTGGCGAATCTGTGGATGACCGACCCGTCCCGGCGCGAAGTATGGCTGGCCATGCAGTCGACCCCGTCCACCCGAGCCACCGGCGCGATCCACGAAAAGGAATTCGCCGAGGTCGTCTCGCAAATGCTGCGCCCGTTGACCCCGCGCACCCCCCGCGCACGCCGCACCATGATGGCCGAAGTCCTGGTGCATGTCGTCTACTCGATGCTGAACTTCTCCGTCCAAGACGACCAGAGCAACACCGAAGCAGTCTCCGAACTCAAACGGCTGATGGTGGCATACCTCATGGTCGCCGAAAAGGAATCCCGAACCGGCGGCCAGCGCTGATCTTTGGCAATCCGCGTTCGAGCCGAGCACCCCGGGGTGCTCGGCTCGAACATCGGTCGGCTACTGCGCTTCGCGACCTTCGATCAGGTCGGCGAGTTCACCCGGATCCTCCAGGACGACCATGGCGGCTGCGGTGTCGCCGTCGTGCGTCAGCGACAGGTGAACCCTTGCGCGGGGTAGGAATTCGGCGGCAAGGCCGTGCAGTTTGATGCTCGGGCGGCCCCAGGCGTCGTTGACCACCTCGATGAGGGGGTACGGATTATCGCCGATCTGCGGGCGGCGCGCGAAACGCGAAGACGCCCATGCCTTCAACACCGCCTCTTTGGCCGCCCAGCGCGCCGCGTAACTGCGTGCCGGGTCGGTGCCCTTGCTCTGGCAGTAGCGCCGCTCACCGGCGGTGAAACTCTCCCGGAGCATGGTGGTTCCGGACCTTTGCAACTGTTCGGCGAACTCGGAGATGGTCACCAAGTCCAAGCCGATACCCAGGATGGTCAATGCGTCGCCGCTCCTCAGCCTTCGAGCCCAAATGAAAAACTCAGAGTGCGGCCGCCGTAGCGACCGCACTCTGCACGGTAATGGCCGAAGCCGCTATGCCATAGAGCCACCGGCATCGAGCTGACCGAGAATCACTGCGCCGGTGCCGCAACCCGCGCCGTCGGCCCGGTAGGTGCCGTTACCGGACAGTCGTGCCTCCGGCGAGAGCAGCACGTCGGCCTCCAGCTGCCGCTTCTGCTCCGACGGCGTGCCATCGGCACCGAGACGCCGATCCGCGGGCCGCTCGTAGAGCGGTGCGCCGCCGCACATGGCCTCGGTGAACCGCTGCCGTCCGGCGAGCTGACGCTCCTGCGCCCGGCGCTGGTACTCCTCGCGCCGTCCCGGCTCGATCGCCTGGATGAACGCCTCCGGATGCACCACCGCGAGCAGACCCGATACGTGGCCGAAGCCGAGCGAGGTCAGCAGACCGGCCTTGAGCGGGAAGCGCTCACCGAAGCGCAGCGGTTCGCGTGCCCAGACCAGATGCGGGTAGGCCTGCATCTTGTCGTCGACGCAGTCCAGGCTCCGATTCGGCGGCACCACAGCGTTTTCCAGCACCTGGCACAGGCCGATGAGCTGGAAGGCGGCCGCGCCGCCCTTGGCGTGTCCGGTCAGGCTCTTCTGCGAAACCACGAACAGCGGTGCGCCTTCGGAACGTCCGATGGCCGTGGCCAACCGCTCGTGCAGTTCGGACTCGTTCGGATCGTTGGCCGCGGTCGAGGTGTCGTGCTTGGAGATGACCGCGATATCGTCCGGCGCCACACCGAGTTTGCGCAGTTCGGCGGCGAACTTGGATTCGCGACCGCCACGCCCGGCACCGAGTGCGCCCAGGCCGGGCGCCGGGATAGAGGTGTGCACACCATCGGCGAAGGACTGTGCGAAGGCGACCACACCGAGCACCGGCAGGCCCATTTCCACCGCCACGTCACCGCGCGCCAGCAGGACGGTGCCACCACCCTGCGATTCCACGAAGCCGCCGCGACGGCGGTCGTTGGCCCGGGAGAAGTACCGGTCGCTGATGCCCTTGGCGCTCATGGCCGCCGAGTCCGCGGTCGCCGACATATCACCGAAGCCGACGATGCCCTCGATACCGAGATCGTCGAAGCCACCGGCGACCACCAATTCGGCCTTGCCCAAACGGATCTTGTCGACGCCCTCCTCGACCGACACCGCGGCCGTCGCGCAGGCCGCCACCGGATGCACCATCGCACCGTAGCTGCCGACGTAGGACTGCACCACATGCGCGAGCGCGACGTTGGGCAGTGCCTCCTGCAGGATGTCGTTCGGGCGCGACTCACCGAGCAGGTTGTCGATGTAGAGCGAGCGCATCGAGGACATGCCGCCCATACCGGTGCCCTGGGTGTTGGCGACCAGGCTCGGGTGCACCCAGCTCATCAGCTCGGCCGGGCTGAACCCGGAGCTGATGAACGCATCGACGGTGCAGACGATATTCCACAGCGCCACCCGGTCCACCGAGGCCGCCATATCGGCGGAGATGCCCCAGATGGTGGGATCCCAGCCGGTCGGGATCTGACCGCCGACAGTGCGCGACAGCTTGGCCTTGCGCGGCACCCGGATCTCGGTGCCCGCCTTGCGGATCACCTGCCAGTCACCGGAGTCGGCGACCGGGGTGATCACCGTGTGCTCCGGATCCGCGGCGTAGAAGGCGCGCGCCTCGGCCTCGCCGCCGACCGTGAAGGTCAGATCCTGGTCCAGGAAGACCGAGGTCATCAGCGGTGCGGCATTGTCGATCATGGCGCCGTCGTCGGCGTAGCGGCGCACACCGCAGCGCGCGACGACCGCATCGTGGTACTTCTCGGCGACCTCGTGTTCAGGGACGTAGTCACCGGATTCGGTGTCGTACCAGCCGGGCTTGGGATCGTTCTCCCAAGCGACCAGACCGGTGGTCCAGGCGAGTTCGAGCACGCCGGCGGCGGAGAGCTCGTCGGAGACCTCCATCTCGAACCGGGTGCGCGCCGAACCGTACGGGCCGAGCTCGCCGGCGCCGACGATGACGACCATATCGGCGAGATCGGCGGTCACCGAACCCCATTCGGGCACCGGCAGCGCCGAGCTCATGGTCGGCGGTGCGGGCAGCGCCGAAATCGTCGCCGCCGCAACGGTTTCCTCGTTCTCGGCCGGTGCGTCCTCCTGGGCCTGCTTGGCCAGCGCGGGCAGATCGAGCTTGACCCTGGCAAGTCCTCCGGTGAGGTCGATCTGCTGCGGTCCGGTTGCGGTCACCTGACGGGCCCGCGAGGTGCACCACTTGAGCAGCTCATCGGCCATCTCGGTGGTGGACCAGGTGTGCACACCGGCCTTTTCGACCGCGGTCACCATCGGATCGTTGTGGCCCATCAGCCCGGTGCCGCGCACCCAGCCGATCAGGGCGTGTACCAGGGTGACCCGGCTCGACCACGACTTCTCCGCGCGCCACTTGGCGACCACCGCGTCGAGTGCGGCCTTCGACTCACCGTAGGCGCCGTCGCCGCCGAACATGCCGCGGTTGGGCGAACCCGGAAGCACCACATGCAGTTTCGCGTCGACATCGTGATCGGCGCCGATCTTGGACAGCCCACCGATCAGCCGCTCGACCGACCAGAGCAGCACCCGCATCTCCATTTCGGCACGGGCACCGGCGTCGGCGAGATCACCGGCGACCCGCGGCGCCGCGAACGGCAGCAGCAGGGTCGGTGTCATCGCGTCCTTGATCTTGACCTTCGCACCACCAGCATTGTCGACCTGCTCGCTGCCGACCCAGTCGATCAACGCGTCGACGTCCTGGTAGGAAGCCATATTCGCGGGCACGACCCAGAGCGCGGCGCCGTGGCGCGCGTTCTCCCGGTAGAGCTTGCGGTAGAAGGCCAGCCGCGCGTCGTTGAGGCTCGAGGTGGTGACCACGACCGTGGCGCCGCCGCCGAGCAGTCGACCGGCGGCCGCCGCCGCGATGGAACCCTTACTGGCACCGGTGATCACGGCGATATCCGAGGACCACAGGCCGGACTCTTCGGTGCTCAGCGCCGCCTCGGCGATGCGCTCGTACAGTCCGGCCAGCACCGAGCGGGCCTCGTGCTTGGCCTTCTCACGCCACCAGTTCGCCTGTGCCGCAACGGCTTCACCGGCACCGGAGAAACCCTCTACCGACTCCGCACCGGAACCGATGTCATCGAGCAGCCAGAGCTTGGCCAGATCCTCGCGCGCGGTCGCCCAGCGGTCGTCGATCAGCACGGCCTTGCGGGCATCGAAGGCGGGCGCGACCAAACGCGGCCAGTCCGAACCCAATTCGGCCGAGACCAGATCCACCAGGGTGTCGTCGCTGGCCTCCGGCGCGGAGACCTGCTCGGCCAGGCCGAGCTGTTCGAGCACCACGCGCGCGGCCGTGGCGAGCACGCCGTCACGACCGGTGATCTGCTCGGTGAACTCACCCAGCGCCGCGGCGTCCACAGTGGCGCCGCCACCGCCGCCCGCGCTCGGCAGCGATACCGCGACACCGCGACGGGCCGCGACGGCCTGCACGGCCGCGTCGATGGCGGCATCGACCGACGCGGCGTCGCTGACACTCGCGACCAGTCCGCCGAGATCGCCACCACGCACGCTGACACCCTCGCGGGTACCGAGCGAAACCTCGGCGGTGACATGGTGGGCCCAGCCGTCGCCCAGCTCCCAGACCTTCTTGACGCGCTCGGCGATCGCGGCGGGCCGCTTACCGGACGGACCGAACACCTTGCGCAGGTGATCGCCGATGGCATCCGACAGCACCGAACCAAAAGGCTTGTAAGTGCGCGCAAGTCGCTCGACCGTGGCCGAGAGCGCACCCATATCGGCATCGGCGGCACCGTCGATCGCACCGAGCGACAGCTCGGAGCCGAGGTCGACGAGCAGCTGATTGCGCCGCGACGAAACACCGTCGCAGAGACCCTCGATGGTGTCGACCGGGCCGATCTGATCCAGCCGCAGCTTGGTCCACAGCGCGATGAGTACGCGGGTGGCGTCGGCGGCGGTGAACGCGATGTCATCCGGACGCGGACCACCCGAGCTCGCGACGGGTGCGGCCACCGGGGCCGCCGCGGCCGGCGCTGCGGCCGAAGCGGTCTCGACCGGGTCGTCAGCGGGCTCGTCGACCGGCGCGGGATCGGTATCGGTCGAGTACACGATCGCGGCCTCGCGCTCGATATTCAGCACCTCGACGGTGACCGTGCCGAAGGCGGGCAGCTTCAGCGTCTGGCTGGCCAGGTTCGCCACGGTCGGCGTTGCGCCCAAACCGATTTCGACGAAACGCTGCACCCCGAGACCGCCGTGGTCGGCATCGGTGAACAGCAGATCCTGGGTCTCGATCCAGCGCACCGGGCTGGCGAACTGCCAGGCCAGCAGCTCGATAAGCACCACGCGGCACAGTTCGGTCGGGCGTGCGGCCCAGTTGTCGAAGTCGGCGAGCACGGCGGCCAGCGGCTCCGAGGGCACCAGATCGGCGATCTCCTGGATGAATGCGCGCTCCAGCGAGAACGGCTTGGGCACCAGGTTCGGAATATAGCGGCCGAGCAGGATTTCCGGATGCAGATCCGCGGGCAGCAGCTGCTCGAGCTTCTGCCGGAACTCCGGCACACCCTCGCGCAGCACGGTGGAGTGGAACGGCACATCGATGCCGGGAACCAGGATGAACGCCCGCTTACCGCCGAATTCGGCACGGCGGCGGTCGATTTCGGTCTCCAACGCCTCGAGGCCCTTGACCGTGCCCGCGATCGCGTACTGCGAACCGCGCAGGTTCAGGTTGACGACCTCGAGGAACTCCCCGACGCTCTCGCCCACACCCTTGACGAAGTCGATGACCTCATCATCGGGCAGCCCGATCTGCGACGGCCGGATGGCGGCCATCCGATAGTCGCTGCGGCCCTGCGCATCCCGGGGCACCAGCTCGTGCATGGCGGAGCCGCGCTGGAAGACGACCTCCAGCACCGCCTCCAGCGGCAGCACACCGGCAACGGCCGCGAGCGCGTTGTATTCACCGACCGAATGTCCGGCCAGCATGGCGCCCTCGACGTAGGCACCGGCCTCACGCAGCTCGGCGACCTGAGCCACACCGAGCACCGCCATCGCGACCTGGGTGAACTGGGTCAGGTGCAGCACGCCGTCCGGGTGCCGGTGTTCGACACCACGCGCCTTGAGGTAGGTCGGGTTGTCCCGCACCACGGCCAGGATCGAAAAGCCCAGTGCCGCACGGGTGTGCTTATCGGCGCGCTCCCAGATCTCCTTGGCGGCCTTGGAGCGGGCGCGGGCGTCCAGGCCCATGCCCTTGCGCTGAATGCCCTGGCCCGGAAAGGCGTAGACGGTCTTCGGGGCGGCGGTGCGACCGGTCGCGGTCATCACCAGATCGCCGTCGGCGCGGCAGGAGACCTCGACGATCTCGCTGCCCCTGTCGACCGCGATTCGCTCGACGCGCACGTCGATCTCCGCGCCCGGGCGGACCATACCGAGGAAGCGAGTGGTCCAGGCGGTCAAAGTCCGTGCCGGAGTGGAGCTTTCGGGATCCACCGCGGACACCACGTGCTGCGCGGCGGCCGAAAGCCACATGCCGTGCACGATCGGGCTGCCGAGTCCGGCCAGTTTGGCGGCGGAATCGCTGGTGTGGATGGGGTTGTAGTCACCGGAGACCGCGGCGAAGGCACGCATGGTGCGCGGCGCCAGGATGGTGACGTCACGGCGGCGGCGACGCGGGGTGTCGGTGGCCGCATCGGAGACCACACCGGCCGCGCGCGGCGGATCGGTCAACTCGCCCGCGCCATTGCGGCCGCGGATGGCGAAGCGTTCGGTCAGCGTCGCCAGCGGCACCACATCGAGGCCCTGATCCCGCATCTCACCGACGGACACCCGCACCTCGACGACGCGTCCCAGATCGGTGTCGACAACGTCACCCGATTCGGCGCGGACAACGAGGATGCTGGTGTCGTGCGGCAGGTCGCGCTCGAGTGCGATCTGGTGATCGAGGTGGACCAGATCCAGCATGCCCTCGATGACACTGTCGCCGTCGGCGCTGCGTGCGGCGCCGAGCACTGCGAAGACGGCGGGCCAGCACGCACCGACGAGCACATCGGGCGCGCTGCGCCCGAGCGTGCTCAGTGCGCCGGGCAGGCCCGAACCGGTGACACCCGCGTGGTCGGCGATGAGGTCCGGGGTCCAGGCCACATTGAGGTGTGCGACCTTGCCCTTCACCTCCGGCAGTGCCTGGCCGGCGGCGACCGCGAGCAGTGCGGACATGGCGGTGTCGGCATCGGTTTCGGTGATCACCGGCGCGCCGCCGTTGTAGAGGGAGGTCGGCACGGTGATGCGCAGGCGGATGCGCACGGCGTCACCACCGAACAGCGGCACCGTGAGCTCGACATAGGCGTGATCGGCATCCGGGCCGGTGGTTTCGGTGACCGTCGCACCGGTCGGCGGATGTACCGCCCCTTTGTCATCGACGGTCCATTCGGCGACGTCGCCGAGGCGGTGGATCGGGTTGACCGTGGTGCGGCCGGACCATTCGACATCCGGCGCGGCCAACACCGCGTCGATCGGTCCCTCGGTGACACCAGCGGAGCGGCGCGCGTGCACCACGACCGGCGACACACCGGCACGAACCAGCGCATACGCCGTGTCCTGCTCGAAACGATCGAGCAATTCGCCGACCGGCTCGTCGACGCGGGTAATACCGGCGACCGCGACCGTGCCCGGAATGACGCAGACCTGATCGGCCGAGTAACGCGGATCATGAGCCTGCCACAGCGAATCCGAACGCCACCAGCGGCGCACATCGCCGTCGACCACCGGCACGAAGTTCACCGGCTTACCCGGGGTCTTGCACAGACTGACGAAGAACGGCACATCCGCCGGGTGCAGCAGGGTCTGCTCGGCGGCCGGGTACTGCTGCTTCAGCGTGCACAGCGCGTCGACCGGGTTCTCGAAGACCTCGTCGGATTCGAACAACGTCGGGATCTCACCGCGGTCGGCCGGGTGCAGCCGGGATTCGGTGCGGCGCATCATCTCCGCGAACCGGTCCCGCCAGGTGATATCGAGCCAGACCGAACGGGTGGCGTCCAGGATGGCGTCGCCGAGGTCGCTGCCGCAGTCGAAGTCCTTGCGGCGGTCCAGGCCGACGGCCAGCTCGACGTAGCGTTCCAGCCACCCGAGGTAGGTCATGGTCGTGACATCGCCGAAATACGGCTTGGCGGTGGCATTCAGCGCGGCGATGATCTCGTCGCGGCGCTCGGCGACCGCATCGGCGTCACCGGCGACCTCGTCGAGCAGGCGGCCGGTGCGCGAGGCCGCATTGTCGATCTCGTGGATATCGGCACCCAATTGGCTACGGCCGGAAGCCATTCCGCCGGTCGCGGTGCCCGCGCCGACCCAGTCCGGGGTGCCGGGGGTATCGACGAGCAGCTGCTTGACCTCAGGTGCGGTGGTGGCCTCGAGCGTCGCCATGGCGGCGGTGCCGACCAGCACGCCATCGAGCGGCATCACCGGATAGCCGTACGGCACAGCCCATTCGCCGGTCAGGTATTCGGTGGCGCGCTCAGGGGTACCGATGCCGCCGCCGACGCAGACCACCACATTCTCGCGGTTGCGCAGCTCGGCGTAGGTCTCCAGCAGCAGGTCGTCCAGGTCCTCCCAGGAGTGGTGTCCACCGGCCCGGCCGCCCTCGATGTGCATGATCACCGGGTAGTCCGGCACCTCGTCGGCGATGCGCAACACCGCGCGGATCTGAGCGACGGTGCCCGGCTTGAACGCCACATGTGTAATGCCGACCTCGGTCAGTTCGGCGATGAGCGCGACGGCTTCTTCCAGCTCCGGAATGCCCGCCGTGACGACGACACCGTCGAACGGCGCACCCGCCGCACGGGCCTTCTGCACCAGGCGCTTGCCGCCGAGCTGCAGTTTCCACAGGTACGGGTCGAGGAACAGCGAGTTGAATTGCACCGCGCGGCCCGGATGCAGCAGCGTCTTCAGCTCGGCAACCCGGTCGGCGAAGATCTGCTCGGTGACCTGACCGCCACCGGCCAGCTCCGCCCAGTGGCCCGCATTCGCGGCCGCCGCAACGATTTTCGCGTCCACCGTGGTCGGGGTCATGCCCGCCAACAGGATCGGCGAGCGACCGGTCAGCTTGGTGAACGAGGTCTCGACCACGATGCGTCCGCTTGGCAGGCGCACCGGGCGCGGAGCGAAGGCCGACCACGGCTGAGCCACCTCGGGTGCGGCGCCAGGAGTCAGCAGGCTGCGCTGGCCCGCGCGGGTCGCGGCCGCGACGATGCCGACGCCGGTACCCTTCAGCGAACCGCTGGTGAGTCGACTCAGCAGGTCTCCGGGGCCCAGATCGAGAATCCACTGCGCACCGGCGGCGACGACGCCGTCTACCTCCTCGACCCAGTCGATCGGGTCGACGAGGATCTCCTTGGCCAGCGAACCCGCGAGTTCCGCATCCAGACCACACTGGGAAGCCCAGCCGCTCACGATGTCGACCGTGTCGGCGAGCGCGGGGTGATGGAAGGCGACATCGACGGCCAGATCCTCGAAGACCGGCGCGAAGACCGCGCCACCGCGCGTCTTCGCATCGCGCTCGCGGGTCTGCTCGTCATGGATCTGGGAGCAACGCTGACGCACCCGCTCCAGCTGGGTCGGCGTGCCGGAAAGGACCACGCGACGACGACCGTTGCGAATCGAAACCACCGCGGCCGCGGCGGGATCCACGCCCGCGGACACCTCGGCCACCACCGTGCGCAGATGTTCGGGATCGACATTCGACACCGCGACCATCGACGAACGCTCGCCCACCGGCATCAGACCGCGCCGCCGCGCAACCAAACCCGCTGCGGCACCGATCATTTGGGCGATGGCGAGCAGTTCGGCGTCGCGCTGTCCACCGGCCTGTACCGAGGTTGCGGCGAGGCGCCCCTGCGAGTGCCCGACAACCGCGACCGGCGCGTGCTCGTTGGCATCCAGCCCCTGCAGCCGCAGCGCGCGCACGGCGGCCACCTGCGTCAGGAATACGCCCGGCATCGAAACCACGGCCGACCGGAGCACCTGCTCCGAAGGCGCACCGGAAACCTCGGCCTCATCACCCTCGGCGAGCTCGTTCTCGAGCATCCAGCCGATCGGGTCGAAACCGACCGGTCGTACGACAAGTAGTTGTGCCGCAACAGGTTCCAGCAGTGTCGCCGCTTCGTTGACCAATGCGGTCAGTTCGGGCTCCAGTGCGGCGTCGCGCCCGATCTCCTCCAACTCACCGAGCCAACGCGCACCTTGCCCACCGAAGGCCAGCGCGTAGGGCGTTCCGCCCAGCAGTCGATCCAGCAGCGGGGACCGCGAACCCCCCTGCTGTGGCGCCCCAACCACTTTCGGGCTCTGTCCGGTTCCGGCCGCAGTGCTCTCATTGATCGTCAAGACGCTTCGACTTCCTTCTCCTGGCGACATGCCGTTCAAGACACGCCGCTCCCTCCGGTGCGCAGGTGTTCCTCACCAATGAGCCCTGATGACTGCAAGGATTCCAGAAAATCATGAGGAAATCCTCACGTTTGTGTCGCGACGCGTGTCTTACCGTCGAGTATTTCCGTACCGACGTACCAGAATGCCCAGAAACATGACTCTCCCTCATGTTCAAACCCGCTGGTCCACCCGGTTACTAACGCGTACGAAACATGAGCACTCCTCATGTTGAGCGTTATCGAATCGTTATAATACCAGGTGGGGTTACTGGCGAGTACGACATGCCGGGGCTGCGCTTCGCGATGTCGGTCAAGCCCGGTAGAGTTTGGACGGTCGTACCATCAAGCGCGAGTGGCGAAATTGGCAGACGCGCCAGATTTAGGTTCTGGTGTCCACGGACGTAGGGGTTCAAGTCCCCTCTCGCGCACAGATTCCCGGCAGATTTGCCGGATTTGCGTGCCGTGTGTTCGAGCGCACTCGAACACACGGAGGTGACCAGGGAAAATGCGCACCCACCTGCGACAACTTCTGACAGATCCGCCAGGATCGACCATCGATGACCCTGCCGGGCCGGACACGGGAAACGATCGGGGCCGCCGATGATTCCCCCGCTCGTTCTCCCGCAGGCACCACTGGAACAGCTGATCCGCGGTCCGCTGCCGGGCCCGCCGGAACCGGCGTCCATCCCCGACGACGACATCCTGTGCGGCATATCAACGCTCGGCGAGGCCGGCAGAGTCCTCGACCGGTATGTCATGGCAGCGCTCGATTGGTCGCCGGGAACGAAGCTGCAGATACAGCCTGTCGACGACGTTCTACTTGTCGGCCCGTCTCCCGACGGTCAGGTACGCGTCAGCGGCGACGGCTATTTCCGCATCCCGTTCCGGCAACGACGCCGAGTCAGCCTCCTCATCGGCCAGCGCGTCCTGCTGACCGGCCGCCGCAGCCGCGAACAGCTCCTGGTCCATCCGCCCTCCGCGCTGGGCAGGCTCCTGGCCGCCCGCCTGACATTGCTGGACCGGTGACCTGTGGTCGTTCCGAATCCGGCAGTCGCTACGAGTGACACCATCGCCGCGGCACGCCTGCTACTCACGCAGATGGGCCTGTCACCCGCAGACCTCGTAGCCCCCACCGCAGCCGTGCCGACATTCGCTGAGATCATCCCGGCGGTCCGAGCGACCCTCGAAGCCGGTACGCGAGGCACCTACGGCACCCATCTCAACCGCCTCGAAAAGCAATGGGGCGACCGCAGATTGGACCACGTCACCAAACCCGAGCTCGATGCCATGGCACACACCATCCGCTCGACCGCACGCACCAACCGAGCCTCCCGCGGAGGCATCAGCGCCGTCGAACACTTCATCTCCACCGTCCGCTGCATCTACCGATACGCAGAAGACAGAGGGTGGATCCGCCCCAGCGACAACCCCGCCCGCCAGCTCACATTCCCGACACGCCGCAAATCGCACCGCTACGCCATCCCATCCGACCAACTCGCCGAAATCTGCCAGGTCGCCGCTACCACCGGCAACGACCCCGACCTAGACTCCCTGCTCCTGCGCCTGCACCTCGAAACAGCCTGCCGCCGAAGCGGAGCCCTCGCACTACGCCCCCACGACCTCGACACCACACAATGCCTGCTCTACCTCCGCGAGAAAGACGGAACCGACCGCTGGCAACCGGTCTCCCCCACCCTGATGAGCCACCTCACCACCCACGCCCACGAACGCCACAGCCCCCAATCCGGACAACTCCTGCGATACAGCAACGGCAAGCCCATCACCCACCGACGCCACGACCACCTCTGGCACCGCATCGGCCAAGAACTCCCCTGGGTCGCCACTCAGGGCATCACCACACACTGGCTACGCCACACCACACTGACCTGGGTCGAACGCACCTTTAGTTACGCCGTCGCCCGCGAATACGCAGGGCATTCAGGCAAAACCGGCGGCACCACCGCCACCTACGTCAAAGCCAACCTCCATGAGGTCGCCGCAGCACTGTCTATCCTGACAGCCGAACCACACCCACTGGCAACTCACACCGCCACCCGACCGACGAGCACGACAACAGTTCACTGACATTCGGTGAGCCGTAGGTGCCGGGCGGGGTGTGTGTGACTGACCACCACATCTGTCACCAGCGGCGTTGGTGAGCTGGGACGAGCCGAGGTTCTGATCACGGTATCTGTCACCGTTTTTCCATCGCATGTATCACCGATCTTGCTCGTTCCCCACGAGCTGACCGGACTAGCGCATGCTTAGCAAACATTCGCTCATGCCGATGAGCGTGCACTGGCCGCGAGCAAACGATCGTTATCGGTGGTCAGGGTCGGATTATGGTGGAGTAAACCCCTCCGGCCACTGTGTGGTCTCGTCGTATGTCGCGTTGAATATAAAGGTCGCGTCGTCCAGCATCGCGCCGGTCAGGTCTACGCCGGTTAGGTTCGCCAAGGTCAGATTCGCGCCGGTCAGGCCCGCGTGGGTCAGGTCCGCGCCGGCTAGGTCCGCGCCGGTGAGGTTCGCGTTGGTGAGGTCCGAGCCAGAAAGATCCGCGCCAGTAAGTTTCGCGTTGGTCAGGTCCGCGTTGTCTAGGCCCGCGTTGTACATGTGCGCTTCGGTCAGGTTCGCGTTGGTCAGATCCACACGATTCAGTTCGGCCTCAGCCAGGTCCGCTTTGTGTAGGTCAGCGCCGATCAATTTCGCGCCCGTCATGTTCGCGCTGGTCAGTTTCGCGCCAGTAAGTTTCGCGTTGGTCAGGTTCGCGTATTCCAGGTTTGCATCGACCAGGTCCGCGCCGTTCAGGCCCGCGCCGTTGAAGTTCGCGCCGTTCAGTTTCGCGCCGTTCAAGGCGGCGTTGGCCAACTTCGCGCTGGTTAGTTCCGCGTTGATCAGCATCGCACCAGTCAGATTCGCGAAGAACAGGTTCGCGCCGTTCAAGTTTGCGTCGACGAGGTCCGCGTTCTCCAGGTCTGCGCTGACCAGAAAGAGATCAGAGAGATTGTTCCTGCGCAGGATGCAACCCGGGAGCGATACCTGATGCAGGCTGATATCGGTGGCAGTCCAGGATTTCGGGTGCTCGGCGGGACGGTGGCGACGCTCGGCCAGGATCGTGATGATGGTCTGACGGATCTCGCGTTCGGACAGATCCGGTTTCTTGGGGTCGTCGCTCTCGGGAAATGGGACACGCAGGTACCACTGGAGCAAATTGATGCAGACCTGGCGTTCGTCGTCTTCACCGAAGGCATGCCAATCATCGGCGAGCGCGGTCAGCGCATAGACACCCGCTTGCCTGATCGCAGCCGACTCATGGGCGATCTGGGCCGCGATGGCGGTGTAGCGATCACGCAGGGTCGATACCTGTGCTCGGCTAGAGTCTTCCGCGTGCCGTTCGCGCTCACGGTCCATCTCGGTCCGGTGGCGCTCTCGCTCGCGCGTCGTATCAGCTTCATGTTGCCGCTTGGTGAGATCGCGGGTGCGTTCACCGTGGAGGTACGCCAGGATGCCAGCGGAAAGCGCTCCGGCTCCGGCGAGCAGCGTCGCGAGCGGTTGGCCGAAGGCGGGCGAGACCCCGGACAACACAGCGGCACCGAAGCCCGCTCCGCCAGCACCGGCTAGTGCGAGCCCGGTCCAGATCGATCGGCGGTGCGTCGCGCTCCACCTGCGGATCAGATTCCCGGCAGCGGCTCCGGTGACAGCCTTCTCCCCCTCGGACATGGGAAGACGGTACAGCGCAGGTGGTTTCAGCGTCAGGACAATCCGGCAGACAAGACCTGTGGGTCGTGACGGCTGGTTGAACCATGCACGCTAGTCACGAGTCTTATAGCTGATCACCGCACCGGCTTTCCCGGACTTCTTGGCCAGGTCGTATACGCCGGGAACGGCGGAAAGTCGATCAAACTCAGCGGCGGCCGCTTTGTCACCCTCTGTGGTTGGCGGAAACTTGATCTCATGTTCTGACGTAGCTCACCTCCTCGTCGCCTACGTACCAAGGTCGTTCACCAGGAGAGTGGTTGGACAATGCTCCGACCGGACTGCGATGCGCGGTATCCGGCGTGTGCGGACGTCCAGGGACGTGAGCCCAGCAAACCGAACCTGTCGGTCTGCGCCGTTAGCCTGCCCCTGTGGCTATCGAAGAAGGCTCCAAGGTCCGCTTAGGCGAAGGCGGCGTCAGCGTGTTCCGCGTGATCGAGATCGGCGTCGACGGTGACCTGAACCGCGCGATCGTCGAAGCCGTCGACGAACCGAAGCCTGGCGTCTATCAGTGGCCGACCGATATCAGGCGACTCGTGCCCGTCGACGAGTCTCGCCAGCCCGCCGACACCGCTTAGCTAAGAGTTCAGCGATACGAAACGCGCGGTAATGCCGCGTTGCGCGCTGAGAGAACCGGCCAAGCCGCGGCCAGCCGAACGCACTGATCTGCCGATTGCACGGCGCTCTGGGGGCTGATGTGGTGTGACGGATTGGGCTTATACGCAGGCCCCGTCGGCGGCATCGCGGATTCCGGCCTTCATCGCGGCGCGGTCGTCCTCGGACGTGTCGCTCCACCTCGGCGACTTCGAGGCATCCTCGATGACTCCCTCAGCGGCCTCTTCGGCAGTCCATCCGGGTTCCGCGTCGGCGAGCCTTTTGGCCTCGGTGAAGAAGTCGAGCCAACCCAGACAGGTCTCCCGTCGCAAGCCTGCGCCGCCGGGAATGAAAGTAGCCGGGCCCGGCACCGTAGCGTCCGGAACCGACGACTCGCTCGCTGGTGCTGAGGCCGGCGCGCTCGGTGCGGCCGGAGTGGTGCTCGACGAACCGCATGCTGTCAGGACGACAGGCGCGAGCACGGCGATAGCGATGACGGCGGCACGAGCGGCCACAGTGTCCCCCGATCGAGTTCGTCTGGATCCCGGGGATGCTAACCGATCACGAATACTGCCGCCCCGGCGATCAATCCCGCGGTGGGCAATCCTGCGGCAGTCAAGACCTGTCAGGCGGTGCGTTGAAGTCGGCGGTTGACCGGCTGTATGGGCGGCTCGGATTCCGGTCGGGTGCATCAGGTGTCTACCGGTTCGATTCAACCGACTGGCCCGCGGCGCCAACGCACGGTAATGCCGCTGATCGCGCTGACCGAACCGGTCGGCGTGTGATCGCTACGGGATGCAGTCGTAGCCGTTGACGTAGGCCGGAGCATTCGCGATGTTGCCGGAGATGGTGACGAACTCGATGGGTTTGCCGTCGAGGCCGATGGGCGCTGGAGGTTGTTTTCCGCAGTTGTAGGTGATCGGTGTCGGGCTGCGTTGGGTGATCTGCCAGGGACCTCTCATCGTGTTGTCTTGTCCGACAGTGCCTTCAGTGGGTTGGCAGTCGCCTCGGCCGGTGATCACGACGGTGTCTCCATCCTTGTACCCCAGCGGTGGCACGACGATGGCCTCATCGCATACGTACGTGGGGATGTGGGAGGGTCCGGCGTGGCTGTCGTCGGCTGGGGTGGTCGCGGTGGTGGTTGGTGCGCCAAACTTGGCCGCGGTCGTCGTCGTGGATATCGGGGCTGCTATCGGTGAGGTGCTGGGATGCGTCGAGCAGCCGGTGAGCGCGACCGCGAGTAGGCCGAGGGCGAGGTAGGCGGGTTTGGTCACGAGGTGGTACCCCCTGTCGTTGAGTGCGAATGCCGGGCGATGCTAATCGAGGCCGTCACAAAATCCCATGTCTGTCAGAAGGTTGCCGGTTCGGTGACCGATTCCGATTGCCCAGCTCTGCCGCCGCGCCGATCACGGTTTATTTCGGTACCTGCCAGCCCTTGCCGGCACAAGCTTTGGCTGGCAGTAGCGTCCACTCATGCCGCATATCGGTCGAGCAGTGCGCGAGATCGATTGCCGCGTTGAACATCCTGCATCGGCTCCGGTGACGCGCGTGGACCAGCGATAAGAGGACTCGCCCGCGTACGGCACAGGCTCGCGCGTCGGACTGGGGCACCAAACCGCCCGCAGCGAAACAAAACTGTCATCACATGACCCGGAGGGTCGCGGGGTGGGCGGCCCGACCCGGTGACGCCCGCCGCGCGACTGCGATGGGACAGCCCGACCAACCCGACCGGACCGTCCCCTGTCACGCACAACGCGGCTACCGGCGGCTGGGGTGCCGCCGGTAGCCGGGCGTTATGCGCGGGTCATCGCTGGATCAGCGCGCGCAGAGCGGTGATCGAGGCCCGGCGTTCGTAGGCGATCCAGGCGAAGATCGCGGTGAGCGCCAGCGGGAACGGCGCCAATTCCGGGGTTCCGGCCACGAAGGCGTTGAAGCCGGCGGCAAGGAAGGTGACAATCGCCAGGCCGATCGCGGCGGCCGCGGTCAGTCGGGGCACCACGAGTCCGATGCCGCCCGCGACCTCGGCGAGACCGATGAAGACCAGCAGCGCCAACGGGATCGAGAAAGCGGTGGCGTTGTTTTCCATCAGGGTCTGCGGGATGAGGAGCTTCGGGCCGCCGGAGGCAATGATGAAGAACAGACCGAGCACGATCTGCAGAGTCCACAGGACACGGTTGCGGATCTTGCCGGGGCGGACGGAGGCGGTGGTCTGGGTGGCGGTGACGGCGGTCATTTGGTCATCCTTCTGGGTCGGTAGCGCCGGGTTGGTGGCGCGTTCACCGGTAAGGACGGGGGTGGTTCGGAAAATTCATCGCCGCGGTCGAAAGAATCTTCACCGCGCCGTCGGGACTGAATGTGGGCTGTGTTTCTGGCCGGAGCTGGTCCTCGGATTCGAACTGATCCCGATCGCGCACTGAAATGCCGCCGAGCGGGGCAACTCCGAGCCACAGTGATACTCCAGCAAACGCTCGGTGACAGATTGACTGATCAGGTGACAGATAGGGCGATCAGCCACAGTGTGGACAAGCGGTAAGTGTCGGTAGCGGTGCGCACGATCCCGGCCGCAGGGATCTGCACGCCTTGCGGGCCTACCCCCGTTGCTGGCGCATCGCGCGGGCGCACCACGACGACGTGCACGCGAACTGTGGCACCCGACTGCTCCCGCACTTGCGATGGTTGCGGCTCATGCGCGACGTGCGACGGCTGCTACTGCGGCGAAGCCGAGGACGAACCACGCCAGCTGATCGCTAGTGTCCTGAGTCGTTAGTTCGTCGCTAGCTGGGTTGGTGATGAGCGGCTCAATCTTGGTCGCCAAACCTGAACCCGGCGGCGAGCAGGCCCGTGGGGTCCAAGTCCGCCGGATTCGGCGCTAGCGTGATCAGCAACGTCCTGAACAGCAGGTTTCCCGGTGGCCAGCCCATTTCTGCGAAAACCGGCGCTAAGCGGTTACCGCGCATAGGTTCCGACTATGTGCGGTTGCTCTTATGCCGACCTGGGGAAACGACCCTTCCCGGGGTATGACGACTCCGGAAACTATGTGCGGTAGGGCTTACCGCCAGATCTGACGGACTTGGACCCCACGGGCCGGAAAGATCCGCGACGCGGGCGATAGCCACGGCCATGGGCGAGGAGATCGCGGTGGGTGACCGCATCGAGTGGTGCAGCGACATCGACGGCCGCCCCGTCGATCCCGAGGCACGGGACGTACACCGGCACCGTCGACAGCGTGCAACGGCATCCGGACGACGCTACCCGGGTGGTGGCGTACACCATCTGCTCGTCCTGGGAGTCCGGTGGATTGTAGAAAGGGTCTTGAACCGACTACTGGTTCCAGGCGGGGCATTGGTTGGGGGAGTACGAGGCGCTGGCCGTCCCGCCCTCCCACTCAGTCATGTCCACGGGATCCCACTGGAGCAGCGTGCTGGCGTTGCGAATGCAATTGTCGAAGTCGAGCACGCCATAGCGACAGCAGATGGAGAGGTCCTGCTGCAGTTGCTCGTACCCTTTGCCTGCCTTGTACATCATCGTCACCTCGGTCCGGACGACGCCGAGGTAGAGATTGCCGCGATTGCGCGACAGGAGCCCGACCTGCTGGAAGCTTTGTTTCTCTGCCTCCCCTTGGTTCTCGAGCGCCAGCTGGCCTATTTTCTTGATGGTCTCCATGACGGCGTTGAAGTTCTCCGGAGTCATGAAGCTCTGGGCCAAGTCCTCCACCGCGTCGACGACCTTCCCCAGGGACAGCGGGGAGATGAACGTAGAGCGGGTGTCATTTCGGTAGCCTGAGAAAGCCGGCATCGCGGAAAACTTATAGATGTAGTTGTTCCAAGCGACCGGGTCGAAGGCCGTGCTCTCCGGGTTGAAGCCGCTGAGGCTCGCGGCCTTGCGCATGAGGGTGGCGGCGACCGACTCCCACGTGCTGAATTTACTCAAAGGCCCCAGATCGGGCAGCGAGCTGCCGTCTTCCACCGCTATGTTGCCCACCGCCAGTTCGGCGCTCTCAGAGTCGAACTGCGAAAGCTCGGACATCGTGGCGGCGTCCGGCTTGTGGGAAGGCATCTGCCACAGCGTGATCTCCACGGCCTCTCGGCGCAGCTGGGATTGACTGATCTCGGTCATGACTGCTCCTTGTCTGCGGGTGAGGTGCTACACAGCGAGATGAGACGACGTTTGAAGGACTCAGCTGTTCCAGGCAAGGTGGCGAAACGATGTAGCTGTCCGTGCTGCCGACCCGGGCATTCGCGCCCTGGGGACCCTACGCGAGCATCGTGCTGGCGTTGGGAAACAGTTGTTGAGGTCGAGTGCGCCGTAGCCACGGCAGATGGAGAGGTCCTGCTGCAATGCAGCCTAGCCAAGTGTGATCATGCTGGCCGGGACTATCTCTAATTCGGTCGGCTTACTCTACTTGGAGTCAGTAAGTTCGGGTTCTGATTTCAGCCTGATTCCACCGATTTGGTTTCTGGATGGTCCGCGCGCTTGTGGTGCGGTGATTTCCGACGTCGGTCCGGGATGATCGGGCGCATTCGTGAACGGTGAAAATGGCCTCAGTGGATCAGGGCTTTGCTCGTGGCTGGACCGGCCAGTGGCTGCTGCGGTATCCGGCCAGGGTGTCGATGGAGGTTACGAATGCCCTTGTGGAACGCCGCGTCGACCTCAGCAATCTCGACCTCGACCGGGCTGCTGAGCTGATCGCTGCCCGTCGGCCGGGCTGGCTATCGCGGGGTTTGACGGCGTCCGCTCTTACGTACCGGGACCCGGCTACGGATACCCGGACTCACATGTAACTCGCTCCGAGCGTTCACGATCCGTCGAATCCGCAAGGTAGGTCCGAACAACCGCCCGCCGAACTGTTCGAATGTACCTTGCGGCCTGCAGATCAGCGCGGCGCTGTCCGCAAGGTTGAAGCGGAATGGACAGGACTGGCAGAGCGCGCGGAAGGGGATGTCTCTGTGTGTGGCACACGTGACGGTCCGGTATGTCGGGGTGGCTCGGTATCTTCTCGGCCATGACCGACATCAGCCCGCTCGCCAACGCCGCGCGGGCGAAATTCGGTGCCCCCGGGATCCACGCCTTCGTCCGATCCGGCCGCACCGTGCACGCGGTGCGGCTCGGGCAGTGGGTCGGTGGGGAGGAGGTGCCCGAGTTGGTGTGCCGGACCGGTGTGGCGGGGGTGGGATCCGGGCGCGCTCGTCGCGACTCGCGCGGAGGTCAGCTGCGCGCGGTGCCGGCGGATCCTGGG
Organism: Nocardia sp. NPDC050408; assembly: GCF_044458905.1. Lineage (NCBI taxonomy): Bacteria > Bacillati > Actinomycetota > Actinomycetes > Mycobacteriales > Nocardiaceae > Nocardia > Nocardia sp. NPDC050408. The sequence continues at coordinate 225,724 of NZ_JBITIL010000003.1, read as the reverse complement.
CGGCACCTACCGCGAGGCCCAGCTGCTTCTGTTCGGTCGGGACCGGTAGCTACTTTCGCGGCCGTACAGCAGGTCGCCGCCGTACAGCGCGAGGAGGCCTGTGGGGTCCAAGTCCGTCAGATCTGGCGGTAAGCCCTACCGCACATAGTTTCCGGAGTCGTCACACCCCGGGAAGGGTCGTTTCCCCAGGTCGGCATAAGAGCAACCGCACATAGTGTGCGGCTATATGCGGTAAGCGCTAAGCGCCGGATTTCTCAAACATGTTCCTCGACCCCCGAGCAGGTGACGGCGAAGGCAAGGTGTATTGCGCGGTCGTGCTCGACGCTTCTCCCGGCGGGTGGTGGGTTGGTCGATTGATTCCAGCCAGACCGCGGCGCGGGTGACCAACGCTTTGGGCATGGCGATCGCCAACCGGGGCACCCGACCGGGCGCCACCATCATCCACTCCGATCACGGCGTTCACCTCCTGGGCGTTCACCGATCGCGCGAAACGTTCCGGGCTCGTGCCGTAGAGGCACACCCCTGAGCAAAGCCGCTCCGCTGAACGCCGCGTTGGCGCTGAAGGCTGCTCCGCTGAACATGGCGCCGGCACTGAAGGTCGCCCTGCCGAACGAAGCGGCGCGGCTGAAAGTCGCCTGGACGAACCCGGCGCTGCCGGAAAAGGTCGCGCCCTGGAACCGGGCGGTGCCGCTGAAGGTTGCTCCGCCGAACCAGGCGTCGCTGCTGAAAGTGGCACCGTCGAAATGGACGATGCCGAACGAGAACAGGCTCACCGATGACGAACACGAAACCTACTTCGGCCGCGACCGCACCTCACACGAACCCATGAAATTCGACGAGTAGTCATCGCCCTTCGGAATACGCCAAAGCGGACAATAACGCCCCCGGACAGGCGAACACTGCACGGATGCAACACCGCTACTTCACCAGTCCATCTGCGGCGTCAGGACCAGGGCGTAAGGACCAGTTTGCCTCGGGTGCGGCCGGATTCGGCGAGGTGGTGGGCGGCGCGGACATCGGTGAGCGACATGATCCGGTCGATGTGCACGCGCAGTCGGCCGTCATCGGCCAGCTCGGCGATCATCGCCAGGTCGGTGGCGGACGGCCGTCCGGTCACGCGGCGGCAGCGCGGGTCGTCGGCCGCGTCGGAGTCCTGGGCGGTGATGTAGCGGCCGCCGTGGCGCAGCACGCTCAGCGAGCGGGTGCCATAGCCGCCACCGACCAGGTCGAGCACGACGTCGACCGGATCGATGGCCGTAGTGAAATCGGTTGTCGTGTAGTCGATCAGCGTGTATGCGCCGAGTGAGTACAGGAAATCATGGTTGACGGCACGGGCGGTGCCGAGCACCTGCGCGCCGCGCAGCGCCGCGAGCTGCACGGCGAGGTGACCGACCCCACCGGCCGCGGCGTGGACCAGAATCCGTTCCCCACCGCGCAGTTGCGCCAGTTCCAGCGCCTGCCACGCGGTCAGTCCGGCGGTCGGCAAAGCTGCCGCATGCGGGTGATCCAGGCGGGGTGGCTTGGTCGCGAGGGAATCGGCCCGGGCGACCACATACTCGCTATAGGTTCCTGTGCGGCCGAAGATCATGCCGAAAACCTCATCACCCGGCTCGAATTCGATGACTTCCGGACCTGCTTCGATCACGGTGCCGCTGATATCGAACCCGAGGGTGAACGGCGGCGGCCCGAGGTGTGTCACGGCGCCGGTCCGCAGTTTCCAGTCCACGGGGTTGATCGCGGTCGCCGCCATGTGCAGCAGCAGCTCGCCGGTGCGTGGCACCGGCCGCGGCAGATCGACGGTCTCCAGCACCTCGGGACCACCGAAACTGTTCTGGCGGATGGCTTTCATGGTCGTGGCGCGCGGTTCGAGCTCTTCGAGCAGGTTCTCGATCAGCTCGACCGTTTCGGCGTGGCCGGTATGGGTGCCGAACATTTCCTCGAGATGCAGCATCCGGGGTATGGCCGACATCAGGAAGGCGGCCGCGGCGGGCGGAATATCGTGGCCCGCAACGTGATATCGGCGCACAGCGTGATCGAGCGTCGCGCGCAGGGTTTGCCGCACCCGCTCGCCGCCCTCGCCGATCACCGGTCCGATGGCCTTGCGGTGGTTGGCCAGCGCCATGAACTCCAGGAGCAGCTTCGTTCCGGTCGGGTCATTGGCGTATGCCCACACCGCGCGCAACGGCCGGTCGGTCTCGGCGGCCCGGGCCAGACGCGTCACGGCCCGGTCGGTCCACCTCGTCAGCACCGCGATGAACAACTCGTCGAGTGATGGAAAGTAGTACTGGACCAACCCCGGCGTCACGCCGGACTCGGTCGCTGTACTGCGGAAGGTGACCGCCGCGTACCCCTGCTCACGCATGAGTGTGCCTGCCGCCCGCACGATCTGCTTGCGGGCCTGCGACCCCCGCGAGCCGACGCCCCGCTGCAACCCCATCGCCTGTCCTCCGATACCACCGGCACTCGGATTGCCGGCCATCCACGGACACCATATGTTTGCCCGAAACGAGAATAGCATTCTCGAATATGGCTTACAGTCATTTTGTACGGACCACCAGTAAGGAGGGATCGCGATGACGGTCACCGTCAATACCCTGGACCCGTTCGGCGTGGAATTCCACGGCGTCGCGGGTCGTGATCTGGTCGGCCGCGCGGCCGCCGACGACTGCCGGGCGGCCCTGGACGAATACGGGGTGGTGATCTACCGCGAACTGCACATCGCCGACGACGATCTGGTCGCGTTCACCCGTCTCCTGGGCGAGCCGGTGGCCTCGCGCACCGGCGAGCATCGACTCGCCGAGATCGAGACGATCACTCTCGACCCGGCGAAAACCGGTGCCGTGCTGGCCTCCTATCGCAAGGGCAATTTTCACTGGCACATCGACGGCGCCACCCTCGAGGTCCGGCAGCGGGCTACTCTGCTCGCCGCGCGGGAGGTCGACGACACCGGCGGCGACACCGACTTCGCCGATACCTTCCTCGCCTACCAGGCGCTGTCCGCCGAGGAGAAGGCGGAGCTGGACGGTCTACGGGTGCAGCACAGCTTCACCGCCGCGCAACTGCTCGCGAATCCCGATCCCACCGATGCCGAGCGGGCTGCGTGGGTGCGGGTCCCCACCCGGATTCACCCGTTGGTGTGGACCCGGCGTAGCGGTCGCAAGTCGCTGTTGATTGGCGCGACCGCCGACCATATCGTCGGCCGCCCGATCGAAGACGGGCGTGCGATGCTGAACCGGCTGCTGGAGTGGGCGACTCGGCCGGAGTTCACCTACCGGCATCGGTGGCGTCGCGGTGACCTGGTCGTCTGGGACAACACCGGAATGTTGCACCGTGCCGTCGCCTTCGAGCCGACCTCGCGGCGGCTCATGCACCGCACAACTGTGGTCGGTGTCGAGGCGGTCGCCTGAGATGTCGAGCGAATCCGACCTGGCCGCGCTGGGGCGGCGCGTGCGCTACCTCGAGGACCGCGCGGAAATCCTGGACTGCATCGCGCGCCACGCCCGCGGCTGCGACCGCCACGACAACGAGTTGATCACCAGCGCCTACCACCCCGACGCGGTCGACGAGCACGGCAACGCCACCAACACCGGAGCCGACTACGCGCAGTGGGCCAACACCGCCCACGCTGCGTCCTCCCGGGTGCACACCCACAACATCACCACCCACACGTGCGACATCGACGGCGACACCGCGCACTGCGAGAGCTATTCGATCGTGGTGCTACTCGGAACCGACCGTCGCACAGCGCAATTCATCAGCGGCCGCTACCTCGACCGCCTCGAACGCCGCGACGGCCACTGGCGAATCGCCCTGCGCCGCTCCACGGTCGAGGTCATGTTCACCGCCGACGCCTCGGTTCTGAACTCGAATTTCTTCACCGACCAGGGCTATCAGAAGGGCACCAGGAACACCGACGACCTGTCGTACCGGCGTCCGCTGCTCCTGCAGACACCGGCCCCGGCACGCTGGAGTCCGGCCGCCGAATCTGCCCGGCCCGAAGGCCGCTGACCCCCGCTTCGACAACAAGGAGCACACCTGGGGTGCCGGGTACGCCTGCCGCCGCCCCCCGTCACGCACGCTACCGAGGCGGCCACTATCTTGGCCGCCTTCCTGACCGCACTTCACCAACCCGCCCCCGATGGAGCGCCCACTGGCCGGGACCGCGGCCGGTATGAAAGACGCTCAGCCGCAGCCGATTACGGCAGAACACGCCACCGCCAACATTGAAACCACCACAGCAATTACCTATATTAGATGTCATCGAACACATGGTTCAGGCAAATCTGCCGCACTGAGGGGTTCAAGTCCCCTCTCGCGCATTACTCGAGCACGTATTTGCGTCAAATCTGACGCAAATACGTGCTCGATCACCTCCTCATGCACCTTCCCCGCCGGCTCTCGGGCAGTCAGACGTGGCCCGCGACAGCGAAGCCGCTCGCAGCACACAGTTCCGTCACCGGTGACGCCTTCGCGTGCGCGAGTACAGGTTCGCTCGCCCTCTTACACACGGCAACCGCACAACTGAGACGGACATGTGCACGAGCGATCCCTCGCACACCCCGCTGAGTGCGAGCGCTGGCGTCGGCGGTGTGCATCGGCGGCGGTGGGTCGGCGGGTCTGATCGGGCCGGTCGTACAGATCGGATCGGCGACCGGATCGGCTGTGGCGCAGACCTTTCGGCTCGACGCGTCGCGGATGCGGCTGTTGGTTCCCTGTGGGGCCGCTGGGGGTGTCGCGGCCGCGGTCAACGCTCCCTTGGCCGGGGCGTTCCTGGCGTTGGAGTTGATTCTGCGCAGTTACACCGTTGAATCGGTTGTCGCGGTCGCGTTGTCGAGTGCGGCGGCCAGCGTCATCGGGCAGGTGATGCGCAGCGATGAGCCGTTGCTGTCGCTGCCACAGTTCGCTGTTCACGATCCGGTCGAATACGTCCTGTATCCGATGCTCGGCATTACCGCCGGAGTCGTCGGCGTGTGCTTTTCGAAAGTGCTGTTTCTGGTGCGACGCCTGTGCGATCGGGTGTGGCGAGGACCGGAGTGGGCACGTCCCGCCGTGGGCGGGCTGGCGTTGGGGGCAATGCTGCTGGCACTGCCACAGCTGTATGGGGTTGGGCTATCCAGCGCTCGAGGCCGCGATCCGAGGCCGCTACGCGATCGGGCTGGTGCTGGTGTTGCTGGTGGCAAAGATGCTCGCGACCAGCCTGACCCTCGGCATCGGCGGTTCCGGTGGCGTATTCGCACCGACGCTGTTCATCGGCGCAATGGCCGGAGTCGCGTTCGGGGATATCGCCCATCATCTATTGCCCGATGCCACCGCATCCGCAGGCTCTTACGGCTTGATCGGCATGGGCGCCGCGCTCGGCGCCGCCACCCGCGCCCCGATCACAGCGGTGACCATCGTGTTCGAGCTCACCGGCGAATACCCGAGGATCCTGCCACTGCTGGCCGCGGTCACGATGGCCACTCTCACGGCACGACTGTTGTCGAAGGACACGATCTGCACGCGGACTGTGTCGCGAGACGACACCGATGTCGAACGCGCGCATTGAAAGGCCGATCACCCGAAATTGCCTATAGCAATTGTTGCATAGTGCTACTGTTGATTGGGTAACCGCCCAAGGCGATTGCCCAATACGGGGTCCGACGGGAGGAAATCCGTGGTTACGGCGGCTGAGCAGGGACAGGAAACGCGCGCCAAGCTGATGGCGGCGGCTGTTGAGCTGATCGCGGAGCAGGGATGGGGTGCGGTGACCACTCGGATGGTCGCCGAACGCGCGGGTGTGCGCCCAGGATTGGTGCACTACCACTTCCCATCGGTGACCGACCTGCTGGTCGATGCGTCGTTGCAGTTGGCACGCACGGAATACGACGCCGTGATGGCCGGGGTGCTCGCGGCATCCGGACCTGCCGCGATGACGCAGATGCTCATCGCGATCGGTTCCTACACCGGGACGGACACGGCAACGGTGGCGATGAGCGAGATGATGCTGGCCGCCACCCGCCATGAGCGGCTGCGAATCGAGTTGGGGCGCTTCGTCGCCGAAGCGCGCGCTGCGATGACCGCATGGCTGCGTGAGCAGGGATCGACCGTGGACCCGGAAGCCACCGCAGCGGTGGTATTAGCACTTGTCGACGGCCTGATCCTGCACCGCATCATAGACCCCACCTTGCGCGCGGTGAACGTGACCGGCCCGCTGCTCCGGGCGGCGGGATTGACCGAAATCCCAGATAGCGAAGGAATTTCCGGTGACCGAACAGATGAATACGAGCGCACCGACGACTGACCGACCGCGCGGTGGATTCCACCTGCACGCAGTGTGCAAGACCTATGGCAAGGGCGAGGCCGCCGTGCACGCCCTCACCGATATCGACCTCGACGTCGCACCGGGCGATACTGGGTGCCAGCGGCTCGGGCAAGACCACGCTGCTCAATATCATCGGCGGCATCGAATCAGCCGACAGTGGATCGGTAATCGTTGCGGGCCAAGATATTTCGGGAAAACACCCGGCGGCTCTCGGGGCGTTCCGGCGCGATCACGTCGGCTTCGTGTTCCAGTTCTTCAATCTGATCGCGAGTCTCACCGCGCGGGAGAACGTCGAGGTCATCGTCGAGCTGACCGGCTGCGGCGAGTGCTGCCAGGTTCCGGATCTGCTGGCGGCGGTCGGGCTGAGCGACCGCGCGGATCACTTCCCGGCCCAGATGTCGGGCGGTCAGCAGCAGCGGGTGTCGATCGCGCGTGCGCTGGCGACCGACCCGGACCTGGTACTGGCCGATGAACCCACCGGTGCGCTGGATGTCGCCACCGGACGCGGTGTACTCGAGTTGCTGCAGCGCACCAGCCGCGCGGGCCGCGGTGTGGTGATGGTTACCCACAACGAGGTTGCCGCCGAGATCGCCGACCGCGTGGTCCGTATGCGCGACGGCCGCATCGTCTCTGCCGACACCAACGCCGCCCCCGTCGACGCCGCGACCATCAGGTGGTGATCGGTGTGCTCCTGGCATCGAATCGCGTGCTGCCCAAGAAGATGCTGAGCCCAGTAAGCCCCGCTGCTGAAACCTACTGGAGGAGAACGGAAATGGCCTCACCGAACCTCGCCACCCAGCTCGGTGCCCGAGCCCTGCAGACCCGATGGCTGGTGCGAGCGCCCATCTGGCTCTACCGAGCCGGGCTCGGATTCCTGTTCGGCACACGGATGCTCATGCTGCAACACATCGGGCGCACATCCGGCGAACGCCGATTCGTCGTACTCGAGGTCGTCGACCGGCCCGCGCCCGACGAGTTCGTCATCGTCTCCGGATTCGGCACGAAAGCCCAGTGGTACCGCAATATCCAGGCACATCCACACGTCCGGATCTCCACCGGCATCCGACGCAACCTCGCCGCGACCGCGACTCCGATGACCAACGACGAATCGTCCACCGCGCTCGAACATTACATCCACCACCACCCCGGCGCCTGGGACAAGCTGCGCGAGACCATCGAACACGCAACCGGCAGACCGGTCGACACGCTGCCGATGGTACGGCTGAACGTATCGAGGGCCGCGTCCTGATCACGATCGAGCACGGACCTCGCGGCGAGTGGTCATACCTTCCATCATGTGGTCGTCGACATGGCAGCGGAATTTCCCGGATACCGGGTTATCGGGGCGCATGTCCGCGGTAATCATGCCGGCGGCAGTAGCACGGCGACGTCGGTGCGATGGCCCGGGATCACGACGGTGCTGCCATGCCGGTGCAGGGTGCGCGGTCGGTCTCGCTGCGCCGCCGACCGCCCGAGAAATATGCATATGGCAACTGTTGCAGAGTGCCTCTTTCCGGTAGGGTCTGGAGCTCGTGGTGGCTGGCGCGGCAATCGAATCGCGGAAAGACGTGGGTAGATGGGCGGCGATTACCGCACTGGGTGTGGTCACGGGCTATGCGATGGTGCTACTCGCCAACGCCCGCCACTTCTACACCGACGACACCGAATCCCAGTACGGCCCGATGTGGGTGATGCTCGGCAGGCAGCTGCGCGGGGGCCACTTCCCCGCGCTCGTGCCATGGGAATGGATGTCGGGCAACTACTCGATGGAAGAGGCGGGCCTCTACAACCCGCCGCAACTGCTGGTCGATCTGATCGCGCCCTCGGTCGACAATCTCGCCCTCTACGTCACCGTGGTGAAGCTGATCTTCTCGATCATCGCCGCGCTCGGGGCCTACCGGATCTGCCTGGTCTACAGCGCCCGCCCGCAATGGGCCGCGGTCGCGGGTGTGGCCTTCCCGTTGAGCGGATGGTTCCTGTTCTTCGACGAGGCCAGTTGGGCAACCTCGCTCACCGGTACCGCGTGGATGGTGCACGCCTGGGCGTCGGCGGTCCGCTACGCGCGGGGTCGTAGTGGACCGATTCCGGTCTTTGTCTTCCTGTATCTGGCGATCTCGGTCCAATATGTGTTTCCCGCAGTCGAATCCGCGTTGATGATCGTCGCGGTCGCGGTGGGTGAGGCGATCTACCAGCGGCGGTGGGCACCATCGCTGCGGCTGCTGCTCGCCGCCGGATGCGCGGGCTTGGCGGGCCTGGAAACCTACCTGCCCGGAATGCTGTCCTCGCCGGTGACCTGGCGGGGAAACGAACGAATTCTCAACGACCCCTTTCTGACCGTGCCGTGGTCGGAATCGCTGAACGCGAGCCTGCCCAGTACCGTGCCCGCGTTCACCGGCTGGTGGGGATATGTCCAGCCGCTGCCGATGGTCTATATCGCCTGGTTCGTTATTCCGGCGCTGGCGTTCATCGACTGGCGGGCAACTCGAGCCTCGGCACGCGAGCTCAGCGGGGTCACTCTCTTCGCGACAGCGGTACTGATGTGGTGCGCCGGGCCGGGCCGCATCGGGCCACTACGGTGGCCGGCACGCGTGCTGCCGATGGTCGCTCTCGCACTACTGGTGCTGGTGTGCGTATTGCTCAGCCGCTACGGCAGCTTCGCGCACTGGCGCCAACGCGGGATCGCCGCTGGCGTGCTGATCGGATTGCTATTCGTGCGTTCGTTTTCCGCGGACCCGCACGATGTGCTGCGGCATCTCGCCGCCGCCGCGGCGGTCGCGGCGCTCGGGGCCGCCGCGGTCTGGCTCGTCCGCACCCGAGGCGTCGCCATCGGATGCGTGCTGACCATCGTGTCCATGTTCCCGATCGCCTACTGGCAGGTGCACAGTGCGCCACCGACGCCGATGTCCTACGGCTTCCCGGAGCGGCGTTCGGAAATGACGGCCACGTTCCCCCATTTCGACGGTGTCACACTGCAACTCGCCGATCGCGCGCTGTTGCGGGGTGACGACATGAGCCTGGCCGGTGCCTACGGATCCCTGTCCTTCGGCAACTACGCGAAGAACATGGGACTGGACTACGTCAACGCCTACACCCCGATCGGCTATGCGGCGTTCAGCGCCATTCTGTGCATGGGCTGGGACGGCAGCACCTGCCCGGACGCCTACCGACGCGCCTTCGATACCGAATCATCCACGGGCCGAACGATTGTCGACCTGATGAAGGTCGACAGGGTTGTGCTGCAACGGGCGCAGTATCCGGAGGCGGGCAACCATCCCGCGCCGCCCGGCTGGAAATGGGTCGACTATCCAGGTCACGAGCGCTACATCTGGGTCCTCGAACGAGACGGCGGCCCGATCTCGACCAAGAACGGCCTCATCGCCGACACCACCGGCGTCACCGCCACCTCGGCCGAGCGCACCAGCCTCACCAGCAGGATCCGGGTGACCTCGGCCAACGGCGGCCGGGTCGTCTTCGCACGGCTAGCCTGGCCCGGCTACCGAGCCACCCTCGACGGCCGCGACATCCCATACCATATGGTGGCGAAAACTTTTGTCGCCCTCGATATTCCAGCTGGCACGAACAACAGCGAACTGATCCTCACCTGGCGACCACCAGGCTGGAAAATCGGCATCGCGACCGCGCTGGCCGCGATCGCGGGCATCTGCGCATTGCAGTGGGGACACCTCCGACCGCGACGGCGTGACGAAGACCTGCCATCGCCGCAGGACCACGTACCGGACGAGCCAGAGCGGGTATTGGCGAGCGTCTCATAGCAGCTGGGGCTACTTCCCGAACTCCGACGCTGATCATGCCATCGTTCGCGGAAATACTCGTCGTCGGCCCTCGATGATGTCCTCGGACAGCTGTCACGGCTGGTGCTCCTGGATTGGTCATGCAGATGCGGGAGCCGGTTCAGGATCTGGCGTCTGAGGCTCGAGCCCAGGAGCGGGTGCCGGTGGTTGGCTGCGCAGCCTTGCCAGTTCCGGCCTGCGCTTGCTCTGCCAACTGGTTGCGCTGGGCGTCGGTCATCTGTGAATAGCGCTGCACTACAATGGGTATCGTCCGATTGAATGATTCGACGCACGTGAGATCGCGGATGCTGCCTTTACCCGCGAGAATCGTGCCGATCTGCTTTTTCAGATCGGGGTCCGCGCTAGCCGCTATGGTGCGCGACACCTGGGACACCTGCCGCGAGACCGTCGCATCACCGTGCGCGACGTCGAGAATCGGTTGCGAACTACCCGCGAGTTTTGTCGAATCCCGCGTAGTCCTTGACGGTGATCGAGTCGTGCAGGCGCACCCCCTTGGCGTTGAGTTCGGCGGCGGCACGGGCGAGCGGTGCGGGCAAGATGTCGATCAGGCGCACCGCCTGGACCATTGCCCACAGCTGGTAGCGTTGGGCGGGAACGATAGTCTTCGCGGCGGCAACGGCGAAACGACGGCTGCGGCGGACATAGTCGCCGATCTCGTGTTCATATGCGGCGAACGCGGCGGCGTAGTCGCCGGAGTGGGCAGCGAGTTCACCCGCGAGAACATAGGCACCGACCACAGCCATGCTGGTGCTGCCACCGACCGCCGGGCCTGGGCAGTACGCGGCATCACCGACCAAGCTGACCCGGCCACGCGACCAAGTGTCCAACCGCAGTTGCGTGATGGAGTCGAAGTAGAACGACGGGGTGTTCTCCAGCTCGGCCAGCAGCCGAGGCACCTGCCATCCCATATCGCCGAAGTGCTCACGCAGCAACTGTTTCTGCCGCTCGATGTCACGATAGTGGTAGTCCAACGGTTGCGGCGGGCGCAGAAAGAACCCCGCGCGCCCATCATCGATGTGGGCGGCACCGTAGACGCCAGCGACCCGACCGACGTCCACAATCATCTCCATCACCCCGTCCAGATTCGAGTAGTTGGGGACGGAGAAAATCGCCAGATAGGCGCCGAGCCAGGTGGAAAATCGGGACTCCGGGCCGAAGACCAGTGCCCGCACATTCGAGTGCAGCCCGTCGGCTCCGATGATCACGTCGAAGCGCTGTGCCGGGCTGCGTTCGAAGGTGACATGACCGTCGTCGCTGATCGCGGAGATAGAGTCGGCGTAGATGTAGTCGACGTCGGAACATGTTGTGTTGTAGAGGATTTCGCTGAGATCGTCGCGCATGATCTCGACGTGGTTGTCGGAGACAGCTGTGAACATCTTGCGCAGATCGAGTGTTACCGGACGCGCGGCAGGCCGGTGTATCACGAGCGTATCGGTCCCGGTGGCCTTCGCTCGGATCTCCTCGGCTACTCCCATCCGCTCCACGATCGCCATGGCCGGTCGGAACAGATCCACCGCGTGGCCGCCCGTCTTGCGCGGCGCTGGTGCGCGTTCGACAACGGTGACGTCGAATCCGTACCGGCTGAGCCAGTAGGCGAGCGCGGGTCCGGCGACGCTGGCCCCGGAAATCAGAATGCGCATCGGTGCACCTCGGGTTATCGAACTCATCGGCCCGCAGCGGGGACCCATATTCGATCCTGCACCTCCCGACTTCTTCACGGATCGAATCGAGCGCTACCCTCCGCGCCCACGGTTTGCTCAACTGGCGTTTTTACGGCATCTTTACGGGTGGTGCGCCGGGAAGTCTGGTCGGCAACCCGATCCGGTCGGCGGGTCGGGCGGTCCGGCGAAGGGGTGGCTCATGGTGGCAGGCGCTACGGCGACGGTTGATCGTGACGATGTCGATGGTCGATATGTGTCGGTGTGGGGTCGGGCGGTCGTATCGTGCTGGTGTGCACGCAAGTCAAATGGCCGAGGACTATCCGTCGGTGACCAAGGATTCCGAGGCGTCGGCGGCGGCGAGGCTGCTGGCCGAGCATCGGCTGCCGGGCATCGTGGTGACCGACGCCGACCGGGTGCCCCTTGCGGTGCTACCGGCGTCGCAGGTGGTGCGGTTCCTGGTGCCGGGATATGTCCAGGACGATCCGGCGCTGGCCGGGGTGTTGTCGGAATCGGTGGCCGATCGGGTCGCGGAAGCATTGCGCGGCAAGACCGTCGGCGATCTACTCCCGGAATCGAAACCCAAAACCGTCCTGCCGGTAGCCCGCGCCGACGACACCGTGATCGAAGTCGCCGCCCTGATGGCCCGCTGCCGATGCCCGTTGATCGCGGTGGTCGACGGAACCCGGATGATCGGCGTGATCACCGCATCACGGTTACTGCAGGTGGCACTCGCCGCGATGTAAACGGCTGCCCGCGCATGGGTGGACCACGGTGACCGCCGTCGCGGTCACCGCATTCGTAGTGGCGTATCTACTCATCGCCACCGAACGCATCCACAAAACCAAAGCCGCGCTCGGTGGCGCGGCGGTGATCCTCGCACTGGGAGTGCTCGATTCCGGGGAGGCGTTCTTCTCCCACGACACCGGCGTCGACTGGGATGTCATCCTGCTGCTGTTCGGGATGATGATCATCGTCGGGGTACTGCGTCAAACGGGCGTCTTCGAATACACCGCGATCTGGGCGGCCAAGCGCGCCAAGGGATCCCCAGTGCGGGTGATGATCCTGCTCACTCTGATCACCGCCGTCGCTTCGGCGTTCCTGGACAACGTCACCACCGTGCTATTGATCGCACCGGTCACCCTGCTCGTGTGCGACCGACTCGGCATCCGCGCCGCACCATTCCTGATCGCCGAAGTATTCGCCTCCAACATCGGCGGCGCCGCGACCCTGATCGGCGACCCACCCAACATCATCATCGCCAGCCGAAGCGGATTGCCGTTCAACGACTTCCTGGTCCACATGACACCAATCGTGGTACTCGAACTTGCGGTGTTCACCCTGATCCTGCCGAGGCTGTTCCGTGGCTCCTTCGACGCCGAGCCCGATCGGATCGCCGATGTGATGGCACTGGACGAACGTGAAGCCATCCGCGACCGGCGACTTCTGATCGAATGCGGTGTCGTGTTACTCGCGGTGTTCACCGGATTCGTGGGCCATTCGGTACTACATGTCGATCCGTCGGTGGTCGCGCTGCTCGGGGCCGGGGTCCTGGTCCTGATCTCCGGCACCGAACCGACCGACTACCTGTCCGGAGTCGAATGGGAAACGTTGCTGTTCTTCGCCGGACTATTCGTGATGGTCGGCGCACTGGTGAAGACCGGTGTAGTGGAGACGATGGCAGGCTGGGCCACCGACGCCACCGGCGGTAACGCGCTGGTGGCCGTCATGTTGATTCTCGTGGTGTCGGCGCTGCTGTCCGGGATCATCGACAACATCCCATACGTCGCGACGATGAGCCCATTGGTCGCCGACCTCGCGGCCGGAATCGACAACCCCGGGCACACCGACGCCCTGTGGTGGTCGCTGACCCTGGGCTCGGACTTCGGCGGCAACCTGACCGCGGTCGGCGCCAGCGCGAACGTCGTGATGCTCGGCATCGCCGCCCGCGCCGGAGCACCCATCTCGTTCTGGGAATTCACTCGCAAGGGCGCGGTCGTCACCGCCATCACCATCGCGGTCGCCGCACCGTATCTGTGGTTGCGCTACTTCATATTCGCCTGACAACAAAGGGAGAAACCATTGTTCGTAACGCTGCGCGACCAAAGCGGAGCGGCCCTCAACCATGTCACCATGGCGCTGGGTTGGGATCCGGTCCGCGCCCGCCGCTGGTTGCGCTCGCGGTCGGTCGACATCGACCTGAACGCGGCGGCGCTGCTGTTCGCCGCCGACCAGATCGTCGATGTCGTCTACCACGAACAACTCAGCTCCCGCGACGGCTCGGTACGACACCTCGGCGACAGCACAACCGGAGAAGGCAAGGGCGACAACGAAATAATCACCGTCGACCTGACCCGACTACCCCCTGAGGTCACCACCGTCGTCTTCATCGTCACCTCCTACTCCGGCCAAACCTTCGACCAGATCGAGAACGCGTTCTGCCGCCTGGTCGACGGCGTGTCCGGTACCGAAATCGCCCGCTACGACCTGACCGGCGGTGGAACCCACACCGGCCTGGTCATGGGCAAACTGTCCCGCATGAACGGGGTGTGGCGGTTCGACGCGATCGGCGAAGCCATCCGCGCACAACACCCGGTCGAGGCGATCCCCCAACTGCGGGCATTCTTGATCTAGCTGTTGTGGGACAGAACGTTGATGTCGTGACCGCGTCGGCGCCGATACCGGAAAGATGGTTGTCGGCGAGCCTTCTCTCAGCTTGCTCGGCGAACCAGTGCCTCGCTGGCAGACGTACCAGCGGCGAGTGTCCAGAGGAATCGGCAAGCCAGCTTGGGGGTGGTCATCGACGCACGGAGCCGCGTCATTGGGGGGCTTGTCGCGCACCGAAGATGGCTCGCAGGGCTGTCTCGTCACCTTCGATGTCGACGAGTGTACGGATTGCGTCGAGGTCGAGCATGCCTGCCGCCAGGCCGAGAACGATCGCGGCCTCTGCGCGCACGACGGCATCAAGGGCTCGACCATCGTGCGGACTGACATCCAGGCCCGAGCGGGTCGACCGCACCTGAAACATCTGACCGTCGATCCCAACCCCGACCGTCGATGATCGATCTGCATCCACCTTGCCGCGGAGCAAGGCCGGGAGAGCCACAGCCAGCCATTCGGGACGGAAGCGGTCGTTGGCGGGGCCACGCACCATCAGCGGTGTGGACCACCGGATGAGCCCTTCGATGGGCTCGCGCAACCCGGCACCCCACGCGGTGAGTGCGTACATTACCGCGTTGCCATGTTCGGCAAGCCGGCGCTCGACGACGCCTGCGGCCTCGAGGTCGCGGAGCCGGTCGGAGAGCAGATTGGTGGCCACGCCGGGGAGCCCATCGAGCAGTTCGCGGTAGCGGGCGGGAGCCACCAGGAGCTGGCGGACGATGAGCAGATTCCACCGGTCGCCCACGACATCGAGCGACCGGGCAAGACCGCAGTACTGGCCGTAACTTCGACTCATCTCCACCTGCTTGACATTCTAAAGTTCACGTGACTATATCAAGTGTAGTCGCGAAGTGAGGTGGAGTCATGACCGAGATGGAAAGACCTGCATGGGTTGACGACGAACTGTTCCCGTTCGAGAGCAGGTTCGTGGCCATCGACGGGCACACGATCCACTACGTCGATGAAGGTTCGGGGCCCATACTGCTGTTCCTGCACGGAAACCCGACCTGGTCGTTTGTGTATCGCGAGGTGATCGGTGCCCTGCGAGACGAGTTCCGCTGCATCGCACTCGACTACCCCGGCTTCGGCCTGTCAACGGCCCGCCCGGACTATCGGCATCTACCCGAGGAACACATCCACATCGTCACCTCCTTCGTCGACGCTCTGGCTTTGAGCGAGATCACCCTCGTGGCCCACGACTGGGGTGGCCCCATCGGTCTCGCCACCGTCGAGCAGCGGCCCGCCGCCTTCGAGCGTCTGGTGCTGACCAACACCTGGGGCTGGCCGATGAATGGTGATCCGAAGGCGCACATCGCCTCTCACGTGATGGGCGGCCCCCTGGGGCGTCTGCTGATCAGGCAGTTCAACCTGTTCGTCGAGGCGACGATCCCCATCGGGCACCGACTGCGGAAGCCGACCGTCGAGGAGATAGGCCACTACCGCAAGGCGCTCGCCACCTCCGATCGGCGCCAAGCGTCAGCCGTACTGCCCCGGTCTATTACCGCCAGTCATGCCCTTCTCGCCGATGTCGAAGCCGGCCTTCCCGGCCTCGCGTCACTCCCGACGCTCATCATCTGGGGCAACGCCGACGTCGTGTTCGGGGACAAGGAGCGACGGCAATGGGAGCAGCTCTTCCCCAACCACCACACCGTGATCGTCGAAGGCGCAGGGCATTTCGTGCAGTCCGACGCACCCGACCGGTTCGCGGCCGCGATCCGCGACTGGTGGTTGAAGGAACCCTCGTGAGTCGCAAGGCCGGAATCCTTGTTTCGGTCTACGTCGCGGTGCTCGCCATCAACCTCGACATCACGATCGTCAATGTCGCGCTGCCCAGCATCGCGACCGAGTCCGATGTGGGCACCCGTGGACTGCAGTGGGTCGTCGACGGCTACAACCTGGCGTTCACCACGTTGGTGCTGGCGGCGGGCAGCCTTTCGGATCGCCACGGACGACGACCAGCACTCCTGGCTGGGCTCCTCGGATTCGCCGCCGCCAGCGCGGTAGGAGCCATGGTCGACGGCACGGTCGCGCTGATCGCGGCACGCTTCGGCATGGGAGCATTCGCCGCGCTGATCTTCCCCACAACGCTCTCGATCATCACCAACACCTTCCCCGACCGCCGACAGCGCGCCGCCGCGCTCGGCGGGTGGGGTGCGATCGTCGGGGTCGGCGTCGCCTCCGGCCCAGTTACCGGCGGATTGCTGCTCGAGCACTTCTACTGGGGCAGCGTGTTCTGGGCACTGGTGCCACTCGCGCTCGTGGCCGCCGTTCTCGGATTCCTGCTGGTGCCCGAATCCCGCGACCGTTCCGTGCCTGCCCTGGACTTCCGGGGCCTGACCAGCTCGATCGCCTTGCTCGGAGTGCTCGTATACACGGTGATCGAGGCCCCCGAGCGCGGTTGGCGTAGCAGCGCCACGGTGATCGGGTTCGCGATCGCTGCCGGACTGACCGTCGCCTTCGTGGTGGCCGAACGCGCGGCCGAGCACCCCATGCTCGACGTCCGACTGTTCACGGATCGACGCTTCAGCGCCGCCAGCGCAGCGGTCGCGGTCACCTTCTTCGCGCTATCGGGCTTCATCTTCCTCATCACCCAGTACTTCCAGGTAGTCCGCGAGTTCGGCCCACTTTCCACCGGCGCCCGCATTCTCCCGGTCGCGCTATCGATCGCGGTTGCCTCGGTAGTCGGCGGGCTGCTCGCTCCGCGCTTGGGTACACGCGCTGTGGTGGTCACCGGGCTCCTGTCGTTCGGCACCGCCATGGCGTGGATTGCCGGAACCGCGGACGTCGGCACGCCCTACTGGACCGTGATCGTCCCGCAGATGATGTTCATGGGCCTCGGCATGGGTCTGATCTCGACCCCGGCGACGGAGTCGATCATGCTCGTGCTACCCGCGTCTCGGGCGGGTGTCGGCTCGGCGGTCAACGATGCCACTCGCGAGTTGGGCTCGACGCTCGGAGTCGCCGTGGTCGGCTCTGTGTTCTCATCGATCTTCGGTTCCCGCCTGCTCGACAGCGCGTTCGCTACGACCGGGCAGGCTGCTGAAGCCGCTGACTCGGTGCCGGTCGCATTCGGGATCGCCGCACGCAATCCGAGTTTGCTCACGGCCGCGCAGGACTCGTTCCTGTCCGGCCTCTCCGTAAGCTGCGCCGTGGTCGCCGCACTCTGCTACGCGGCGGCCGTTGCAGGTCTGGTCGCGCTGCCAGGCCGACGGTTCCCGCACGTCCTTCCCGCCCAGGTGAACGAATCCAACTCGACGACCCTGGCCTGAGCCCCGGCGCCGCCCAATGGCGTGAACGCTGCCGCACGCGCAGTGAGAAAGACATCCGAGATTCGATGCATCCCCCTGTCGCCGGAGTCGGCTGACCGTCCTTGCGAATTCCCGGACACCGGAGCACGTCACGGACGAGTGGTCATCAGCAAATCAACCACGTAGGTCTCTTCCACCGCCTCGCCGGGGAACATCTCCCGTAGTCGCCTGCGCTCCTCGAAGAGAAAGGCACGCTTGTCCTCCTCGGCAAGGACAAGGAACGCCGAGCGACTGGTGATGTTGGAAAGGTGCAAGTCGAGCGAGACCACACGACTCCACCGCACCTGGCGGCGCGCAACTCGCAGCCCCGACAGACCCGCGAGCCGGATGGCGTCGCCGTCGTCAGGACGCGCCCGAGAAGACGGCTTCACTCCACAGTGGTACGCGATCCGCTCATGCTGCTCACTGATCCAAGGCACTCCGGACCGCAGCGCGGCACGGAATCGGCAGCAAATAGCGCCGACACGCCACCTACGCGAGAAGCTTGGAAGCCCCATCGCTAGCTTTACGCTTTCATCGCAGATGACTGCCGATAGCGCCGGGACGGCCAAAGGGCGAGCTAATTCACCGAGGACGAAGCCGCGCACGAGCGTACTACCGACGGCCAGAAAACCCAGCAACACCAATGGGCTGCTACCCCTCAGCCTTCCGCCAACTCCTCCGCTGCCTCGTGCCCCACCTCGCCGGTCCGCTGCAGGAAGTCTGCGATCACTTCGAGCTCGGCCACCGAATATCGAGCACATAACTTATCCATGCGGTTGTTCATCCCGGAGAACAACTCGAACAATTCGGAATTCCGTTCGCGCACAGCACGCAACATGACCGCACGACGATCCGAGGACTCTGGATCACGCTCGCGCACGATCCATCCCCCCTTCTGCAACCGATCCAAAATCCCCGTCATCGTCGCAGGATGCAACCCGGCACGACGTGCCAGCGCCGTAGGTGACAGCGGGCCATATCGGTTGATCAGATCCAGGCACGTCCAATCGACATCCTTGACCTCAACGCGGCCACCAAACCTCCGATTGAGCAGCGACAACTGAATATTCAAGTCACGCAATGCTTCCCGCACGTCAGCCGTCAACCTCCGCCGGCTTCGCGTCGGAGCACGGCCTGCTACTGAACTCATCCTGCGCCACCTCGCCCACGTTTATACGGCTTACATATCATACGCAGAACCGCGCAAGCATAGAAATGGCGCGCCGCGAACCACGAGCGAACGCGCATCATCAGACCGGAATGACGTTGAAGACCGCAATTCGATGCGCCCCCGCCGCCATGTCGGCACCAAACAACTCGTTCGACGGGCGGTTTCCGCCACGGCCGGGACGGCACACCCCGCGACCGGTTCAGCGAGTCGATCGGATGAATTCGTCGACGATGGCGGCCAGAGCGGCCCCCTGATCTTCCTGCACAAAGTGACCAGCGTTGGCGATCGTGACGTGCGGTTGCCCAGCGGCGCCTGGAACGTGCTCACGAAACACCCGGTCCCCACCGCCGACCCCGTAATCCTTGTCGCTGAACGCGCACAAGAACGGGATCCGCATCATCCCGAGCGCGGCCCACGCCTTGCGGTTCGCCGCTGCAGCGTCGTCGAACGGCGCGATGGGCACCAGTAGGGGAAATTGGCGAGCGCCCGCCAGATACGACTCATCGGGAAACGGTGCGTTGTACGCCGCCAGGACCGCCGGATCGAGATCGGTCACGGTGCCACGGTCGACGACCTGGCCGATGTCGAAGGGATTCGAACGCTGACTGAGCTGAAGCCACAGCGCAAAGGAACCTCCGAGGTCCTGGTCGCCGGTCGGGAACGAGGTGTTCGTCGCGATCACGCGACGAAACCGCTCTCGATGCTCCGCCAGCAACCGCAGCCCCAGCAGACCTCCCCAGTCCTGACACACCATCGTGATGTCGTGAAGGTCGAGGCGATCGAATACCGTTCGCGCCAGCCAGTCGACGTGGCTCTGATACGTGTACACGAAACGGTCGATGGGCTTGTCCGACTTGCCGAACCCGACGAGATCAGGCGCTACACAGCGATGCCCGGCGCTGACCAACGGTGGTATCACGTGCCGGTACAGGAAGCTCCACGACGGCTCTCCATGTAGCAGCAGGATGGTCTGCCCCGACGCTCGCGCCGGGTCGACAGGACGTTCGTCGAGATAGTGCACCCGCAGCTGCGTGCCAGCGCCATCACCAGCGTCGATATCGGTGTAGTGCGGTGCAAACGGATAGCCGGGCAAGCCTTCGAACCGCTCTTCCGGCGTGCGCAACACCGACATCGTCTGCGCAGCACCCACGCGAACTCTTGCGTTGGCCATCGTCAGGCTCCTCACTCTCGCACGGCCGATACCCTACGAACTACAATATTTTTATCATATTATATGAACTTCATATAGCCTCAAATGAGGCTTGCAGCGGTCCCGTACCGGGGCCAACGTGTGCTGATCACGAATATCCCCGGGTCAGTGGCGCGAAAGGCGACACGTTGGCGCGGGTGGTCAGCGACTACAAACGGTGGCGTAGCGACCTGAGCCACAACTGCTTCCGTCACGGCGTGTTCGCGCCGGCGCCAGCGCTGGCGGAGGCGTTCGCCGCCGTCGAGTTGAACGGTGAGGCTGCCCCCGGTCCCGCGAAGGTCCTGCATCGACTGCTGGTGATGATGGCGAGGGCTTCCAGGTGGGACGCGTGACAATGCCTCCAGTGTCCCGAAGACCTCCCTACACCGCTACCTCAGAGCAGCAGTGGTCGGCGGCGACATTGCGGCACCGGCTAACCCCTGGAATCTCCTGCGGCACAAGTGGTCCGGCTTCCCAATGAGGTGGGTCCGGCCACATTCACGACGGAACGAGACCGCGCTGGCGGTATGTATCGAGTGCTGGCGGCCAGGGCCTACAACCACGAAAACGGTGGTCGTGGCCGAAACTGCTCCACAACCATCCGCCTGCAGAACGTCCGCGCCCTGGGGGAACACACGCGCCGACCACACCCGTTGACCTACGGAAACTGGCTCGACGAAGTCGTTCTCACCCACCGAGAAGCCACGTAAAGCACATGACCGTATCGACAGCGCGCTGTCGTGCTCGGCCGCACACCCCTACGCCGTGCGTCGGGAGCTGAATACTGCGGGTTATGACCAGTCATCCTTGTGATCGGCTACCCAGGTGGCGAATGGGAGAGCTGGACGGCCGAGGATGTCCTCGACATTGCTGGTCACCGTGAGCGGCTGTTTGATCTCGCGGGCGTATCGAGCCATCAGGGCGTCCACGAACTGCTTGTCGAGCCCGTGCGCGATCATGCCCTTGGCGGCCATCTCGGAGGGAACCTCTTGAAAACCCAATGGCCGGTCGAGCGTTTCTCCGATGATGGCGACAAGCTGGTCCATACGCAGCGCCTCGGGGCCGGTAATCGGGATCGTTCGGCCGAGCAGCGCATCATCGACCATGGCACGTGCGATCACGTCGGCGACGTCCCACTCATGGATCAGTGGCTCAGCGAATTCGGCGAACGGACCGAACACCATGTCGCCGTTGGCAACCTGACCGGACCACATCGTAAGCGTATTCATCGCAAACGAACTCGGCCGCACGCTCACCCACGGCAATCCGCTGTTCACAACCGCGCGTTCGACCTCGGTATTGCGGTCACCGTTGAACCACGAAGGCTGCAACGACACGTCGTCGTCGGCGTTGATCGCCGACATCACCACCACACGTCCGACACGGTGTTCGGCGGCGTGAGCGAGCAGGCTCGCGATGTCGTCCTTAGTCGCTCGCGGATGAACAAAAAGGGAGTCGACGCCCTGCAGGGCGGAGTCGAGATCGTCGGTTGTCACTGCGTGGGCCCCTTGGGGCAGGCTCACGTTGGACTGTCGGGTCACCGCCCTGACCTGCGCTCCGCTCGCAAGGAGCGTGTCCATAAGCGGTCGACCGATCACCCCTGTTGCGCCGGTGACGAGATACATAGCAGCTCCTTCTCGAGTTGGTCCCGGATCAATCCGGCCGACATGAACCATTTTATCTCATAAAATATTGATTTCATATAATATGTGAGGCGTAATCGCCGCGGTTCCGGCATGGTCGGTGTCGAACAAGGGGTGAGTCGCCTTGTCGGTCTCATCGAACGGTCTGTTCGACCCGCCGGGTCAGGAATCCTCCGCTCGGGTCGAGGTGGCTCGAGCGCCCGGCCGCACGCCGCTCGGGCCTCGGCATCACGGCCGAGAAGCCGCAACAACTCTGCGGGTCGAGTGAAAGTAGAGGTAGCCGTCAAAGTCGAGGCGGTTGACGGCGCGCAACGCCGCAGCGGGGGTCGCCGGCTCGGACGATCGCGACGGCTCGGTTGAGCTCGACCACTGGGACGTATGCGCCGCGCCCGCGCAGCGTAAACGTCCGATCGGGCTCAGCCGACACCGCGCTGGGTCAGTGCTGTACGAGCCACCCGCGCTGGCGAGTTCGTCAGAGCCGCTGCGCTTCCAGTGCCAAGACGGGCATCAGCATCAGTCCGTCATCAGTGAATTCAGGATGGAAGTTGTACTGTGCGAACTGATTCAACAACGACTCAGGCGGCCTGGTGCCCTCCATACGGCCGGCTCGCAGACCGACGATCGACCAGTCCGGCGCCGTGAACGTGGTACGCAATTCGTCCTCCGAGATGGAATACAGCCCGAAGGTTTCGACACCGTCGGCGAAGTTGGCGCTGAATTGGATCAACCGGCCGCCAGGTTTGAGCACCCGGGTCAGCGCGGCCACATGCGCGCGGCGCTGCTCGGGATTCAGGCAGTGAATGAGCTGACTGCTGACGACCGTGTCGAACCGGCCGTCATATCCGTCGAGGACGGTTGCGTCGGCGACCTCGAACACCATCGACACCCCTTGCTCCGCCGCCCGGCGGCTTGCCTGGTCGATCGCCGTGGCCGCGATGTCTAGCCCGGTTACCTGGTACCCGAGACCGGCCAGGTAGATGGCGGTATCGCCCGGTCCGCAACCGGCGTCGAGTACCTCGCCGGTGATACTGCCCCCCTTCTCGAACTCCACGAGCAGCGGCTGCGGCCTACCGATGTCCCAGGGCACCCGCTCGAAGCTCAAGCCCTGGGCGGCTGTTTCGCCGCGGTACACCAGGTCGAAGTCGACTGCGCCTGATTCGTTGTTCGATACTGCACTGCTGTCGGCCATCTGGCCTGGTCCTTTCTAACAAAACGGTCGACGTTCGGGCGACTATGCGACTGCGCGGGTTCCGGTGGCGGATCCGGTTGGACACGCTTTTTTGCCTGAACCAACGGGGCGGCGCAGGGGGCACGCCGGCTACTGTCGCGACGCCGGCGACGGTGACCTGTATCCCGCGCTGTCAACGGCCAAGCCCGTGAGATGTCGCGGTGCATGGCCGGCCTGTCACGCTGTGAGGCCCCCGTCGGCGGCGATGCTCTGACCGGTCACCCATCGAGCATCATGAGAGGCCAGGAAACCGACGACATCGGCGATGTCCTCCGGCTCACCGAAGCGGCCCAGTGGTGTCCGGGCGGCCCGCTCCGTCAACATCTCCTTCATGGGCTGCATCGCATCGGTATTCGTCGGCCCCGGCAGTACGCTGTTCACGGTGATTCCCCGTGGCCCCACCTCGCGGGCGAAGGCCCGGACCAACTGTTCACCCGCCGCCTTGCTCGCGGAATACAACGACATGGACGGGTCGCTCGCCCGGGTGGCCGACGACGAAATGTACACGATCCGGCCGCCGTCGCGTACTCGCTCGGCAGCCTCCCGGAACGCGACGAACGTGGCCCGGGAGTTGGCGGCGAACGACCGCGCGTAGTCCTCGTCGGACGCCCGGGCGATCGGCCCGGCAGCGAACCCGTAGGCATTGTGCACGAACACATCCAGCCCGCCGTACCGGCGTTCCGCAGCATCGAACAGCGACGTCAGCTGAGCCGGATCGGTCACATCCGCCTGCACGACGGTGGCCCGCCCACCGGCTACTTCGATCGTAGAGGCGACCTCCTCGGCAGCCTTGGCATTGCTCTTGTAGTTGACGACGACCTTCGCCCCGTCTGCAGCCAGACGCAGCGCGATCGCCCGGCCGATGCTGCGCCCACTGCCGGTGACAACGGCGACACGATCGGTATTCGACATGAAATTCTCCATTGATAGGTGGATGAAGCTCAGCAATCTGCGTAATCAGCGGTCGGCACGGCAGGGAACGCACACCTGGAGTCGCGGTCGTGGCGCCTGGCGTTCGGCCGGAGCCTCGATGATCCTTCGAGGCGCTACCCGAATCATATCTTGTCGAATTGATATTATATGCTTTCGATATCATCTTATCGAAATATCGCGGTCGTCGCAACCATGCTGAGCCCGACCTTCTCGGTCTGAGCCAGTCTCGCGCTAAGCCCACCTTTTAGCGGCGATTAGCGCCTCTACCAGCAGTGGTCTGCTGGTTTGGTTGACGATGCGCTTCTGGGCAGACGGCGACCTCGCGGGCGTCGACACCCGTCAGGATTCGGTCTGCGAAGGGGGCGGCATCCACATGTTCTTCCAAATCCTCCGCGCGATAGCCGAATTCGAGCATTCTCTGATTGATCAGCCGTCATGCCCGAACTCACCGACGCGAGCCCGAACGCGAGCGTGCTCGCAATCGCCGAACGTGCCGCTGATCTCGTGATCCGGGATAGGTATCCGCGAATATCTCGACGAGATCCAGCTACGTCGCTGCTTCGACGACTAGGACGACAGCGAGCCCGAGCTCATCAGCGAAGACGATCTCGGGCAGCTGCGGGTCCCGGCTCAGCCTGTGACAACCTCCACACGCAGGTAGCTGTAGACGGTCTCCCGACTGATCCTGAACCCCTTGGCCAGCACCGACTTCCGCTCACCCGTCAGCACGTTCGCGCAGCCGATCACACCGACCGCGACCAGGGTTGTTCAACCGGTCGCCCGACAGCTCACTCAGCCGTGACACGGTGCGCTCACAGAACTGATCCTCGAAAGTCGCCCGCGCCGAACTGATCAGACGGTCGATCCGCCCCGGCGTCGTCAGTTCGATCCGCTCGGCCCGGTAGCGCACCAACAAGGCCTCACGCAGCTGCTCGTCACGCAACTCCACCGGACACACCTCGGCCGCCCTCGTCACCGAGGCCGGCTCGGACTGTGACGCCCAGGGGACACCCATGCTCCGTACGATCGGCTAGTCAATAGTGTTGGAGGAGAGGAAATTTCGTGTAGATGCTCTGGACGCCAGCGCCTTCTCGGTGACCCAGCTGGTTGTCGAAGCTGATTTCGTGCTCGGGCCGATTGATGGCTCGTGCAGGATGTGAACCAGACGTTGCGTTGGACGCGAAAATCGCAGGCCCGCACCTCCGTTGAGCTGCCTCGGTGAAGCGCTGCTCTAGCGAATCAAACCCAGTTGCCGCGCCCGGGCGACAGCCTCGGTGCGGTTGACGGCGCCGAGCTTGCCGAAGATATGGGTGAGGTGTTTCTTGACGGTGTCGACACTGACCACCAACTCATCGGCGATCCGCCTGTTCGATCTGCCTGCGACCAGCAGGCCCAGAACGTCGCGCTCACGGGCGGTCAGTTGCTCGACCAAGCCCGGCACCAATGCCGCGGCACTCGACCCGGAACCTTGGACGACGTGCTTGTGGCTGAGCGCTTGCAACACACGGGCCACATATCCGAGGGGCACGCGGGCTGCGTGGTCCGCCTGCTGGGCCGCGATCAGTCGGCGGAGTAGGACGCCCATCGGGGCACCCTCGTCGGCGAAAACCCGAACATAGCCTTGCGGGCAGGCGAGTGTGAGCGCATTGGCCAGTGCGTCGACAGCGCTTTTCTCCGCACCGCCAGCGGCGAGGGCCAGCGCCTGTAGCGCCTGGATCTCGATGATGCTCCCCACCCGGCCTTGGATGGCCGCCGCCGCGAGCATTTTTTCCAACAGTGCAAGTGCCGGGTCGGGCAAGTCTTGTGCGAGCAGCAACCGGGCCAGCACCAGATACTCGGGCTCCCGGGAATAATCCGGCTCGCCCTCCGCGCTCAGGGCGCGTTCCTTCGTCCAATGGGCCGCCGCGACAACGTCGCCCTGTGCGAGGTGCAACCGCGCCCATTGCACTGGAATGGGGTTGAACAGGTCATCCATGGCTGTGCCCAACGTGAGCTGCTCGGCCTCGCCGATCGCTTCCATGGCCCCGGCCGGATCACCCTTGGCCTGCCGAATCCAGGCCAGCGTTGCCAGCCCCGCGGCCAGCGGCTGAGTGTAGGTTAGCTGCCGGCAGTGTGGGATGCCCTCTGTTACGTCCCGGAGGGCCGCATCAAGCTCGCCTCGCTGGTAGGCCACCTCCGCCATGCCGACGTACCCCATGCCAGCAGTCGACAGAGTGGACACACCGGGTCGTGCGGTGATCTCGAGTGCCTGCTGGTATGCGCCGAGTGCTGCGTCCAGGCGGCCTTGGGCGCGCTGCACCTGGCCGAGGTGGTAGTAACCTCGAACAGCCAGGGAACACTCGTCCGCCGCCTGCCACTGGGCGATGCTCGAGGTGAAAGCCTGCTCGGCTTCTTCGAGCCTGCCACGCAGCCATTCGGCCAAGCCCAGTTGCCACCACGTTACGGACTCCAGCATCCACTCGTCCTCGCCGAGTTCGGCCAGTGCCCGTGCGGCGAACGCGGCCGTTCCCTCGGCATCGCGGTGCAAATAGGCGAGCCAGGCACGACCGAGTGCGATCGCTGCGGGGACGTTCGCCAGCCAGCTCGCGGGTCTGCCGACCGACGGCTCGAACGGCTCTTCACCAGCGTCTGCAGACGTCCGCTGAGCAGCGTCGAGCCGCGGCCCAGCCGCATCCATGTTGCTACCCACGAGCGCCATCCACGCCTGTGCCAGGCACAGGCGGGGCCGTGACTGGATGAGCTCGGCGGGCAGTTCGGAAAGCCAACGATGCACCGTCGCCTGCTCGCCCTGACGGAAGATCCCGTCAAAGTACCGTTCGATCATCCGCGCAGCCCACGCTGTGTCGTCCGCACGTAATGCGTGGTGTACGGCCTCGTCGGCGAGCCCATGCGCCTCGCACCAGGCTGCCGCGTTCCGGTGCAGTGCTGAGGCCCGTCCGGGCTGTTCGTGCTGCAATTGGGCGCGGAGCAGCTCGGCAAACAGATGGTGATAGCGCCACCAGCCGCGTACCTCATCCAGCGGTACGAGGAACAGGCCGGCCAGCTCGATCCCTTCCAGCATCTCCTGACCATCCGCCCGGCCGGTGACGGCGTCGCAGAGCTCCCCGCTGAGGCGCTCGAGCACTGAGGTCTCCAGCAGGAACCCGCGCACCTGCTCGCTCAGTTGCTCGAGAACCTCCCCTGCCAGGTAGTCCAGGATGTAGCGGTGGCTGCCGCTGAACGCTGCTGCGAACTGGGCGGGATTCGCCTGGCTTCGCAGCGAGAGGCCGGCCAACTGCAGGCCGGCTGCCCATCCCTCGGTGCGGGCGGCAAGCATCGTTACTACCGCGTCGGGCAAGCCGCCGCCAGTCGCTCCACGCAGCAGCGCCGCCGCTTCGTCCGGTGCGAAGCGGAGCTCGTCGGCGCGCAGTTCAGCCAGCTGACCCCGGGCCCGCAACCGCGCTAGCGGCAGCGGCGGGTCGGACCGGCTGGCCAGCATAAGCCGCAGACCTGTCGGCGGGTGCTCCAGCAGAAGCGTCAGCGCGGCGTGAACCGCCTGTGCATCAATCAGGTGGTAGTCGTCGAGGACCAGCAGTACCTCATCCTCACCAGACCAGGCGTCGAGTTCGTTGATCAGCGCCGTCACCAGTCCTTCGAACGAGGTTGGGGCAGGCGGGCCCAGCAGCGGGCCGACCTGCTCGCCGATTCCCGGGCGCACCCGATCGAGCGCCGCAACCACGTGCCGCCAAAACCGCGCCGGGTCATTGTCCGCCGCATCAAGCGATAGCCAGGCAACCGGCCGTCGGCCACTTCGAGCCCATTCGGCCAGCAAGCCCGTCTTGCCGAACCCTGCCGGAGCGCAGACCAGGACCAGCCCCGGCTTCAGATCTGCGTCGAGCCGACCCACGAGCCGCGGGCGGGGCACGAAGCCCAGGCGCAGCCCGGGCACACGCAATTTGGTGGCTAGCAGCGCATCCTGCTCGGACATGGCACACCTCGTAACGGGTAAGCCGCGGGCGGGCTCAGCCGTCGGTAACCCACCGCTCAGCACGTCCAGCGATGGTTAGCTCGGTTGCTGGCTGGGCCGATTGTAATGGCGGCCAACCAGGCACTCCCGCTGCGGACCGCCCGGCATGGGCGGCAACGAGAGAATCCTGGGCCTGCCCTAGTACCACTTTTGGGCCGGACGCGTCTTCGGAGATTCCACCTGTATATCCACCTTTGGGTGACGCGCCGGTCTGGGGGCGTTCGTAGCGTATCGGTTACGGAAATGGCCATCAGCGGGAGGAATCGGGAATGGATGCGCTCAGTCTCGACCAATACACGACCTGTCCCTCAGGCGCCGGGGAGGCGCTCCCTACGCGTAACGCGTTGCCCCATGCCATGGCCGCCGCCCTCTGGCTCCTCGAGCGGCAGCGCCAATGCGGCCGGGCATTGGTTCTGTGCCAGGACCGTGAGCGGGTGTGAAGGGCTCGGGATGGCCGGCGCATTACGAGATCCGCGTCGATGGCCTCCTCGACGATCGGTGGGCCGACTGGTTCGGCGGACTGCAGGTCAACGGCGAGGCCAGTCAGACCGCCATCTTTGGCCTGATTGCTGATCAACCCGCATTGCACGGTGTTCTGACCAAAGTCCGCGACCTCGGGCTATGTCTGGTCTCGGTGCGTCGACTGAGCCCCGACGAAGCCAGGGATGGAACGTAGCAATGAGACGCAACCGGCACTCGGACGCCGGGGCCCGATTCTTTCACCACATCCCGCGGGCACCCGAGATAAGGAGCCCGTCACCACCAGCGACGCGGATACCGGAGCTAGCAGCCATACCGATCAGCGCCCAACTATCAGAAGAGGAAAGCTCCAAATGACCGAACAAGACACACCCGAGTCCGTCGATCGGGAGAAGGTTCGATTCGTCAGCGGCGACACCGTATGTGCCGCCTGGCATTATCGGGGAACCAACGGCGCCTGCGTGATCATGGCAGGCGGGTTCGCGGTACCCAAGGAGCCGGCCACCGACCAGTTCGCGAAGCGATTCAACGATGCGGGGTTTGCGGTCCTCGCCTTCGACTACCGCCGCGTCGGTGAGAGCGACGGGCAGCCACGCCTCGCCTTTTCGGCCAGAAACCAGCTCAACGATTGGCAGGCCGCGATCGACTTCGCCCGGACTCTGCCGGGAGTCGATCCGACCAAACTCGCGGTCTGGGGGTTCTCCGCCTCCGGCGGTCACATCTTCCGGGTCGCGGCACGCAACCCGCAGCTCGGCGCGGCGATCGCACAGACACCGAACCCCGACGGTCCGGCCCTCAGCCGCAACGCCATGCGCCACCAGAAGCCACTGGCGATGCTACGTTTCACCGGCCGGGGCGTTGTCGATGCCCTCGGTAGTCTCGTGGGGCGTCCACCGCGATTGGTGCCGCTCGTCGGAGAGCCCGGGACCGTCGCGATGCTCACGACGCCGGACGGACTCGATACCGGACTCGCACTGCGTTCGCACATGTACCCGGACTGGCAGCAGACGGTCGCTGCCCGTACCGCGCTTCGCTTCACTCTCTATCGGCCCGGCCGCGCCGCGTCCCAGGTGCAGTCGCCGCTACTTGTCATGGTCTGTGACCGCGATCAGACGTCGCTCGTCAAGCCATCCGTGAAGGCGGCGAGCCGCGCTCCACGCGGGGAGCTCGTCGAAATATCCGGTCCCCACTACGCCCCGTTCTTGGATAAGCACGAGCAAGCCGTCGAGGCGCAGTTATCCTTCCTGCACCGGCACCTATTCGATCATCCGGCAGCGAATCACTCCGGCATCCCCCATACCTCGCGGAAGCAAAAGGTATGAAGCAGATCGAGCTGTCCGCGGGAACTATCGACTACCAAGACACCGGCGGTGACGGCCCCCCGATTGTGCTACTGCACGGATTGATGATGGACGCTTCACTGTGGGACGGACCAATTGCCGAACTATCCCTCGACCACCGATGCGTGGCGCCGACATTGCCGCTCGGCGCGCATCGGCACGGGATGCACGCCGAGGCTGACCTTTCTTTGCCCGCGATAGCCCAGCTGGTCGCGGAATTCCTCGACCGCCTCGACCTGTACGACGTGACCCTCGTCGGCAATGACACCGGCGGCGCGCTTGTCCAACTACTCATGGGCGATGGCGCTGTACTCGCGCGACAACGCGTGGGGCGGGTCGTACTCGTCTCGTGCGAGGCGTTCGACAACTTCCCTCCCGGGCTGACCGGCAAGCTGCTCATGCTCACCGGCAAGCTCTCGCCAGCACTGTTCGGTCTGTTCATGCAGCAAATGCGGTTCCGGATGCTCCGGCACAGCTCGCTCGCGTTCGGGTGGCTTACCAAACGCGGAGACGCAACGGTCGCCGGTTGGATGGAGCCGACCCTGACTCAGCCGGAGATCCGTCGCGACACAGTGCGAATGCTGCGAGCCGCGGCGGCAGATACGAGCTTCTTGCTCGCCTCAGCCGAGTATCTGCCGAGCTTCGACCGCCCCGTCCTCGTGGTTTGGGCGGCCGACGACCGGGTGATGCCACCCGAACACGGCAGACGCCTGGTCGAATTGCTCCCCCACGCACAGTTGATCGAGATAGCAGATAGTTACACTCTCATCCCACTCGACCAACCAGCCAGACTCGCCCGGGTCATCCGGCAGTTCGCTAGCCCATCACGTACAACCGAGCCGCCGCGCGGAACATCCCGGTCAGCGTGACTCGCCCATGTACGTCGGGACAAAGTGGATAGGTTTTGGGGATTCACTCGTCCGACGTGGGTATCCCGATCTCGTTGGGGCACAACGGATCGATGTGACACCTGGCGATCTGCTTACTTGATCGCCAACCGTTGTCGGCACGAGAAGCGCCTTGCGTTCCCTGTCGCCCGTGGTGAAGCACAACCCACCCAGACTCCACGCCGCCAGCAACGGCGTCACGTGCGGTCGCCCGTCCGGGCGCACTGTGGAAAGCCAGAACACCTCCGCCGCACCGACGACCGCCAACGCCGACGCCCACGGCGTCGCCTGCGCGTCCGGAGACGAGAACGGCCCCAGCACAACATCCGGTTCACAGTCTGACATGTCACCTCCTTCGGTCACCGAGGCATGCGACACCAGTGAAACAGCGGCAGCAAGCCGACCTCCACGCTCTCCAACAGGTTTTGCGTGGCTACTGATAAAAGACGTGAACGCGCCGGGAAACTCATCGGTTAGCGCAGGTATCGGCAAGCCGTTCCGGCGTAACCCAAGTGATGCGGTAGATCGTCGCCGACCCCACTGCGGGAAGACATTGACGCCGAGGCACGACGTCAGACCGAAGGGTTACCCGACGCAATCATTCAGCCAGAGCAGGGACCCGCGTCCGCTGCCTCCTCACTGGCGGTGGCTGAGAAGGCCGTAATCGGTGTTCGATCGCCGAGCGCCTGGTGCGGTCTGATCCAGTTGTAGATAATCCGGAATCGGTGGACTTCCATGTCCAGAGCGTCACCGTCGGTGATCACTCCGCGGAACAGGTGCTCGTACTTCAAGGTGCCGAAGAGCCGCTCGATCACACCGTTTGTCTGCGGTGAACGCACCCGCGTGCGAACATGCCGGAGCAACGGGTCCGGCCCAGCGAAAGCGGTCTTGAACACCTCCCCGCGAAAACAGGGACCGTTATCCGACACCACCGCGATCGGGGCGGGCACCATGCCGAGCACTTCGCCGGCCGGACCGATTACCTCGGTCAGCCCTCGGTCAGCCCGCAGGTCACCCAGCCCGAGAACTCTCTCGGCCTCGGTGACCGCGAGCGTCAGGCAGGCGAGTGCGTCGGCGCCGCGGGCGGTCGGTGTCACGGCGACCGCTAGGCAGTACTTGGTGGCGTAGTCGATCACCGCGCAGATCCGCCAGATACCGCCACCGGTTGTCTCGAACTCGCTGAAATCGGTCTGCCATACCCGATTGCGTTGCGTGGGTGGATCGCGGAATACCTTGCGTCGCAACACTGCCCATGATTTCCGGTCGGCGCGATACTCGCGTGGCAGCAGCAAACCGCGACGCCTCAGTGCCCGCTCCACCGTCGAGGTGGATACCTCGTATCCGTCGCGCGCATCATGGCGGCGATCTTGCGATGTCCCCAGGCCGCCCCTAGGCGGTGTCGACAAATCTGGCGCGACCCAGTTGCGTCCGACAAACTGCTTTGATCGATTCTTGTCCAGCCACCCCGCGTGGCGACGCACGATAGTCGCCATTGCCGACGGTCATTCGCGGGGCCACTGCGGCGACAGCAGTCACCGATGGCGGTCAGAGCTGAGCCCGTGCCCAGGGCGAAGTGGCGTGATTGCGTGGGCTGCCTCGAGTTCTTGCCGCAGTCGGTGGTTTTCCAACCTCAGGCGTTGGATCGCGGTGACCGCGAGGTCGAGGTGCTCTTGCAAGTCTCGGTCGCGTTGCCGAAGCTTTGCCTCGGTTTGTCGACGCTCCTTCTAATGGCCCCTACGTGGCATCCGAATTATGAGCGCCCGGCGAAGGGTTCGATCGTGGACGCGGTCCAAACCCCACCCCGATCGCTTTTCCGCAAGAGGTCACGAGAGCGATCGGGGGTTGGCTGGGGGTGCGCCGCATCCAAGTCGGGCTGGTGTCGAGGCATCCGGCCATGTCCGCTGTGCCGGAAGGCGTGTGCTCTGATCCGCCGACTCCGGCGAGTCGGAGCACACGCACACACCGGTCAGTCGATAGTGCAGCCGGCGACCGGTTTGTCGGCGAGCCGATCGAGTAGGTACGTGATCGCGTTATCGGGTCCGAATCCGTCGATGATCTCGGGTCCGAAATGGTTGGGGATTGTTGCGCCGGAGAAGATCGGCGGCAGATCGTTGGTGCGGAAGGTGACCGCCGCCCCCTTCGCGCACCATTCCTCGGCCAGCCGACGAGCCTGCCCGTACGGCACCGTGTCGTCATTGAGGCCGCTGGTGATCAGAACCGGCGTCCTCGGGGTCAGACTGCCGACATGCATGTCGGCCAAGGCGGGCGCCGCTTCCGGAATCGCGTCGAGATGCTCTGTCAGCGAACGGCCATCGATTGTCAGCGTGCTCGTTTTCAGGAAGGGCTGACGGGTGATGACATCCCCGATGCATTCGGTGCTCAGCGTATCGAGCATGGCGCGTCCAGCGGGGCTGGTCACTCGGTCGACCGCTTTGTGCAGGTCGGGATAGCGAGCGAGCAGTCCGTTGATCGCGAAACCGATGGCGCCACCGATAAGTGCGCCGTCGATGCGCTGCAGGATCGCGGCAAGGTCGGCGACCGGCCCACCTGCCCAGGTGCCTTTGAGGTTCAACTCCGGCGCATAGTCCGGTTGCATCTCCGCCGCCCCCGCTGTCGCGCCCCCGCCCTGGGAGTAACCCCAAAACACCACGGGGGTTTCCGGTCCGACACCGCCCAGGTGCTGCGCCGCGCGAGCACCGTCGAGGATGGCGTGGGCGCCTTCGATCCGGTTGGCGAAAGTGTGCATACCCGGTGTCCCGAGTCCGATGTAGTCGGTCACCAGGACACGGGCGCCGAGAGCACTCCACACCGCGGCCGACGGCGCTTCCTGATTTGCCGACAGCGACACCGACGGGTCGGCGGTGATGGTCACGCCGGTCGAGAACGCCACCGACATCGCGCAGTGGTCGGCCTGACCGGCGGTCCCGGGACCGATCACCACGGTCGGGCGCGGACCCGAGCCTCGCCACGGGTTGGTCGGCTCCACATAGGTGCCGGTCACCGCGGCCGGGGAACCGTCCTGGTATCGCGTCGTATACATGATGCGCTCGGCTCGAACCGGCCACCCGGTAACACTGGGCGGGGCCGCGAACACGGTCATCGGCTCGGTCTTGATCACCGCGCCCGGCTGCGACGAGAACTGCTCGGGCGGGGTGTAGAACGCGCTCACCGGCGCGGCCGCCGCCTGCGGCGCGCTGGTTCCGACCCCGGCCACCACGGTCCCGCAGGCCACGGCCGCCACCAGAGCCAGCCGTCCGGTGTATGTCGACAATCCCGGCGCGGGACGCCGCCAACCCTGCTGCTGCATCAATAACCCTCTTCAACTCCCACCCTGGCGCCGTCGCCAGAGTGCCCTAGGCCGCATAACACTCGACGGAATGAGACCCGCCACAGCTGCGCGCTACGGGACAGTAACATAGTTACTGATCGCTCCACAGCACGCCGGATCAGTGTCAGCGACTCTCACTCGTGTGTCCGCGCGATGACATCGTCGATGACGACGCCGTCGAGCAGCCGGTAGAACTCCTCGGCGTCGATGCGTTTCGACCGCCAACGGCACAACATGATCACGCCGTGGCCGCCCGACTTTCAGCGCCCTGACCAGCAGCATCAACGATCACGGAGTCCGGCTGGAGTATTAAAATGACGATGTGCAGCGCGCTGCGGTGACCGATCCTTCGCCTGTGGTGGTTCTCGGGTCCGGGTTTGCGGGTCTGTGGGCGGCGCTCGCGGCGGCCCGGCGGCTTGACGAGCTCGGAGTAGCGGTCGGAACCGTCGATGTCACCATGATCAGTTCCACGCCGTACCACGACATCCGCGTGCGCGACTATGAGACCGATCTGAGCACCTCCCGCATCCCGCTGAGCGCTCTTCTCGATCCGGTCGGAATCAAGCACATCATCGGCGAAGTGACGGCGATCAATGCTCTGGCGCGCGTCGTGGAATCCACCGCTGGCGCTCACGGATACGACCGGCTGGTGCTCGCGTTGGGCAGCCAGGTGGTCAAGCCCGATATCCCCGGCTTGCGTGAGTTCGGTTTCGATATCGACACGCATGACGCAGCGACCAGACTGCAAGCCCACCTGCGCCGGCTTGCCGAGGGCCCCGCTGACCCGGCGGCTGCGACAGTAGTCGTCGTCGGGGCAGGTTTGACGGGGATCGAAGAGGCGACTGAGCTGCCCGCGATGCTCGCCGACGCCTTTGCCACGCGGGCGGTCACACCGCGGGTCATCCTGATCGACCGCAACCCGTTCGTCGGCTCGGACATGGGCGCATCGGCGCGACCGGTCATCGAGGCGGCGCTGGCCTACATCGGGATCGAGACCAAGTTGGGCGTCGGGGTCGTCGCCATCGACGAGCGCGGCGTGACGCTGTCCTCGGGTGAAGTGGTGGCCGCCGCCACCGTCGTATGGTGTGCCGGCATGCGAGCCAACCCGCTGACCGCAGACTTCGGGATCGAACGTGACCGGCTGGGTCGACTCCCTGTCGACGATTATCTGCGGGTCCGCGGTGTGGCCGGGGTATTCGCCGCCGGTGACGTCGCCGCCGCAAAAATGGACGACGAGCATATGTCTGTGATGTCCTGCCAGCACAGCCGCCCCATGGGCCGGTGGGCGGGATACAACGTCATCGGCGATCTTCTGGGCAAACCCATGAAACCGTTGCGGATCCCTTGGTATGTAACGGTTCTCGATCTGGGACCGGCAGGCGCGGTGTATACCGAGGGCTGGGACCGCCACGTGGTCGCGTGCGGCGAGGTAGCTAAAGACACCAAGCGCGCCATCAACACCCGGCGTATCTATCCTCCGTTGAGCCGCGACCGCGACGCACTGCTGGCCGCCGCGGCGCCCGAACTGCAGGCCGCGCCCGAGCACGGACCCGAGTCCACCCATTGAATACCGGTCGCGCTGATGGAATCCGACAGAAAGCGACGACCTCGGTGATGACGGATGCCTTACGCGCAGCACGTATCTCGCGCCCGACGCAGCCACCACCAGCACCGATCCCGGCTCACACCATGATCACGAAGTCCGGCTGGTATTAGGACCAGGGTATATCGGGGGTAGCCGATGGGAATGTGGCGGGATTATAGATGGGGCAACGCGGCGACTTCTAGAGTTCGGCGAAACCGCGTAGAATTCGAGCAGGTCGGGACAGCATCTGGAGCCCTATCATGACCGAGAGAAAGAATTCACACACAAAGTTCGCCCGGCTGGCGGCCGCCGCCGGTATAGCCGCAGCTGCCGCGATTCCGGTCGTCGCAGCCGCGGCGCAAGCGCCTTCCGCACGCGCAACGACGCCCACGTCTGCAACCCAACTCGTCGACAACCCCGGTTGGGGTCACGGCGGCGGCGGTTGGGGCGGCGGCGGTTGGGGTCACGGGGGCGGTTGGGGTAATGGGGGCGGTTGGGGTCACGGCGGCGGTTGGGGAGGCGGCGGTTGGGGATGGAATCCCGGCTGGTGGAACCCATTCGGCTGGGGTGGCTGGGGTAGCTTCTAGCGCCGGTAACCGAGCCCGGACACGCACAGCGTGCCGGGCTCGGTCGCATCGAGTACCGATCATGTGAAGCCAGGATCGACCACCGGGCTGGACTGGTGACGAGATGAAGATTGTGTGTATCGGTGGCGGGCCGGCCGGTTTGTACTTCGCTATTTCGATGAAGCGGCGCGACCCGGCCCATGACATCACGGTGATCGACCGCGAGCCGCCCGGGTCCACCTATGGCTGGGGCGTTGTGTATTGGGACGACCTGCTCGACATTCTGTATCGAAATGACCTCGACAGCGCCCAGGCGGTACGTGCCGGGTCGGTCCTATGGCGTGAACAGGCAATCCATGTGCGCGACGACCAGACCGCACATTTCGGGGGCTACGGGTTCAGCATGGGGCGCGCGGCATTGCTCGACGTACTTTCCCGACGGGCGAGCGAACTGGGCGTCGATGTCCAGCACGGGCAAGAGGTCCGCGATCTGTCCGGCTTCGACGGCACCGATCTCATCGTCGCCTCCGACGGCGCGAACAGCCAGGTACGGCAGCTGGGTAATCATCGCTTCGGCACCTCCGTCACATTCGGTGAGAATCGATATATCTGGCTCGGTACGGACAAGGTCTTCACCCGATTTACCTTCGCCTTCGAACACACCTCGGCCGGTTGGATCTGGTTCCATGCCTACCCGTCGGTTGCCGAGAAAATCAGCACCTGCATCGTTGAGTGCCAACCGCGGACTTGGCATGGACTGGGATTCGATTCCCTGGACAACCTGGAGAACTCGAGCGTTCTGGAGAACATATTCACGCGCCATCTCGACGGTCACTCGTTGATCAGCAAGACACGGGGCGAGTTCGCAAGGTGGAGCCGCTTTCCCGAGGTAACCAACAAGACCTGGTATCACGACAACGTGGTGCTGCTCGGCGATGCAGCGCACACGACGCACTTCACCATCGGTTCGGGCACCCGGTTGGCAATCGTCGACGCCGTCGTGCTCGCACAGAACCTGTACGAGCATGCCGAGGTCGCCGATGCGCTGGAGAACTACGATGCGCAGCGGCGCGCTGCGCTGCGCCCGATACAGGCCGCCGCCCGTACCAGCATGATCTGGTTCGAACACGCCGACCGGTATCTCGACCGCAGCGCCGTGCAGTTCGCCTATGCGATGGCGGCTCGGCACGGGCTACAAATGCCGTGGCGATATCAGCAACACCTGCTCACACAGGTACCCACCGTGCGCAAGATCCGGCGTGCCATCGACTCCGGACATCGGTGGTGGCGGGCTGCCCGACGGGGGGAACTCGCGATGGCACCGCCGGTGCGCTGGTAAAGGTGTTCGGCCAACTTCACCAGGCTGCCGGGCTGTGCCGGTGCAGCACCACCATGCCCTCCAGGCGGCGACCAGGGCGCCATGTCTCGCGTTTTTCGCAGGTGCTCGGACCAGCGCGATCGCTGCCTCTTGGCCGCCGGCGGCGCCGACTGCCCGGCATAGCGGCAGAGGCGTGGATCCGTGCTTATAAGCTATAGGAATTCCGTCTGCACGCGAAGGTCGCGACGACGCACTGCGGGCAGGAAGTAGTCGCTGAGATTGTCGGGGCCCGGGCCATCCCCTCCAAATAACGCCAGGGGTAGCATCACAGAAAAATACAAAGTCATAAACCAGACTTTTGTCAGTCTGCCATATGACGGAAACGAACCATCGCCGGGCTGAATCACGCAGAGACCGAACAGCGCTTTCCCGACCGTCGTGTGAAATGCTCCTTGCAGTATGACTCGATTAACAAAGGAAGTTGTCAACCACGCGCCAAGCGCAACGGCTCCGGCAAGCGGTATCACACCTTTACCGAAAATGACGACTGCAGCGGCAGTTCCGAAATGCAATAACCAGTCGAACGCGAATGCACAGACTCGACGCAATGTACGAGGTGATGGGTAACGGCGATCATCTTTACCGCCGAATCGTGCCAGGCCGGCTTCCCTGACATCCATACGCTTGGGTTCCGATATATCACCTCTATAATAAGCGTATCGCAGATTTGCTCCCCCCGGTGTCGAGAGGACTCCACGTTTGCGCGGATCGCCTGCGAACCACACTATCGAAGACCCGTTATCGACTACCTCTCCTATTTGATGAACCCAACTGCTGACGATCAATTGTGAGATCCGAGTGTCGTTGACATCTTTCAACTCGACCCACTCGTACCGGCCGTTGGTGACGTGGCCGACTCGATACTCCAGCCAAGGGTGCCGCAGCAATATCTGCCTTGTCCGTCTCCTGATCCATACCATGCATCCGCCGATAACCCCTGTGCAGAACAGGATTATCGACAATATGCTCCCGAGAGCGGACAGGCGGTGGGCCAAATGGCTGTGGCCAGGATCGCCCAAACTGATGAAGATTACCGATGCTGGAATGCTGGCGACCCCCGCGGCCAGAGCCATCCACGGCAACAGCGCGCCCTTTCGCAATTCGGCGCGTGTCGCTGGCCAAGATGCGGCCGACGATGATGTTTCCACGATGAAAGACCTCACAAGTCCAGCGACGAGGGGCGGGGCGTCGACCGACTATGCGCCCGGAATTCGATCGACTGCGCCATATCGACCATCATCTTTCGGAATTCCGGACCATAGTCGACTGATGCGGTCGATAATTCGACAGCAGCAAGTGCTGACCCGTCATTCGACGGCACTACCGCTTCGAGTTGGTAGGTGGCCGTTGTGTTACTCACGTACGGTCTCCCGGGAAGTTCCGGCGTTGGGAGCTCTGTGACTCGTTCAGCGAACATCATTGGCCGACCCCCTACATCTACCATTTCGATATCATATGTTTCCCCGGATTCGGCCCTGGACTCGACCAGATTCGTCAAAGCCAACCGTGGGTTGATCGTCTCTCCGCCGGTTTCATAAACGCAGACGGTGATGCATGACGTGATCAGGTTTCCGTCTGATGTCAGGTGCCGACCTATGCCGCAGTACCTCGCATCCCTGTGTGCCAGCTCGGCGAAGAGCGTTGCCACAGTGGGTAAGATAGCCTGAGCCATGGATTTCATGGTCGACGCCTGCATTTCTCCAACGATCTCCCGAGCAACGCCGATCCGACTCTCGATATCGGTCAGAGGCATTTCCATGAAGCCATGCGGAATCCAGATGTCTACCATTGTCTCAGCCATTTCCACTGTTCCCAATATTGAAGAGGCCGAGCCCTGCCTTCCCTGCGCGTGAGAACAGTTCGATGCCAGCCGCCGAGGTTCCCGCCTCGAACTTGCCGGCTTGGCCGAAGTCCTCGAAGAAGCTAGTGAAGTCACTCATGGATCGGGTCACCGCCGACGGCATCAGCGGAACCTTGTCGACAACATTCGGAACACCATCGATAATTTTCGTTGCTATTCCCGGCGCCTGCGCTCCCTCTGTGAATGCCCGTACTGCAGGCGCGAGTTCTCCGAGTTCGGTAAATGCTTTCACACCCTTTACCGCGCCTCCAACTCCAGGTATCACACCTAGGCTGTCAAGACCCACCGTCATCCCTATCTTCTTCAGTGCATCACCATTGAAATCCCTAGAAAAGACATCCTTGAACGCGTCACGGACTTCGGGGTCGAGAGCATCCGTTGCGAGGACACCTAGACCGGCGACGAGCGCGATGCCTGCGAAGATCGCGTCGGCGGGCGGTGGTGTCACCAGCGCGAGCAGGCCGGTAACCGCAGTTATTCCTGCCAAGACATCGTGGATCTGCTGTCGGTGATCGCTGATCCACTGGCCGACACCTTTTATCGCATCGGTGATGCGATCCCAGATGCTCTTGTCCGGTGGGCTGGGCGCGAAATCCTTTGCGGCCGCATCCAGTTCACCGGCGATCCGCCGGGCTGTGCTGTCGTGTGCGCTTTCGAGATCTCGCGCACGGCGGATGATCGAATCGACGTTCCCTTCCCAGGTGTCAACTGCTGCGACGGCGGCATTGACCTGCGCGGTGGCGGCGTTGAGGCGGGTCTGGGCGGCCTGCAACTCAACCGGATCGGTGAAGGTCATGCTGCCCAGACCCAGGTCTGTGTTCGACCGAGCTTGTTGCAACGTTTGCAGTGCACTGTTGTACTGCCCTTTGGCCTCGGCGGCTTCGGCTTCCAATGCCTTGGCGGTGTCCTGGAAGCCCACCAGGTCCGTGTGCCATTCGGCGAGCAGGCCGACGGCCTTTTCGAGCGAGTTCTGTGCGTAGCCGAGGTCTTGGGCAAGCGTGGCATCGAAGTTGGCACGGAAAGCGTCGCCGCCCTCACCCTGCCAGACGTTCTCGTTGCTGTTGCGCAGACTGTTCAACAGCTGGTTGGTTTCCTTGACCGCGTCCGCGGCTGTGCTGATCTGCCCGTGCAGCCCTGCGACGTCGTCAGGCGCGCCCGGAACCGGGTTGAAACCGATGTAGGGATACGGGTTCTGGCTCATGCTGTGGCCGAGGGGCTCGGCTGTCCGTCAACGGCGCTCGTGGCTTGCTCGACCACCTTGGCGAATGCCTGATCGGTCTGTTGATACGCATCGAGGCACTGCGCGACGCCGTCCGCGGTTGCCTTGGCGGACTCGCCGATCCGCTCGATGCCGAATCTCCATCGTCGTTGGAAGCTGTCGGCGGCATCGTTGAGAGTCTTGGTCCCGATGTCGCCGTGGCTGCCGTCCTTCATCGCGTTCATCGCATCGTTGAGAACCTGCTCGGCGCCGCGTAGAGACTGAACTGTCTTGCTCAACACATCGATGTCCACCTGCAGAAACCCGGCCAAGTCAACACTCTCCTTCACGCAAAGTCATCTCCATGCCGGCCCAAAGATCTCGCTCGCCGGTCCTTGCGGGCGGTTCACGGTTGGGGAACCGAGTTCCAGTCGGGTTAGGCACTTGTATCAGTACTGGACGCACCGCCTTCCGAAACGGTTCCATCGAGTGAACATTTTGTGCCAGTGCTCAATCCGGGTTTGGTACGCGGCCCCCGTAACGCCGGGCTACGAGTGGTCTTCCTCCGCCTCGCGGATGCGTTGGGCGACGTGGTTGATCCAGGTGGTGAAATGTGAGGTCAGCTCGGGTGGACGGTGGTCAACGGATGGGGTGAGTCTGTTGACGTGTGCGGTCGCCGCGACCACGACGGGCGGCCAGGACACCCTGGCCCGACTTCCACTTCGGCCGCCCGCCATGACAATCCGCGAGCGTCCAGGGGCGCACCCCGATCAGAGAGCCGGACCCGACCGTTCGCGACATCACCCCCACAGCGCCCCACCGAAAACCCCTCATTCATCCAGCGGCACGGACACCCGGAGCGGGCGGCGGCAATACTTCCGGTGCGTGAGACCACCAGCAGCACATCATGTCTCGATTCCGGACCGCACGAGCCAGCGGACCGGACACCCACCAACGGACCCGGTAATCCAACCCGACCCCAGCCGCCAGCGGACCCGATAGCCACCGGCCAGGTCCACGTGACACCGCGCGGTCAAGCTCGGCGGTTGAAACGGAACTTGCGGATGCTGAACCGTCCCCATCATGTCGAAGCGTTACCCGGCCCGAGGTTCGCGCGGCTGCGGGCGCTGCGATCGGCTCCGCCACCGGCTCCTTCATCGATCCCGTGCCCACCCTTATCGGCGCCGTGATCGGCGGGATCGTCGGCTCGATCAACCCGGACGTCATCCCTCAGATGCTGCCTTGATCCCCTAGGGCACATCCCTTTTCGTCGAGTCCGAGCAGCGCACGCTACTCGGACTCGACTCGATCACCGCCCCTGCACTCACCTTGTGGTGCGGATAGACAACTGCGTTCCACTCCCACTAACGGTGAATCCGCTGTCTTCGTGGTTACTCGATGTGCTGAACGGTCTTGGGGAGCAGCTCACCGACGCTCAGCGGCAGATCTTGTCTGCGACATCGGCGGGCACGCCGATTTCGGTGCAGTGCAGCGCACTGCCGAGGTCCACAGGCTTCCAGCCTCCGTCGGCCGCTATGTAGTGGAACAAGACTTGGGCTCGGTTGACAGTATTGTTGTGGGTTCCCGTATGGGCCATCGCCCACTCACCCGCACAGTCGATTCGATCCTCGAGTTCGATCGGCGTCGCCAGCCGCGACTCGATGTCGGTGCCTCGCAACGCTTCGAGCAAAGCGGCCTTGGTAACCGGACACACCGGCGGCGAACTCGCTGAACTAGGATCGATCACCTCCGTCGGGAAATCACGGTCCGGGGTCACGGTGCGATCGTCGGCGCCCAAGGTGAGAGTGACGATGGCCGGCCCACCCGAGGGACAGCAACTGGCGTCCTTACCCGTCAGCCAACGGTACTGGACCCCGACACTGCGATCGGACGAGCCGACCACCTGTGTATAAGCAGTCGACTTCTTGGTCGCGGTGCCCAGATAACCCGCGTGGTTGAACAGCATCACGTGCCAGGGTGAGCTAGCGGTGCCGCGCGGAGTCCCAGCGAGCACCCAAAGTATGGCGGGACAGGCGCCGACGGAGGCATCAGTGCCGCTGTCTGCGTAGAACCCGTCGCCACCGACCCCGGTACCGAGTGTGCCGAGCGCGGCTGTGACCACCGCCGACTCCAGATCGACACATCTGCCCTTTCCGGCAGTGGCAGGAGCATTGTCACCAGCAGGCTGCGTGGCACCTGGTGAGGGCTGAGTGACGGGAGGCTGAGCGGATCCCGGCACGGCAACGGTAGCGGAATTCGACACCGACGACCCCCCGGACGTCTGCGTCGTCACGCCGTCCTGACAGGCCGCCGCCAAGGTCACCGCCGCGGCCGCAACGATAATGCCGATGATCCTTTTCATCGAGAGTCCTTTCCCCTCTGTACTACCGAGCATTTCGTGTCCCGAATGAAGATCGTTGCGCCCCCGCTTTCATGGGCACGCCTGCCTGCGTCCCGCATTCGTCAACTGGCCGACGGCATCACCGAGGACGCCGAACCCAGGACGTACAGGATCGGATCGAGCAAAACCGCGTCGACCGAGTCAGCCACGGAGGGCGAATCGCGACGCGAGATCCGTTGTAGCTCAGTGCATCCTGCAATGCCGAGATACCGCTGATCCAACCGGCCATGGTGTGACTCGCAGTGATAGTGGCGGTGACTTCGCTTTCTCGGGTGGCACCGATGAGACCCGGTGCAGGTTCGTGGCCTGGGCCGCAACCGAGATCCAGTTTCGCCTCCCATGCCAGGATGCACGCGGTCGCGAACATCTATGCCGATGTGCGGCCGATCTTGGTTCAGGTCGGAGGTGGAGCAAACCCTTCGTACGCGCCCGGCGGCGACCAGCATGGCACCCTGCGGTGCTCCAGGCCTTGCGCGTTGGGTCCGCCGAAAATTGTTGGGCGCAACGACGCGCGGACTGATAGCGTGCCGAACACCGTGACACACTGCGAGGAGGTGAGACCCATGAACACAGCAGCAACGTGGGTGCTCCCACTCGCCGTCACGGTCGGGCGATTGACATAGGTGTCGCCGGGAGCGCCTGAACCACATGGCAATCCCGAAGGACAACACACCATGCATTTCACCTCGGAGACATCGGCGAACGGTGTCATCGAACGCAACTTCACTCTGGATGGCGTCACCGGCGTGCTCTTCTCGCCCGCCTCCGGCCCCGATGGCGCACCCCTGATCCTGAGCGGTCACACCGGTGGCCTGCACAAGCGAGCACCAGGGCTCGTGGCCAACGCCCACCACCTCGTGACCACGTGCGGGTTCACCGTCGCCGCCATCGATGCGCCCGGACACGGCGACCGACCGCGCGACGCTGAGGACGACGCCGCCCGCGCCGCATTCGCGCGGGCTCGGGAAACAGGAGAGCCGATGGGCCCGATCATTGTCGACTACAACACTTCTCTGGCGAAACGCGCCGTGCCGGAATGGCAGGCAACTATCGATGCTCTGCAGGCACTGCCCGAGATCGGCACCGCGGCACCGATCGGCTACGGCGGCATGACACTGGGCGTCTCGATCGGACTGATGCTCACCGCGGTCGAACCCCGCATCAGCGCAGCGTCATTCGGCCCGGTCTTCGTGTACGAGGCTCTGACCGAGGCAGCCAGGAAGATCACCATCCCTGTCGAGTTCGTGCTCGCGTGGGACGACGAGGGAATCGACCGCGAACCCGGCTTGGCGTTGTTCGATGCCTGCGCTTCCCGGGAAAAGGCGATGCACATCTATCCAGGTCCGCACAACCGCATGCGCGGATTCGAGGCGGACAGCCGAGCCAGGTTCTTCGCCAATCATCTAAACCGGGTCAGCACGCCGGTCTGATGTGACAGGTACCGGCGCCCGGCTTTGGGCTGGACGCCGATACCGGCTGTCACGTCCCATCTTTCGTTCGAGGCGATACACACGCTTATCTGTTCGGGTACCCACCCACGTGCCTGCGCTCGGCCTCATCAGCGCCATCTGACGGCGCGAGAACACCGCCAAGTCGGCGGCGCGCGAATCGGCCTGGCACACAACGTGGGCGGCCCGACTGCCGTCGCCGCGGTAACCATGCTGGCGGCACACGACCTCTGGAACTGACCCGACGGCGGCGGTCCGCGCTAG
Organism: Nocardia sp. NPDC050408; assembly: GCF_044458905.1. Lineage (NCBI taxonomy): Bacteria > Bacillati > Actinomycetota > Actinomycetes > Mycobacteriales > Nocardiaceae > Nocardia > Nocardia sp. NPDC050408. The sequence goes on along the minus strand of NZ_JBITIL010000003.1, from coordinate 181,096 downwards.
CGCCGGTAAGGATTGTCGAGGATGGTCGGGGTGCCGGCGACTTCTGATACGTGTCCCGGGTAGTCCGGTCCGGCCGTGTAGAAGCGTGCTCGGGTGCGACCGACGGGCTCGAGCACCCCGAGTGCAACGAGATCGCGCAGATCGCGTTGCGCCTGTTGCAGACTCAGGCCTTCGGCTTGTTCGTAGCGGGTCCGGCGAACCCGGCCCGACATCGCGACATCATGCAATGCGCTGACAACTCTTTCGTCCAGGTGGATACCCGCGACGTACTCCTCGAGCAGCGTCCATACCGTACCGGACCGGCCCCAGCGGGCGTGTACCGTTTGCGCCTGCTGGTGGTAGGCGGTGAGATTGAACCGAATCCATTCGGACACATCCTGATCCGGCTGATAGGTGCTGCCTCGTCGGCCGAGAACCTGGTAGTACTCCCATGTGTTACCAGGTCTGCCGAGCCATGCCTCGATGGACGAAAATTCCGGTGCGAGAACACCTTCCCGCGCGATCATCAGTGTTTGCAGTGATCGTGACATGCGTCCGTTGCCGTCGGCCCACGGATGGATGGAGACCAGATGTAGGTGCGCCATCGCCGCGCGCACCAGCGGGTGGGTGCCGTTGTCGCCGTTGAGCCAATCGACGAGTTCCTCCATCAAGGTCGGCAGGTGCTCGACGTCGGGGCCGGTATAGGCGGCGATACTGGGATCGCGGGCGTCGGTCACGTATACGGGGCCGCGGCGCCACCGCCCGGCCGGGCGGCGTTCGGTATGCCGATGCCCTTGCAGCATCCAGTGCAGAGCGTTCAGGAAGCCTTTGCTGTAGGCGAAATCGCCTTCGTCGTGGAGCGTCTGTATGTAGGTCATCATCCGCTCGTAGGCGAGCGTCTCGGCCCTGTTCTCCTCGGAGACCTCAACATCTCGCTCGCCTGCGATCAGATCCTCCACGTCGACGGTGGCGACTTTGAACCCTTCGATGGAATTCGATGCGGCGACGGCATCCGCGGTGAGGAACTTACGCAGGGCACCCGCCCATTTTCCGGGTTTGGCCTGGATTTCATGACGCAGTTCGTCGCGCATCCGGTCCACGTCGGCGAGGACGCGAACATCGGATGCGGTCAGAGCGGGCGTCGGGAACAGCACGACGCTACAATATAATGACGTAATCATTACGTCAACGTGCGGCGCGCAGGTGGGATGGAACTGGACGACCGGGTCAGCAACGTCCATGGTCAGTACAGGTTCGTGTTCAAGTCGCCTCTCCGCGCATTCAGACGAACGCTGATAGCTAGCGCTCGTCCAAAGACGGCAACATCGTTTCACTGATGATCAGCAGCACCGCGGCAGCGACCGGGATGGCGAGTAGCGCACCCACGATCCCGAGCAATGCGCCGCCGAGCAGAACCGACACCACCGTAACGATGGCGGGAACCCGGACCGTTCTGCCGATGATTCTGGGGACCAGTACGTAGTCCTCGAACATCCGCAGGATGATGAAGAAGCTGATGGTAGCCACTGTGACGGGCAGGGATACGGTGAGCGCGACGAGGGCCACGATGATCCCGGCGATGGTGGAGCCCACTACGGGGATCAAGTCGAGGACAGCGACCAGGACGGCCAGCAATAGCGGGTAGGGCACGTCGAAGATCAGCAGCCAAATGAAGGTCAATACCGCGGTTATCACCGAAATGACCAGATTCCCGAGGATGTAGCCGCCGACCTTCACGAAGATCTCATCGCCGATCAGAATCGCCCGCGGTCGGCGCGAGCGTGGAAACAGTCGATAGATCGAAGCGCGAACCTGCGCGAAATTGGCCAGGAAATAACCGGTCAGCACCGCGACGATCACCGTGCCGCTGACGATGCTGAATACGAGGCGGCCCGCGCCGAGGACACCCCCGGCCAGCTTCGAAGGATCGGAACCGAGCCCTTGCTGGACTCGGTCCTGGAGATGGAACCGAGTGTTGAGCGTGTCGATGAGTGGATATCGGTTAGCTAGATGGTCGACGTAGTCCGGAGCGTTGTGGACCAGCGCGCTGCCTTGGGTGACCAGCGGAGGTATGGCGGCCGCAAGAAACCCTGCCAGCAAGCCGATCGCGACCACGAATACCGCGGTCACTGCGGCCCATCGCGGAAACCAGGGCCGAACCAGCCACGACACAACAGGTTCGAGGCCTATTGCCAGGAACAGCGCGATGGTGATCAAGACCAGCACCTGACTCGCGGCGATCATCGCTTGAATCGCGCCGTAGGTCACCGCCACTCCCGCCGCGCCTGTCATGCCGACCATGAACGGCGACCGCGGATCGAATCGTCGCCCGGGCTCGCCCAGCGGGTTGCGCGTCGTCCGAGCCTGCTGCGCCGCCGCTTCCGCGGCGACGATCGGTCCGCCTTCGTCCGCAGTGTGGGGTTGCCCGACCAGGTCCCTGTGGCCCTGCTCCGCCTCGCCGGGAGTGCGGCGCTCCTCAGTTCGGCCTTGTTCGTCGTCCTCGTTCATCGTGTGATCGGACGACTTACGGGCTGGGTTGAGGGACGTTGCAGTTGGTGACCTTGGGGTTGACCCCCGCATAGTTCAAGGGCCCGGCGATGACCGTGACCGCGATCGTTCCCACGCTTGCACAGTTCTGCTCCCGATCGGTGAAGTAGCCACGTTGACCCGCCGCGACCACCCCGATGATCAGCCACACGAGTACCAGCAATGGCACTAAACGACCCATCACCCACCTCCTCCGGGCACCGGTCGCAAGCCACCGTGGTTCACCCGAACGGTGTCTCGCATTCGCTTCTGGCGGATCGAGTTCGTCCCGACCTAGTGCCCTCCGCGGATTGACGACCACGCCGTTTCGGCGCGGTCGACCAGTGACTTCCCCGGTGATACCAGTCGAAACAGGTCGGGCGATACGAAGTCGGCCGCACCGAGTCGGCAAGGATCTCGGCGGGTTTGATCTCGACGCTACTCGGCTACGACCGATCACCACGTTCGCACGACTGGCAGCGACCTGGATCAGGCGACTTCGCGGCGACTATCCGCGCCGATTGCCTGTTCCCGCAGCGTGTGCAGAGTCTTGGTGAGGATGCGGGAGACCTGCATCTGGGAGACGCCGAGACGCGCGGCGATCTGGCTTTGGGTCTTGGATTCGAAGAAACGCATGATCAGCACCCGACGTTGGAGGTCGGGAAGCGCAGCGATCAACGGACGCACCGACATCGCGTCTTCCAACAATCGGTAGCACGGCTCTACGGCGCCGAGGGTGTCGATGACCGAGAGGCGAGTGCCTTCGTCGTTATCGCCCACCCCGATGTCGAGCGAGTTGGTCTGGTAGGCATTGGCCGCGACCAGCGCCTGAGTGACCTCACCGAGTTCGAGGTCGAGTTCAGCGGCGATCTCCCGCGCGGTCGGCATTCGACTGAGCCGCTGCGCCAGGCTCTCCACGGTCGGCCGAATCAGCGCTTGCAGTTCTTTTGCCCGGCGCGGAACACGCAGCGCCCAGGTGTGGTCGCGGAAGTGGCGCCGCACCTCGCCCATGACAGTCGGCACCGCGAACGACAGGAATGAACAGCCTCGCGTGATCTCGAAACGGTCCACCGCCTGCACCAGCCCTAGCCGAGCGATCTGCTGCAAATCGTCGAATTCCGTGCCGCGGCCGGCGAACTTGCGAGCGATGTGGTCGGCCAAGGGTAGACACCGACGCACGATCTCCTCACGCACGACCTGCCGATGAGAGTCGCCAGGCTCCAAGGCAGCCAGCTTCTCGAACCATGGCTCGATGTCGTCGTAGCTGTCCCCGGCACCGGTGGCGTGTCGGGATCCTTCGTTGCGAACTGTCGTTCTACTCATCCGAGATTTCCCCTCACTTCACATGAAGTTCGATGTCAGTGGGGTACCACCTTTGTCGTAATCGAAACGTGATCAAAGGGCGTCAACCGCCCCACAACGCAGTCACTCACCTGTTCGCGCTCATCTTCCCGAGCCCGAACAGTCGGCGAAACCTCGACATCAGGGTTGTGCGATGGGTTATTCGGGCTCAGCCCCCTGACGCGTCCCACCTGACTTCGAGTCCGGATCTATTTTGTCCGCGCGCTCCCACTCCTTATCCAGGTCGGTTCGCGAATCCTCCGCCGCGCTGCGATGCACGTGCGCCTGCTGGGCAAGCCGCTCGGCCTGCGCCGCCTTGGCCTCGCCCTCCGCCTTGACCACCCGGGCCTTGGCGGCAGTCTCCTGCGCCAGCGCCTCCCGTTGACCGACCTCGAATTCCTGTTCCGCCGCCCGGTCACGGATGCCCGCGGCTTCGACCCGATGGTGTTCGCGACGTTTGCGCATCAACACCCATACAGCCACAAGCAAAATGACCACAGCCGCGACGACGATGATCACGATCACAATGGTGGTGCTCATCTTTCGACTCCTCGCACCCTCCCCCCTCTACCCTAACGCCACTCGACCACCCCCGAACTGGGAAAATGAGCGACCAGACGCCCCGCCGACCCGGCCCGGACCTACCGCCGGCAGGGAAGGCGGCGTTACGCTGGCAGCGCCTTTCACCACCACGGATATGGGGGCGAGCGCCATGCCTGACAACAATCCGTCCTCGACGTCTTCCAGCGCACCGCCGTCCGCGTCGAACGACAAGGTGTCCTCCAGGACAGGCCGGCTGGCCCAGAACAGCATCTTCGAACGCCTCGCCCGCACCGGCTTCGTCGTGAGTGGCATCGTGCACCTGATCATCGGCTACATCGCCATCCGGATCGCTTTCGGTGGCCCAGCTGGCTCCGCCGACCAATCCGGGGCCATGGCGGAACTGGCCGCCAAGCCAGGCGGCCTGCTCGCCCTGTGGGTGGGCGTCGTCGCGTTTGCACTGATGGCACTGTGGCGGCTCGCCGAAGCGGCACTCGGCAGCGCGTCCAAACCCCAGCCCGACAGCAAGAAATCCGAAACGTTCGATCGCGTCAAGGCGTTCTCCCTGGCAGTCGTCTACTTCGCATTCGCGGTGTCCGCGTTCGGATTCGCACGCGGCAGCGGCAAGTCCAGCAGCGCACAGAGTGCAGGCTTCACCGCCCGCCTGATGCAAACCACCGCCGGCACGATCGCCCTCATTGCGATCGCGCTGATCATCATCGCGATCGGCGGCTACCACATCTACAAAGGAGTGAGCCAGAACTTCCTCGAAGACCTCGAGGGCACGACCAGCGACCTGGTACGCCGGCTGGGCACCGTCGGATACATCGCGAAAGGGCTGGCCATCGCCGCCATCGGATTGCTGGTGATACTTGCCGTCAACCGATCCGAGCCCGACAAAGCCACCGGACTCGACGGCGCCCTCAAAACTCTCGGGGCCCAACCCTACGGGGCAGCGCTGCTCATCGCGGCCGGCTTGGGCATCATCACCTACGGCCTCTACAGCTTCGTCATGGCCCGACAAACCAAGATGTAGTCGGGCACAGCCCCCGAGCAACCGCAGCCAGTCCGATCTCGAGGCAGCTGTCGATCAGTTCTACCCATCGCCGTCTCACCTCGGTTGCAGTCCGGCGCCAGCCAGGTTCCGGCCCAGCCAAGTTCCGGCCCCAGCCAAGTTCCGGCCCCAGTCAAGTTCGCTTCCGGCAGGTTCGGTGGACGCGACCGCGTCGGATTGCTGTCTAGTAACTTGCAAGCTGTTGACGGAGGCGTAGCCGGTGGACATATCGGCCTAACCTTGATGTTGTCCCCTCCACTTGGGATAAACTCCCATTAGCTCGCTGGTGTCCATATCGTGAACACGACGGAGTGATGATGAACATTTCCGACGGCGTGGTGGACGTGATCGCTCGGACGGCCGATGCGACGACGGCGGCGGCCGGGGCCGTGGGCGGCGCTGCTGTCGAGGGCGTGATCGGCGGTATCCGAGGTGCTGCGGTCGGCGTGAAGAACGGGTTGGGCAGCGGCAGCCACTCGGCACCAGCGGCAGTGTTGACGTTGGCGGCGATCGGTGCCACGGGGCTGGTGGACTGGCCGGTGCTGCTGGGCGTCGGCGGCGCTGCCCTGGTGGTCCATCATCTCGGGCAGCGATCGGGTCGACTGCAGGCGCCCGCCGACGGCGATCGCGCCGAACAGACCTCGGGCCGCACACAGAAGGCGAACACACAGCCCACCACTACAACGAAGGCGACCCCCGCGTCCAAGAACGCGGCCCAGGCGCGACGCTCGCCGAGCAAGCGTTAGTCCGCGACGTGGACCTGGGCCTACTGTTACGGACCGCGTCGTCACTGCCCCCGCGCGCCGTCGGCTCGGGTGTGCGGGCGGCCGCGGGCGCCGCCGCCGCGAGTGTGGAGCTTGTCACCGTGCCGGTGCGCACGATGCTCGATCGCCGGCTGGTCGAGGCTGTCACCGAGGCTGCGTCGGAACTGCTCGGTGGTAGACCGGCCCGGCGACGTTGGTGCGGCAAGCGCCGCTGCTGGATCGAAGTGCGTGGCCTGGGCGGACGCGAGCCGCGCGACGAGCTGGGTCCCGCGGTGCTCGCCGCCGTGCGTTCGCATCGGGGCGTGATCTCGGTGGCGCTCAATTATCCGCTGTCGCGGGTCATCGCCGAGGTGGACGACCCGACTGTCGTCGACGAGCTGTGCGCAGTGGTGGCCGCTGCCGAACGCCGGCATCAGTCCGGTTCGGGTCTCCGGCCGGTTGACCTGCCCGCCGACGGTATCGTGCTGGCCGACAGCGTGGTTTCGGCGGCGGTGAACGCCGTGAGTCTGGGTGTAGCGTTGGCCGGCCGAGTGGGCGGTTGGCGGCGGTTGCCAGCAGGCCTCAACGCCGTTGTCGCGCTCGTCGATTACCAGCCGCGGCTGCGTCGCGCGGTCGAACAGCGCCTCGGCACCAGCGCCGCTGATAGCGCGATCGCGCTCGCCGCGGCCGCCGCGGCCGCCGTCACCCAGCAACCGGCGTCACTGGGCGTCGAGGTGTTCATCCATATTGCGAGAGCCGCCGAGACCCGCGCCGCGGCCACGCTCTGGCAACGCCGCGAGCCCCGTCTCGCGGCGCACGCGGGATGCGTCGACAGTGTCCGCTCCGGAGACCGACCGACACCGCTGCCGCCTGGACCGGTCGAGCGCCACGCAGACCGCAGTGCGGCAGCGCAAGCGGCCGCCGCACCAGCGATCGGCATTATCACGGCCGACCTCGACGCCGCCGCCAGCGCCGTCACCGTCGCCGCGCCGAAAGCGGCTCGCACCAGCCGGGAGTCGTTCGCCGCGACACTCGCCCGCGGCCTGGCCGACCGGTACGGTGTGCTGTCCTTGCGGCCACGGATGTTCCGACGCCTGGACCGGGTCGATGCGGTGGTGGTCGATCCTCGCGTGTTGTGCTGCGAGGAACTGCGGGTGGCCCGCATCCGCGATGTGCCCGAACACGAGCGGGCGGTGGCGTGGCAGTGGGCACAGGATCGATTGGACCGTGGCACATGGCAGCCCGGGTGGCACCCGGTCCCGCGGCCGCTGTCCGGCAATGGCGGAGGCGGCGCGGTGCTCGTGCGATTCGCGCATCATCCGCTGGCTTCGGCGGTGCTGCGCGAAGCGCGCCGCAGCGGTGCGGAGGCGGTGTCGGTCGACGTCGATATGCTCGATGACCTGCGGTCGTCGTTCGACGATCTCGATCCGGTGCCCGGATCCCTCGATGAAGCGCTCGCCGAGGCAGTGCACCGGCTGCAGCGGGAGGGCCGCACGGTGGCAGTGGTGTCGAGCGCCGCGGCCCAGGCACTGGCCGACGCCGACGTCGCGATCGGTGTCACCGCGGGCGGGCCGCCGCCGTGGCACGCGGATGTGCTCGTCGACAACCTGCAGGACGTGTGGCGGATCTTGCACGCGCTGCCCGTGGCCCGTCAAGCCAGCGAGCGCGGCGTCGAAATCGCCGCCGGCGCTTCCCTACTGGGTGCATTGCTGATGATTCCCGGGGTCCGGGGCCGCGGCTCGGGCCCGGTCAGCGCCGGCGCCGCCGCTGGCGCATGGACGGGATACCGGCTTGCCCGCGCAGCGCTCGAAAGCCCACCGCCGCCTACCGCGAGCGTGCACGAATGGCACGCCATGTCCGTCGAACACGTGCGTCGTGTGCTGGCGCCGCAGGCAGCCGAAGCGGACAAGCGGGCGGAGTCGGCGGCTGCGACCTATCCCGCGCAGTCGGTCATCGCGCCGGTGCGCCGAGCGATCGGGGATTTCGCCAGCGCGATGCGCGCGGAGCTGTCCGACCCGTTGGTCCCGGTGCTAGCGGTGGGTTCCGCGGCCAGCGCGGTGCTGGGTTCGCCCATCGACGCGATCCTGGTCGGGTCGGTGCTCGCCGGAAACGCGGCCCTGGCCGCGACTCAGCGGATTCGCGCCGAACGGTTGCTGCGGCGACTGCTGGCCGCCCAAGCCCCACCGGCTCGCAAGCTGGTCGACGCCGACCGCTACGCGATGGTCGACGCCACCGACTTGCGCCCCGGTGACGTCATCGAGGTACGGCCCGGTGAAGTCGTGCCTGCCGACGCACGGCTCACCCACGCGCTCGACGTAGAAGTCGACGAGTCGTCGTTGACCGGGGAATCGCTGCCGGTGCCCAAGCAGATCGACGCCACACCGGCCGCGCCCGTCGCCGAACGAGCCTGCATGCTCTACGCCACCACGACGGTGGTGGCGGGCACCGCGGTCGCGATCGTCACCGATGTCGGCGAACAGACCCGAGCACATCGTGCCACCGCCCCCGCACACGAAGACAGTCCCGCGGTCGGCCTGCAGACGCAATTGAAAGATCTGACGAACAAGGCGTGGCCGTTCAGCCTTGTCGGCGGCGGATTGGTCACCGCGCTCGGGCTGTTGCGGCGCACGGGTCTGCGCCAGGCGGTCAGCAGCGGTGTCGCCGTCGGCGTGGCCGCGGTCCCGGAGGGGTTGCCGCTGGTCGCGACGCTGGCGCAGCAGGCCTCAGCGCGGCGACTGACCCACGCGGGCGCGCTGGTGCGAAGTCCGCGATCGGTCGAGGCCCTCGGCCGTGTCGACATGGTGTGCTTCGACAAGACCGGGACGCTCAGCGAGAACCGACTCCGGGTGACCAGGGTGTGTGCCGCTTCCGGTTTGTCCGCCGACGATGTGCTCATCCACGCCTTGCGGGCCACCCCGCTCGCCAACGGTGAACCGCACGAACACGCCACCGACCGCGCGGTCGCCGACGCCGGGCGACACCTGAACCACGGCGAGCCGGCGGCGCATCTGCCGTTCCGGTCCGGTCGCGCGTTCTCGGTGTCCGTGCACGATACGCAGTTGTCGATCAAGGGAGCGCCGGAGGTGGTGCTCGCCGCGTGCGTCGATACCGACGAGGCGGCACAGCGGCAGGTGCGCGAGATGGCCGCCGAGGGGCTGCGGGTGATCGCCGTCGCCACCCGGGAGCTTTCGGCGACGCAGGCCCGCTCGGTTCGTGACGACGCCGATGCCTTCGCCGAATTGTGCGGCAACGGACTGCGGTTCGCCGGGTTACTGGGCATATCGGACACACCGCGCGCGGACGCGACCGAGGTGCTGGCCGAGCTGGCCGACCGCGGCATCGGGGTGCGGCTGATCACCGGCGACCACCCCGTGACGGCCACCGCGATCGCGGCCGAAGTGGGCATGCCCATCGACGATGATCAGGTGATCAGTGGGCCCGAATGGGAGGCGCTGTCCCGGCACGAACAACAGCGGGCGGTGCAGAGTCGGCGAGTGTTCGCCCGGATGTCACCCGAGCACAAGGTGCAGATCGTCGAGACGATCCAGCGGCTGGGTCACGTGTGCGCCATGGTCGGCGACGGCTCCAACGACGCGGCCGCCATCCGCACCGCAACCGTCGGTATCGGCGTGGCCGCACGCGGCAGTGACCCCGCCCGCACCGCGGCGGATGTCATGCTGCTCGACGGGCGAATCCGTGCACTGCTGGACGCCCTCGACGAAGGCCGACAACTGTGGCGGCGCGTGCAGTCGGCGGTGGCCGTATTACTCGGCGGCAACGCCGGCGAGGTGGCTTTCGCGATCGCCGGCACTGCCCTCACCGGCCGGGCACCGCTGAACACCCGCCAATTGCTGCTGGTCAACATCCTCACCGACGCGCTGCCCGCCGCTGCACTCGCGGTCAGCCCGCCCAGCGCCGAATCGCGGTACACCGGCCGCGGACCCGACCGAGCCGCATTGTGGCGGACGATAGCGGTGCGGGGCGCGACGACCGCCTCCGCCGCCATGGTCGCCTGGGTGCGGGCGAAATTCACCGGCCGAAGACGGCGCGCCTCGACGGTCGCGTTGGTGGCGTTGGTCGCCACACAGTTGGGACAGACGCTCATCGACTCCCACAGCCCGCTGGTCGTCGCCACCGCAGCCGGCTCCCTGCTGGCCCTCGCCGCGCTGATCAGCACCCCAGGAATCAGCCAACTACTCGGCAGCACACCCCTGGGGCCGATCGGCTGGTGGCAGGCGCTGTCCACCGCCGCCGTCGCCACCGTCATCGCGGCCATCGCTGCCCGACTGTTCACCACGGGCGGGCACCGGGGGGATAATCAGTCGAGGATCTCGATGACCCCCAGACGCCACAGCACCGCGTACAACTCGCGCACCGGCACTGCCAGCACCTGCGTCAACGCGCCTGTCAAAGGATCTGAGCCAACGCCCACACCAGTACTCATCACACTGGACACCATGCGGATACCAGGAGTCGAATACTCGAACACACCATGACCGGGAGGCAACACATGGCCGAAAAATCACCAACCGGCCACCGAGACGCCGTCGACCGGGTGCTTTCCGCACAAGGTTTCGCGGTGGATCTGCCGATGCTTGGCCGTGTCCGCATCCCCCGACCCGAGCAGTTGGCGTACTACGGTGCTCTCGGCGCCCTGGCCGCCGCGGAGATCATCGAATGGCCCGTCGTAGTTGTCCTCGCGGCTGGGCACTGGCTGGTGCAGAATCAGCACAACCGCGTCGCCCACCAGATCGGCGAAGCGCTCGAAGACGCGTAGACCAGCGCATCAGTCAGACCTCTCCCACACGCACTGCCTGCGACAACGACAACCTCGGTGCACGAATCATCGAATACCGCGGCGACGAACTGGGATCGGTCGAACCGAACGGCGGATTGCTCGATCCCGCCAGGAGTACGTCGACTTCGTTGTCAGCGCGCTCCGCACGTCCCCGTGGGCGTGTACTGACAGGGGTTCTCGGTGCGACCCCGGTACTGATCGTGGCCACCGCTGTTGGAGCGCACTCCGGAACCGTAACCGCTGTTGAGCTGACCGTGGTCAGTGCTGTTAGGGCGTGTCCCCGATCCGTAGCCGTGACCGCCTCCGGGACTGTGCGAGTCCCGAGGCCCGGCCGTGGCCGCGAAAAGGTGCGGCGAGGCGACCGTCAGCATCACCAACGCGATGGCGAACAGCGTCGCGACAACCACACGACGCACCGTCCAGAACTTCGTCGCGATCTCCATCAGCTTCTTCCCCTCAATTAACGTACCGCTATATAACGACACATTAATCGATGGTACGTCGTAAAGGAAGGCGTCCTTCCGGATTTGTGCACAACTAAGACGGTCACGCTCGGTCGTGACAGTCAGGTCATGCGGGCGCAGAGCGAGCCGTGTCCGACGTGACGGGACGGAGTTGGACGCAGCATTCGCCGGCTTTCGGTGCCAGCTCCGCGGTCACGGTGTCGGCCCGCAGGCCGGTGAGCACGCCGGTGAGATAGGCGTGGTTGAGTCCACACACCAGTTCGGGCGCCTGCGCGGCCAAGGGATGGAACGGGCAATTGCGAAGCCGGATGCAGTTCGGCGCGGCGCGGGCGGGTTCGAATCCGTGCTCAGCGAGCAACCCGTGGAGCAGGGTGAGGGCGCGTTCCGCACCGAGCCGACCGGGCCGCAACCGCTCCCGCATGGCCGCTCCGATGCCCACACCACGCTCGACGGCCACCCGTTGCGCCGCGGCTCGAGCGGTCTCGTCGGAAGTCTCGGTGAGTACCGCGCCGATCAGGATGTCGGCCAGTACCTCGTGGCGGCGCTCGGGGATATTCACCCGGACCTCAGTATCGGTCGGCTCGTACACCTTCGGTGCCCGCCCGACCCGCCGGACCCCGTCGACTTGTTCGTAACGGGCCTGCAGCAGTCCGGCGTCGACGAGCTTATCGAGGTGGAATGCGGCCAGCTTCCGTGAGATTCCGACCTCCTCGGCGGCTTCGTCGCGGGTGACCGGGCGCCCGGCAGCGCGGATGAACCAGTACATGCCTCGGCGCAGCTCGTCCTCCAGCGCGGCCACCGCGCCGATCGCCGATTCACTGGTCACACGACCACAATAACGCCGACCGGTGTTGGCCGAAACATGCTGGGTACCCGACCGGCGAGGTAACTTGACCGATCCAAGCAATTACACCAATAATCTTTGGTGTAACTAGTCAGGAGGCATCATGGGTATCGCAGCATTAATCCTCTGGCTGCTCACCGCCGTAGGTGGGTTCGTCCTACTCGGCACCTGGATCGCCAAAGGCGGTGCACGCCAACCGAGTGCCAGCCACCTTCCCGTACCGGTCTTATTCGGACATTTCGCGCTCGCCGTCGCCGGGCTGGTCGTGTGGATCGTCTACCTCGTCCTCGACAACGACGCCCTTGCCTGGATCGCATTCGCACTGCTGATCCCGGTGGCACTGCTGGGATTCGTCATGCTGCTGCGTTGGCTGCCCGTCTACCGCGCACGCACCGAAACCGCAGCGACCGCAAACCCCGAACCGGCCGAGAAACACTTCCCGGTGGCCGTCGTCGGCGGCCACGGCGTCCTTGCCGTCACCACCGTGGTCCTTGTATTGCTGACCGCGCTCGGCGTCGGTGGGAGCTGATCATCGTGTCCCATCCCGCGCTGCGAGTAGTCCACGACCCCGCCAGCACCATCGACTTGGCCGCCGCCGAGCTCGCCGCCCGGAACTTCCTGACAGCGCTCGGCGTCGGCCTCGACGACGAACACCTGCACGCCACCCCCGGTCGGATGGCCCGCGCCTACGCCGAACTGTTCACCCCACGCCCGTTCGATCTGACCACCTTCCCCAACGACGAAGGCTATGACGAACTGGTGCTCGCCCGCCGCATCCCGCTGCGGTCGGTCTGCGAACACCACCTGTTACCTTTCGTCGGCGTCGCACACGTCGGCTACCTCCCTGGTGACCGCATCCTCGGGCTGTCCAAACTCGCCCGCATCGTCGAGCATTTCTCCCGCCGCCCCCAAGTCCAGGAACGACTCACCAAGCAGATCGCCGACTGGCTCGCCGAACAGCTTCAGCCCAAAGGCGTCGGCGTTGTCATCGAAGCCGAACACACCTGCATGACCCTGCGCGGCGTACAAGCAGCCGGAACCACCACCGTCACCTCCACCCTCCTCGGCTCCCTCCGCGAAGACGCCCGCTCCCGCCAGGAGTTCCTCTCCCTCACCGGCATCACCCCCTGACTGGTCCGGAGACCTCGTCGGACCGAAGTGCAGGTCTATTCCGCCGTGGCCGAGCCCATGTCTGCGCAGCACCCATTACCGTTGCGGGGAAGCGTGACCCATCCTGGGAAGGCATGCATGTCGAGAACGATCCTGTACCCATCAGACGAGTTGATCCGAACCGTGACCGCCACCCTGCTCGGAGCCAACGAGCAGTGGGACTCGACTCCCCTGTTTTTCGGCCTCACCCTGGCGGGGCCGGATCAGATCGGCGTACTGACACAGCCGACGTCCGCTGACCCGCCGTTCCAGGATTTGGCGACGCTGGTGTTCTCGCAGGCGCCCCGACAGACGCTGTGGGGGTTCGGATTTCACTCGGAAGCGGTCCTGATGCGGACCGCCGACGCGCGGGGCAACCTCTGGACGGCATCCCGGGGCGACCCAGGAGCCGATGTCGTGGAAACGTTCCGGTCGGCCGAAAACGGTGTACCGGACGATCCGATCGATCGAGAGCTGTGGGTTGCCGCGGTTGCACTGGCAGCGCTGTGACGCCTTCGACTTCGGAACCGGTCAGGCCAGCACGGACCCCAGCACCGTCGGACCCCAGCACTGTCGGACCCGAGCCCGGCCTGGTCGGATGTCAGGCTTGCAAGCCCTGAACCGGCTTGTGCGTGTGGGCTTCGATATCCGTAATCGCCGCGTGCAGCAGTTGGTGGGCCAGATCTTGCAGTGCACGGGCACAAGCGAGCTCATCACCGATGGCAGGAATGTTCTCGTCGGCGGGATTGGTGTGAGCTGACCCGGCGGCGACCAACGGCTCATCTCCGCGGCCGATCAGCTGGGCTTTTACTTTGGTCAGGCGGTCGAGTTCTTCGATGGCGATGGCGATGTTCCAAGTTTTCGACGGCATTCGCACTGCCCTCCAGATCAGTAGGGACTGTGTCGCTTCACCTCCAATATCGCACCACCATGCTCGCGCACACCATGCTCGGTTCGGCGAATTCGGCGACCATGCGCTCGTATCGGGGCGATACCCTTAGGCAGGGAGGTTTGGCGGAAAGGAAATAATGTCGGGCAACTGCGACATGGACCGCATCACGCGTAGCCGCCAGCTGATCGTCCGGCGCTGATCTCCGAGCGACCGATGTACGAGCCGACCGATCTGGTCGATCCAGCTGCGCGAACCCGCACAGCGCTTGCCGCTGCGGTGGCGCGGTTTTCCAAGGCTTGGGCGTCCGAGTCCCCACCAGACCTGGCGGCGTACCTGCCGCGTGCGCAGGCTGAGCGGCGCACGGTACTGATCGAACTGATCAAGATCGATCTCGAATACCGCTGGCTTCGTTATGACTTTCCCAAACGACTGATCGAATATCGTGCGGAATTCGCAGAGCTGCAAGGTGGTCCGCTTCCGGCCGAGCTGGTCTACGAGGAGTTCCACGCCCTGCGCCGCGGTTCACACGCAGTCGATGCGGCCGGCATGCTCGCCGAGGCCACCGCCACGGCGGCCGGCCCTGAGCTCGCACAGCTCACCAGCGACTACCGCAGCACGATGATTGCTCGTCCAAGTGCCCAAGTGGTTCTCGACGCCATCGATGTCGGCCACCGGATCGACGATTTCGATCTCCTGATGCGGATCGGGGCGGGCGCCTTCGCCCAGGTCTATCTCGCTCGACAACAATCAATGCAGCGACTGGTCGCGGTCAAGATTTCCCATAACCACGGCAACGAGCCGCAGACCCTCGCGCAATTGGACCACGAATACATCGTGCGCATCTTCGACCAGCGACTCATCGCCGACGGCGAGCTGAAGCTGCTGTACATGCAGTACCTCCCTGGGGGCACGCTGCTCGACGTGCTGCGCCTACAGCGCTCGACGCATCCGGAATACCGCAGCGGGCAACTGCTGCTCGATGCCATCGACAAGGTACTTGCCGATAAGGGCGAGGTTCGACCCACGGAATCAGCTGTTCGGACACAGCTCGCCGCACTGACATGGCCGGAGACCGTCGCCTGGCTGGGCCGCCGACTCGCGGACGCGCTGCAGCACGCGTCCGACCGAGGGGTATTGCATCGAGACATCAAACCCGCGAACGTACTGCTGAGCGCCGAGGGAATCCCGAAGTTGGCCGACTTCAATGTCAGCTCCAGCAAACACCTCGGGGGGACAAGTCCCCTGGCGTACTTCGGCGGATCACTGGCATACATGTCGCCTGAACAGCTCGAAGCCTGCCATCCGGACTTCCCGGCGACCGCCGCCGACCTCGATACCCGAAGCGACATCTACGCGCTGGGTGTCATGCTGTGGGAGTTGCTCACGGGACACCGACCATTCGCGGACGAAACCTCGGCCGGCGAGTCGCAGACATCGCTGGCCCGCATGCTCGAACTGCGACGCCGACCCGTCGAGTCGACGTTCTTAGCGGAGCTACCCCCGGATTGCCCCGTGGCGTTGCGCCGGGTGCTGTTGAAGTGTCTTTCGCCCGAGCGCGAAGACCGCTACTCCTGCGGTTCGGAATTGGCCCAGCAGTTCGACCTGTGCCTCGAGGAACGAGCGCGCGACCTTGTTTATCCGCCGCCGAACAGTTGGCGGGCACGACTTTCACGATGGCCAACCCCCGTCCTGTGGTTATCTTCGCTGGTCGGCGTCACCCTCGCTACGGTCTACATGGCCGTGCACGTCCAGGAACTGATCAGAGAGCGGCTCTCCGATGCCACCAACGCGCAGCTCGACGAGGGTGTCATCATTTTCGTCCTGTGCGCCTCGCCGCCGGCCATCCTCATCTACGCATACATGTCGCGCGATTTGATCGCGGTTCCTCGTGGCTTGCGCGCCGGCAGACGCTACGACGAGGCAATGCTCGCGCGGGTGCGGTCGCGAACGCTGTTCTGGGGCGACCTGTGTGCGATGAACACCCTGCTGTTCGCGGTTTGCGCGACCGTGACGGGGGTGATGTTGCTTCGCTGGTTCACCGACCTACCGGCGCGGCTAATGGTCCATGCTGCGGCGACCGTTCTGGTGGCGGGCACCATCTCCGTTGCCTACACATTCTTCCTTTCCACGTTCTACGTCGTGCGCTGTGTCTATCCCGTCTACCTGCGCCACGGCCGCACATCGGCGCACGACGCCGCCTATTTGCGGGCGCTGCGTCGCAGGATCACGGCCTATCTCGCGGTGACGGCGTCGGTGCCGCTGGTCGGAGTGCTGGCTGGATTCACCGCCCTCGAACCCGAGGAGCTTCCGCTCGTACGCGATTCGGTTCTGGGGTTGTGCGCGGCCTCCGGGCTCGCGTTCGTCGCGGCTTATTGGTTGTTCCGCAAGCTGGATGCAGACCTGCGCGCGCTCGAGCGGGTGGTCTCGCAAAAGCCTGATTCTCGCTGATCAGCCGTTCTTATCGTGGTCTCGAAGGCTTGCGGCGGACTCGTCTCGTTCGGGCGAACCCGGTGCGGTGATTATTTTGATCACTGCTGCGACCAGGCGGCCGTCGGGATCCTTGAGGCGCGGTAACGATCTGCGATTCACCAACAGTGATCCGAGAGTGAGATCTACCAATTCGGCACCGACCTGCGCGGCAGATCGTCGCCCTTCCGGCTCGAACCACGTCCACGCCCATTGGGCGGCACCGAAGATGAGCAGGCTCCGGATACTGGTATCGACGGCGCGGAACTCACCCGACGCAACGCCGGCATCGACCACGCCGTGCAGGATTCCGAGGTAACTCCTGCGCAGCTTGCGCCCCTCGGAATTCTCATCCTCCTGCGCGAGCCGTGCGACCTCACGCTGGAAGGCGACGGTCCGATTTCGATCGTGCACCTGATAGAGCATGGCCGCGTGCAACAGCCCGGCAAGCTGCTCGGTCGACGTAGCGAACTCGGACACGATGCGCTGTGCCTCATCGAGGCGGCGCCGCATATAGGAAACATGCAGGGCCTCCAATAACCGCGCCTTTGTGCCGTAGTGATGCACGATCAAGCCCTGTGAGATGCCCAGCTCGCTTGCGACTCCGCTGAAACTGGTCCCGTCGTACCCCTTCTCGGCGACATGGCGCGTGAAAATATCGAGAATCGCGCCCGACTTGCCCGGTCCCGTCGCACGCTCACCCACTGACCCACCCCTCCTCGGCCGAATTTCCGGAGACTCTAGCACTCACTGACTGCCCAGCCAGTCGTTGACTGAGTGCGCAGTCAGTATTAGCATTATGCGCCGAGCCGCAGCGACGCGCTCGTCGCATCAACCATTCATCTCGAAATAGTCGAGCACGACCTATGAATCAGTACGCCCATACCGCCGAGGCGGAACATCGAGCCTGCGAATACTTCGCATGACCAGCCTCTCTGCCAGCACCGCCAACATCTCGACGGCATCGCCCGAGGCGGCGACCGCTACCTCGGCGCCGGCCGCAGATGGTGGTCCACAGCGCCGTGAGCACTCGCTGCCGGAAGGACATGTGCTCCCCATGGATGCGGGTATAGCGGCGCAGGGTGATGGCACGATCGATGCGGCATCGGTGCTGTCGCCGGACCAACTGTTGGCCGCGATCGCCGGGCGCCTCACCGAGCCGTTCCCAATGATCGCGTGGGCGAGAGAACTCGGCGATCTGCACGCTGCCCTGATTTCGGCGGTTTTGAATCCGCAGCGACATCCGCCCGAGGTCACCGAGACAGCCCTGCATGCGGATATCGCGAAGGTCATCGACAAGATCAACTCTTGGGCGGCCTCCTACGTCCGCCACAGCCGATGCGCCCGCCGCTACACCCACACCTTCGGTGAGGTGATCAGTCATGTCGCGAAGACCTACGCCGAGGCGTGGTGGACGGTGCTGCACACCGACTGCGAGGAGCTTCGACACTCGGCATGGGTCCATCTCGGCGAGGTCCGTGACGGCTATGCGCACCTCATCGGCGATATCCGGGCAGGCCGCGTGCAACTGCCACTGGGCTGGCGAGGCATCCGCCACACCCGGCAATCCGACGGCGTGGAGGACCCGGTCAGCGGGTGACGCTTGCGGACAGGTCGGCGAGACGTTCGGTCGTGCCCGTCCTCCATCGACTCGCGCAGGTCGGCGAAAAGGTTGTTTGCGCGAGCCAGTTCATGGCTACTGCTAGGTGGATGCCGGTGCCGATGGGGCCACCGGCTGACGATCAGGGCTGGAGACCGGCCTGCGAGAAATGCGGTTTGCCCACCTCGGCCGACTGTAATGACAGCGGAAGGAACCAGACAGATGCTGATGCTCACCCCTAATGCCATCGAGGCAGTTCGCACCATCACCTCCGCAGAGGGCACGCCGACCGATGCCGGGCTGCGGATCTCCACGACGGATGGCGCCGAGACGATGTCCCTCGCGATCGCCGCGGAACCGGCCGAACAGGACCAGGTCTTGACTGCGGAAGGGTCGCGGATCTTCCTGGACGAGCAGGCCGCCGCCTTCCTCGACGACAAGATCCTCGACACCGAATTGGACCCGAACGGCCAGGGCACCTTCGTCCTCGCCCAGCAGGACCCAAGCCTGTAGTCCGGCTCGGGGAATCAGAACCGCCGTCCAGGCCGGGCGTCCGGGCGGCACCGTCGTGTGACGTGGGCCAACTGCACCGGTGAACTCCCGGTGCGGCACTGGCCGGCGATACGCCCTGGCACATCTCAGACGCTGGGCTGCCCTGCCCGGACCACCTCGAGTACACCCGTTCTCCGGCAAGACCTTTCACCAGATAATCGAGTGAAGCTATCTGGCTTACGATCGTTTATCATTTGATTGCCTGGTGCGGCCACTGCCGGATTCGGTCCGGCACTCTGTCGAGGCGCGGTGTGGTCGGGGAGGGAGTTTCGTGGTTGGCGAGTACACGCCGGTGGTCGAGGCGCGGCTCGCCACGATGCAGGCAGAGTATGCGGAGTTGGTGCGCGCGCGGCGGAGGTGGTCGCTGCGCGAGCTGTTCAGCACTTCCGACCGCGACATCGTCGACTTCTGTGCGGGTTTCGCGCCGAATCGGTTCGGGGAGCAGGCATGTGCGGAGGTGGAACAACTCTGCCGCCGGTACGGGATTTGGTTGGACGCCGGGGGCGCGCACTACAACAGCATGACTCCGTACCTGCATCCGCATGCTGTCACCGCGGAGCGGATGACGACTATCGGGATCTACAACGCGATCCTGTTCTGGCTCAACGATACTGTCGGCCGGGAGAAGTTCGCCCATCTGACCGATCCCGAAAAACAGCAGGCACGCGCGACAGTGGATCAGCTGTGTCAGCTGCTCGATACACGTTGTGCCGCAACGAATCCCACCCCCGTAGCGGCCGCGACACTGGAATTCCTGGAGCGGGTCGGGCCTCGGGCGGACCCGGACTGGCTGACTCGGTTCCTGGATTCGACCATCGACCATCTGCGTCCGGCGATCCGGGATCAGAACGCCCGCGCCCGCGGCGAGCTGCTCACCGTGGCGGACTACATCGACCTGCGTGCGCAGGTGTCGGGTATGTATCCGGCGATCGCGCTGTGCGAGTTCAGTCGCGACGCATATCTGCCGTGGGATGGGATTCGCGCCGTCGGTCTCGACGCCGATCTGCGGCAGTTACGGCGCGCGACCGTGGAGATCGGAGCGTTGATGAACGACATGTTCTCCTTCGAAAAGGAATGCATCCACGACGGCGCTGATTTCAATTTGATCCCGGTCTGCCTGTTGAACACTCCGGGCGCCAGCCTTGCCGACGCCGTGCACGACGCCGCACGACTCGTGCGCGACCGGCTGAGCGAATTCCGCAAGATTCGGGCCAGGATCGATTGTCGGTGCGCGGAAATCACCGACAGCTACGTCGCTGAGCCGGTATCAGCCCATGTCGAGGACCTGCTCGGGTGTGTGCAAGCCACCTGGGTATGGCAGAACACAACCCTCAGATATAAAGGGACGTCGATCTTCGGCGAAAACCATCGCTCGTGAATCTTGTTCTAGCCGGAAATTTCCACACGAAACGGTATCCACCGTCTATCGTTCGTTGAACACAACGCCGCTCTCGGTCAGGGGTTGACGAGCGGCGCGAGGTATCGAAGGGTTGTGGTGGACGACTCCCAGTGTGCGGCACTGGCTCGAACCTGGTGGCAAACACTTGCCGCCGTCGACGGCATGCGTATGCCCGATGACTTCGGATACCAACAGTTATCCGACCTGATCGTTGAACTTTCCACAGCCCTCGATGCCGAACCCTTCGACGTGACCGTGGGCGCCCGAGTCGGGGCGGCACTATCGGCTGCGCACTTGGCCGATGGCCGAGTGCCCACGGTGTCGGCACAGGTGTTGTGCCGGCTGGCCGACTACACCGCTCGGCCCGATGCCGGACAACGACTCGCCGGACTGCTGGCCGCTCTCGGACAAGGCCATCAGGCACACCTGGATCAGTCTCGTGCGCACCATCACTCGACCGAAAACAACAACCGCGACGAACAGGACGCGAGATATCGCATCCTGTTCGACAATACGACCGTCGCGATCGCCATCGGCGACACCAATGGCACACTGCTGGAAGCCAATCGGGGCTTGGCCGACATGATCGGCGTACCGGTCGAGGCGCTGCGCGGGATATCGGTGTACGACTTCGCCCATCCCGACGACCGAGACGATATCCGCGCCCTGCTCTACGACAAACTGGTTCCATCCGAGGAAGGCACGGTCAGACTCGAGCGTCGACTGGTGCGTGCTGACGGCAGCGTCGGTTGGATGTCATTCGCCATCTCCTATGTCAAAGGCATCGACGGACAGCCCGACTACCTGCTGGCCATCGGAGCCGACATCACCGAGGAACACCGGCTCCAACTCGAACTTCGTCGGCAGGCCCGACATGATCCCCTCACCGGCCTCCCGAACCGACGCTACCTGCTCGAGCGGATCGAAGAACTCATCACGGCCGCCGACGAAAGCGACCGGGCTGGACTGTGTTTCGCCGATCTAGATCACTTCAAACATGTCAACGACCGCTTCGGACACGGAACCGGCGATAAAGTCCTGGTCGCGGTGGCCACCCGCTTGCATGACAAACTGCGCGGATACGATTGCCTCATTTCCCGCCTCGGCGGCGACGAGTTCGTGGTGCTGATCCCGCCACCAGCCACCACTGACCAAATAACAGGCATCGCGAACCAACTATTGTCGGTATTTCCCGACCCCATCACCATCGACGGCCAGCAGCTGCGAATAGCGGCCAGCATCGGTGCCGTGATCACACCGATCGCCGGCGCCAATGCCGAATCCCTGCTCGACGCGGCCGACGCCAGCCTCTACTACGCGAAAACAAACGAAAAAGGGCATTGGGTCCTGCACACCCTGCAGGCGCCGACCTGAGTCGACAGGCTCGAGCCCGAAGTATCCACCGACGAATTCTTATCGGGCCCCGATGTTCATCGACTTGTTCGACTGAGACCCGATGCTCGTCGACTTGTTCGACTGAGAATCGACTCGCCGTGCCGTCTCCGCGGTCAGTCCGTATTCGGCCGCAGCACCGCTGTGCCGTACCAGTGGCAGATCAGCAGCGCAAGCTCGACGTCCAACCGGTCGTCGGTGATCACCCGCCCGCGCCGCGAAACCGCCCGCCCAACCCGGTATTTCACCGAGTTGAAATGTAGATCCAGCTCCGCGGCAGCCGCCTTGTAACTGGATCCGGTGCGCAGGAACACCCGCAACGTCTCGCGCAACCGGGCATCGTTATCGGTATCGGCAGCCAATTCGCCCAGCACCCCGCCCACCCATTCGCCGACCTCCGCGCCGCCGCCGAGCAACGCCGCGGCCGACAACCCCGGCTCGCTCGCCGCGATGATCCTCAGTTCCACGCCGCCGCGCGCGAGCGCAACCGAGCGTGCGCGCAGCGCATGCCGATGGGACCGACGGAAGCCCGACACCCCCTGGCCCATGATGCCGATCGCCAGCCGTGGTGCGTCCGGACGCTTACTCGCGAAATCACAGACCCTGGCCACCGCATCGGACTGCTCGGACCGATAAGGCAGCCAAGCCCAAGCGCTCATCCGGTCAGCGGCCCCGAACAGCGGCGCCGCCGCAGTGCCGACCGCCTCGGCCAGCTCACGAACGAAGCGTTGCAACCGACTCAGCTCGTCACTACTCGCACCGGTGTCGGGATACCAGAGGATCAGCGCCAAGTGGTGCCACCGCAGCGGGTAGCGGATGGATTCGGTCGCGGCATCAACATCGACCGGCTTCCCCCCGGCCAGCACCTCACGCACGCGCACGGCCCGAGCGCTGTTGCGGCTCTCCAGCCACTGCTCGCGCTCGGTCTCATACACCGCGACGACCTGCTGGGTAATCCAGTCGATGTATTCGAACAACGTCGTCGTGATCGCCTCCACCACCGTGATCCGATCCGCTGGCGCGATACCTGTCGCCCGTACTTCGGCGAAGACCAACTCTGTCATCCGACGCTGGCCGACCCGATAGGCGCGCACCAGGGCATTGAGCGGAACTCCATGCTGGGCAAGACGTCTGGCGTATTCGATGGCCGCCGTGGGAGCGTTGATCCGAGCCAGTGGTATGTCGTGCTGCAGCGCGTGCAGGAGGGTGTCGACATTGCCTTCCACGCTGGCGCCGAGCAGTTCGATGGTGCGGGGATCATCCCGCAATTCGGGGATATCGTCCTCGAGACCGCGCCGCAGGATCGCGCTGATATCCGTCACCCGCTCATTCATACGGGCGGCGATCCCCGCGACAAGGCCGCTCACATCGACATCACCGTCGCGACGAAAACTCGTCACCCCCCAACGGTAGTTACTCGACGGTTGCCGTGCGGGAAATTGCTGGGTTGCGCTCTGATCAGCTCGCCCGGCAGGAGTACTCCGACGGTGTCCATCGCGCGGGAACTTCGGAGACGTAGCCGTCGATGATCGGTACTCCGTAGCGGCGTTCGAATTTGGTCAGCAGTTCGACGTCGGCCGGCGCCGCGCCGCAGATGGCGAATCGTACCGATGCGGCGTTCGGCCGGATTCGGTCGGGCAGATCCGATAGCAGGGCGTACATGGTCGGGACTGCGGAGATGTAGGTGGCGCGGCTGCGCTCGATCCGGTCGAAGAACGTCTTCGGGCTGAAGGCCACGGTGGCGCGGCCACCGGCGAGCAGCGGCGACAAGGTGCCGACCACGATGCTGTTGACGTGGAACAGCGGCAGGTTCAACAGGCTGTGGTCGGCTCCGGTGAGTTCGAACGCCTCGATCACCATTGCGCACATGGCGTTGAGGTTGGCGTGGTCGACCGTCACGCTGTTGGGTTTGCCTGTGGTGCCGTTGGTACAGAAGAGCAGCGCCAGTGCGTCGTTGCGGGGGCGTGCGGGTTCGGCGACATCGTGGTCGGCGGTGGTGAGATCCTCGGCGGGGATGACGGCGCGCACCGGTGCGTCGGTGCTGGTCCGCTGCGCGGTGATCAGGACCTTGGCGCCCGTGTCGGTCAACTGGCAGTCGGCTTCCGCGGCGCTCAGCGACGGGTCGATAGGCATGACCGTGGCACCCACACGCCAGGTCGCGAACAGGGATACGACAAAGGCGGCAGTGTTGGGCAACATGATCGCAACCACGTCGCCGCTCGATACTCCGGCGGCGCGCAGGGTAGTGGCGGCGCGCCGCACGGCGTCGAGGAATCCTGCGTTGTTCAGGTCGGTGCTGTCGTCGGCGACGGCGGCTGCGTCCGGTGCGGCGGCCGCACGAAGGTCCGGCAGAGTCGAAAGATTCATAGGCGGTCCTAAGGGGTGGGTGCGGGGAATGACGACAACGATAGGAATCACGCCGTCGCCGGACACCGTCGTGCGTGAACGAAATTCGCCGCGGGCATTGTCACCGGAGGACAATTGTCGCCAGTGACCGCGTTATTCCGGGCCGGGTAGCGGTGTCAGAAGACATGCGGTTCGGCAGCATCACGAGCTATTCGCGTTCGGCGGTGGAGTGCTTTCACATATAGCGTCGGTTTGCTCGTACCGACGCCGGGTACGACCGACTGACCCAACCAGAGTGCATTCAGCCGGAAAGGCGGAAAGCATGATGATCTGTCCAGGAACCCTCCTCGTACCCGCCGCCACGGCCGAGCAGGCCGCGCCTGTCGAGGTCAAGGCGATAAGGCACAGTCCGGTTCCGTACGCGGAAGTCGAGCCGCGCGGCGGCGGTCGGCGCCGGCCCATGCTCCTGCGCGACCTCGAACGCGACTATCGACTACCCACACCCGGGACTCTCGCGGTATCGCAGTGACCGATGCGCTGGTGCGCACGGGCGCCCGCTGCGGCCGATCCGCCGGCATGCGGGAATTCGCCACCGGCGTCGGCGGCAGCGAACCCGTCGATCGCTGGGGCCTCTGGCAGGCGTCATGATGCTCCGGTAATGTCCTGCGGCACTTCGGCTTCGGTGTGATGGCCGAATCGGCGTTCGAGTTCGGCTCCCTCGATGTCGAGGTCGGGGACGTAGCGCGCGAACCAGCGCGGGTGGTACCACATGCGGTTTCCGACAATGGCCATGACGGCGGGGACCAGGGTCAGTCGGACGATGAACGCATCGAGCAGAACACCGATCGCCAGGGTGAAGGCCAAGGGCTTGACGATCGGGTTATCGGTGGTGGTGAACGCGACGAATACCGCGAACATGATCAGTGCCGCCGCGGTGACGACGCGCGCGGAGTGGGCGACGCCGTTGCGCACCGAATTGATCGCCTCACCGGTGCGTGTGTACTCCTCCTTGATCCGGGAGACGACGAAGATCTGATAGTCACTGGACAGGCCGAAGATGATGGCCAACGTGATGATCGGCAGGAAGCTCAGCGTCTGCGCCTTGGTGACGTCGAAAAGACTTGCACCCCAGCCCCATTGGAATACCGCGACCTGCGCGCCGAGGGCGGCGAAGACCGACAGGATGAACCCGACGATCGAGGACAACGGCACGAGGATCGTGCGGAACGCGATCGTGAGCAATACCAGCGCCAAGCCCACGACGACCGCGAGGAAGATGGGTAGCGCCTTGGCCAACTGGTTCGAGGTGTCGATATTCGCGGCGGTGGTACCGCCGACCAGATATGTTGCGCCGGTGCCGCTTTCGATGCGGTCGCGATCGTCGCGCAACCGGTTCACCAGATCGGTCGTCGCCGAGTCGTTGGGACCGGTCTTCGGGATCACCTGGATCAGCAGCAACCCGTTGCCAGAGCCCGCGGGCTGCACGGCGGCGACGTCGGACTCCTGCCGCAGTCGGCCCATCAGTGTTTGTCCGGCGTCGGGGCTGGTGGCGGCCGACAGGTCGGTCACAACCAGCAGGGGCCCGTTGAAACCGGGGCCGAACGAATCACTGACGATGCCGTATGCCTTGCGGGCGGTGCTCGACTCCGACTGCGTTTCACCGCTGGGCAATCCGAGGTCCATGCGCGTGGCCGGGATGGCCAGGACGACGAGAATCGCGATTCCGACAACCAGCATCGGGATCCGGAAACGGGTGACGAATCGTCCCCATGCGTGCCCGAATGTGCGTTCGGGTTCATAGGCGGCGATGCGCGCGACCTGCTCCGGCTTGCCCGGATGCAGCGGCGGCGAGATGAACTTGGCGACCATGTCACCGGCGAAGCCCAGCAGCGCGGGCAGCAGTGTCAGCGCGACCAGCATGGCGACCAGTACCGCACCCGCCGCCGTCAGTCCCATCACGGTGAGGAACGGAATGCCCGCAACCGCCAGACCGCACAATGCGATGATCACGGTGACCGCCGCGAACACCACCGAACTTCCCGCGGTCCCGACCGCCAGCGGAATCGACTCGGCCGCAGCCATTCCCAGCACGATCTGGTGCCGATGCCGCGAAAGGATGAACAGCGCGTAGTCGATGCCACAGGACAGACCGAGCATCAGAGCCAGCGATGTCGCCGCCGAGGCCACGTCGACGAAGGCGGCCACGCCCAGAATCCCGGTGAGCCCGATACCCACACCCACCAAGGCTGTGATGATGGGCAGTCCGGCGGCGACCACCGCGCCGAAGGTGATCAGCAGCACGATGAATGCCGCGACGATGCCGAGAATCTCTGGGGTATGAGGGATCTCGGCCGTGAAACCCGGATACACCGCACCGGAGAATTCCACCGTGAGACCGGCATCGCGAGCCGAGTCGGCGATGCGATTCACCTCGTCGAGGGTGTCCTCGCCGACCTCCCCCGCCGGCACCGAGAACTGCACGCTACCCAGTGCCACGCGTTGATTCGGCGATACCACCTGCGCCTGAAACGGGTCGATGACCGCCGCGACCTGCGGCAGTCCCTTCAACCCCGCCATTACCTGCTCGATCTGTGCGCTCGCCTGCTGGTCGGTCACCTTGGCCATGCCGGGGGTTTGGAAAACAACCTGCATCTGCGCGCCACTGAACGCGGGCATTCGCTGCTGCAGCAATGACACGGCATCCTGCGACTCGGTGCCGGGGACGGTGAAGTTGTCGTTGGTCTTACCACCGGTTCCGCCGGCGAACACGATCGCGCCGACCAGCACGACGATCCATAGTGCCAGCACCCACCAGCGGCGACGTGCTACGGCCTGACCGAGCGCGAATAGATACCGGGACATACGGGTCCTCTCACCGAGACACCAATTGACACATCAGCAGAGCGATCACGCACAACAGCGGCACGGTACCACATCAACTGATGATTTCCTCATAAACGCTGCAATGGTCAGCAATCCTTGATCGGGCGGCGAAATCTTCAATCGAACGATCTTGACGTGTAGCCTTGGCAGTCGGATCAACGCAATTTGAATAGGGCTCACGGCCCCGCAGCCGGGTGTGCGCAGTATGCGATCACCCTGCCGGGGGGAACATCGGATCCGTCACTACGGAGACCTCATGAGTTCACCGAATCGATTCGACGAAGTTCAAACTCGCGTAGCAGATCTCGCTCCCGTGTTCCGCAAACCGCTGGACTCGCCGTACGAGATCTCCAACGAATTATTTGCCGCACTCCGACACGTCCTGCACGACGTGGGCGGACAGCCGGATGTGCCGATCGAGTACCGGGAAAAGGCCGAAGAACCCTGGGAGATGAATACCTACGTCACCTGCGAATGCCTCGGCTGGCGTGGCGTGTGGAATTCCGAGGAACGCCGAAGGGCCGAGAACGATCTCGGCGCGACGCTGTATTTCGGTCTGCCCTACTACGCGCGCTGGGCGACCGTCGCGGCGAAGGTGCTGATCAACAAGGGTTTGATCACCCCGGACGAACTGTCCGCGAAATTGGACGATGTACGCGCACGGTTGGAGACGGGGCAATGACCAGGAAGTACGAGATCGGCGATCGCGTCCGTGTGCGAAACGCGACGTCGATGTTCCACACCCGCACCCAGGCATACACCCGTGGCCGCACAGGTGTCGTCGTCGAATACCGGCCAGAATGGGTGATTCCCGAGGACGAGGCGTGGGGACGTGCGGACGGTCGCTTCGAACCGTTCTACGTCGTGCGGTTCCGCCAGACAGATCTTTGGCCCAAATACACCGGCTTCGAGGTCGACACCCTGGAGACGGAGGTCTCCGAGCGCTGGCTCGAGCCCGCAGAGGAGGATGCCAAGTGAGTCAGACCCACGATCACGGGGCGCACGCGCCGATCCAGACGAGCTCACAGATCAGCGAGTTCGAGATTCTGGAGACGGCGGTTCGCGAGCTCGCCATCGAAAAGGGCCTCTTTTCGCAAGAAGACCATCGACGGTTCTCCGAATGGGCCGAATCGGTCGGTCCGCACGGTGGGTCGAAACTGGTCGCGAAGGCGTGGACGGATCCCGATTTCAAGGCGCGTCTGCTCGCCGACGGCACCGAGACGTGCAAGGAAGTCGGCATCGACTGGCGTGACCCGACCGGATCCGGCACGCCGAGCGACTACACCTTCTTCTACGTGCTGGAGAACACGCCCGAGGTGCACAACGTGATCGTCTGCACGCTGTGTTCGTGCTATCCGCGGCCGGTTCTCGGCATGTCACCGGACTGGTACCGCACTCCCAATTACCGTCGGCGCCTGGTGCGTTGGCCCCGTGAGGTGCTCGCCGAATTCGGCCTGCACATTCCGCCCGAGGTCGAGGTCCGGGTGCACGATTCGAATCAGAAGTCCCGTTTCATGGTGATGCCGATGCGCCCGGCGGGCACCGAGGGCTGGACGGAGGAGCAGCTGGCGGCCATCGTCACCCGGGACACGATGATCGGCGTTGCCGTGCCGCAGGTCGATTGGACCGCGCAGGCACCGCCGGATCAGGTCGAGGCGGCCTCGGGAAGGGGTGGGCAGTGACGAGCAGTCCCTACGACGTTCTTCTGCGGACCCTGGATCCCGAGTCGCGACGAGAGAACGCGCTTCCCGAACTCGATCGCAAGCCCGACCCATGGGAGTCGAGCATGCAGGCGACGTGCGAATGCCTGTCCTGGCGTGGCGCATTGGACAATCTGGAACGCCGCCATGCCGAGGATGCGCTCGGAGAGACGATCTACCACGACTTTCCCGTACACACCCGATCGGTCGTCGTCACGGCGCACACGCTGATGGATCGTGGATGGATCGTCCCGGAGGAGTTGCACGCGCGAATGGACGCGGTGCGGGAGCGGTTCAACCAGGACTAGCGCGGCACCCGACGGCTTTCAGCCCTCGGGGTAGAAGACGAACAGTGTGCAGCCGGTCGTCGACTGCGGAATGTGTGACGATCCGGCCGGAGCGTGGATGAACGATCCGGCCGGATAGTCGCGGAATCCGTCGTTGAATGTGCCGGATACTACGAAAACCTCCTCCGGTCCGGGCTCGTGCAGATCGATGCCCTCCCACGAGGTGCCCGGATCCATTTCCAGTAGGTACGCTTTCGCGCCGTTCGCCCCGTGCCACAGCGCCCGCGAGCGAATGCCCGGGAACAGCTCTCGCACAGGTGAATCCGCGACGGTCGTCCACTCGTATCCAGGGAACTCGGTGATCTCCATATCCCTGCAACTGCTGGTTTCGGCCGCTCTATTCCACGAACGGATCCGGACCCCCGGTTTGTTGGCATAGTCCCAGTTGCTGAACCGTTCCATGGGCAGCGGCCGCGAACCGCAACTGATGCAGACAGCAACTGTTGCATACCGCCCCTGTCAGGTAGTGTCTCGAACTCGTGGCATCAGCAATGGCGGCGCCGTGGGGCGGCTGCGGGGGTGCTCATCGGATTGCTGTTGCTGCGGTCGTTCTCGGCAGCGCCCGCACAGCTGGTGTGGCATCTGGTCGCGGTCGTCGCGGTGACCGCGCTCGGGGCCGCGGTGCTGTGGGTGATCCGCACCCGAGGGGTCGCGGTGGCCTGCCTGCTGAGCATTGTGGCGATGTTCCCGATCGCCTACTCCCAGGTGCACGGCGCACCGCCGACGCCGATGTCGTACAACTTTCCGGAACGGCGCTCGGACATGCGGGCGGCCTTCGCCGATTTCCCCGGTGTCACACTGCAACTCGCCGATCGCGCACTTCTGCAGCCGAGCGATATGAGCCTCGCGGGCGCGTACGGCTCCCTCGCCTTCGGCAACTACGCCAAGAACCTGCGCTTGGATTACGTCAACGCATATACCCCGATCGGATACGCTGCCTTCAGCGCGCTGCTGTGCATGGGTTGGGACGGCAGCACCTGTCCAGACGCGTACCGGCGCGCGTTCGCGCCCGAATCATCCACTGGCAAAACGATTGTCGATCTGATGAAGGTCGATCGGGTCGTCCTGCAGCGGGCCCAATTCCCCGACGCCCCCGACCATCCGGCCCCGCCGGGCTGGAAGTGGGTCGACTATCCGGGGCACGAACGCTACATCTGGGTACTCGAACGCGTCGACGGCCCGCTTTCGACCCGTAACGGTCTGATCGTCGATACCGAAGGCGTGCAAGCTAGTTCGGTATCGCGTGACAGCGTTACCAGCCGAATCCGGGCCACCTCAACCGGCGGCGGACGCATCGTTTTCGCACGCCTCGGCTGGCCCGGTTATCGAGTTACGCTCAACGGCAACGAAATTCCGTTCACCACCGTGGCAGGCACGTTCATCGCCATCGATATCCCACCGCACACCGACAATGCGGAATTGCTCCTCACCTGGCGGCCACCCGGGTGGAAGATCAGCATTGCGGCGGCACTTGCCGGACTCGCCGCATTGCAGTACGCCCATATCCGGCCCAGGCATCAACTCTCGGACGTCGCGCCCGACGTGCCGATGCCTGACGAACGTGAGCACGAAGCGGACCTGGTAGTCGCACGTCAGGCCCTACAGCGGGTACGCCTGCAGTCCCTTGGCGGCACCGCATTCCTCCCCCGCCGTGGTGAACGCGGTCAGCGCTCGCACCAGCCCCTGGCGCTGGGCAGCGGGCATGGTCTGCACTACGCGGGCGATTTCGGCGCGACGGCGCGCGGTCACCTCGGCGACGACGCGTCGCCCGTGCTCGGTGAGATCGACGATCTGTTCGCGCCGGGACTGCGGATTGGGTTGGCGGGTAAGCAATTCCGCGGATACGAGCCGCTCGACCATCCTGGTCGCGGTCGATGGCTGCACATCCAATTGCTGGGCCAAGGTGGCCAGATTGCTCGGGCCCTGAGTCGCGAGGATCACCAGCGTGCGGAACTGCGGCAGCGTGATCGTATCGTCGACGTGCGCGATCGAGCGGGCCGAGATGGCCATGAGCAGGCGGGACGCGGTCAGCAATGCGTCGGTGACCTCGTCGACCGAGTCCGATGGTGTCGAGCGGGCTGAGGCCGCCATCATCCTCCTCCGTCGGTGCGATGTTAGGACCTTACCCGCACCGGACAGCCAGACGTCGCCCGCGTGGTCCGTGAGCGGGCACGGTAACCTGCGAGGCCGATGTTTCGATCCGTTTCCTACCAGGCAGTCACGGGTAATCAACCGAACACACTTGCGATTCGACTTCGGACCCGATGGGCTGGAGCGGTTTTCGTCGACAGCGCAAATCGAACCGATGATCGGTTCACCAGGACAGCGAAGAAGATGGGCACCTCAGATGGCTGATTTCGCCGAGCGGTTGAACAAGCTGTTCGAAACCGTGCATCCCCCGGGCCGCCGCTCGCATACCAATGCCGAAGTCGCGGACGCGTTGACGAACTCCGGGTACCCGATCTCGAAACCCTATCTGTCCCAACTACGGTCGGGGCAGCGCGCCAACCCCTCCAACGAGACCATGACCGCCCTCGCCAAATTCTTCAAGGTCAAACCGGACTACTTCTTCAATGACGTCTACGCCGCCAAAATCGACCACGATCTGGAACTGCTGTCTCAACTTCAGGGCTATCACCTGCGCCGACTATCGAGCAGAGCTTTCGACCTTTCCGAGGAATCGCAGAATCTGCTCGCCACCATGGCGGAAAAACTCCGGGCGAGCGAAGGATTACCGGCCGCACCGCCGGATACCGACGACTCAGGACTCGACCAGGCATAACGCCGCGCCCGGTGCTTGCCTCGACGGAAAGTCCGCGAAGGTGCAGGCGACCAGGCTCGATCTCAGATACCAGGCGTCGGTGACGTTTTCGGGATCGAGTCCGGTCAATTCGGCAATTCGGATGAGGCGGCGGCGCACAGCGCTGGTCGAGACGCCGAGCCGGCGGGCGGTCGGCGCGCGCTTGCCCTGCGCGACGAAGTAGGTGCGCAGGGTGTCGAGTAGTCCGGGCTCGGTCCGCAGCGGATCGAGGATCGCCCGCAGATGCTGGTAGCCGGGACCAGGCTGGATCAGTTGGTACTCATGTGCCAGATCTTCGAACCGGTGCAAACCGGGTCCACGATCCAGGCGCAGGGCGAGATCGAGCAGTTGGTGCACGCGGTCGGCCGCAGGGGGAATCCGGCCACGCGGCGACGCCGTGAATGTCGCGGTGACCGGGGCGGCAGCGGCGCGCATCAGCCGGGCGACCAGGTCGACCAGCCATTCTTCAGTAATGGCCGCGAATTCCGTTGGGACCAGGATGGTTCCGCCATCGACACTGAGCAGCGATAGCACCCGGCATTCGCCAGTGGTCGCCAATTCGGCTTGGACGCGGCGAAGTTTGCGGCGCGCGACCACCCTGGAATCGAGTCGAGCATCGTTCTCGTCGGGATGCGGCCCCAGCGCGACCGCGATCACAAAGTAGGACGACGAAAGTTCGGCGCCGCATCGGTGCACCGTCGTCGGATCCGCTTTTCCGGCCAGCAGCGCCGATGCCAGTGTCTGCGCGGTGACTCTGCGATCACCGGTCATGGCACGCACTTCGCCGACGTACCCGCGCAATACCGCGGTCGAAAGCTCCTGTGTCGCTTGGATCAGGCGCGCGCCGTCGGTGTAAATCTCCTGCCGAACCGACTGCGGCCGATCGGCGGCAACGAGTTCGAAACCGGCTTTGATTCCGGCGTGCATGACGTGCTGGATCAGTGCGATCGGCAACTCCCGATCCGCCATTCTGGCCGCGATGGTCTCGAGCCGCGCCACGGCTCGCTCTGGTACCGGCCTGCCCGTGCGGATCGCGGCCGTGAGGCCTTCCAAACCGCAGCGTGCGACCGTGATCAGGTCGCCCTGAACGGCACCACCGAGGCCTTCGACCGATGCGCTTTCGAGACGGTTCACGATCTTGCGCGACAATGCCGAGTAATTCGGCTCGAAAGAATCATTCGTGACCGTCATGGCATTTCCCCTGAGATTCGCACTGACCGGCAGGCCGGGCGCGGCATGGTCGGCGAGAATTCACCAGCCATCGTGCTCCCTGCCGAAAATCGACGCTACCGTCGGTCGGTCACGCTACGACAGATTATCGGCGTGCGATACGCACCTGGCAGCCGATGGTGAAGCGACACAAAAAATTCGCCGGATTTCGATGACGCTTACCGAGTGGCTCACTTGATCAGTGCTGCTTCGAATATCGGCCAGGACTTGTGCAGATCCTCCTGCCAATAGCCCCACGAATGCGTGCCGTTCGATCGGAAATCGAAGGTGGCGGGAATGCCGAGGGATTGGAGTCGGTCGTGCAGTTGGTGGGTGCACATGTTCATGACCGCTTCCAGCGGCACTCCGAACATCACCTGCCACACGAGCTGGATCAGGTCGCCTCGCG
Organism: Nocardia sp. NPDC050408; assembly: GCF_044458905.1. Lineage (NCBI taxonomy): Bacteria > Bacillati > Actinomycetota > Actinomycetes > Mycobacteriales > Nocardiaceae > Nocardia > Nocardia sp. NPDC050408. The sequence continues at coordinate 147,663 of NZ_JBITIL010000003.1, read as the reverse complement.
TGCCTTCGGGGGTGTCCAACGGTCCGAGTGCCCCTGTGCCCGCGGAAACGTAGATGGCGGTGCCGCGCAGCCGATCGGCGTGCAGGTAGGGATCGTTTGCGGCCCATGTCGGATCCGAGGGCGGGCCCCACATATTCAGTGCATTGCCGCGCCACCGCGCGACGACCCCGGTGACGAACGCCTGTCCCTGCGGGTCGCTGGTTCGGACACAACCGCTGTAGGAGCCGATCGCCCGATAGCGACCGGGTGCGGCCAAAGCGAGTTGGAAGACCGAGGTCGCGGACATCGAAAGCCCGGCAATGGCGTTGGCACCGTTGCCATTGAATGCCTGGTCGATGAGCGGCGGCAATTCCTCGGTCAGAAAGGTCGTCCAGCGTTGCCGCCCGAGCAGCGGATCGTCGGATTTCCAGTCGGTGAAATAGCTGCCCGCACCGCCGATGGGGATTACGACATTGACCGGTTTATCACGGAAGAAGTCAGCGACATCGGTTTCGTCGTACCAACTGCCACCGACACCGCCATTGGCGCCGTTGAGCAGGTACAGCGTGGGTGCTGCGGTGTGCTCGTCGCGGGCGCGCAACACCTGCACGGGGAAGATGGTGTTCATCGCGGCCGAATACACCGATATCTCGATCAGGCGGTCGTTTCGTTGCCGGATGCGGTCCAGGCGCGATCCGTCGGCCGACACCGCTATCGGTTTCGGCGGCGGCTGGGCGTGCACCACGGCGACAGGTGCGCCGAAGACGCCGAGAACCGTTGCAACACAGAGCAAGCGGATTCGAGCAGGCTGGGTGCTGTCGATGGAACCGATCACGAGCGCTCCTGATCGGCGTGCGTCATCTACCAAGCGCAGAGCGAGTGTTCGCATGCGGCCAGCAATGGACGCGCCACCAATTAGGTGACGCGCCCGCCACCGTCCGGGTCGCCGAATGGATCGGTGGCCAGGCGTCGACGATAAAGACCCGTGACCGGCTCCAATTGCTCGGGGAGCAACAGCGGGGCCGACAAGGCCGGTACGAATCGCGGATCCAGTGCTCGGAACTGTCATCGGTAATTGCCTAGTGTCAGATGCCCGGGTCGAGCACGTTGGTGATCAGATGCGGCCAGGTTTCGGCCCATGGACGGATGCTGCGGTCGCAGCGCCAGATGACGATGTTGCGGTTGATACCGGGAAATCCGAGGCGATCATCGAGGCGCTTCAATGGACGGACATCCCAAAACGTCTGTCGCAATAGCGGTTCCGCTGCGTCGGCGGCGACATACAGCACAGTGGTATCGGTCTCCGAAGGCTTACCGAAATAGGCGAATCCACGATTGGGGCTGTAGATCGGAGGCAGGTCCGGGCTGCCGAGTCGGTCCAGCACGCTCGCTGCCCAATAGGTTTGCGTGACAATGACCGTGTGGGCGCGGGCGCCGAGATCTATTGTGCGGTAGGCGGCATCGACGGACGCCGTCAGTTCCGACCAGCCGCTGGAGCCGAATACACGCATTCGGGTGGACAATTCGCTTTGCGTATTCGTCGGCCGGTCCAGGGCACCCGACGATACCGGTAACAGAAACACCATGGCGACAGCGATTGTCGCGGCGAGCGCAGCCATGGTGATCCCCGTCGCCTTCTCCCACCGGCTGAACTCACGGGCCTGTGCCCACACCGCGCCTGCGGCGAACAGAACCGGAAGCAGCCCCGCGACGTAGTACGCGCGCGTCCCGGTCACCAGCACGAACCCGGATTGGACGACAACGGCGACGACGATGAACCGATAAGGCCGCAGTGCGGAATGCCGGACCAGCGCCCAAATGCCCACCACGGCAAGGAATCCACCGATACCGGTCAGCATCGCCAACTGCATCGGCAGTCCCGCGATGCCGCCGGTCGCGGCCTGCTGTTCGGCTCGTATCGTCGCGCCCATGGCCAGTTGCGGCCACCCATGCCGCGCCTGCCAACCCAGTCCCGGTAGGACCGTCGCTAGCGAGAATGCGGCACCGAACCACAAGGCCGGCCGCCGGAGCAGATCTCGCGGACCGAAAATCATGACGCCGATAGCGATTCCGGCGCCCAACACCGGAGCCAATAGTTTCACCTGTAGATCCAGCGCGACGACCACGGTGGCGGCAATCAGAAGCCGATCGTCACGGATCCGAATCCAGCGCACTATCAGCCAGATCAAGACCGCAACCAGCGTGGCATCGAGAGCGAAGGTCGACAGCGTGGCCGACTGGGTGATCGCGAACGGACAGCACGCGTAGGCAAGAGCCGCGAGTACCTGCGCGATACGCCCGCCGCCGAATTCGCGGGCGGAGGCGGCGGCGGTCACGATTGCCAGCACAGCGGCCACGATCGACGGAATGCGCAGTGCGACAAGCGAACCCGGCGCTATCCAGTCCACGCATCGAGCGAGAAGTGGTAGCAATGGCCCCTGGTCGACGTAGCCGAAGGCGAGCCGAGCACCGGCCGATAAGAAGTACAGTTCGTCACCGAAGTAGTCGTATCGGTCCGCCCGCGCGACCAGGACAACCGAGACGAGCCCGGTAATCGCGGCTACCGGTCGCAATGCGAACGGCGGCAAGGTATTTCGCAGTTCGGCGTGCCGTGTGGCAGCGGAAGTCGTCACAAGCGCCTCCTCGACACGACCCCCCAGGCCGTGCGGGTCGTCGCATCGCAAACCCGGACGGTCATGACAAGACGTCGACCCGCACGGCATAGTCACCGTCCGCGACCACAGCGGTAACGACGGCGGTCAGCGCCTTCGCGTACCGATCGATCGACGCGTGCGCCTGGGGGGTGTCGGGAAACATCAGGGTCAGGGTGGTCACCTCGTTGAACCGATTTATCCAGAGGTACACCTCGCTCGCGCTGGCCCGATTGCCGTACAGACCGCCGTTGATCCGATCGAACATTTCCGCACCCGCCATCCTGCGGACATCGACATATGACAGCATCGGCGCGGTCCAGCCCGGCTTGGTCCGGATGCCCAGCTCCGGGGTGACCAGCTCGAGCACCCGATGCGGTGAAATATCGGTCAGATCCTTGGCACGCTCGGCCGCATCCTGGACCGAGGCAACGAGCGAAGTGAAGGTGTCATCGGGCCGGATCGCCGCGGTGACCGGAATGAGGTTGGTGTACCAGCCCACCGAGGTCGCCTCGCCGGGGGTGGCGCGAGTATTGGCCGGGGCGAGGCCGAAATACCAATCCCGACCGGTCAATTCGAGCTCCGCCATGGCCAGCGCGGTAAACAGTCCGCCGATGAATCGGCCACCGTGATCCTGGCAGACCTGTTCGAATCGCACGGCGTCGGCCTCGCTCATCAGCGGCAGCGTCACCTGCGCGCCACGGATGCCGCCGTCGGCCAGTCCGAGGTCCAGTGGAAACGACGGCATATCACCGTCATTGAGCTGTAGCAGCTCGACCCAGTGCCGGATCTGCGGTGATTCCAGCGTGAGTTGTTCATTGAGCCGGCGTTCACGCGCACAGTATGCGAGGTGGCCGTCGACCGGCGCGGAAGGGACTCGGCCGCCGGACAATTCATTGCCGTACAGCATCAGCAGATCGACGCAGGACAATGCCTGCGCGAGCCCGTCGGTATGCAGATGATCCACGGCGGCGTACACCGTAAATGAATCACCGTGATCGATCACGCCGAAACTGAAGCAATCCCATTCGAACGGACCCGATGTTTCGGCCTGCACCCGCTCGCGAATCGCATCGCTGTCAAGGAATTCTTCGTGGTCCGTCGCGACGAATTCGATATCATCCGGCCGCACCACATGCCGCACGACCCGACCCTCGGCGGTAAACGAAAACCAGCTCGAAAACGTGTCGTGGCGACGCAGGAATGCGTTGAATGTCCGGGTCAGCGCTTCGCGGACCGGAGCGCCGGGAATATCGAAGGCAATCATGCACAATCGCGATGCCCGAACGCCCGCATCGGCATTGCGATGCGCGGTCCGCAGATATGCCTCCTGCTGGTAAGAGGGCATTGTCGGGTGTATCGGGGCCGTCCGCACCGCCGCCCGCGAACTCGGTGACGCCATCCATGTGGTGAGCCGACCGCGCTCGGGATGCCATTCATCGAAGAAACCGAAATTGACCAATGGATGCCCTCGATTCGTGAAGCCAGGAGAATGTCAGTCAACGGCATGTATTGCCGATCGACCATGGCCGGGCGCGAACTTTGTGATGTTCCCCAGAACCAATGGATTTCGCCGAAAGATCGTCCAAATAGCCTTATCTGCGCTGGTAATCGCCGACTATCGTGGCCACGCAATAGATCGTGGGAAGGATGAGCGAGTGCGAACTGCGACAGGGCTCATGACGCTCATCTGCGCAGTGGGTCTGGCCGCCGTACCCGTGACCGCACGATCGGAACCCAGCGGACAGATCACGGTCGCCGCGGCCACCGCCGCCGCACGCCCGGCCGCCGATGGTTCCGCTCTCGCGGGCCTGGTCGAGAATGCGGACGGCATGCTCGACCTGCGCGTCCACTCGGCCGCAATGGACACCGATATCCTCGTCAAAGTGCTTCGGGCGCCGGATAGTTCGGCGCCCGCCCCCACGCTGTACCTACTCAACGGTGCCAGCGGTGGCGCGGACGCCAGTAGTTGGCCCGAGCAAACCGATATCGTCGAGTTCTTCCGCGACAAGCAGGTCACGGTTGTCACCCCGATGGGCGGCAACGGCAGCTACTTCACCGATTGGCGCGACGACGATCCAATCCTGGGCCGCCAACGCTGGACAACCTTTCTGACTCGGGAACTGCCGCCGATCATCGACTCGGCCTTCAACGGCAGCGGCGCCAACGCGATCGCGGGGATCTCCATGGCCGCGACGTCGGTATTCCAGCTCGCACTCGCGGCACCCGGGCGCTACCGGGCCATCGGCTCCTACAGCGGTTGCGTGCAGACCAGTGACCCACTGGGCCAAGCCATGATCGACGCGGTCGTACTGCGCTGGCGCGGCAATCCGAGCAATATGTGGGGGCCGCCGAACGATCCGGCCTGGGCCGCCAACGACCCCTATGTGCATGCCGAAATGCTGCGCGGCACAGCCGTTTACGTCTCGACCGGCACCGGCGTTCCCGGACCGCTGGACACCCTCGACGGCCCGGGAATCCGGGACAACGCGGGCAAACTCGTCGGCCAGCTCGTCAACGGCGGCGTGCTGGAGGCCATCACCAACCAGTGCGCGCACGCACTGCGCGAGCGCCTCCAACAACTGAACATCCCCGCCACCTTCGACCTGCGCCCCACCGGCACCCATTCGTGGGGCTATTGGCAGGAAGACCTGCACAAATCGTGGCCGATGATCCGCGACGCGCTGCGCGGATAGCGCACCAACTCAATTCAGCCGAGCGCCTACCCTGGCCATCGGCGGGGCCCAGCGGGGCCGCTGCGGACTGCCTTGCCTCGGCGGCGTCGGCGTGTTCGTCGCTGTTCGTTTGGCCCCGCTCAATGCTTGGTCGGTGAGAACCGTATCGGAGATGTGCCCACGAGCCACGCGGAGCAACTCTTGATCCGCTGGATTACGCAATACATTGTTGACGCTGGTCAAGACAAGGTCCGCCTGCCTGCTGCCGATCTCGCCCAACATGCGCCTGGCGGCGAGGGCGTCGTTCGCGAATGGACCACCAGCCAGTGGGCCCGACGTGACAGTGCCGCCGCCGGCGACTGTTTGGAGAGCCCGGGCCGCGTCCTCTGTGGGTGTGCCCAGGTATGCATTGACGAATTGCTCCTCGCCCGCGGTAAGGGTGACACCTGCGGGCGCCGAGCGCCGATACCGGAATGCGGCGGCCTGCAAGGTGGCGAGATCCGCCGCGACTTCGCCGGGAGAACTGCCACCGTCGATGAGTCGAAGCGATGAGTCCTGGACGCGTTGGACCGCGGCCACCGCGCGACCGAGATGGTTATTGGCGAGCGTCCAGCCCTTGGAGTTGTCATCGACGATCGACCACGAGCGAATGGCGTTGAACATGATGTCCTCGTCGGTGAATCCGGCGGCGAGCAATGCCGCAGGCGCATCGGTGATCTTCCCGCCGATATCCACCAGACCCTGCAGCGCCGCGGCCGCGCCGCGCACGGTATTGATGCCGCCATTCGGCGCGGCAAGCGCGGCCTCCCGGGCAGCCCGCGCGAATACGGGCCGGTGCACGTATGCCTGTGCATAGGAACCCGTGGGTCCACCCACACCTGGCGCGCCCCAGAATCCCCATTGGCCCAATTGCGCCTCGCGCTCCATCCGGGCGAACGGCCGCAGCGGTGAACGGGTCTTTCCCCAGAGCCATTCGGTCGCTGGCGAACCGCTGACCGTGCTGAAAGCGGCAAGCACAGGCAGCATCCCCGCCCGCATGGAATGTCCAGCCCCGACCGTGCCCATACCGAGTGCGGTCGCGCTACCACCCGAACCCCGTGCGCCACTGCCTTGCGCCGCCAGCGCGAACCGATTGGCGATCCACTCGTTGCCCCGGTCCAGACCCGCGCTGAGCCTTTTGAGCTGCAGGATCGCGACAATCTCGACGATCGCGCCGATGATGAACACCACCATGACCTGATCGCGGGCCAGCGTGAACAGGTCTCGCAGGATCAGTACGTAGACGCCGAGAAAGATGGTGTAGGCGGTCATGCGCGCCGCGGCTACGAAGCCGTCGACGACATTGCGGATCAGGAACGTCTGGGTGGGTCCGTAGATGAATCCGCCTGCGGCGAAACCGAAGATCGACATCAAGCCGTGGTAGATGGTGTCGAGTGCGGCACGGATCACCTTGATCGCCAGCACCGCCCCGAAGGCGAGCAGGATCGCCCCGGCCAGCAGCAGCAATAGGCCGGTGCCGATCTGCTCGAAATTCGGATTGTCCATCGACTCCTCGGCCGCGCCGTCCCCGCAAGCGCCGATGCCCTTTTTCACCCGATCTTCGCTGCGCGCCGTGACACCGGCCGACCATGCCGCACGACATGCGGGCTGATCATCGACCACATGCCCGAAGTTCCAGACCTGCAGCGGACGACGGGCGAAGTTATCGGTCAAGGTGCCCTGCATGGTCGCCACCATGCGCGACGGATCGACATTGCTATCGCCGTTCAACCCGGCCGCCACCGAAATGCCGAGATCGCGGCCCTGCGCCAGCAGACCGTCCGATGCGAGCACATCGGCCAGTGGCTCGGCCAGGAATATCGGCCCCAGCACGGCGACCATGAGCATGGTCCCCATTTGGAGAGTGGCCTTGGAGTACAAGCCGCGCACGACGAACCACGCGACGAAGAACGCACCGAGCGTCGCCGCGGTCACCAACATGATCGGCGTCGCGATCTGGCCGGTCAGGCTGTGCGCTACCCCGAGCAATGCCTTGGAGAAGATGTTCAGCCACTGGAAACTCAGGGCGTAGCCGATCAGCCAGATTGCCGTGATCACAATGATTTTCCAGCCCGCGAACTCCAGGCCGATCACCAGGGATATCGCGGTATTTCCCGGACTCAGTACGCCGCCGTGATCGGTGGCGAAGACATAGCTGGCAGCCTCGACGCCCGAGGAATCGGAGACGTGAGTCCAGCCGAGTGCACTGCCCACCGACGATCCGGCGGTGCGGGTGCCGCTCTCGGCCGCGGCCGAGGCCGTGGCGCCGAGCAGACCGGGGAAGACGACCAGAACGAAGACAGTGAGCAGGACCCCGACCGTCCAGCGGCGCCGGCGCGTAGCGCGGATCCACCTACGACACCGCAGCAGCACCGCGGGCAACTGCCAACGATCCGGATCCCAGTAATCCGATCTCCAGTTGTTCACCGCTACAACCTGATTCGTTTCCGCGCACCCGAATCGCAGGCACGGCATGGCCAGACGAGCATCGAAGCGGACAAACCCTCGGAGCTGCTCAACAGTCTCCGGAAACGACCACCCGAACGCTAACCACGCGCCGTGAACGACCCCCCTCCACTCAGTGAACAGCGCACAGCGAAATCAACAGAGCCCGTTGGGTTTTCGTTTTCATCGCGACCGGAGCTGTTCACTGTTTGTTCGCCCCGCCAGGTCGCGGAATATTCGCGCTGGCGACGCATCATCAGGCGCGGATGCCGCCGTAGCGGTGCCTATGGTGCTGCTCGACTGAGCGTGCATGCCGACTGAAGCGGCTGTAGCCCAGCATTTTCCAGAATAGCGACCTAATCTACCGGTCTGTCCCGGCTTGGACCGCTAGTTCGATCGAGGAATAGCGACGATTGCCCGTCTATCGCTGTGACCGCGAGCGTGCAGCATCGCGAAAATCATCGGATCTCCCGATGAATACCGACCCTACAGCGGATCCGGGTTGACGTAGCCGGATTTCGGCGGCTCGATGATCACTTCCGGTTCAGCGGAGGGGCCGAGCGGCGGACGCTCGGCGACTACCGCGAACTGGCCCGTATGGTGTTCGCGGATGCGGGCTATTCGCAATACTTTTCGGCGAGCGAGGAACCAGCCACCGACCAAGGCCGGGCCCAGGATGACGATCATGGCGAGTACGGCGCTGCGCTGAACCATATCGCCGCTGGAGGCCATCAGGATTACCACGGCGGCAAGGAAGAGCAGGGTCGCGACATCGGTGTAGGGCGCGCCGGGTAGCCGGGAGGCTGGACGCCAGGCCAAACCGCGCCGCCACTCGCGCCACAGTCGCAGATGACAGAGCACGACCGCGGTCCACGACACAATGGTGCCGAGCGCCGATACGTTCAATACGATCTCGAAGGCCTGGTCGGGCACCACCGCATCGAGCCCGACCCCGACCAGGGCGATCGCGCCGGTCGCGAGGATGCCGACGTAGGGTACGCCCGTCCGCGACATGCGCGACGCCACACCGGGTGCGCTGCCGTTCATCGACATCGAACGCAGAATCCGGCCGGTCGAGTACAACCCGGCGTTGAGACTGGAGAAGGCAGCGGTGAGCACGATCAGATTCATGATCGAACCGGCCGCTGGCACACCGATTTTCGCGAAGAACGTGACGAATGGACTTTCCCCGGCCCGAAAGACCGTATAAGGCAATAGTAGTCCGAGCAGTACCAGCGAGCCGACGTAGAATAGTCCGATACGGGCGATGACGGAGTTGATCGACCGCGGCATGATCGTCTCCGGATGCTCGGCCTCGCCAGCCGCAATGCCGACCAATTCGACTGCGGCATAGGCGAATACGACGCCCGTGGTCACCGTGACCAGCGGCAGCAGGCCGGTCGGGAACAACCCGCCGTGCTGGGTGATCTCCCCTACACCGGTCGGCGCCCCCTGAATTGTGAAGCGGCCGGCCAGGAAGATGGTACCGACGATCAGGAAGCCCACCAGGGCCAGGACTTTGATCAGCGCGACCCAGAACTCCAGTTCGCCGAACCAGCGCACCGAGATCAGATTGGTACTCACAACCGCGATCAGCGCGACGAGCGCGATCACCCAGTGCGGGACGCCCTCGAACGCGCCCCAATAGTGCACATAGGTGGCGATGGCGGTGATATCGACGATCCCGGTCATGCACCAGTGGAAGAAGTAGGTCCACCCGACCGCGAAAGCCAGCTTCTCCCCATAGAACTCGCGCGCATAGGAGACGAACGATCCAGCGGAGGGCCGATGCAGCACCAATTCGCCGAGCGCGCGCAGGATGAAGAAGACGAATACGCCGCATACGGCGTACACCAGGAACAATCCCGGTCCGGCGCTGGCCAGTCGCCCACCGGCACCGAGAAATAGCCCGGTGCCGATCACCCCGCCGATCGCGATCATCTGCACTTGGCGCGCGCGCAGCGATCTGCGATAACCGACATCCTCGGCATGCAGCGCATCTGCGAGCGCCGATAATTCAACTGGTCCCCGAACTGCGATCACGACCAGGCCTTCCAGTGCGGGAAGTCATGTCGCGGAAGAATGTACCGTTATTTAGCGGTACATTCAATGAGTTTGTTTGAAGTTTCAACGGGTACCCTAGCGGGTCCGATCACATCCGAGACTACCGGCCAACCGGTTCGTGCAGATGCACAAAAGCCGAGGTCGAGGCTCTGCATCATGCCAATAGCCCCGCGCCGTCAATTGCGGTGAGCTGAATCCAGCACGCCGAACCCATGATCGGCTGGCGGATAAATGGAGATTCGGAGGATGTGGTGAAGCGATCTCGGCGGCGGCTCACGGTGCTCGCGGTGGCGGCAGGTCTGGCGGTGGCGGCGGGTCTGGCGATGGGCAGTTTCGGGGTGGCGGCCGCCGATCCGGCATTCCCGCCGAATTTTCCGCCGGATCAGAATCAGCTGCCGCAGTTGCCGACCGAGCCGCATATCTACGATCTATTGCCGATCCCGTCGCCGGATCAGGACCCGTGGTACGACGATCCCGCGGATCTCGCGTCGTATCAGCCGGGCCAGATAGTGCGCAGCCGCGAAGTGCAGACGCGGGTGCTCGGCATCCCCTTCCCGGTGTACACCGAACAGCTGCTGTTCCGCTCGAACGATGTGCACGACAATCCGATCGTCACCGCGACAACCGTTGTGGTGCCCGGCATTCCATGGCAGGGCAGCCCTCGGCCCGTGCTGTCCTTCCAGGAGGCGATCGACTCCACCGACTCGGCCTGCAACCCCTCGCACACCCTGCAGACCGGCACCATGAAGGAGTCCGCGCTGGTGATCTCCTGGCTGGCACAGGGTTTCGCGATCAACCTGCCGGACTTCGACGGGAAGTTCAATACCTTCAACACCTACGCCGAGGGCAAGATGGTCCTCGACAGTCTGCGCGCGCTGAAGAACGAGCCGGGCCTCGGACTCACCGATTCCGGCATCGCGCTGTATGGATATTCCGGGGGCGGTTCGGGTTCCATTCGCGCGGCCGAGCTGCGAGCGAGCTACGCACCCGATGTGCGGCTGCTCGGCACCACCATCGGTGGCACGCCTGGCGACCTGGTGGCAGAGGCCTGGTATGCGACCCAAGCGGAACCCGGGCTCACCGGTACGAGCAACTTCACCATGTGGCTCGGCTTCGCGAGTCTGGCCCGGGAGTATCCGGACGTCTTCGATCCCGCCGATCTGCTGACCACCGAGGGGCAGCAGATCATCAAAGACGTCCGAAGTCGTTGCTACGCAACCATTGCACTCACCGGTGTCTACCGACCCATCAGTGCCTACTACCAGCCCGGCAAGTCGCTGGAATCGTCGCCGGGGATCCTTCGAGTCCTGCAGGACAACAGCTTGGGCAGATACCTTCCGGATACACCGATCCTGTGGTGGCACGGCCTGTGGGATGAACTGATCCCACCGTCGGTAGTGCTGCCGACGGTCCAAAGCTATTGGGAGCGTGGCGCGGATCTGCGCTTCTACACCGTTCCGGTCCCCGAACACATCGTCAATGCCGTCACCGGCTGGCCGCCCGCGGTGGCCTGGACCAGCGCGGTGCTGCGCGGCCTGCCGCCGGGGCCGAAGTTCAAGGCGGATTTCCAGCCGCTGCCGCCCGGCTTTCCCGGAAGCTGAAAACGGCTGTGTCCGAACCGGTGATCGCAAAATGTTGCCGGTATCGGTCGGGTGTAGTGGCCAGCTGCCGCGAGAAGACCCGGTGCAGCGTCTCACCGTATTTGTAGCCGACCGCTTTGGCGATCGCGACAACCGTCAGATCTGTCGTCTCGAGCAGTCGCCGGGCCGCCTCGACACGTAGATTCTCCACGAAAGCAGCTGGCGTACTGCCGGTTTCGGAACGAAAGGCGCGGGCGAAGGCGCGCTCGCTCAATCCCGCCCTCGCTGCCAACGCGGCGACACTCAAGTCTTCGTCCAAATGGTCGGGCAGCCATTGCTGCACCGCCCGGATCGCCGGGGTGCGCGCGGGCTGCGCACGTAGTTGGGCGCTGAATTGCGCTTGGCCGCCGGGTCTTCGGGTGAAGACGACGAACCATCTGGCAATCAACTGCGCCACCTCGGTGCCGTGATCCGCCTCGACCAGGGCGAGCGCGAGATCGATGCTCGCGGTGACCCCCGCCGAGGTCCACCGGTTGCCATCGTTGACGTAGATCCGATCCGGCTCGACCAGCACCCGGGGGAAACGCTCGGCCATCACCGCACACGCGCCCCAATGCGTTGTCGCACGATAACCGTCGAGCAATCCGGCACCGGCCAGCAGGAGCGAACCGGCGCATACCGACGCCACCCGCCGCGATCGCCGGGCAATGGCCGGAAGCTCGCGCACCACCTGGGCGGATACCGACGGGACGAAGGCGCCGTTTCCACCGATCACGATCATGGTGTCGATCTCGTCGTCACCGGTGGCGATCTCGGGCAGGGCATGTTCGACATGCATCCTCAGACCACCCTCCACCGCGACGGTGCCCGCCCGCGGCGATGCCGTCACTACGTGGTAGGCAGGTGCGCCGAGGATGGCGTTGGCCGCACCGAAAATGTCCATGGGACCGGCCAATTCGATCAGCTGGATGCCGTCGTAGACCACGAGGACAATCGTGCGGGGCGTCGACACGTCCCTATCATCACCGCACACCCCCAGGGCTGTCACGGCAATGTGCAGTCCGATCACCCCGCGTGCCGGACCGGCGCGACCACACCGGCGGCATGCCGTCCGAGGAAGGGAATGATCAGATCGGCGACGCGGTCACCGAACTGCGCGTGCGGATAGTGCCCGGCGTTCTCGATGACGACCACCTTGCCGATGCCCATGGGCATGGCCGCGACGATCGCCATGGCTTCGGCCTTCGGGTCCGGGAAATCGGGATCCTCGGCACCCATGATCAGCAGCGCGGGCCGGTGCACCTGTGACAGCGCCGCCTCGGCATCGGCCGGAGTGGTCTTACCGGCCTTGCGGAACTCGCGCCACCGGCCGGGTTCGCGCAGGGTCGTCAGCACGCCGTCGAGGTAGCTCGAAAAGTCCTCGGGCTTGGTCGGATACGCGATATCGAGGTACCCGCGCCACAGCCGAGGCGAGCCCAACAGCAGCGTGCCCATCAACCGCACCAGACCGCGCCGGTATCGCGGCACCGTCCACAGAGCACCGATATCCAGTCGCTGCCTCTTGGTGAACGGGTTGATCTCGACGATGGCACTGACCAATTCGGGCGCCTCGGCCGCGGCAATGGTCGCCGCGCCGCCGGACAGGGAGTGGCCGACGATTACCGCCGGGCCGCCGAAATGCCTTACCACACTGAGCAGATCGCCCGCGACATCGGTTCGGTTGATGGCCGCCTTGCCGGTTACCGACGGCCAGCCGGGGCTGGATTCGCCGTGCCCGCGCAGGTCGGCATTCACCACCCGGTAGCCCGCGGCGACCAGTCGCGGTACGAGATGGCGATAGTCGTGCCGGGAGGTTCCGATGCCGTGCGAGAGCACCACCAGCGGTCCGTCCCCGACGACATCACAGGCTATCCGGCCCTCCTCGAATGTCACGAACTCGGTCATTTGTCTTACCTTCCAGGCGTTTTCGAAAGGTCGCGTGACGCGCGATGTGCTCGAATTGAACGCCGGAATCGCCCCTTTGTCGGTAGCCCCGACCGGATCGGTCAGATAGACAGCGGATTTCGTCAGTCCCTGATCCAACCGGCCCCGACCGGCTGTTAGCGCACCTCAGCGCGAGCTACCTTGCAGCTAGCACAGCGGCTAAGATGTGATTGGCGTCACATTTTATAGGTCGGGGCAACGATACCGAGGAGGACAATCATGTCCGGACTGGTGCAAAAGAGTTTCGACAAGCCCGAAGAGACCCGCTTGTTCGAGGAAGGCAAGGGCAAACTCGATCTGGTCAATCTCGACGGCGGCCCGGTCGGCCGAGCGGTTTTCGAACCCGGTTGGCGGTGGTCGCAGCACGTCAAGCCGATCGCCCAGACCGACAGTTGCGAAGCAGCCCATATGGGCTACTGCCTCTCGGGCCGACTGATGGTGGCCATGAACGACGGCGAACAACAGGAATACGGCCCCGGCGACTTCATGATCGTCGCACCCGGACACGATGCCTGGGTCGTGGGCGATGAACCGTGCGTCATGCTCGACTGGCAGGGTGTCGCCGACTACGCCAAGCGGTGAGCACTCAGTCCCAACTCGGCGCGGCGTCGTAGCGGCGGCGCATCTGACGGCGACGGTAGAACACCTCGTCCACCGAGAGCGTCGTGGTGGTGACCGGCGCCAAGCGGATGTTCAGGCCGAGTTCCCTGATGCGATGCTCCAGATCGATGCGGCGCTCCGGCGGCAGGTTGGACCACATCGTCTCGAAGCGGCCACGAACCGGAGTGTCGGCGGCGGCGATCAGGTCCAGCAGCAGCGGCCAGTAGTGGGCCTCGGTGGCGATGCCGGGCAATGCGGACACCATCGCATCGTTCATCTGCGCGAGCAGCGCTATCATCCGGCGCTGGATGCCGGCGTCGGCGTGTGCCATCAGGCTGAAAAGTCCACGCCAGAGGTCGGATTCGATGCGGCCCTCCAGGCTGCCGACCAGTCCGGCCAGCGCCGCGTCGTTCGCGATGATCGGATTCGCCGCAAGGGCCCCCAGGGCCCACTTGCTCAGCCGTCCGATGAAGGTCAGCAGCTCCGGTGCCGCACCGGCCCGGAGATAGGTCGCGATGAGATTGCCGATCATTTCGGTGGACCCGACGCTGAGCAGAACATCGCCGATCGACGCGGACAGATCGGCCTCGCAGCGCGCGAACGTGGACAGCGCGGCCAACTGCAGTCCCGTCGACCCGGTGAGCACGGTGTGCACCATCCGCGGAACCCGCTGCCGCGGCCCGGCCAGCAGTTGACGAAAGATGGCGCTCACACCTGTGACGGAATAGGCGTATGCGGCGGAGAAGATCAGGCCCTCGTCATCGAGCACGCCCTGTTCGAAGGCCACACACAGGGTCGGTGTGGCGAAGGCGTCGAGGAACGGTCCCGCTGTGATGTAGTCCTTGCGGGCCAACATTTCGTTGAGAATCCGCACGATGGGTTCCGGCGGTGCCACCTCGGCGAGCTGGCCGACAGTGCGCGGATCCATATACGGCGCACAGTCGGCCACATACGCGGGCGCCAGCATGGCAACCGTCTCGGCTGCCTTCTTCGGATGATCGACACCGACCGCACCCGCGGCCCGACCCGTCATCATCGGCGGCACGAGGCGCTGCACCAGCGGCATCGAGATGCGCAGCGGAATGATCGGCACCAGTTTGCTGATCCGCTCGAACGTCTCGTTGTGCTGGTCGAAGATCAGTCCCGCCAGCCGTTCCTGGAGTTCGTGCAGATTCTCACTGCCCAACCGCTCCAGATGCGCGAGTCGCTCCACTGGCGCATGCAAAGTCCGTGACAGCAGGACGATCTGGGCACCGGTTACCAGATCACTCATCAGCCGAGCCGGCTCCCGAACATGATCTTCTTCGTCACCGCACGGAACGGTCGGGGCAGCGCGCCGACCATCTCATCGACGGCCTCGATGAGCGCCGCCGTCTCGAGTTGCTTAGCCGCGCGGAACATCTCGAGCAGTTCGGCGGCCTCCTGTTCGGTGATCAGCCCGGTTGCCGCCAGCGGCCCGCGTAGTTCGTGTTCTAGGTCGGTCCTGGCGGTCATAGGGCTACCCGTTTCTTCTTCTATCGCAACGTCGATCACTCGTGAAAGCCCCGAGCATAGGGGTCTCGGCGACCGGGCGGGGCAGTGCGTAAAGAATTCGTTATCCAAAGATCTTCATAACTTTTTTGAAAGGGATGGCTTCCTTTTTATTTGTGCCGCAAGACAACTCGGGTTTTGTTCTCAGTCACGGGAAGTTGCGCGTTCGGCTGTGTGCGCACATCTGTTTGTATCTGGGCATGATGGATCGGTGTCGGCTCGCCAAGGTCCATTCCTGCCTCGGGAGCCACACATGCCCACGTCCGGCCTGACGCGCCGGTCGTTTCTCGGCGCGACGGGTATCGGCACCCTCGCGCTCACCGCCGCGTGCACCGGCATCGCCACCACGGGAAGTGGCGGCATGCTCTTTCTCTCCACGCAATTCCGCCCCGCCGACGAGGCCGAGCGGTTTCGCAACCTGCTCGGCAAGACGGCACCGGGCGTCAGCTATGTGACCATCGAGGAGAGTCCGTTCGCGAGTCAGGTGCGCAGCCAGGTCGGGGCGGGCTCGACGCAGGTCGGTCTGCTCGGCGGGTTGCACGGCGATATCGCACCGCTGGCCGACGGCTATCTCGAGGATCTCACCGGCCTGCTCTCCGATCTCGGCAACCGCGGCTGGCCCGCCGCCTACCTGCAACTGGCGCGCGCCGGTACCGACCGGACGTGGTACATCCCTTGGGCCACAGCCAGTTACGTACTTGCCGCGCACGCCGACGCACTGCAACACCTGCCGTCGGGCGTGGATGCCACGGCCCTGACCTACGACCAGTTCCTCGACTGGGCGATCGCCGCGCGCCGCGCCAATGGCAACCGACCGATGCTCGGACTGCCCGCCGGGCCGAAAGGACTGCTGCACCGCTTCACCCAGGGTTATCTGCTGCCGTCGTTCACGGCCGGTCAGATCACCACCTTCCGCTCGGCGGAGGCCGTGACGGCCTGGCAGTACTTCCGCGAACTGTGGGCCAATTGCGCACAGTCGAGTACGAATTACGACTTCATGCAGGAGCCGCTGGCCAGTGGCGAGGTACGCATGGCCTGGGACCACGTCGTGCGCCTGGTGCACGCGCCCGAACACGACCCGCAGGATTGGCGCATGCTGCCCGCACCGTGGGGCAAACACGGTCTCGGCTATATGGCCGTGGTCGCCGGGCTCGCGATTCCCAAGCGCAGCACCGATGCCGAACTCGCGCAGCGCACCATCAGCGCGCTGACCAAACCGGAAGCCCAGATCGAACTGCTGCGCTCCAATGGCTTCTTCCCGTCGGTCGACACCATCATCCCGGACGATCTGCCCCCGGCGGTCGAACTCGAGGCCGATGCCGTGCACCGGCAGCAGCAGGCACCGGGCGCGATCCTGTCGCTGCCGCCGGTCGGTCTCGGTCAGCGCGAGGGTGAGGTGAGCAAGGTGTTCAAGGACAGCTTCCGCTCGATTGTGTTGGACGGCGCCGATATTCGAGCCACACTCGATCAACAGGCGCGGGTGCTGCAGGGCATTCTCGACGAGCTGAAGGTGCCGTGCTGGGCACCGGATCCCGTCGCCGACGTCTGCGGGGTGGGGTAGGTATGCGAGCGCGTCTCGGTTCCCCGTGGATTCTGCTGCTGCCCTCGATCGTGCTGCTTGCGGCGTTGTTCGGTTGGCCATTGGTTCGGGCGGTCTTCGACGCGTTCAGCGACGATCACGGCTTCACGATCGCGCACTGGCGGCGCTTGTTCGACGATCCGTATTTCCTTACCTCGCTGCGCAATACGCTGCTGTTGATCGTGATCGTGGTGCCGATCCAGTTGGTGCTCGCGGTTGGTATGGCGCTGCTGATGCAGGCGCGGCCGCGGTTCGCGAGCGGTCACTTCTACCTGTGGTGCGTGCCGCTGGCGATCTCCGAACTGGCCGCCGGACTGGTGTGGTTGTCGATCTTCGGCAGTCGCGGATACCTCAACTCACTGCTGGTCTGGCTCGGGCTGTCCGAGGACGGCGTGCAGTGGTTGAACTATCAGCACACCGGCACCATGCTGCTCGCGGTGGTGATCGCCGAGATCTGGCGGGCGACCTCGCTGGTCTTCGTCATCGTGGTGGCGGGCGTGCAGCTGATTCCGCGAGATTACGACGAGGCCGCCCAGGTGTTCGGCGCGAACTTCTGGCAGCGGCTCCGGCATGTGACGCTGCCCCAGCTCGGACCGAGTCTGCAGGTCGCGCTGATCCTGCGCACCATTCTCGCGTTGCAGGCCTTCGCCGTGGCGCAGGCTCTCACCGGGCGCGACTTTCCGCTGCTGGTCGGCGAAACCTACGAGTGGTACTCGAATCTGCAGAATCCGGCGGTGGCGAGCGCGGTTTCGCTTGTGGTGCTGGTCATCTCGCTCGGGACCGCGGTGTTCTATCTGCGGACGGTCAGGGCGCCGGAGGGGTCGCGATGAGCGAGACCAGGGTGCTACCGCCGATCGATCGCGCACCGCTGCGCCGACGCCGGTGGCGGGCCATCGGAGTGCAGGTGGCGTGCATCGCGGTGACGCTGTTCATGGCGCTGCCGATCGTGCTGATCGGACTCGCCGCGGTGTCCTCGCGCGAGGCGCTGAACGAGTTCCCGAAACCATTGCTGCCCAGCGAATTCTCCACCGAGACGCTGCAGTCATTTTTCCGCGCCACCGGAACCGTTCCAGCACTGGGCAACTCGGTGCTCGTCGGGCTCTACACGGTCTTCTGGTCGCTGGTCATCGGCGCGCCCGCCGGATATGCGTTGGCCCGCAATGTTTTCCGCGGCAAGGACACCTATCAGATATTCATCCTGTTCGTGCGGGCGCTGCCGATCGTAGTGCTCTCGGTGCCGCTGGCCACGATGTTCCTGCGGCTGGACGTTTACGACACCGTCTTCGCGGTCACGCTCGTGCACACCACGCTAGCGCTGCCGACCACCGTGCTCATTACCGCGAGCATTTTCGTCGCGGTACCGGCCGATCTCGAGGAGGCGGCGCGCGTATTCGGTTGCACACGCTGGCAGGCGGCGCGCAAAGTCGTTGTGCCGCTGGCGCTTCCCGGGCTCGCGGCATCGTCGATCTTCACCTTCGTGCTGTCGTGGAACGAGATCCTCGGCGCGACCATCGTGACGCTCGGACATCGCACGCTGCCCGCGCAGGTGCTCACCACGCTCGGTGAGGCGTCGACGCCGTACCGGTTCGCGGGCGGGTTCGCGCTGATCATTCCGGCGCTGGTCTTCATCTTCGTGATGCGGCGCTACCTGGTGAACATGTGGGGGACGACGCTGAGATGACAGAGGTTGGGATGACAGAGGTTGGAATGACAGGGGTGTACGGCATATGGCCGAGGTGATTCTGCGGGATCTGGTGAAGACCTACCCCGGCAGCACGACGCGCGCCACCGACCAGGTCTCGCTCGAGACCGCCGACGGCGAATTCATGGTGCTGCTCGGGCCCTCCGGCTGCGGTAAGACGACGCTGCTGCGCATGATCGCCGGGCTGGAACTGCCCGACTCGGGGCAGATCGTGATCGGCGGCAAGGATGTCACCTACCTCGAACCGCGGCGGCGCAATCTGTCGATGGTGTTCCAGTCCTACGCCGTCTTCCCGAATAAGAAGGTCGCCGACAATATCGGCTTCGGTCTGCGGGTGCACGGCGTGCCAACCGAGGAGATCCGACGCAAGGTCGCATGGGCCGCGGATCTGCTGCAGCTCACGCCGTACCTGGATCGGTACCCGGCGAAGTTGTCCGGCGGCCAACGCCAGCGCGTCGCGGTGGCACGCGCGATCGTCATGGATGCCGATGTGCTGCTCATGGACGAGCCGCTATCCAATCTGGATGCGCTGCTGCGACTTTCGTTTCGGGCCGAGCTGAAGAAGTTGGTCGGCGAGCTCGGCACCACCACGATCTATGTCACCCATGATCAGGTCGAAGCGCTGTCGCTCGGCGATCGCGTCGCGGTCATGCGCGACGGGCTGATCGTCCAATGCGGTTCGCCGACAGCGGTTTACGACGGACCGGCGACCGAATTCGTCGGCGGATTCCTCGGCAGCCCCCCGATGAACTTCCTCACCGGGATCGTCGACATCGGCGAGGCCGGACCGCATATCGATCTCGGCGGGCAGGCACTATCGGTGCCCGCCGCGCTCGCATCGTTCAACGGTAAGAAGCTCAACCTCGGCATCCGGCCCGAGGCCATTGTCGTCGGCGCCGAAGCGGGCACCGATTCGGTGCGCGCCGAACTCCAGGTGCTGGAGCCGCTCGGCTCGTCCACCCTGCTGACCACCGATGTCAGCGGCCAGACCGTCAAGATTCAGACGCAGCCCGGCTTCCGGGCCGACCAGGGCGATGCGCTGAACCTGCACCTGCCGGCGCAGGCCTGTCGCTGGTACGACCCGGAAACCGGATTATTGCTGGAGAGCTCAGTGTAGATATCCGGTGGAAACTTCGCCGTATCCGATCAATTCGACGCCCGAATATTGTGGAGTCAATCCTTCCATGCGTACCGGTGCGCCATCGAGAGTCAGTTTTGCCTGCTGCAAGATGCGGCAGCTCGGTGAACAAATATTGTGGATGGCCATCGCGCGCCGCGCCTGCCCCGGCGTCAATTCACCCGGATCGGTGAAACAGTCGCCGATATTGGAGATTATCGATCGCATTATCGGCTAACCAACTCTCACGGGCACGGCTGATACTTGCACGATCCGACCACGGCCGGCGGTGAGCGACACCAAGGCGATATTGCCGATAGCAGTAATCAGTGGACCCGCGACCGTAGCGAATTGATATCCACTCGCCAGCAGCACTCCCAGTACACCGAGCGCACCAGCGAAGGCATTCGCGGCGAACATTTGCCAGGTTTCTTCCTGAGGCTTCGACCAGGCGTGCCGCAGCGTCGGAATGGTGGCGATGAGATTGGCGCAGATAGCCACCACCGCACCGAACGTCTTCTCCGATATTTCCACCGTGACCAGTACACATGCGATGGAAGAGAGCAAGCAAGCCCAATCGATATTGTCCCCGGGTCGCAGACTCACGCCACGGCGCAGACCGAGGGCGATAACGGCGACATTCATACTCGCCGACGCAGCATTGATGCCGGCCGCAAGATATGCGCCCGCCAGATATGCGACCACCGCGAATACGATATTGGCAGTACACCAGGCCACCCAAGACGCCATCCGCGGTCGCGTGACGCCGTCCATAATTCCGACCAGATATGCGACCACTCCATACAGTGAGATGCCGACGCTCACCAAAGCTGCCGACGTACTCGGACTCCAGAACTCACTCACGTGCACCATTCCTCGTTTTTCGCGCAGACATGCGCAAGACAGCCACAACCGGCAATTCAACCCGCATGCGAACACACCGAAGGAGACAAATCCGGTGCGACGATGGGGACCGTATCTGCCGTGGATGAACACTTCGGGATGATTTGTTCGTTCGCGATTGAAACTATCGTTACACGGAGGTTCCGGCGCGACAAACGCGACAGGTCGGCCGTAACGAACTTTTACGTCGGTAACTGACGCTTAACAGGATTGGTTACTGAGCTCACATCGATGCGGAATCGACATCAACAAGCGCGGTTTCGAGGGCAGACACACGAAGACCCCAGCCGTAGCTGGGGTCTCCCGTGGTTACGCCGACCGTTGTGCGAGTCGAAACCTCTGCACCCCGGCCTCGGTAGTGAGCCTGCCACACTTGCCGGGAATCGTCGCGCCGAGCGTGGCGCCTGCGGGACGTCGCAGCGCGCGTGCATCTGTAAGTCCGGTTGAGTCGCTCCCGACCAGGCAATATCCATCGACCGAAGCTTTGTTAAGATAACGAAACGGCAACTTCGTGATCATCCCGTGTCCGAACTGTTCGACTCGGAATGTAGGGCTCATGACAGGATCCCGATGGATCATGCAGCCGCAGTGCCGTTTTCGAGTTCGGCAACCGAAGAGCGCCGGGCTCGGACTACCGTGGCAGCAATGACCGCTCACCCTGCTGGAGGCCTTTTTGCGCAGCATCGCCCGCATATTGCTCCTCATCTCAGCGCTCCTCGGCATCGCCATGCCGACTTTGCCCGCCGCGTTCGGCGCACCGGTCACCGATGACTTCACTGCCGGAAAGATTGACGAGTTGCTGGCAGTGCGGACTGCCTCGCCGGGCTCGAGCAAGGGTGAGCTGATCGAACGCTTGTCGGCTCGCCTGCTCGGGACGCCGTATGGCGCGGATATGCTCATCGGCTCGGCGGACCAGCCCGAACAGTTGGTCATCGACCTGCGGCGGGTGGACTGCTTCACCTATCTCGACTACGTCCAGGCGCTCAGCAGGTCCAACGATCGCGACCAGTTCGTCGCGAATCTGATCGCGACCCGCTACACCGACAGCCGCGTCGAGTTCCAGCAGCGTAAGCACTTCTTCAGCGATTGGTCGCATATCGCGCGCATCGCGGCCACCGATATCACCGGCACGCTGAGCCCGACCGCGGTGACCGTCACCAAACACCTCAACGCGAAAGCCGATGGCGGAATGTATCTTCCAGGCGTGCCGGTGGTCGATCGCGATATCACCTACATCCCCAGTGCCGCAGTAGACGAGGGCGTCATCGGTGGGCTCCGCACCGGTGACTACATCGGCGCCTACGCCGACCAGCCGGGACTCGATGTCACCCACGTCGGAATCTTCGTCATGACACCGAGCGGCCCGGTCTTCCGCAACGCATCCTCACTCGCCGCAAACAACAAGGTGGTCGACTCCCCCTTCGCCGAATACGTGCGCACGACCCCGGGCATCATGGTGCTGCGCGCGCAGTAGCCGCACATCCGTCCGGGGTGTGATCAGTCCGAGGTCGGCATCGTGGCGGCGATACAGCGGTGACCATGGACCTTCGAGAACGGGCGTAAGGCCCATATCGAGCGGCACAGGACGCGAAGACACTCGATGGTATGACCCATACCAGCGCTTCTCCCGTACGTTCGGTGCCGGACCACCAGACAGTGCTGGCGGCGATGCGCTTGGCCAGCCGAGCACCGTCGCTGCACAACACCCAGCCGTGGCGTTGGGTCTTCGACGGGGTCCGACTGCAGCTGTATCGCGACGACGACCGCCTGCTGACCTCAGCAGATCCACTTGGTCGACAGCTGGTGATCAGCTGTGGCGCGATGCTGCATCACGTGCGTACCGCCTTTGCCGCCAAGCGGTGGCACACCGATACCACGCGGCTGCCCGATGCCGGGCGCTCCGACTACCTCGCGGTTATCGAGTTCCGGCCCTGGCCCGATCCGCCGGACGGCGTGCTGGCCCGTGCCGGCGCCATCGATCGGCGACGTACCGACCGACTGCCGCTGCTCGCGCCGACCGGCCTGTCACAGCTCCTGCACACCGGAAGAATGCTGGTGACACCGCACGACCTCGCACTCGATGTCCTGGACGAGAGTGCCCGCGCGAAACTGGCAGGTGCCTCCGACCACGCCACCGCGGTCCGCCGCTACGACACGGAATACCAAACCGAATTGCATTGGTGGGCTGGACATTCCGGCGACCTGGAAGGTGTCCCGCGCGAATCCTTGGTCTCCGATGCCGAATTCGCCCGCGTCAGTGTGGGACGCGCCTTCCCGGCGGCGCCGCATTCGGCCCGCCGCGGCGATCTCGAGGACCAGGCGCGACTGTTGGTGCTCAGCTCACCCGGCGAGTCGGTCACCGCGTGGCTGCACACCGGCGAAGCACTTTCCGCTCTCCTGCTGGAATGCACGACCGCCGGACTGGCAAGTTGCTCGATGACCCACATCACCGAAATGCCCTCGGCCCGAAAGATTATCGCCGGCATGCTCGCCCACCCCGGCATCCCGCAGGTAATGATCCGAGTCGGCACCGCACCCGACGACGAACCCGAAACCCCACCGGCACCGCGCCGCCCGCTCACCGACATCCTGACGATGCAGCCTTGAATCGAATACCACCAGCGTGCTGGAGCCGCGGCCGGACGGTGCGCGGCGGGCAGGCGGGCGACGATATCGGCGCGGGCATGCCGGCGCTCTACAAGCTGGCCGCCCGCGCCGGACTCGCCCCGGCCGGCCCCCGTCGACGATCTGTCCGGCAGCTCGAGATCTCGAGCGGTTCGGTCGACACACAGGTGCCCGGACCGACGTCGGTGGCCGCATGATGCTCTGCCGCGACCTGCTGTTTCGCCCGGTGTGACATGGGATACACCACCGGAGCAGAATACGCATTATGGAAGACAAATCGACCGTGTCCGGCCAGCCGCCGGTGACGGAAACTTTGTCTCAGCTGCGGCTGCGTGAACTGCTCGGCGAGGTCCAAGAACGCATCGCCCAGATTGTCGGTGTCCGCGATCAGATGGACCGTCTGATCGAGGCGATGCTGGTGGTAACCGCCGGATTGGACCTGGACAACACGCTGCGCTCGATCGTGCACACCGCCATCGAGCTGGTCGACTCCGAATACGGCGCGCTCGGCGTCCGCGAAACCGACGAGACCAGCAACGAGCTCGCCGAATTCGTCTACGAGGGTATCGACGACCGGACTCGGGTCATGATCGGCGATCTGCCGCGCGGTCACGGTGTCCTCGGCCTGCTCTTCGAACAACCGAAACCCATTCGGCTGCTGGATCTTTCGAAGCATCCATCATCGGTCGGCTTTCCCGCTCACCACCCGCCGATGCATTCCTTCCTCGGCGTACCGGTGAAGGTGCGCGACGAGATCTTCGGCAACCTGTACCTGACCGAGAAGGCCGGTGGTCAGGAATTCACCGAGGACGACGAAGTCGTGGTGCAGGCGCTGGCCGCCGCCGCGGGTATCGCCATCGCCAACGCCCGCCTCTACGAACAATCCCGGACCCGCCAGCAATGGCTGGAGGCCAATCGCGATGTCGCTACCGAACTGCTCGCCGGCGGTGAACCGAATGAGGTGCTGGAGCTGGTCGCCGACCGGGCGCTGCAACTGACCCAATCGGCGTGCAGCTTCCTCGCACTCCCCGAAGATCCGGATATTCCACCCGACGAGGTGACCGACCTGGTCGTCGTCGCCGCGGCCGGTGTCGATGCGCACAAGCTGACCGGACAACGCATTCCGATAAACGAGTCGGACTCGGGCATCGCATTTCGGGACAACCGGGTCCTCGCGGTCGACCGGCTGAAATACAGCCTGCGGTTCGGCAAGCCGACCGAATTCGGTCCGGCGCTGGTACTGCCGCTGCGGGCCGAACAGACGGTCATCGGTGTGCTCACGATCCTGCGCCCACCGGGGTCCGGGCCGCTCGACACCGCCGGGCAGGCAATGATGGCTGCCTTCTCCGCCCAAGCCGCACTGGCACTTCAACTGGCCCAGAGCCAGCGCCGCAACCGCGAACTCGATGTGCTCTCCGACCGCGACCGGATCGCGCGCGATCTGCACGACCACGTGATCCAGCGCCTCTTCGCGGTCGGTCTCTCGCTGCAGAGCACCGCCCAGCGGGCCCGGGTACCCGAGGTCAAATCTCGGCTCACCGAGACCATTCAGGACATCCAGTCGATCGTGCAGGAAATCCGGCATTCGATCTTCGATCTGCACAGCAGCACCGCCGCGGATGCCCCGACGCTGCGCAAGCGGTTGCACAGCATCATCGCCGAAATGATCGGAGAAAGCGGGTTGCGCACCACGGTTCGGCTGGCCGGACCGGTCTCGGTGTTGGAGCCGCCGCTGTCCGAGGACGTCGAGGCGGTGCTGCGCGAGGCGGTGAGCAATGCGGTGCGGCACGCGTCGGCGACGACGGTATCGGTCCAGCTGCGGGTGCGCGACGATGTCACCATCGAGATCATCGACGACGGTGTCGGCATACCCGACGACTTCGAGCGCATGAGCGGATTGGCGAATCTGGCGGCCCGCGCAGAGCAGGCGGGCGGCAGCTTCAGCATTACCAACGGCGAGGACGCAGGCACGGTGTTGCACTGGTCGGCGCCGCTGCCCTGAGCTGGCTTGCCGGGCTCAACCCTTCGCATGAGCGGTCTTTGGACCCTGTGGTTTGTGACCAACGCCAGGCGTGCGCGAGGGCCTCGGATTCCTAACCTACGAGTAGCCGATCTATCGGAAACCCGAAGGGAAACCGACCATGACCACCCAGCACCACGATCCACATCGGCTGGCGTCGGCCGAAGTAGTGGTCGGAACCGACAGCTCCGAAGCGGCCGATCTCGCCGTCCGATGGGCCGCCGAAACCGCCTCCCAGCGGGGTCGACGTCTGCGCATTGTGCACGGTCTAGACCTCGCGGCAGCGGGGTCGGTCTACGGGATCTACGACGTGATCATGCCGCCGGTTATCGATGCGATCCGACGCGAAGGCGCGGAGATGCTGCGTAGGGCTTGCCGAATGGCCCATCAGGTCGATCCGGATCTGATCGTGGAAACCGAACTTTCCGAAGCCAATCCGGCACATCTGTTGATCGAGCTCTCCGAGGCGGCGCATCTGGTCGCGATCGGCACGGCGGGTTCCGGTGGCACCCTGAGCTATCTCGGATCGACGCTGCTCGCGGTCGTAAGCCATGGCCGCGGTGCGATCGTGGTCGTGCGTGACACCGGCGCCGAACAGCGGACCCGACGCGTCGGCCCGGTCGTGCTCGGCGCCGACGGCGGACCGGTCAACGCGGGTGCCGTCGGGGCCGCTTTCGCCGAAGCCAGCGAACGCAGAACCCGACTCGTCGCCGTCCACGCTTGGAGCGACCTGGATTTCGGCCGCTTCACCGGACTCCCCTACGCCGTCTGCCATCACGACGCCGAGACCGCCGGACAGGCGATCCTGACCGAACAGCTCACCGGCTGGCAGGAGAAGTACCCGGACGTGCAGGTCATCCGCAAGGTGTACCTGTCGGGGCCGCGGCAGGCACTGCGCGAATGGTCGCGTTCGGCGCAGCTGCTCGTCGTCGGCAGCCGAGGGCGCGGTGGATTCCGCGGACTGTTGCTCGGCTCCACCACCGATGAGCTGGTGCAGACCGCGCACTGCCCGGTCATGGTCGTCCGCCCGCAGTAGAGCGCGGTACTCACCTGGTCCGAAGCAAGCTCGGCGCTGACCCCGTCCGCCGCAAGCGCGCGCGGCGAGTTCCCAGGGTGCGTTAATCGGGGCGCACGGTGATGTTCACATCCTGTTTACGATGTCGGGATGCTGATTCAGGACGCGCAGGAGAGATCGGTCGCACCTGCGGGGGAAGTGGGGACGGCGCGTCCGTGGCGATCTCGGTTGATCTGGGGCAGTTTCGTCGGCGCGGTTGTGGTGCTGGTCGCGGGGCAGTTGATGGCCGTGCATATCAATGCGCTCGGCCCGTTGACCAGTCTTTCTTGGGACTATGTCGGACGACCCAAGTCGGCGACGACGCCGTGGGCCGGGTTTCTGTTGGCGCTGATCGGCGTCTCCTGGAATGTGCGGGTGCGTGCGCTGGCCGCGGCGGTCGGCATCGATGTGGTCTTCGTGATCATTCGGGCAATCGAGGGGCGGCTGTTCACGGTCGGCAACGGTCCGACCATTGTGCTCACCGCGCTTGCGGTGATCGCGGCCGTGCGCTGGACCGGTGCTCGGCGCGAAACCGCGCTGCGCACAATCGCTCTCGGTGCACTGCTGATCCTGGCGACCAAGGTCGGCGAGATCTGGCTGGACATCACCGCATGGGCCTGCCCGACTGTGCTCGATCCCTATGCCGAACTTGCCGATCACGCGCTCGGCAATCCGTCGTGGCTCATCGGACAGGCGCTCGACGCGGCGGGACCGGTGCCGCTGGGTGTGGTGCGCTGGGTGTATTTCGAACTGCCGGTCGCGGCCATCGTGGTCGCCGCGTGGCAGCTGCGGGGCGTGACCGCGGGTGTGTGGCCGCGGCACTATCTGGTGCGCACATTCCTGACGCTCGGCGTGGTCGGCCCGCTGTTCTATGTGGTCTTCCCCGTGGTTGGGCCGGTGCTCGCATTCGGCCCGCAGGGGCAGGGTTTCGAGCTCGCCGATGTCTGGCCGAATATCGTTCCGGCACTGCCGTCCTCGGTCGATTCGATGCAATTCGACGGCATCACACCGCGTAACTGCATGCCGTCACTGCATACGGCGTGGGCGCTGTCGCTGTTCATCCATTCTCGGCGCGGGCCGCTCTGGTTACGCTGGGGTGGTGCGTTCTGGCTGGTCTGCACCCTCGTCGCGACGCTCGGCCTCGGTGCTCACTATGGCGTCGACCTCGTAGCGGGCGCGGCGCTTTGCCTGACCGTCGAATCCGTCCTGCGTGATCCGGACCGGGGTTGGGACCGCGGTCGAGTGCAGGTCGTCGCCTTCGGTATCGCGATGTTCGCAGGGGTGCTGCTGTGCGTACGTTTCCTCGCGCTACCGATGGCGAGTTACCCGTTCCCGTTCGGGGTCGCGATCCTCGGCGTATTCGCCGCGCTGGCGTTCACCTTCTACCGGACCTGGTTCGCGCAGGAGCTCTCGGACGCCTCGGAAAAGGCCGAAAAGGTACTGAACCGCTGATTTGTGCGCAGCGTGCCGGTCATCGCGCCGTCCGGTAGGCGACGGTGCCGCCGCCCGCTGCGGACCCGAAACCCATTGCGCGCCAGCACTGATGAAATCGCCTTTTCGCGCAATCCCCGCTCTGTGCCGTCTCCCGTGCCAGACTGACGGCGTGAGTGAGCAGGACGGCACCGAGAAGACCCGCCCACCGACCCGCGATCGCGGCGACGCGATCGGCGCCGGACTCATCTGGCTGGCGAAATGGTCGCTGTGCATTGTCGCGATCGCGGCGGGCGCGTGGGTGCTCGGGACCGTCGTCGCCGCCCTCTGGGTGGTACTGCTGCCGCTCGCGCTGGCGCTGATCGTAGCGACAATACTGTGGCCGCCGACCCGCTGGCTAACAGCGCACGGCTTTCGGCCTGGCGCCGCGGCATCGGTCACCCTGCTCGGATTCATCGGAGTCCTCGCCGGTGTCATCGCGCTGATCGTCCCGTCGGTCGTGGACCAAGCCCCGGAACTGGCCGATAAATCCACTGAGGGCGTCAATAAGGTGCGTGACTGGCTGCACGGTCCGCCGCTGCGCATCCGCGACGAGCAGTTGCAAGCCGCGGTGGAGGCGATCACGCAGCGGCTGAAGTCCAGTTCGGAACAGATCGCCTCCGGCGTCTTCACCGGCGTGACCACCGCGACCTCCACGCTGGTGACGCTGTTCCTGGTGCTGGTACTGGCGTTCTTCTTCATCAAAGACGGTCCACGGCTGCTGCCGTGGCTGCACGCCGTACTCGGTAGCCGCGGCGGCAGGCACCTCGAGGAGGTGCTGAACCGGATCTGGTCCACCCTCGGCGGATTCATCCGCGTCCAGGCGCTGGTGAGTCTGATCGACGCGGTATTCATCGGCGCCGGGCTGGTGATCATGCACGTCCCCCTGGCATTCGTGCTCGCGGTAATCACCTTCATGGGCGGTTTCGTGCCGATGGTCGGCGCATTCGTCGCCGGGGCGCTGGCGGTGCTAGTGGCACTGGTCGGCAATAGCGTGACCACAGCGCTGATCGTGCTCGGCATAATCATCGCCGTCCAGCAATTGGAAGGCAATGTGCTGCAACCGGTTCTGCAGGGCCGCAGCATGAAATTGCATGCCGTGGTGGTCCTGGTCTCGATCACCGCGGGCGGCTCCCTCTACGGCATCATCGGCGCCTTCCTCGCGGTGCCGGTAGCGGCCGTGATCGCCGTGATAGCCCGCTACCTCGGCGAACAGATCGACGTCGTCACCGCACCACCTGACGAATCCCCCGAGCCCGAGCCCGCCCCGGAGTAGCGAAATCGGTCAGTGCGACGGGCAGCCGCACCCCGACGCCCTCGCCCATCTGCGAAACGGCTGCCGCAGCGCCAATGGGTTGTCCCGAATAGGGTCTTGGCCTATGCGGGATAGTCACTGGCTCTGCGGCAGCGATCTGAGTGGGCGGGCGTGATCGTGTTGCGGCGGCCGATCGCGGTGTTCGATGCGGGGCTCGGGAGTTATTCGGCGGTGGAGTTGTTGCATCGCAGGCTGCCCGATCGCGACATTGTCTATCTGGCCGATCGAGCCAGTTTTCCGTATGGGGCGAAGGAGCGGGCGCAGCTGCTGTCGGTGGTTTCGCGGGCGGTGGAATTTCTTGCCGGATACGAGCCGAGCGCAATTCTGTTGGCCTCCAATGCGCCCTCGGTGACCATCCTGGACGAGCTGCGCAGTCCAGTGCCGATTTTCGGTGTGCGGCCGCCGGTTCGGGAGGCGCTCGCGGTTGCCGATGAGGTGGCGGTGCTAGGTGTGCGCTCGCTGGTACAGAGTCCGGAAATGCGCGAATTCCTCAGTGTGCAAGCGGGTTCCGCCGCCGACCGTGTCCATGCCGTGAATGCCTCGCCGCTGGTCGAACTGGTGGAGAGCGGCGAGTTCCTGTTCAACCGCGAACACACGGCGCGGCAAGTCGGCGCATTCTTGGACGACCTACTCGCCGCGCATCCCGGCATCAACGCGGCGACACTGTCGAGCACCCATCTCCCTTGGCTGCGTGACTATTTCGAGCGGGCCCACCCTGAGCTGCGGCTATTCGATCCGATCGAGGACGTGGTCGACCGGATCCGCCCGCTGTCCACACCCGGGAGCGGCGCTGTTCTCGGCCTGGTGACCGAGAACGAGCACTACCCGGCGAGCGAATTCCGCGAAATGCTCACCCGCCTCGGCATCGGCCTCGAAATGCATCCGGTGGTCGTGCCGTAAACGAGCTATGCGGAGTACTTGTAGAAACCCTCTCCGGTGGCGATGCCGAGCTTGCCCTTATCGATGTAGTTGGTCTTGAGCCAGGCCGCGAGCTCCTGTCCGTCCTCGCTGTTGACCAGGATGTTGTAGGGGGTGGTCAGGCCGATGATGTCGAGCATCTGGAATGGCCCGACCGGTGCGCCCGTACCGATCCGCCAGGTCTTGTCGACCGCCTCCGGTTCGGCGAATCCGCCCGCACCGAGGGCCATGGCCGCATTGAGCAGCGGTACCAGCAGCGAATTGAGGACGTAGCCCGCCTTTTCCTTGTGCAGTTCGATCGGTTCCATACCGATCGCGGTGGCGAACTCGACGACCGCCCGAAAGACCTGCGGATCGGTCTCGGCTGTGCCCATTACCTCGGCGGTGTTGTACCGCCACACCAGATTCGCGAAGTGCAGCGCGAGGAATTTGTCGGGACGTCCGGTGTAGTCCTTCATATCGCTGGGCAGCAGGGTGGACGAATTGGTGGCGAAGATCGTCTTCGCCGGCGCGAGTTCGCCCAGTTGCCGGTAGGTCTGCTCCTTGATGGTCAGCACCTCCGGCACCGCCTCGATCACAAGGTCGGCATCCTGCACGGCCGCAGCGAGATCCGTCGTCGAGACGATGCCCGCCTCCGTCTTCTCGGCCTTGCTATCACCGCCGGGCACTTCGATGCGATAGGTCGCCGCAAGCTTGGCGAAGCGGTCGCGGGCACCGGCGATGGCCTCCTCGCTGATGTCGTAGGCGGTGACATCGAATCCGTGGAATGCGGTCTGGAATGCGATCTGCGATCCCAGCACCCCGGTTCCGAGAACGGTCACCTTGCGAATGGTCATTGCTATCTCCTTCCTCCGCGGGGCAGAAGTCCGCCCCGGGATGTCATCGGTGTCGTCGAGGGAGATCATCGCTGGTCGGGCACCACCGCGGCGATGCATCGCCGCAACATCATGACTACCTATCGCGTCTGCGAACAGCTCGCGCGGTGCGCGCGGATCGGTCCCAGCTAACTCACAGCCACGGGCTAGGGTGCGCAAATATCGCGATTCCAAGATTGTCTTGTCGGTCCGGATCGGACGGGTCGACGGTCTCGGACGGAGACCCGACAACAGGAGGAACGTGGATGAAGATCAAGTCGAAGCTGGCGAAGGGTGCGATCGCGGGCGGTGTGCTGGTCGGGCTGCTGGGCGTTGGTGCGGGTGTGGCGAGCGCCGATCCGGGACAGGGTCAGCGTCCAGGTATCGAGCAGCAACAGCAGGGCCACGATCAGCGGTCGGACCAGCGCCAGGACCAGCAGCGGCATGATCAGCAGCCACAGAGCCACGGCTTCTGGTTCTTCGGCCAGTGGATTCCGCTGCCCTGATCCCGACCCGATGCGATGCGAAAGGCCCTGTGTCCGTTGAACATGGGGCCTTCGCCGGTTTGTCCGCCCACAGCGTAATCCCCGGCCGGATCGGCGGCCGCGGTCGTAGGCTCTGCCTATGACCGAGCTGCACTCGATCCAAGGTGGACGCGAAGACCGACCTCGGCACACCGAGGAACCACTGTGGCGCGAGGTGCTCGGGGAACGGCTGCGCACGTTGCGGCAGGAGCAGCGCGAGACCTTGGTCGAGACCGCCGGTCGCGCGGGTATTTCGCCGCAGTACCTATCCGAGGTGGAGCGCGGCCGCAAGGAACCGTCGAGCGAGATGATCGCGGCGCTGGCCGGTGCGCTCGGCACCACCCTGTTCGGTCTGACCGAGCAGGTGGCCGACGAATTACGGGCTCATCGTCGGCTCACCTTCGCCCGCCAGTCTATGCCGCGCACCAAGGCCCGGCCCACGCTCATGGCACTCGCCGCCTGAGTCAGGGTTGCCCGTCGCCACACTCCGCCGCACCGGCCACTCGCCACGGGCCGTGGGCCGAACTCGCCGCCCAAGCAGCGGCCAACCGGACGCTGGCCCCGCGGCCGCCGAGGTGAGTCGGATGGCGGCTCGAAGTCCAACCACCATTCGACCTGCGCGCGGCGCAAGCCCGCGCGCGGCAGACGCTGATCAGATGGCGCGGGCACCCAGCACGTTGTCGACCAGGCCGTAGTCGACGGCCGCGTGTGCGGTGAAGACGCGGTCGCGGTCGGTGTCGTGACGTAGCCGCTCGGCGGGTTGCCCGGTGTGCCGCGACAGAATCGACTCGATTTCGGCGCGCATCCGCACCAGTTCGTCGGCCTGGAGGATCAGATCGGGAATCGCGCCCTGACCGCGGGCGGCTGGCTGGTGCAGGACCACCCGGGCGTGCGGCAGCAGGGAGCGGCGACCGGGTTCGCCTCCGGCCAGCAGTACCGCACCGACAGCGATGGCTTGGCCCACGCAGGTGGTCGCCACCGGAGCCTTGATGAATTGCATGGTGTCGTAGACCGCGAGCATTGCGGACAGATCGCCGCCCTCGCAATTGATGTACAGGCTGATCTCCTGCTCCG
The DNA here is from genome assembly GCF_044458905.1 of Nocardia sp. NPDC050408. Lineage (NCBI taxonomy): Bacteria > Bacillati > Actinomycetota > Actinomycetes > Mycobacteriales > Nocardiaceae > Nocardia > Nocardia sp. NPDC050408. The sequence goes on along the minus strand of NZ_JBITIL010000003.1, from coordinate 114,962 downwards.
GACTCTCCGACTCCAGGTGCAAGAGTTGCGCGATGAGTGCGTTTGCCACACCGGAATCGATCGGAGTGCCGAGGTAGACAATCCGCTCGGCGAGCAGGTGCGAGTAGATATCGGTGATCCGCTCGCCGCCGCGCGGATGCTGGGCGATCACATTGGGAATGGTGTAAGTCATGCCGAAATTCCGATCCGCTGGCGCTGCGGCACGATCTGCCCGAACGAGCCGACAATGTGGTCGATGAAGCCGTACTCCTTGGCCTGCACCGCGCTGAACCAGCGGTCGTGCAGCGAATCCTCATAAATTCGGTCGTACGGCTGGCCGGTGTCGCCCGCGATAATGCCGAGCACCGTCTCCACGGTGTAGCGCAGGTCATCGGCCTGCACCTCGACGTCGACCGCACTACCGCCGATTCCGGCCGAGCCCTGATGCATCAACACCCTGGCGTGCGGAAGGGCGAACCGCCGCCCAGGTGTACCCGCGGACAACAGGAATTGCCCTGCACTGCAAGCCAATCCGAGCGCCAAGGTGGAGACTTCGCACGGCACCAACCGCATCACATCGCGAATGGCCAGCATTGCCGGAACCGAACCGCCCGGGGAGTGGATCCACAATGAGATCCCCGCATCGGCATCCTCGGCCGCCAAGGTGAGCAGCTGTGTCATCAGCAGCGTGCCGTTATCGTCGTCGAGCGGACCGTCCAGCACCAGAATCCGCCTGCTGAGCAACTGCTCCCTGGCGCGCCAACTGAACAACGGTGTCTTGTCATCGTGAGCCATGACTCCACCGTGCCGCGCGCCTACCGGAAAAATCTCGCCACGCTGCCCTCAGCAGATCTGCTCACAGCAGCGTCAGTCGTGCGAATGCGCATGAATGCGCGCCTGCACCTCGGGCCGCCGCAGCAGCGGCACGTTCTTCGGCGGCACCTTCCGCTCAGGCAATTGTTCGAGCAACCGCATGGTCGCGGCGGCGATCTCCTCGACTGCGGCGTCGACCGCAGGGCGCGTAGCTGCGGAGATGCTCGACAATCCGCCGACCTTACGGACGTACTGCAATGCGGCAGCATGCACTTCTTCCGGCGTGGCGGCGGGCTCGAGCCCACGCAGGGCAGTGATATTTCGGCACATAACCTGAGGCTAGCTCGGGTTGGTCTGGGATTTAAGGGGCCGACCGGCGATGAGTTCGGCGGCGAACGACACCGCTACTCCACCTTTCGGATTGCCAGCACACTGCCCTCGGCGTCGGCGGACAGGTAGAGGGTGCCGTCCGGCCCGGCCGCGATCCCGGCGAAGGGACCCTCCGGCCCGAAGAACGGCGGTATCCCTCGCAGTGGTTTCGGGGTGATACCGGGCGGAGCCCCGACGGGCAGACCACGGGCTATGGTTTCCCGGGCGTTGCTGTCGAGATCGACGCTGAGCAGAGTCTTGGCCCCCGCATCGACGAGATAGAGCCGCCCGCCGCGTACCAGGATGCCCTGGGGCTGGTTCAGATCGTCCACCACCGTGTCGACGCCGGAGCCGATGATCGAGACAATCCGTCCGGCACCCGATTCGGCGACGTAGCAGGTGCCGTCCGGACCGAACGCCACGCCGACCGGCTCCCGCAGGCCCGAGGCCAGCACCTCGACCTGGCCGGACCGGACCGAAAGCACTCTGCCCGTGCCGAACTCGGCGGTCGCGACGAGCCCGCCCGGTGCGACGGCCACGCCGTAGAGTTGATCGAAGCCCTGCGCAAGGATTTCGCTGTCGCCACTCGCGGGGCGGTAACGGGCGACCGCGCCATTGGCGGTGGTGACGATGAATTCGCCGCCACCGACGGCACTCACACCGCGCAGGTGTCCCGGAAAGCCCGGCAAAGAGAGCATTCCCAGTATTCGCGGCTCACCTCCCGGGCGCAGGACATAGAAATAGGTCCAGTCGGCGATATAGAGGTTGCCGTCCTCATCGACGGTCAGATCCAGCGGCCAATTCAATCCGCCGGGCAATATCGCTCGAGTCTCACCACCGCCGAGGATCTCGGTGATCTCCCCGGTGAAACTCGAGACGAACAGCCGGTCGCCCACGAAAGTACAGTTGTCGAGTCCGGGCGGGAGGGCGGCCAGGACACTGCGCGCACCGGTGCGGGGATCTATGCGCAATACCTCGCCGGAATACACCTGGGTGGACACGATGAAGCCCTCGGAATCGAACTTCACGGAATCGGGGACGCCGAGGTCACCCGCGACCCGCTCCGGCTCGCCGCCCTCGGGATCGATCCGCCAGATGTCGTTGCTTCCCATGACCGGGTAATACAGCAGGCCGTCGGGTCCGACCTCCATGGCATTGGGCATGGCGAGGTTGTCGAGCAGTACGCGCGGCGCGCCGCCGGACAGATCGAGCTCCATCAGGCGGCCGCCGACACGACACTCGTTCACGAACAGACGCCCCCGGTGCACGGTGATGCCGTTCGCGGCGGGCAGGTCGTCGCGCAATATCCGGGTGCGGCCATCGGTGCCGCGCATGCTCACGCGGCCTTCCATGGGCTCGGTGGCGAAGAGGTCGCCCTGCGGGCCGAAGGCCACATCATCGGGACCGATGACATCGCCGCCCTTGGCGCTGATGGTCTCCAGTAGGCCGGTCTCGACATCGAGGGCGCTGATCTGACTGCCGGTGACCTGCGCCACATAGATGCGGCCGTCCGGACCGGTGCGCAGGCCGTTCGCACCGAACAATCGGCTCGGTGGAGTCAGCCGTTCCAGCCGCCAGCCGTCGGCCAGGCTCGGTGTAGCGGTGCCGGTGTAGCGCGTTTCGTGAAACACGATGGGCCCCAACTACTTCAACATGCTCCCGGCATCGACTGTCATAGGTAGACCGGTCACATATCGGGCTTCGTCCGACGCCAGGAACAGCACCGCATTGCTGATATCCACCGGTTCGACCCAGCCGACCGGGAGCACGTGCATTTGCTGCGCGACCGGGGCGAGATCGTCAGGGCCGGGGTTCTCCAGATCCGGACGGAACAGCCGCAGTGTGCTGTCGTTCATGAACATCGGGGTGTTGACATTGGTCGGGTGCACGGTGTTGACCCGGATGCGGTGCCGTCCCAATTCGACGGCGAAGCTCCGCATCATGCCGACAACCCCGTGTTTGGCGGAGACATAGTGACCGATGTTCTGGTGAGCCTTGAGTCCCGCCACCGAGCTGGTCAGGATGATCGACCCGCCGCGCCCGCCCGACAATAGGTGGGGCACACCGGCTTTCACCGTCTTCCAGACGCCGGACAGGTTGATGTCGATCACGGCGTCCCAGTCCTTCGCATCGGTCTGGTCCAGTGTCGCGCCACCGATGCCGATACCCGCATTGGCCACGATGATGTCCAGCCGGCCCAGCTGCTCCACACCACTGTCCACTACGGCCCGCAGCGAGTCGAAATCCCGGACATCGACCTCGGCCGTGATGACGCGGCGGCCCAGGCCCTTCACCAGATCCGCGGTCTCGGCGAGATCGTCCGGTGTGGACGCCGGAATGCCGCTGCTTCCACCGACCGGTTTGCACACGTCGATCGCAATGATGTCGGCGCCCTCCTGCGCCAACCGCACCGCGTGACTACGGCCCTGACCGCGTGCCGCACCGGTGATGAAGGCGACCTTGCCGTCGACCCGCCCGCTCATGAATAACCTCATTCGTCGCAGATCGAGCACGTCGATGCTCGATACCCATCTGTCAGTCGTTCACTGACCGATTCTCAAGAGTTTCACTCCCGAATGCGAGAGTATCATTCTACTCTAATCGAGAGTGGCATTCTCGAGTTATCGCCGCCGCCCTTCTTCGCCACGAAAGGCTGACGAAACATGACCGACCTGGCGTCCGTCGACTACTTCTCCGATCCGGCCATCGCTCAAGACCCGTACGAATACCTGGACTACCTGCGCAGTCGGAACCCCGTATTCCGGGAGCCTCACCACGGGGTCGTGGTCGTCACCGGATACCGAGAGGCCATCGAGGTCTTCCGCAATTCGGATGACTTCTCGGCCTGCCTCTCGGTGAGCGGGCCGTTCCCGCCGCTGCCGTTCCAGCCGGAAGGCGAGGACATCAGTGCCCAGATCGAGGCACATCGGCCGCAGTTCCGGATCTCCGAACACATGGTCACCATGGATCCCCCAGATCACACGCGCACGCGTGCGCTGCTGGCCCGGCTTCTGACGCCCAAGCGGCTGAAGGAGAACGAGGAGTTCATGTGGGATCAGGCCGATCGGCAGTTCGACGAGTTCCTCGCCAACGGTCGCTGCGAATTCCTCGGTCAGTACGCCAAACCGTTCGCCACGCTGGTCATCGCCGACCTCCTCGGCGTACCCGACGGCGACCGCGACGAGTTCCGGGCCCGGCTGGCCGGTCAAACGACTCCGGGCAGTATCGAAGGATCGATGTACCAGGACGCACCGGGCACCAATCCGTTGGAGTGGTTGGACGACACCTTCAGCGCGTATATCAGCGAGCGACGAAAGAAGCCGCGCAACGACATTCTCGGCACCCTGGCGTCGACGCTGTATCCCGATGGGTCCGAACCGTCGGTGATCGAACTCGTGCGACCGGCGACGTTCCTGTTCGCGGCTGGACAGGAGACGGTTACCAAACTGCTCAGCGCAGCGGTGCGGGTCCTCGCCGAGAAGCCCGAGTACCAGCGGATGCTGCGCGAGGACCGCAGCCTGATCGCCGGGTTCATGGAGGAATCACTGCGCATCGAGAGCCCCACCAAGGTCGACTTCCGGCTCGCCCGCACACACACCACCGTTGGCGGTGTGGACGTCCCCGCCGGGACCGTGGTGATGCTGTGCATCGGCGCGGCCAATCGCGATCCCCGCAAGTTCGAGGACCCCGACGAGTTCCAGCTCTACCGCCGTAATGCCCGCGAGCACATCGCGTTCGGCCGCGGCATCCACACCTGCGCGGGTGCACCGCTGGCTCGGATGGAAGGGCAGGTCACGTTGAACCGGCTACTTGATCGAGTCATCGACATCACCATCGACGAGACCTTCCACGGTCCCGCGGGCAACCGCAGCTACCAGTACGAGCCGACCTTTCTGCTACGCGGACTGCGGGAGCTCCACATCGCCTTCTCCGCCTAATGCGGTCTTCCCAAAATGAGAGTCACGTTCTACCCTATTCGAGAGTATCGTTCTACTAATTGCGATAGTCGCGTTCTATACGTTATGCGGGAGGTGATCAGTGGACTCCGACGCGTTCACCGGCGTGCGGGTTGTCGAGCTGGCGCAGTGGGTGTTCGTGCCCGTGGCGGGTGCGCTGCTGGCCGACTGGGGCGCGGAGGTCATCCGGGTCGAACGTCCCGACGGCGATCCGTATCGCCAGTTGGCCACGCAGGGCATAGGCAGCGACAGCGCCGGTGTGAATCTCTCTGTGGCCCTGGCCAATCGGGGTAAGCGATCGATCTCCATCGACCTGCACTCCGAGCGCGGCCGCGAACTGCTCGACGAGATACTGGCCACGGCGGACGTCTTCCTCACCAACTTCCGGCCGGGCGCGCTGCGCCGGCTCGGACTGGACTCCGACAGGCTGACGCGGCGCCACCCCCGGCTCGTCTACGCCCGGGGCCACGGCTTCGGCAGCCGAGGCCCCGGCGCGGATAAGGCCGGCTACGACTCCTCGGCGTTCTGGGCCCACGGCGGCGTGGCCCACATGCTGACCCCACCGGAGCGGGACTACCCGATCAGCCAGCGCGGCGCGATGGGCGACCGAAACGGCGCGATGGCCTTGGCTTTCGGCGTCGCAGCGGCACTTTTGCGGCAGCAGCGCACCGGCTCGGGCACGGTCGTCGACGTCTCACTGCTGGCCACTGCCATGTGGATGCTGTCCTCCGATGTGCTCTCCGCGCTGGCCGGAAACCCGCCACAGGCGGTATCCGGCCGCGGCGGTTCGGTCAATCCGCTCGTCGGTGCCTACCGAACCAAGGACGGGCGGCACATTCAACTGGTCTTCCTGGAGTCGGACCGGTATTGGGCGGAATTCTGCCGCCTGATCGGGCGCGACGACCTCGTCGACGATTCCCGCTTCGTGGATCTGGCCGCCCGCGCCACGCACCGCGACGCCTGTGTGGCCGAACTCGAGACGGAATTCGCCAATCGCACCTTCGACGAATGGAAGCAACTGCTGTCGGGACTGGACGCGCCATGGGCGCCCGTGCAGGCCGTGGCGGAACTGCTCGACGACCCGCAGGTGCTGGCCAATGGATACCTCGGCGAGGTCGATATGGACAACGGCCAGTCCTACCCCCTGCCCACCGGACCGGTGCAGTTCGACGAACGACCGCCCACCCTGCGGCGCGCACCCGAACACGGCGAGCACACCGAGCAGTTCCTACTCGAGTTGGGCTACTCGTGGGATGGGATCATCGGGCTCAAGGACGCGCGGGTGATCCCGTGACGGTCGCGCGTCCACTACCGATCCCCGACGCCCTCACCGCCGACTACTGGTCGGCAGCCGGGCGGCACGTCCTCACTCTGGCTCGATGCGGCCGGTGTGACCGGTTCGCGCTGCCGCCCGGGGAAACCTGCCGTCGGTGCGGCACCTCCACACCCGATTTCCGGTACGAGCCGGTGAGCGGGCGCGGCACGGTGCGGTCGTGGACGGTGATCCGAAAAGCGTCGCTGCTCGGCTTCGCCGATCAGGTGCCGTACCTACTCGTCGATGTCGAACTCGTAGAGGCGTGCGGAATCCGCATGATCGGACGGCTGCTGAGCGGTCCGGAAACCGTTGTGCGCGTGGGCGATCCGGTACGGGTCACCTTCGAGGACCTCACCGATGACCTCGCTGTTGCGGCCTTCGAGCTCGCGACGAACGCGGGCAGCACAGCGGTGACCTCGTGACCGGGCGATTCCCCGCGGGCTGCCGGGTCGCCGTGGTCGGATACGCACACAGCGCCGTGCGACGCCGATTCGATCGCCCACTCGGCGCGGTAGCCGTCGACGTCGCACGCACGGCGATCGCCGACGCCGGACTCACACCCGATGCGATCGACGGATTCGTAACCTCCGCCATGTTTCCGACCGCGGGCGCACACGCCGTGAGTGACGGAACCAGCACCGTAACCGCCAACTGGCTGGCCGACCGGATCGGCACCGGCCCGCGGTACGTGGCGAACTTCCAGGGTGTCGGCCAGATACCGGGTTCGGTGGCGTTGGCGGTCAACGCCATTGCCGCCGGTGCCGCGGATTACGTTGTGCTGCATCGGGCTCTGCACAATCCGGCCGGTGGCTATCACGACAATCCGCTGACTGCCGTCGCCGGGCCGCAGCAGTGGACCGTGCCGCAGGGCTACGGCGGCCCATTGCCGATGATCGCGTTGCCCTACAACGAATACCTGCAAAGGTACGGCGCCGATCCGGACGCGATGGCGGCCGTGGTGGTCGAGGCGCGCAAGAACGGGGCAACCATCCCGTGGTCGTACTGGCATGGACGGCCGCTGAGCACCGACGACTATCTTGCGGCGCCCATGGTCAGCGACCCGGTGCGGCGCCCGGACTGCGATATTCCGGTAGACGGCGTGGCGGCCTTCGTGCTCACCTCCGCCGAGCGCGCCCGCGACCTGCCGCACCGACCGGTGTACATCGCCGGGTACGCGAGCAGCGGCCCGACACCGCCGCGGTTGCCGTCGCACTGGCCGCTCGACGACATCATGGCCGGTGGCGCCGAAACCGCGCGGCGACTATGGGCGGCCGCCGGGGTGGGCCCCCGCGAGGTGGACCTGCCGCAGCTGTACGACGGGTTCTCACCCTTCGTCTACTTCTGGCTGGAGGCACTGGGCCTGTGTCCCGTCGGCGAGGCGCACCGCTTCGTCCGCGACGGCGGCATCGACAGCGACTCCCCTACCGGGCTTCCGATTCTCTCCGGCGGCGGCGCCCTCGGCAACGGCCGCATGCATGGCATTCCACAGATGCTCGAGTGCTATCTGCAACTGGCCGGGCGGGCGGGCGCCCGGCAGCGCGCCGCCACGGTCGCCCTCGCCTGCCATTCCTCACCGCACTACGGCGGCGCCGTGGTCTACACCAGCGAGCCGTTATGACCTGCACTGCAAGGGAAATGGAGACCAGAACATGGCGATGATCCTCGCCGAACGGCGATCATATGTCGCCGGCTCCTGGGTGACCGGTGATGACGTTGTCGCCGTGGAGAATCCCGCCGACGAATCACTCGTCACCGAACTCGCCGCCGCTCCGCTGACCGAGATCGGACGCGCGATCACTCAGGGGCGCCGAAGTTTCGACAGCGGAGTCTGGGCCGATGCACCGGCGACCGAACGCGCCCAGACGCTACATGCCTTTCTCGATCATGTCGAAAAGGCTCGAGAGCAACTAGTGGCGACCATGGTTGCCGAGGCCGGCCAGCCGCTCGCGTTCGCGGAGCAGTCTCAGTTCCTGTCCGGAATGATGCTGGCCCGCAACACAATAGAGTTGTACCTCTCGATGCGGCACGAGCAGGCCGGCCAAGTCCCGGTCGACGAACTCACGCGAGGCCGGGTGGCGTTGAGCGTCCGCCGCCACGAGCCGGTCGGTGTGGTCACCGTGATTACGCCCTATAACGCGGCGTTCGTCCTGGCGTTGCAGAAGATTATGCCCGCCCTGATGGCCGGCAATTCGGTCATCCTGCGGCCGAGTCCACTGACACCGATCTCCTCGCTCATCTTCGGCTCCGCGGCCGAGGCGGCGGGCCTGCCGCCCGGCGTCTTCAGTGTCGTGGTGGAGTCCGGATCGGCCGGTGCGCAGCTGTTGACCAGCCATCCGGCGGTCGACATGGTCTCGTTCACCGGGTCGACCGCTGTCGGTGCCCGAATCGGGGCACAGGCCGCACCGACCATCAAGCGGGTGGCGCTGGAGCTCGGCGGCAAATCGGCACAGATCTATCTCGCCGACGCGGTCACGAAGGCTGCTGCGGGCGCTACCGCGGTGGTCGCCCGGATGGCCGGCCAGGCTTGCGTCGCCGCGACCCGGATGCTGGTACCGCGAGAACACAAAGACGAGGTGCTCGAGGCCGTCTCGCGCGCGTACGCGAATCTGACGGTGGGCGCGCCGACCGACCCGGCCACCGCGATGGGCCCGCTCATCAGCGCCGCGCATCGGGAACGCTGTGAGCGGCTGATCGAACAGGCCGTCGGCGCGGGCGCCATCGTCGGGTACGGCGGCGGACGGCCCAAAGGACTCGACCGCGGCTACTACATCGAACCGACCGTGCTCGATGTGCCGGACAACTCGAATCCCGCCGCGCGGGAAGAGATCTTCGGCCCGGTCCTGGCGGTGCTGGGATACCGCGATCTCGACCACGCCGTCGAAATCGCCAACGATAGCGACTACGGCCTGTCCGGACAGGTCTACAGCACCGATGCCGCCGCCGCGACCGCGATCGCCCGGCGACTGCGCACGGGAGCGGTCAACGTCAACACGGCACTGTTCAGCGCCTACGCACCCAGTGGCGGCTACAAGCACAGCGGCCTCGGCCGCGAACGCGGCCCGGACGGAATCCGGGCATTTCAGGAACTCAAACACCTTGTCATCGGAGAACTCCGATGACCGAAGCCCGACCCGAAGGAGTAATCGTGCCCTCCGACCTGAATCTCGATTGGTTGATCTCGGTCGACGACCACATTCTCGAACCCCCCAACCTGTGGCTGGACCGGGTGCCGCGCGCGGATCGCGAGCGCGCACCCCATATCGAGGTCGACGCCGACGGTATGGACTGCTGGGTATACGACGGCAAACGCTTCCCCAGCTCCGGCCTGAGCGCCGTCGCCGGGAAGTCGAAAGAGGAGTTCAGCCCGAAACCGTTGCCGTACAGCGAGATGCGACCCGGCTGCTACGACGCCAAGGCCCGTATCGAGGATATGGACCGCGCGGGAATCCTTGCTTCCCTGTGCTTTCCGACGGTGACCCGGTTCTGCGGCCAGCTCTTCTCCGAGGCCAGCGATCGTGAGTTCGGCTTTGTCTGCCTACAGGCGTACAACGACTGGATGGTCGAGGACTGGTGCGCCGCCGCACCGGGCCGCTACATCCCGCTGGTGCTCATTCCACTCTGGGATCCGAAACTGGCCGCCCGCGAACTGGAACGCTGCGCCGCCAAGGGGGCGACCACTTTCGCCTTCTCGGAAAACCCCGCGCCACTGGGCCTTCCGACGATTCACGACGCCGGCGGGTACTGGGATCCGGTGATGGCCGCGGCCAACGATTTGGAGATGGTGGTGTCGATGCATGTCGGATCGTCGTCGACCGTGCCCCAGATCGCTCCCGACGCACCGTTTCTCGCGAATCTCGCCTGGGGCGCGACCCGCACCTCGGGAGCCATGCTGTCCTGGCTGTTCAGCGGAATGTTCCAGCGTTACCCGAAACTCAAGATAGCGCTGTCGGAAGGCGAGATCGGCTGGATGCCGTATTTCCTGGAACGCGCCGAGCAAGTGCTCGACAAGCAACGTCACTGGGTGAAGAAGGGCGTGCGGTTCGGCGAACACGCGGCGAGCGGCAACATCGATCTGGATACCCTCGATATCCGCGCCACCTTCCGCGACCACATCTTCGGCTGCTTCATCGAGGACAGCCACGGCATCGCCAGCATCGACGTCCTCGGCGAGGACAACATCATGTGCGAAACCGATTACCCGCATTCGGATTCCACCTGGCCCAACTGCATCCAGAGCGTGAGACACCTCATCGGCCACCTGCCACCGGAAACCCAGTACAAGATTCTGCGCGGCAATGCCGAACGGCTGTACCGCTTCACTCCGGCCGCACCACCGGTGCTGGCGGCAGTCTGATCCGACTGTTGCCCATCCCGGCCGGTCGGCGATCGGCACCGGCCCGACCGGCACCGTGGCCGAACGGTGCCGGTCGGGCCGACACCACCGAGGGCCGACCACGGATGTCGGGCAGGAACCAACCGCGGTTTACGGTCGTCGTATTCGCCCCGACGCGAGAGGACAACTGCTGTGCCTACACAGAAACCCCCTGCCCCCGATTCCCCCGCGGAGGCGCCACTCTGGGCCGACCGGGCGGCGGAACGCTCCCGCTCGGTGCAGCGGTCCAAGGCCCGCAGCCGGGAGCAGACGCAGTCGATCGTCGCGGCCGCACGCCGACTGTTGCAGACCGAGGGCGCCACGCTGACCACGCAGGAACTGTCCAAGGAAGCCGGCATCGCCCTGCAAACCTTCTATCGGCACTTCGCAGGTAAGGATCAGCTGCTCCTGGCTGTGTTCGAGGACGTCGTCAGCGAGCGGGCCGGCGAGGTGGAAGCCGCCGCGCGGGAGCTGCCGGACCCCGTGGCACGTCTGCGCTTTTATCTCTTCGAGATACTGCGCTCGCTGCGCGGCGACGGCGGCGGCATAACCGGGGCGCGCTTCATCACCGCCGAGCATTGGCGGCTGTACCAGCTTTTTCCGGTAGAGATTGCCGAGGCCAACCGGCCCTTCGTCGATCTCGTGGAGCAGGAACTGCGAGCCGCCGCGGCCGCCGGTTTGCTCCGCCCCGCCGATCCATCCACCGATGCCTGGCTGGCGCTGCAACTGGTCACGGCCGTCTTCCACCACTACGCGTTCGCACCCGCACCCACCAGCGTCGACGACGTCGCAGAACAGGTGTGGGCATTCTGCCTGACCGCCTTCGGCGGTCCCCCCATCGAAAGGTAACCGGACCGCAATGGAGCATGGGCCCCTGTTTTCCAAAGGCCGCGATCTCGACGCTACGGTCGCCGCGCTGCGCCCCTGGCTGGCCGATCGACTCGGCGTCGCCACGGTCGAGATCGATCGGCCCGATTACCCTCGCGGCGCGGGCTTTTCGAATGAGACCATCCTGGTCACGGCTCGCACCGGGCAGTGCGTCGAAGAGCTTGTCGTGCGCATCGCACCGGCTCCGGAACATCAGGTGTTCTTCGAACCGAAATTCCATATCCAGTACGACATACTTACAGCTCTGGACGGGCACCCCGAAGTGCGGGTGCCGCGGGCCCTCTGGTTCGAGAACGACCCCGCGGTTCTCGGACGCCCTTTCTATGTCATGCGGCGCATGCACGGTCGCGTGCCGGTCAGCATGCCGCCGTACAACTCCTCCGGCTGGCTCGCCGAGGCGACTCCCACGCAGCGAAGAACGTTGTGGGACAGCGCGATGCGCCAGCTGACCGCGATTCACCGGCTGCCCGTGACGACCGTATCGTTCTTCGACCGGCCCGAGCACGGCGCGGCCGGTGACACACAGCACCTGTCGTATTGGCGCAGCTATGCGCACTGGGCGTTCGGCGAGGACATTCCCGATGTCGTGCAGGCGCTGCTGGATTGGCTGGGCGAGCACCGGCCGCCGCTGACCCGGCCCGGAGTGTCGTGGGGCGACGCACGCATTGGGAATATGATGTTCGACAACGACTTCCACGTCGTCGGGGTAATGGATTGGGAGCAGGCGTCGCTGGCCGGCCCGGTGGCCGACCTGGCTTGGTGGCTGCTGTTCGACGAGTCGCTGTCGGTCGGTCAGGGGGTACCGCGGCTCGACGGACTCGGCACCCGCGCGGAGACCATCGCGCTGTGGCAGGAGCAGACCGGCCATTCGATCGACCAGTTGCACTGGCACGAGGTATTCGCTCGAGTCAAGGCCGGACTGCTCAGCCTGCGCAGCCGGCGCACCATGCGACTACCGACCGATGCGGGCGCCCGCCACTTCGGCTATCTGCACCAGGCGTGCGACCTCGCGGGAATCACTGTGGCGCAGGACGTTCGATGAGTACGGCGAATAATTCGGCACCGGCCGACGAAGCGGTGGTGCTGTCGCCCGACTGGCTCACCCCGACGCTGGGCCGACGCTATCCGAATGCCGTCGCGACGGGCACCCATATCGTCGAGCGACTCGAGACCGTGGCTACCAAACTGCGGTTCCGCGTCGACTACGCACAGCAGACCGACGCCCCCGCCGCCTTGTGCGCCAAGGGCTATTTCAACCCGGCGCGCCGACGTACAACTCGCGCCGAGGGCGATTTCTATCGCCTTGTCGCACAGGATCTTCCGGTCCGCACGCCGCCGTGCGTGCATGCCGCGGTCGACGACGACACCGGACATGCCCTGATTCTCATGCACGATCTGGTCGCCGCCGGGGCCCGGTTCCTTGATCCGACCACGACCTACAGCGCCGAGCGAGCCGCCGCGACACTCGAGCAGCTCGCCGCGCTGCACGCGGCCAGCTGGGACGGGAAACGCCCTGAGCTGTCTGTGCTCTTTCCCCCTCGCCTCGTTCGATTGTCGGGTCATCTGAGCGCCGAGCAGCTCCAGGGACTGCTCGATGACGGGCGGGCACAAGGGATTTCGCAGGACGTCCGCCGCGCCGACCGCCTCATTGCGGCGATGGCGGCCATGGACCGGCTGCGCGCGGCGGAGCCGGTGTGTCTGGTGCACGGCGACCTGCATACCGGCAATATTTACGAGCTGCCCGACGGCCGACCGGGTCTCATCGACTGGCAGGTGGTCCAGCACGGGGTGTGGGCCCTCGACGTCGCCTATCACCTGGCGACGGTGCTGGACCCGGACGAGCTCGCCCGCCATGAGCGTGCGCTGCTCGACCACTATCTCGACCGGCTGGCCAACCACGGCGTCACGCCGCCGGATCGGAACCGGGCCTGGTCGCTGTATCGAGCGTATCTGCCGTACGGCTTGTTCATGTGGGCGATCACCCGTGCGGTCGACCGGCCGGTTATCGAACATCTCACCGTACGGCTGGGCCAGGCGGTCGAACGGCACCGCAGCCTCGACCTGCTCGCCGTATAAGCCCGTCGAGACCCCACTCCTGCAACATTATCCGACCTCATTCTGGTGGGTGCCGCCATCCGGCGGCACCCACTAGACGCATATCGACTACACCGCAGAGTCCGCGCCACCGGTGGCGGGCTTGCGGCCGTGCCGCATGAGTACCGCGATGACCAGGGCGATCACGGTGGTCACGAGGACAACCCAGAAGCTCTGGGTATAGCCGCTGTCGGCGAACACGTGCGGTATCGCCCGCGTCGACGACTCACCCGCGACATCGATATGCGCGACGACCGGACTGTTGTTCAGCAGCGCGGTGGCGATCGCCATGGCGACTCCGCTGCCCAGCGCCAAGGTGACCCCGAGCATGCCGGCGCTGATGCCCTGCTGCTCCGGCGGGACGGCCTCCACGATGAGATTGGGCAAGGCTGCCCAGAGAAACCCGAAGGCGACCCCCGCCACCGAATACAGCGCCAGGTAGGTCACCCAGTTGTAGTCCGCGACAACGAATCCCAGGCCGGACACGGCCAGCAGGCCTAAGGCGATGATCGCGGGGATACGGGCACCCACCCGCCGGGTCAGCAACCCGGCGAACGGACCGACGATCATACCGATCAGGCTGGCCCAGATGCCGATGTGCAGCGCGTACTCCAACAGGCTGAAGCCGTTCCCGTAGCTGTAGCCCGGATCGAAGGTGACCTCGACCGTCGCGGCGGGCAGATTCGCGCCCTTCGCCTGAGCCTGGTCGACTACACCGTCAATCACGTTCTGGCGCAGTCCATCCTGATTCGGGGATTGAGTCATGTACCCGAGGGCCATCGGCTGCACGGCGGTGATGCCGATGCTGAAGATCGCCACCAGCAATACGAGGCCGAGCTTCGGATCGAGAAGCAGCTTCATATCGATAATCGGCCGCCGGACGCGTGATTCGACAATGAAGAACAGCATCAGCAAAGCCAGGCCGGCGATCAGCCAGGCCAGCCCGCTCGGCGTGCCCCAGCCCCAATCCTGGCCGTTGTCCAGGTAGAGCAGGGTGAGCACCGCGCCGCCGGACAACAGCACCACGCCGTAGGGGTCGACCCGGTCCGGCACTCGAACCGGGGATTCCGGAACCACGGTCAGCAGCAGCGGCGTCAGCACGAGAACGAACGCCGCCATGAACCAGAACAGTGCCCGCCAGCCGAAGCTGTCGACGAGTACGCCGCCCACCAATGGACCCACGACGCCGGTGAACCCGACACCGGTACCGATCAGGGCGAGACCGATCGGAACATACTTGCGCGGCAAGAGGTCTCGGACCAGCCCGAAGGCAATGACCTGGGTGGCCAGCGCGAACGCCGAGAGCCCCCGCCCGACCAGGAAGACGGTCCAGTTGCTGGTGAGCGCACAGATCACACTGCCGAGGAGGAACAGGGTCCCGCACAGCAGCATGATCTTCTTCTTGCCCCAGATATCACTGGCCTTGCCCAGCAACGGGTTCGCGGCGACGCCGACCAGCCCGAGAATAATGAGCGCCCAGGTGATATTGCCGCCGACGGTGTCGAAGGTCGTGGTCATCGGCTGCAATGCCGCGACCACCATCGTGTACTGCAATGGACCGACCTCGGTGTACAGGACGACGACGGCCAGGACGACACCGATGCGCAGCCGGGACGCGCCGTCCATCCGGCCGGTTTCCGGTCTGCCGGTCTCGCCCGACGCGGGAGTGGATTCGATGGTGGACATGAGAACTCCAGGAGATGAGTGACTGAGGACACGGGCTGAATCGGCGAATTCACAGGTCCCGCAGGCGCTGGCGAACGAGGTACTTGCGCACCTTGCCGCTGGCGGTGCGGGGAAAGTCGGCGACGATGAGGATCTGCTCCGGCCATTTCTGTTTGGCGAGTCCCGCATCGGCGAAGTGAGCGCGCAGGTCCTCGAGAGTCGGCGCGACCGCGCCGGAATGCAGCCGGAGCACGGCGGCGACGTGTTCGCCCAGGCGATCGTCGGGGGCGGCCACGGCGGCGGCCTCGGCGACGCCGGGCATGGTGATGAGGATGTCCTCGACCTCGAGGGCGCTGATGTTCTCGCCACCGCGAATGATCAGGTCGGTGGTGCGGTCGGTAATGGTGAGGTAGCCGTCGGCGTCGAGCGTGCCGACATCGCCGGTGTGGAACCAGCCGTCGGCGTCGAACTTGGCCGAGGTAAGGGCGTCGTCGGTGTAGCCCAAGCACAGATCCGGTCCGCGACTGAGGATTTCACCGTCGTCGGCGAGACGTATCTCCACGCCCGGCTCAGGGTCACCATCGGTGTACAGCCGCTTGCTCTGCGGGACGAAGTACTCGGACGCGGTGATGGACGGGTGCTCGGTACTGCCGTAGGACCGCGCGACCTTGATATCGAGCGCGGAGAGCCGCTCGGCGACGGCGGCCGGCACGGGCGCCCCACCCAGACCGGCGTACTTCAGCAGCCGCAGGTGCGCGGGGGTGAACTTCTCGTGGTCGAGCAGGCTGGTCAAGTAGTAGGGGACGCCGCCGGTGACGCTGATGCCGCGGGTCGTCATCAGGTCGAGGATCAGATCGGGATTCCACACGTCGACAAGATCGACCGGCTTACCGTCCAGAACCGGAACGAGAAACGCATTGAGCATGCCGATGAAGTGACCGACCGGAGCGGCGGTCACCTGCGGGTAGAAGTCGTCCGGGCGACGCGCAGCGAGCTGGCGGGCTTCGCACCCGAGGGTGCGGTGGCTGTGCACGACACCCTTGGGCGCGCTGGTGGTGCCGGAGGTGAACGCGATCAACGCCGGACCTGCCGGGTCCACCTCCGCGACCCCCACGAACGGCGCGTCGGCGAGCAGAGTGCCGAAATCGGTGCCGGGACAATCGCCGTCCACCACACCGACAATGGGAACGTCCGCGGCCACCGCGGGGTCGTAGTCGAGCTTGCCGAACCGCTGGGCCGTGATGAACACCCGCGGCCGCACCTGGTCGAGGATGTATCCGACCTCCTTACGACCGTAGATGTGCACGATGGGAACCACCACCGCCCCGAGAAACTCCGCCGCCCAGAATGCGGCGGCGGCCTCCATCCAGTTGGGCAGCTGGAAAACCACCACATCGCCGGACCCGACCCCCCGGGCGCGCAGCCCGGCCGCCAACCGCCGGGCGACCGATTCGACCTCGCCGAAGGTTCCCGACCACGGCCGAACCTCCGAATACACCTCGAATCGGGCGTCCGGTGCGGCGGTGAGTCCGCCGGCCAGAAGTTCCCCGATGCTGTGGCGGGTCCACCATCCCGCACGTTCGTATCGTTCGACCAGATCGGGAGGGACTGTGCGCATAGTTGAAGCTCCAATTGCCCGTGACGTGGAACCGGCGGATTCACTCCGCCGCACCGTCGGGAGATGCAGGATCGCCGGGCCCGACCCGACGGCGAGAGTCCGACTCTACTTCAGAGTAGAACGTAATTCTCGTTTCTGAATGTCAAATTGGCAGATTGTCAGAGTTCCATTCGCGTCACGGTCATGCGGATGCGGGATTCGGAGGCCGCGTCCGCTCGCGGCGAATCCGCCCGGACCGAAGCACGCCGGGCGATCCTGGTACCCCAGCATCAGAAATCCGACCGCTGCAGCCCAGAGGAGACGGCGGCCCCGATTCATACCGCTCGTTCGGACACGTTCAGCGGATGGTCATCGCCGTCCTGGCGCGACGGCGGTCGCCGACTCGGCGCGCACCTCGCGTCGGTAGGCGAGGTTGATCCGAGCCGCACCCCAGGACAGCGCCCAGATGAGGATCAGCGAGCAGATGAGTACGACTGTCGATGCCGCGTCGATCAGCCAGGAGGGGCGATCGAATGAGCGCTCACGTTGGAGCACAGTGATTTCGGGGACGAAGGAGCGCGTGAACTGGTCCAGTGCCGGGACTTCGGCGGCATCGATGCCGCGGTCATGAGGCATGTAGATCGGCAGTGCGGTGAGCATTCGGCCGTCGTGCAGCCGCAGGATTGTCTTCCAATTACCGTATGCCGGAACCGGTTTCGTACTGACATAATGTCCCTGGCCGACCCTGCGCAGCTGATCGATCACCAGTCCGCGACCAGGGCTCGAGGACCCGATGCCACCCTGCCAGGCCAGAATCTGCACCCACTCGGGATCAGCACCGACCAGGTCCTTCGGTGCCAACGTGATATCGGCGTTGACCATCCGACCGGCGTATGCCGCTGCGGCATCACGCAATTGGACTGTCGCGGAGGCATTTTCAGGAACATCGACGCGTAGGCCATTCGCCGTGGCAGCCGCAGTGATCAGCACCGCGGCTATCACGATGCCACGGCGAATCACGATGCGCGGAAGCTCTTCACCCCGCAGGACCATGCCGAGCAGGACGCCGACCGCACCGCCCGCGACACCCACGGGCAGCGCCATGAGCAATAGCTCCGGCCACATACCGCTCGGCCAGGAATCCACGAACACCCCCGCCACCCATAGCGATTCGAGCCAGAGCCCAATAGTGGCCGCGACCAGTCCGGTCAGCGCACCCCACCATACGGGTCTGGACATGGGCAGCAGCGCCATCAGTTCCACGATCAGCGCGATACCGAGATACAGCGGAAATACGTTGTGCGGCGCAGCGAGCAGCGGACCGACCAAGACCGCCAAAACGGTGCGGACGAAGATCGCGAATACCACCGCCGCCAATGCACCGCCGCGCCCGAGCGTGTAGCGCGCCGAAATCAGTGCGATCGTACTCGCGGCCGCGATCAGCATCGGCTGGAAAACCAGACGGAATTGTTCGACACCGAAATCGAATTCGACCTGATACACCGACAGGCCGATCAGCAGACCGCCGAAGGCGAAGGTGCGGATCAGCCACAGCAGTGGTCCGTCGGTGCGATCCGGATCGGGGCGGTCCAGGCGGCCTTCGAATTCCAGCAGCAGCACGGCGACCAGCGACAATCCGGCACCGCCGATCAGCATCAGATGCGTCGGACCCCACAGGGTGACGTCCTGGCCGAACAGTCGGTGCCAGATGTCATCGAGTGGGAAGCCGATAAGGGCGTACAGGCCGGCCCCCGCCATCAGTACGCCGCCGACCGGCGCGTACCAGTCACGGGTGATCCGAATGGCGGCCGGACCCGGTTTCTGGTCCAGCGGCAGGATGATGGCCAGCATTCCGGCCATGAACAGGAAGAACAGGCCGATCATGATGAAGTAGTGCGCCGGATTCGCTAGCGGGCCCTCGTCGCGGCCCTTACCGATATGCAGGCTCACATCCCAGATGAAGCCGAATAGCGCGGTGAGAATGGTGGCGATGAACAGCGCGAGCGGCAGCGCGACCCAACCCGGCCGGTTACTCAGCCGCCCGAGCCGATCGGCGGCAGTTTGTAGCCAGGTGATGCGGCGGGTGCGGTGCAGATACCCGACGACGACCAGCACGGCCGCGATGGCGATCGCCGTGCCGGTTAGCACCGCGACCTGGTCGAGTGCGGCTCCACCCCCCTCGGACCCCCGCGCAAATAGCGCTGTTACCTGCCTCATCACCTGACACTTTCCGGTGTTGGCGATCCTCGCGTGGCTAACCGTGCGCAGTCCGCGCCGTTGCGGGCCTCGTCCTCATCGACGGTGCCGGGCAGCCCCGCATATCACTTGGACCTTCAGTTTCCGAAGGTCGGCATGTATGTCGCATACCCGCTGGCGAGAGGGTCAATCCGGTGCCGGTGAGCGCCCTGGCGGATTGGCTGAACTCCCAGCCGACAGGCACTTTCGATGCCCGTTTGCATCCAGTGACGCCGGGTAGTTGCCGAGTATGGGTAGGCGTGATGGTTTGGCCCCGTGGTGGATCGAGGCGCCGACGGCGGCGATAACCGGTGCGGTGCGCACCGGGGTTTCGACAGCCGTCGGACTGGGCGTACAACTCGTCGAGGCACCGTTGCATGCGGCCGAAGCTGTGGCCGATGCCGCGACATCGGTCATCGACACGACCGCCGCCGGAGTCGACGAATTGGCTTCCACACCGGAGAGCCCGCTGGGCGAGGACCTGCTGGATCTGGTCGATCCGCATGAGCGTCGGGCCAACCGTCGGGTGGCCCTGCGTGACAACAAGGCGACGATCGAAGTGCGTGGGCTCAGCTCCGAGCGTGGCGCGGCGCTGGCACGGATATTGGACGAGCGGCTCGGCAAGTTACGCGGTGTGCGGTGGTCACAGGTGAATGCGGTGACCGGTCGGGTGGTCGCCACGCTGCGCGACGGCGCGACCGCGCTGCCAGAACTGCTCGAGGCCATCGAGGGGATCGAGGCCGATAATAATGTCGCCGAAGTGGACTGGAGTCGCAGCGTCGAATATCCGGAGGACCGGGAACCGTTGCTGGCGGCGGGAATTCAAGTGGCGAGCGAGGTATTCGCCATTGCGGTGTCCACGGTCGGCGCACGGCTACCGTTCGGTGGTCCGGCGCGCGCGGTGCGAGCGGCGGCCACCTTCGTCGACACCCAACCTCGACTGCGGGGAATGCTCGAATCGCGATTCGGCCGTTCCCGCGCCGATATGGCCCTGACGATTGTCACCGCGATCGGAACCGCATTCGGCGAAGACGCCGCCGACGGAATTTCGAGTCTGCTTGCCGACACTGCCCAGCGCACCTTTCTACTCGGCGAGGCCATCGCCCAGCGTTTGGAGTGGCGCAACTGGGAGTCCGAAATGGTGTGCCGCGAACAACCCGACGTAACCGAGCCCCTACCGCCCTACACCCGCCCCACCGACATACCGGGCGGCCCGATCGAGCGCGTCGCCGACGAAACCGCAGCCGGATCGCTCGTCGGCACCGCCGCATTCGTCGGCCTCGGCCGCCTCGGCGATGCCGCCGACGCCCTCGGACTCGGCGCACCGAAGGCCGCACGAGCCTGCCGCGAGGCCTACGCCGCCAGCGTGAACATGGCCCTCGCGCGTGCGGGAGTACTGACATTGCACCGGGGTGCGTGGCGGCGCTTGGACCGGCTCACCACGCTGGTGATCGACGGCGAAGCGCTGCTCACGTCACGTCGACTGGTGCTCGATGTCGAGTCGGCCGATGACGAATGGTCGATGGGGAAGGTCTGGAGCGCAGCGCAGCGATTGCTGTGGTCCTCAGATGAGCAGACCCCGACAGAGAGCTGGGGCGCCACTACGAAGGGTGAGGAGGGGGCTACCAACGAAGGCAACGGACAGGCCGCATCGGGGGATAGCGAGGAGAGCGCACTCCAGGGCGATAAGCACGCCGCAACCGCGGGCAACAAGAAAGCCGCGACGAATGGCAGCAAGCAAGCCGCCATCGTGGACTACAAGGCAGCCGCAACCGACGGCGACGAGGCGACCGCGTCAGAGCACGCGGCACTGCGACTGGTGCATCCGAAGAGCGGGGCTCGTGATCGCGGGGCCACCATCCGGCCGGTCTGGCGCGAATTGCGTGCCGGTGACCGCACGGTGGGACGTGTGCTGCTCGGTCGGGAGCTCGATCCGAGTGCGCACGATGTGTTGACCGCTGCGCGGCGGGCTGGGTTGCGGGTGGTGCTCGTCGCACATGAGGATGCGAACGAATTACGTTCGCTCGCTGATGAATTCGTTTCCGCGACGACGTCGATGAGCAAGCAGGTCGAGCGGCTGCAGCAGGACGGCCAGGTGGTGGCGATGCTGAGCCCCTGCGCCCACAAAGCGTTGGCCCGAGCCGACCTGGCACTCGGATTGTTCAGGGCCCATCACTGCGAACCACCGTGGGCCGCCGATGCCATCTGCCGGGATCTCGACCAGGTGCAGCGCGTGCTCGCGGCAGTCGCGCCCGCGCGGCAGGTCAGTGAACGCGGGCGCACCCTGGCTCTGTCGGCGTGCGCGCTCGGCGGCCTGCTGCTCGCTGTCACCCCGACCAGGAAGGCTCGAACAACACCGATGGTCGCCGCACAGCTGACTGCGCTGATGACCGGGGCGCGCAACGGCATTCGAGCGGCCACATCCGCACCACCCACCACTATTGCACCCCTATTGCCTTGGCACGCACTGGAACCCAATGAAGTGCTCGCACGCCTACCGCAGCCCCCGGCCCTCGACGAGCGGGCGATCCCGGCCCGAGCCGAACAGAGCCTGATCACCAAAACTCTCGCACCGATGACGTCCTTCGCCCGCCATCTGCGCCACGAGCTGGATGACCCGCTGACGCCGATCCTCAGCGTCGGAGCCGTCGCCACCGCCATACTCGGCGAGCCGTCCGACGCCATACTTCTCGCCTCCGTGCTGACGGTGAATGCGGTGATATCGGCCGCTCAGCGCCAGCGCGCTGAAAGCGAATTGCAAGACCTGCTCGAAGGCGAACAACTCACCGGCCGCCTGATCGACCGCGCGGCGATCGACGAGGCCGAACAGAACGAAGAATCCGTGCCCGCAGACGCTCTCGCCATCGGCGATGTCTTGGTCGTCCACGCGGGCGATGTGGTTCCCGCCGATGCGCGACTGCTGCGCGTGGACGAACTGGAAATGGACGAATCCGGTCTGACCGGCGAATCGGTGACGGTCGAGAAGAATCTCGCCGCCACACCCAGCGCGGCCCTCGGCGAACGCGCCTGCATGATCTTCGCGGGCAGCACCGTCGTGAACGGAAGGGGACTGGCCGTCGTAGTTGCCGTGGGCGCCGATACCCAGGCCGGACGCGCGACCGCGGGCGCGGTGCCGCCGGATAAGGGCGGCGTGCAGGCCCAGCTGCGGCAGCTCACCAATCGCGCACTACCACTCACCCTTTCGGGTGGGGCGCTGGTCACCGCGCTGGGCGGACTGCGCGGCCGGATGCTGCGCAATGCGATCTCCGACGGCGTCGCGGTCGCGGTAGCCGCGGTGCCGGAGGGATTGCCCCTGGTCGCCACAGTGGCGCAGCTGGCAGCCGCGCGTCGACTGTCGCGCTACGGCGTGCTGGTCCGCGCCAGCCGCACCGTCGAGGCTCTCGGCCGCGTCGACACCCTGTGCTTCGATAAGACCGGCACCCTCACCGAAGGACGGCTGCGGCTCACCATGCTGGCCGACCTGGACAACCAGTGGTCACCCGATGACGAATCCGATGATGCGCGCCGACTGCTACGCGCCGCCGCCCGTGCCTGCCCGGATCCGGATGACGGTCCGGTGCTGCACGCCACCGACCGCGCGGTCCTGGATGCCGCCGAAAGGCTCGGCGACGACGCGCACCGGTGGGATCCGATCGAGGAGATCCCGTTCGAATCCAATCGTGGCTACGCCGCGGTACTCGGCCAGACGACACGAAAATTGCGCCTGATCGTCAAGGGTGCACCGGAGGTGGTACTCCCCCGCTGCACCAAAGCTCCTACCGCGGAACCATTCTCGGACAACGTGCGCAAGCGCGCGCGGGAAGTCATCGATGACCTCGCCGAACAAGGCCTGCGCGTCCTCGTCGTCGCCCGCCGCGACCTCGCCGACCAACCCGATGATGTCGAACGCGCCGTCGACGAACTCACCCTCCTCGGCTTCCTCGGCATCGCGGACACCCCGCGCCCGCAGACGTTGCCGCTGGTAACGGCCTTGCAGGACAATGAAATCGGCGTGCGCATGATCACCGGCGACCATCCGGTCACGGCGGCGGCGGTGGCCCGCCAACTCGGCATTGCCGTGGATACCGTCACCACCGGTGCCGATCTGGATCGGCTCGACGATACCGAGCAGGCCGAACTCATCGAACGCAGCACCGTCTTCGCCAGGGTCGGTCCGGAGCAGAAGGTCCGCATCGTGGCCGCCTTGCGCCGCAATGGTCATGTGGTCGGCATGACCGGCGACGGCAGCAATGATGCCGCCGCCATCCGCAGCGCGGACATCGGAATTGGTTTGGCCGCAAGGGGCTCCGCGGCCGCCCGTAATGCCGCGGATCTGGTGCTCACCGATCCGAATCCACTCGCCCTGCTGCACGCGCTGGTAGAGGGACGCGGCATGTGGCAACGCATTACCGACGCGGTGGGCGTGTTGGTCGGCGGCAATGCCGGGGAGATCGCATTCACCATCTACGGCACCGTGGTCGGCGGGCGGGCACCGCTGGGTACTAGGCAATTCCTGCTGGTGAACATGCTCACCGATATGTTTCCCGCACTGGCCCTTGCCCTTTCACCGGATCGCGACAGCCCGGACCCGCGCGATGCGGAGCACGGTGCCGAGCAACGGGCGCGGCAATTGGCCGAAATCCCGCCTGCCAGTCTGGGTCCCGATCTCGCCCGCACGATCGCGGTGCGCGGCATAGCCACTGCGGCGGGTGCCTGCACAGCGTGGACCGTCGGCCGCTACACCGGAACCCAGCGCCGCGCGGCCACCATCGGACTGGTGGCGCTCATCGGTACCCAACTCGGGCAGACACTGCTCTCCGGCCACCGCAGTCCCCTGGTCTGGGTCACGACCGCCGCCAGCGGCCTGGTTCTCGGCGCGGTGGTCATGGTTCCGGGGGTGTCGGCCTATTTCGGTTGCACGCCACTGGGTCCCGTCGGCTGGACCATCGCCACCACCTCCGCCGCCGCGGCAACCGCGGGCTCGACGGTCCTTCCGCGTCTACTGCCCGACGCTGGCGAAAGCTGACCGCGCCGGTGCCACCTCGCCTTAGGTTTCCCGCTTTCACGGACAGCCGCTGGTTCCACCGAGTCGACTGGTTTTCACGGAGCGCCGCTGGTTCCCGCGGGCCGCCGTTCGTTTCCACCGAGCGCGCCGGTCTCCCGGACAGCTGCTGGCTACCAGGCCCATTACAGCCAGCCGGTGGCAACCAGTCCGGCGACCACTGCCGCGCCGAAGACAAGCCAGGCGGCGTAGTCCCCCACATGCCCGCTGTGCAGTCGGTGTAATGCGGTCGCGGCCACGGTGACCGGACGAATCGGCGGCTTTCCGCGAGCGCGCAACGTGCCGAAATGCAGCGCGACAAGTGCTATCAGCACGGCCAGGACAGTCGACAACAGACCGAGCGCCAAGCCTGCTCCGCTCCATTCGATCTGCGGAACTCCGCCGGGATGGGCGGTCGTATTACCGAGCAGCGCCGCCGCCCGGTAAGCCTCGGGATCAACGAACGTCGCGGCGGCGGGACCGATAGCGGTTGTGAATCCCGTTGGCAGACCCAGTATTAGCGCGACGAGCAACAAAACCAGCACCGCACCCAGCATCGTGATCGGCGTCCGGTTGCGCGGCGCGGCGACATCGGGCACCTCGTGTTCCCCGGTGGTCTCCTCGGGATCGAGTTTGTGCTCGGGCACCTCACCCACACCGAAACACACCCGCAGCCCCGCACGCAACGCCGCCCCGCCGGTTATCGCCGAAACGACGATCACCAGCCCTACCAGGAAATTCGACCCATCGGATTCCTCGAGCAACGCCTTGCCCAGCCCCGCACCGAACGGCGGCAACCCGGCCAATACCAACGCCGAAAGCACAAACAGCACACCGATAGTCCGCTGACCACGCGCCCGCCCATGCAAACTGAACTCGTCCACACTGCGATACCGCGACAGCAACACACCGGTCAGCAGAAACAGCGAACCCTTGACCGCAGCATGACCCCCGAGGTACAGCGCCGATGCGGCGACACCAAGCGGTGACAGTGCGGCGAGTCCGAGAATGAACAATCCGATATGCGCGATCGTCGAATACGCGAGCAGCCGTTTGATATGCCGTTGCAGCACACACATCACCGCACCGAGCACAGCGGTAGAAATGCCCAGCACCAACAACATTCGGCGCACGCCAGGAGCGGGCAGCACAGTATCGAACACCGTCCAATACACCCGTGCCAGCCCATAAACACCCAACGGTGCCATCACACCGGAGAACAGCACACAGACCGGCGACGGTGCCACAGCATGCGCATCGGCCAGCCAGAAATGGAATGGCACCGCCGCCGCCTTGACCAACCATCCGGTGGCAATCAGCACGAATGCCGCCAAAACAAGAGCATCACCCGCCCGCGCCTCGACCGCAATTCCCAACTGTGCCAGGCCGAGTTGCCCGGTCCGCGCATACAAAAGTCCGATTCCGAACAGGCACAGGTACGCGCCGAGCGAATTGACCACCCCGAAATTCAGCCCTGCCTGCACAGATTCGGGTTCCTCGATCTTCAGTCCGGTCAACGCATACGCCGCCACGCCCATCAACTCGAAGAATACGAACATGTCGAAAAGATCACCGGTCAGCGCGAATCCGGTCATACCGGTGGCAAAGAGCAGAACCAGGGCCGGATAGTGCGCATGCAGATTGTCGAAGTAGCGCCAGCCGAACAGCAATGCGGTCGTGGTGAGCAATGCGATCAGCAAAGCCATTGCGGCACCGAGCCGATCGGCGACCAACACGATGCCGACGGTCAGCCCAGGTCGCGGCTTCCACCCACCGGACCAGGACGACACCGTGCCGGTGCCGGTCTCATACAGCAGCAATCCAGCCAGGATCGTCCCGGCAAGCGCGGTCCCGGTGCCGATCACATCGATCAGCAGCCTGGGCAATACCCGCCCGAGAGCGAGCAGCAGGCAGGAACCGGCGACCGGCAGCGCGATCACGAGTGCCGGGAGCGCCTGATCGAGGGGGACCATCAGCCACGCAGCGCGTGCAGTTCGTCGGGCTGGACGGTGCCGTGTCGCTTGGCGATCTGCACGACCAGCGCCAGCAGCAATGCGGTAACCGTCGCGGAGACGACGATGTCGGTCAGCGCCATCGCCTGCACCACCGGGTCGACCACCGGCGAGCCCGGCGGATTCGCGGACCCGAAAATCGGTGCCGAAGCGCCCTTTTGGTAGCCGATGGCCAATAGCAGGACATAGGTTCCCGATTGTCCGATGGATACGCACACCACGGTATGCACCAGATGTCTGCTGCGTACCACGCCGTAAATGCCGATCAGTAAGAGCCAAACGGCGATCACATAGGGAAATACGGTCATCGCGACGCCTGCCTCTCCGTAGTCAGATACTCGTCGAGGAACTGCGCGAGCAGTACGACGACACCACTGCCGACCGCGAGCCCGACCGCCACGCTGAACAGCGGCAGCGTACCGGCCGACAGCAGGCGGCCGAATTGCCCGAGCGGCAGAATATTCGCCAGATATCCAGCGCCACTGAGGATTCCGGCCAGCCCGAGGGCGACCACTGTGCCCATGCCCACAGCCTCGCCGAACTCGTACCAAACCAACGGACGCAGCCGCCGCAGCGCGCGGTAATTGCCCGCCACGTACAGCAAGTGCAGGCCGGTGGCCAGCACCACACCGCCTTGGAAGCCGCCACCCGGCGTGAGATGTCCGTGCACGACCACATCAGCACCGATCATCAGTGTCACCGGCAGCAAGGCATAGCCCAGAAATCGCGTCGCCTGCATAATGCGACCGAGGTCCTCCGATTGTCGTTGCGGCCGTGGCCCTTCCGGACGCAGTAGAGTCGCCGCACCGAGCACCGCCGCCACCAGGATGGCCTCCTCGCCGAAGGTGTCGAGGCCACGCTGATCGAAATTGACCGAGGAAACCGCATTGGGGCTGTGCTGCTGCAGCGACGCCTGGACCGCGGCGTCGCGATACGGATGATCGGTACCGCCGAACCCGGGCATACCGAACAGCGCGAGTCCGAGCAATACGACAAGTCCGACCCCACCGACGAGGAAGATCACCAGTCGCGCACCGTACTTCACGACCGTCGTCTCCGCTCCACGGCCCGCACAGCGAGCAACACCATCAGCGGCACCACCGCGGTACCCACCGCGACCTGTGACAACGCCACATCCGGCGCACCGAGCACGAGAAATGCCGGTGTTAACAGCGCACCGAACACCGCCAGCGATACTGCCTGGCGCTGCGGCTGGTCGGTGAATACGACGACCGTGCCCGCCACCGCGACCAGTCCGAGCGTGATCACAATCAGGGCGTTCATTGCGGGGCCTCGATCCGGCCGTCGGTGCGGGCATTGAGCCTGCCGATGGCGGCACTCAGCACCGGGGCGGTGAGCGCCAGCAGCAGGAGGGTCACCACGACGATCGCCGTGGTCAGCCCCGGCCCCTCCGCGATAAGCACCGCGAGTGCGATGAACGGTCCGGCGACCGCGCTGATAATCGACGAATAGTGCAGTCGCGCATAGACCGAACGCGGCCGCAGCGCCGCCATCGAAGCGGCCACCGCGACCAGCGTGCCGATTGCGAGCAGTGCGTCGACGAAGAAACTAGTCATCACGCACCCCCAACAGGCGCGTGAAAACCAGGGTGCCCGCGAAGGAGAGCAAGACCACCACCAACGGCACGATCAGATAGTCCGGTCTCCCGAGTCCCAGACTCAGCAATATCAAGACCACGATCAATAGCGAGCTGACCAATTGCAGCCCGACGAGCCGATGCGCCGCCGTGCCCCTGCTGGACAGCAACAGCGCAGGCCCGATCCCACCGACCAGCAGCACACCCGACGCGACCAGCCAAGGCGCGGTGGACATTTCGATCAGCCCCCGAACATCCGTCGCAGTCGAGTCTCGGGTGTCGCGAATACGTGCAGCAGCAGCTCATCGTCAGCATCGATGACCAGCGAGCCGGGCGTCGCCGAGAGCACACCGGTGATCAGTGCCGCCCGCCCCGCTCGCCGCCGCGCATCGGCTTCCGCGTCGAGTTCGTTCTCCTCGAACCTCCCGACCGGCCTGCCATGCGCGGCGATCGACAGGGCGGCCCAGCTATCGCGCACGATCGCGCTGGGGAGCGCGGCCAACAGCTGCGGAATCTTGTCCGGCGGTCGCCAATTGCCCTGCACCGCGATACGTCCCAGACGACCCGCCCAAGCAGCGGGTAATGCGAGCACGACGGCCGCGAGCAACTCTTGGAGACTGAACGTGGTCAGCGTCGCCAGCCACAGCAACACCAGCACCGCCCACCAGCCGAGGACTTCCGCCGCCGCTGCGATGCGCCCGCTCATTTGTCGTCTTCTCGATGCCAGTCCCGCACCGCATCACGCGCCCGGTCGAATATCGCCAACGGCGGACCGGCCAGCAGATTCGCCAGCGCGGATTCCCCGGTCTTCGGATGCGGACGGGTCGGCGCGACCGCTTCGGCGGCCCGCACCGAACCCGCCATCCGCTCCAATTGATGCGCCGAAAACTGTTGGCGCAATAGGGCGAATTCCTCGTGCTCCTCGCGGCTGGCATGGTCGATCACCGCCTCGGCGAATTCGGCCAGCTCGGCATCGAAATCCGGATGGTCGACACCGAGGTCGTAAAGGTTGGCCAGCGCGCGCTTGGCGTGGTTCTCCTCATGCCGGCGCTGTCCGACCATCTGGTCCGCCCCGAAACGGGCGCGGGCGGCGACCGGGTGCACGGCCTCCGCTTCGGCGCTCTCGTGCACCGCGAGCAACCGGACCAGTTCCTTGAACAGCTCCGACTTATCGCCCTGCCCGGACTTCAGTTGGGCGAGTAAGCCTTTGATCTGCCTATGTTGTGCCATCAGCAGATCGACGACGTCCTCGGTCGATGGCAAAGTCATGATGACGAATTCCGATGCGGCACGAATTCCTGCAACTTGGTCTTGGTGCCCTGCCACATCAGATGCCAGCCATCCGGATCGCCGCGCATCACCGCCTCGGCGGTGTCCTTCATCTGCTCATAGGTCGCATGCGGTGGAATCGGCGGCACCTCGGGATCGCAGCGCACATCGAGCAGTACCGGACGATCCGCGCTCAGCGCCTGCCGCCACGCGTCGGCGAGATTCTCCGGATCGTCGATCGCGATCGACGGCAGCCCCATACAGCGCGCCAGATCCGCGTAGGAAGTCTCCGGAAGTATCTGTGACTCTTCGAATTTCGGAGCGCCACCCATGGCGCGCAGCTCCCAGGTGACCTGGTTCAGATCGTTATTGTGGAAGACACAGATGATCAGCCGCGGATCACTCCACTGCCGGTAATAGCGTGCGATGGTGAGCAGTTCGGCCATTCCGTTCATCTGCATGGCGCCGTCACCGACCAACGCGATCGCCGGCCGTTCCGGATGCGCGAATTTGGCGCCGATGGCATAGGGCACGCCGGGTCCCATGGTCGCCAGGGTGCCCGACAGCGAGCCGCGCGTACCGATGCGGAATCGCAGGCAGCGGGCGTACCAGTTGGTGGATGAGCCGGAGTCCGCGGTGACGATCGCATTATCCGGAAGCTGTTGCGACAGTTCCCAAACCACGCGCATCGGGTTGACCGGCTTGGCCTGCAACATCGCCTGCCGCTCGACTGTCTCCCACCAGCGGGACACATTCTGCTCGATCTTCTCCCGCCAGGAACGCTCCTCCTTGCGGCGCAGCAGCGGAACGAGTTCGGCCAGTGTGGCTTTCGCATCACCGACCAGATTCACTTCGGTCGGATAGCGCATGCCGATCATGGTGCCGTCGATATCGATCTGCACGGCGCGCGCCTGACCGAACTCCGGCATGAACTGGGTGTAGGGGAAATTCGACCCAACGATGATCAGCGTGTCGCAGTCGCGCATCATTTCATAGCTCGGCCTGGTACCGAGCAACCCGATCGACCCGGTGACAAAGGGCAGGTCGTCGGGCAGCACATCCTTGCCGAGCAATGCCTTCGCCACACCCGCACCGGTGATTTCGGCGAGTTCGACCACCTCGCGCGCGGCCGAGCGCGCGCCCTGACCGACGAGCACCGCGACCTTCGATCCGGCGTCGATGATCTCGGCCGCGCGTTCGATCTCGGGATACGGTGCGACCACCGTCGCGGTCAACGCATGTGGTGGGCTGGAGGGCACCTGCTTGAACTCGTGTTCGGGCGGTTCGTAGGGTTCTTCCTGCAGATCGGCGGGAATGATCACGGCGGTCGGCGAATGCCGGGTCATCGCCGTGCGAAACGCCCGGTCCAGCGCGTTGGGCAACTGGCTCGAGACATTGACCTCGACCAGATAATCACTGGCGACATCCTTGAACAGGCTCTGCAGATCGACTTCCTGCTGATAGCTGCCGCCCATGGCGCTGCGCGCGGTCTGACCGACGATCGCGACGACCGGGACATGGTCGAGTTTGGCGTCGTAGAGGCCATTGAGCAAATGGATCGCGCCGGGTCCCGAGGTGGCCGTGCAGACGCCGACCTTCCCACTGAACTTGGCGTAACCGGTGGCTTGGAACGCCGCCATTTCCTCGTGTCTGGCCTGCACGAATTGCGGTTTGTTATCCGCGCGACCGAAAGCGGCGACCAGACCGTTGATGCCGTCGCCGGGGTATCCGAAGACTTGGTTAACGCCCCACTCCCGTAGTCGTTGCAGGACGTAGTCACCAACCTGTTGTTTCATGAGGATCTCCTGTAGGTATCCGGGTTGGTCAGACGGGTGATACCCAGCGAATGGGCAGGCAATCAGAGGGTGTGCCGCGCGCCGAAGTGGGTAGCCGCACTGTGCCGAGACAGGAGGGGTGCCGAATGATTGATCTCCCGCTGACGCGACTCGCGGCCGAACTCACCGAGCAGGTCTCCGGGGAAGTACGTTTCGATCCCGGATCCAGAGCCACGTACTCCACCGATGCCTCGAACTATCGCGCGGTACCGCTCGGCGTGGTGCTACCGCACACACCGGACGATGCGGCCGCGGCGATCGCGGTGTGCCGCGAGCACGATATGCCGGTGCTCTCGCGCGGCGGCGGCACCAGCCTGGCCGGTCAATGCTGCAATGCGGCCGTGGTGCTGGATTGGAGCAAGTACTGCGATCGGCTGATCTCGGTCGACACGGCGGCCCGCACCGCGATCGTGGAACCAGGGATCGCACTGGACCCGCTGAATGCGCTGTTGGCGCGGTACGACCTGATGGTCGGCCCGAAACCTTCGACGCATGTCAGCTGCACGATCGGCGGGATGATCGGCAACAACTCCTGCGGATCTACCGCGCAGGCGTACGGGAAGATGGTCGATTCGGTGCGGCGGCTGGAAATCCTGACCTACGACGGGTTACGGGGTTGGGTCGGCGCGGATTCCCCGGATGAGTTTCCCGAACTACTCGACGGCCTGCGGCGGATCCGCGATGAATACGCGGCGGATATCCGCGCGCACTACCCCGATATTCCGCGCCGGGTGTCGGGCTACAACCTCGATTCCCTGCTGCCGGAGCACGGCTTCGATCTCGCGAAACTGCTCGTCGGCAGCGAGTCCACGCTGGTAACGGTGCTGCGTGCCGAAATCCAACTCGTGCAACGTCCGAAAGCGGTGGCACTGACCGTACTCGGCTACCCCGATATATACGATGCCGCCGATGCGGTGCCGATCGTATTGCAGCACAACCCGACAGCGCTGGAAGGTGTCGACCACCGACTGGTCGATCTGGAACATATCGAACATCTGGCCGCAGGTGCCATCGCACAGTTGCCGGATGGAAAAGGTTGGCTGATGGCGCAATTCGAGGGCACCGACCAGGACGAAGCCGACCGACGGGCCCAGGCGATGGTCGAGGAAGTGACCATGAAAACCGGTGCGACCTCGACGATGATCGATGATCCCGCACGGGAGGCGGAAATCTGGATGGCCAGGGAGGCAGGCCTGGGCGCCACGGCCTATCCGCCCAACAGTCCGCAAACCCATGAGGGTTGGGAGGATGCCGCGGTACCGCCCAACCGGCTCGGTGACTATCTGCGCGACTTCGAAAGTTTGCTCGACGATTTCGATTACCAGTCGTCCTCGCTGTACGGCCACTTCGGCCACGGCTGCGTGCACACCCGCATACCGTTCGATCTCCGTAGCGCGGAAGGCATTTCGAGGTACCGCAGCTTCGCCGAGCAGAGCGCCCAGTTGGTGACGCGGTACGGCGGATCGCTGTCCGGTGAACACGGCGACGGTCAGTCGCGCGGCGAACTGCTGCCGATCATGTTCGGCGATCGGGTCGTCGAGGCATTCGGCGCGGTCAAACATCTCTTCGATCCACGCAACCGGATGAATCCCGGCAAGGTCGTACACCCGCGACCACTGGATCAGGACCTGCGCCAAGGCGCGGACTATCGGCCGTGGAATCCGGTGACCCACTTCACTTTCCCGGAGGATGACCATCGCTTCAGCGTGGCTGCGGCGCGCTGTGTCGGCGTCGGCAAGTGCCGCGGTCACGAGGGCGGTGTGATGTGCCCGAGTTACCGGGCGACCAGGGAGGAGGAACACTCCACCCGCGGCCGCGCCCGACTCCTGTTCGAAATGCTCCGGGGCGAGGTGATCACCGATGGCTGGCGCTCCACCGAGGTACGCGATGCCCTCGATCTGTGCCTGGCCTGCAAAGGCTGCCGCAGCGACTGCCCGGTCGATGTCGATATGGCCACCTACAAGGCCGAATTCCTCTCCCACCACTATGAACACCGCGTCCGGCCGATGGCGCACTACTCGATGGGCTGGATTCCGATGTGGGCCCGGCTCGCCACCGCCGTGTCCGCACCGGCCAACGCGCTGGCTCAGAGCCGGGGCCCGGGTGGGCTGCTCAAACGTCTCGGCGGCGTCGACCCGCGCCGGGACCTACCGCGCTTCGCCCGCGAGCGCTTCACCGAGAAGTTCGCCCGTCGCACACCGGACGAGCGCGGCCACCGTGGCCGAGTGCTGCTGTGGCCCGACACCTTCACCAACAACTTCGCCCCCGAAATAGCCGAAGCCGCGGTGACGGTACTGGATGCGGCCGGGTTCGAAATCGAAATACCAAGGCGCACCGTGTGTTGCGGTCTGACCTGGATTTCCACCGGCCAACTCCCCACCGCGAAACGAGTACTGCGCCGAACCCTGCGTCAGCTCGAACCCCAATTGCGCTCTAGCACCCCCATCGTCGTGCTCGAACCCAGCTGTGCCGCCGTCTTCCGCTCCGATCTCACCGAACTACTCGCCGGTGACGAAGACGCCCACCGCTTGGCGAATCAGGTCCGCACCCTCGGCGAAATCCTCACCGAACAGGCCGACGACTGGGAACCCCCGCGCATCGACGCCCACGCCATGGTCCAACCACACTGCCACCAGCACGCGATCCTGCACTATGACGCCGACCAGAGGCTTTTGACCGCAACCGGACTCGACGTCGAAGTACTCGATGCCGGATGCTGCGGCCTGGCCGGAAACTTCGGCTTCGAACGCGGCCACTACGACGTCTCGGTAGCCTGCGCGGAAGACAAACTGATGCCGGCCATCCGCAACCGCGACCCCGAAACCCTGGTCCTGGCAGACGGTTTCAGCTGCCGTACCCAAATCGAACACCTGCAACCGCAAGCCCGACCGCAGCACGCGGCACAAGTCCTCGCCGAGGCGCTGCGCCGCGAGTAATTCAGTCGGTGTCGAACAGCCGATCGGCGCGCGGAAGCTGGCCGATGGTATTGGAGATCTGGGCGACCAGGGCCCAGGGGCGCTGGGTGTCGGTGGTGGCCTTGCCGCTGGTCAGGATCGCACCGGCGAGTCCGCGGGTGGGGTCGGCCCAGCCGTATTGGGTTGTCAGGCCACTGCGGCCGAAGTGCGACTGGGTATTTCTCCCGAACTTCGAGCGACGAGCGCCCAGCTCGAAACCAGCGCGGCTTACGCGTCCGGCCAGGCCTGGTAGGCGTGGTGCGGGGCGGATCGCTTCGCGGAGGGTTTCGGGCTCGATGATCCGAACACCGTCGAGTTCGCCGCCGCGGGTGAGGATTTCGTAGAAGCGAGACAGTTCGTAGGCGGTCGTGACGATATTGCCCGACGGCAGTTCGGCGGTCAGGAAATCCCGATTCGCGGACTTGGCGGTCGCACCGTCCATCCGCCCGCCGAGTGCCTTGCGCGCCAAAAGTATCGACATTCGTGACGGCGGCGGGCCGGTCTTCACGCTGGGCACGACCTTGTCGACATCCTCGGGACGGACCCCGAAGTTGTTCCAGCGGAAGCCCAATGGTTCGAGTACCTGTTCGGCGAGATGTTCGCGCATCCGCTTCCCGGTGGCCCGCTGCACCAGCAGCCGTTGGATCAAACCGCCGGTCAACGCGTGATAGACACGGAATCGACCGGGCCGCCAACTCGGCACCAGATCGGCCAGCCCCTGTACGGCCAACTCCTCGTCGAGCACCAACTCGACGCCCTTGTACGGCGGCGTAATGAACGGCACACCCGCCGAATGCGACATCACATCGCCGATGGTGATCGCATCCTTGCCGTGTGCCGCGAATTCCGGAATGTATTTGCACACCGGATCATTCAGCGCGAACGCACCCTGTTCGACCAGCATGAACATCAGCGTCGCCGATACGCCCTTGGCGGTGGAGAACCCGCAGAACAGCGTCTCCGGCGTCGCGAGTATCTGCTCCGCATCCGGACCGTCTTTCGGCGCATTCCCCCAGCCGTGCCCGATCGCTCGGTTCAGCACGACCTTCCCGTTGCGCCGCAGACAGGTCTGAATAGCGGGCGTCGTCCCCATCCGGTACCACGCCCGCACCGATGTCCACAGCGCCGCGACATCCGCGTTCGTCAACCCAGCATCGGCCGGATCGTCCTCGTGCCCGACTGTCGTCACCGCGTCCAGATCATCGGCGACGGTCACCAACGTGCCAGGGACCACCTTCATTCGGCCAGCATATCGACGCTGATCTCGCCGCCGATCGAGCCCACGCCGCAGTGCTGGTTTCGCGCGGCGAGCCGGGGTACTCGGCTGGCAGGAGGTGTGACATGCCAAAGGAATGGAGCAATAAGCAGGAACGGCAGTACGAGCACATCAAGGACTCGGCAGAGGACCGGGGCGAGAGCCAGAAGCGGGCGAAGGAAATCGCCGCGCGGACGGTCAATAAGAATCGCGCCCAATCCGGGCAGTCGAAGACCGCCAGCCGTTCCTCGGTAAAGGATAAGTCGCCACAGCAGCGCGGTGGGCAGCGCTCGGGCCGCAGCGGTCCGAAGGGCCCGACCCGCGACCAGCTGTACAACGAGGCCAAAAACCGCAATATCAAGGGCCGCTCGAAGATGAACAAGCGTCAGCTCGCGCGGGCGCTCGGCAAGGACTGAGACCGAGATGGCCGTGCCGGGCGCCGCGGAGTTCGTGCCGCCGCACGCGAGCCTCGCCGAATTGCGGCAGGCCTCGTGCGGCTGCCACGGCTGCGATCTCTACCGGCACGCCACCCAGACGGTTTTCGGAGAAGGCCCGGAAAACGCAGACGTGGTCATGATCGGTGAGCAGCCCGGCGACCAGGAGGACGTGCGCGGACATCCGTTCGTCGGCCCCGCCGGGCGGCTGCTCGACCGTGCGATCGCCGAGGTCGGGATCGACCGCGACCGGATCTATGTGACCAATGCGGTGAAGCACTTCAAATTCGAGGAACGCGGTAAGCGCCGTATCCACAAACAACCCGGACGCACCGAAATCGTCGCCTGCTCGGCCTGGCTCGACGCCGAGTTGCGGGTCATCGGGCCACAACTGGTGGTCTGTCTCGGCGCGATTGCCGCAAAGGCCGTGCTCGGTCCCTCGTTCAAGGTCTCCGAGCGGCGGGGAGAGCTCATCTCGACGCCGGATTACGCGGTGCTAGCGACCGTGCACCCGTCGTCGGTGCTGCGCGCGCCCGATCGCGACGAGGCCTACACCGGATTCGTCGCAGACTTGAAAAGGTTGCGAACGGTCTGCGGTGGTATACGGCCGATGTGACGGCCGAAAATATCACCCGGCCGCATGTACTGCGCGAATACGCATTCCTCGCGGACGGCGAGCGCGGTGTGCTGGTCGGTCCACGTGGTGACTTCGCCTGGATGTGTGCACCACGTTGGCACAGCGACGCGGTTTTCGCCGCGCTGGTCGGCGGGGACGGCGCGTATTCGGTGACACCGTGCGGGCGGTACGTGTGGGGCGGGTATTACCAGACGGGCACCCTGATCTGGAATTCGCACTGGCTGGTCGGCTCCTCGGTGATCGAATGCCGGGAGGCGCTGGCCTTTCCTGGTGATCCGCATCGGGTCGTGGTGCTGCGCCGGATTGTCGCGGTGCACGGCGATGCCGAGGTCGATGTGGTGCTGCGGCCCGCCGGGCAGTTCGGCAAGGCGAAGGCAAGTGACCTGCACCGTACCGACGACGGGTTGTGGCTCGCGCGCGTCGGTGACCTCGCATTGCGTTGGACGGGTGGGGCGGCCGCGTCGGTCCGCGACGACCGCGGCTGGACCGATCGGATAACGCTGCGACAAGGCGAGATTCATGATCTCGTCCTCGAATTGTCCGATATCGCACTGCCCGACGAACCGCCGGATCCGCACACCGCATGGGCACAGACCGAATCCGCTTGGCAGCGTGGGGTGCCGAAGCTGGGCCCGTGTGCCGCGTCCCGCGATACCGCACAGGCCTACGCGGTCATGCGCGGTATGACCAGTTCCACCAATGGGATGGTCGCCGCGGCCACCACCGGCCTGCCTGAACGCGCGGACCTAGGCGAGAACTACGACTACCGCTATGTGTGGATCCGCGACCAATGTTTCGCCGGTCAGGCGGTGGCCGCCGACGGCCCACATCCATTGTTGGACAATGCGTTACAGTTCGTGGGCGAACGACTGCTCGTCGATGGGCCCACGATACTGCCGGCGTATACGGTCACCGGCCAACCGATCCCGGAGCCGAGCAACCTGGACCTACCCGGGTATCCGGGCGGTCGTACCGTCGTCGGCAACCGGGTGCGCGATCAATCCCAACTCGATGTATTCGGCGAGGCTCTGCTCCTGTTCGCCGCGGGCGCGCGGCACGACCGGCTCACCGAGGACAGCCGCAAGGCGATTTCGGTGGCCGTCGCCGCGATCGCCGAACGCTGGCGTCGACCGGATGCGGGCATCTGGGAAACCGAGGACCGGCACTGGACGCATTCCCGGCTGGCCTGCGTCAGCGGTCTGCGCGCGGTCGCCGCCATTGCCGATACCGGTGCCGACCCCGTGTTCTGTACGGCACTGGCCGACACAATCATGGCCGAAACCGCCCGCACCAGTGTGCATCGCGGCGGCGCGTGGCAGCAGGCCCCGGATGCGGCCGGTGTTGACGCTGCCCTGCTACTGCCTGCCATCCGCGGCGGCGTACCTCTCGACGATCCGCGCAGCCTCGCCACCTATCGGGCCGTGGAGCGCGAATTGTGCACGGATTACTACGTTTATCGCTACCGCCACGACGAGCAGCCGCTGGAGACGAACGAGGGCGCGTTCCTGTTCTGCGGATTCATCATGGCGATCGCGGCCGCCCAACTGGGACACCATGTTTCGGCGGCACGCTACTTCGAACGCAATCGCGCGGCGTGCGGTACGCCCGGATTGTTCGCCGAGGAATTCGATGTCCGGCAGCGTCAGCTGCGCGGCAATATGCCGCAGGCCTTCGTGCACGCGACGCTTTTCGAATCCTCGATCCAGCTCACCCGATTCGGCGACGACCATGAGTAAGGAGTTGTGATGAGCTTCGAACCCCGAGTAGTGGTGATCACCGGGGCGAGTGCGGGCATCGGTCGCGCGGCCGCGCGCGAATTCGCTTCGAGCGGTTGCAAAGTCGCGCTGCTCGCCCGCGGCGATGCCGGACTTGCCGCCGCGGCCGATGATGTGCGCGCCGCGGGTGGTGAGCCGTTGACGATTCCGGTCGATGTCGCCGATTACGCGGCGGTCGAGGCCGCGGCGACGCGGGCCGAGGAGGTGCTCGGGCCCATCGATGTCTGGGTGAACTCGGCCTTCACCTCGGTATTCGCCCCCTTCGAGCAGATTGCGGCCGCGGAGTTCCGGCGGGTCACCGAGGTCACCTATCTCGGTACCGTGCACGGCACCATGGCCGCGCTGTCGCGCATGCGGGCGCGCGATCGCGGCGCTGTCGTACAGGTCGGCTCGGCGCTCGGCGCCCGCTCGATTCCACTGCAGTCGGCGTATTGCGCAGCCAAACATGCGATCAACGGGTTCACCGAATCGGTGCGGGTCGAGTTGATGCACGAGGGCAGCAATGTGCACATCACGCTGGTGCAGGCCCCCGCGGTGAATACCCCCCAATTCTCCTGGGTGCTGTCGCGATTGCCGAAGCGGCCACAGCCGGTGCCGCCGATCTACCAACCCGAGATCATTGCGCGCTCGATCGCCTTCGCAGCGAAACATCCTGAGCGCAAGGAGTATTGGGTCGGCGCGAGCACAACGGGGACACTGCTCGCACAACGGCTCGCGCCCAGCCTGCTCGACCGCTATCTCGCTCGCACCGGCTACGAGTCGCAGCAGACCGATGCCGACGCCGACGCACGGGCCGACAACCTCTGGGAGCCGGTCGACCGGTCCGGCGGACATGACTTCGGTGCGCACGGCGAGTTCGATGATCGTGCGCATCGGCGCAGTACGCAGGCATGGTTGAGCCGTGGGCTCGAGTCATTGGCCAGCGGGTTACGTCGGCATTAGGGCGCTCTGGTCGGGCTGCGCGCGAACACGAGAAAGACGCGATTAGCCGAACCGAGCGCGGGTATGGCGCACATATGGTCCCGACGATCGACCAATTACTCCACGCGCTCACCCGCGCGGTGAATACGCTGGTGGATGCCGATATCCGCTTCGCGGTCGCGGGGGGTTGCGCGGTGTACGCGCGCGGCGGGCCCGCATCCGAGCACGATGTCGACATCTTCATCAAACCCGCCGACCTGTCAGAGGCCCGCAGCGCGCTGACCCGCGGCGGCTTGCGGGTCGCCGATCCGCCCGAGGACTGGCTGACCAAGGTCTATGACGGCGGTGTCCTCATCGACCTGATCTACCGGCCGAACAATCGACCAGTCACCGACGAATTACTCGATCGAGCCGACATGATGCGCATCGGCCCGACGATGGCGCCGGTGATCAGCGCGAGCGACCTGATGATCGACAAATTGCTGGTCTTCGACGCGCACCGACTGGACCTGAGCCCGCTGCTGACGATCGCACGCGATCTACGCGAACAGGTGGAGTGGGAACGGGTGCGCAAGGAAACCGACGTTTCGCCGTATGCCCGAGCCTTCCTCGGGCTGCTGGACGATCTCGGAATAATCGAGTCGAAGCGGGTGGTGTGAATGGAACAACCGCAATATCTGGTCGCACATCTGCGCCGGGCGCTGGCAGAGGATCCGCGCACCGCCGAACTCGGTGTACAGGTGACCATCCGTGGCGATGTCGTCGTCCTCGGCGGCGAGGTGAGCAGTATCGAACGCAAGCTGCAGATGGAAAACGTGGTGCGCGAACAGCTTCCACGCGCCCGCATCCACAACGACGTGCACGTCACGCCGCCATGCGCGCCGGGGGCCGCCGAGGCGCTGGCGGACTGACACCGGAAAAGGAGGGCGGCAGATGCGGATCGCGGCAATCGGTGACGTCCATCTCGGCGCCGAGTCGGGCGGCGAACTGCGCCCGGCGCTGGCGGAACTGTCCGACCGCGCCGATGTGCTGCTGCTAGCCGGTGATCTCACCCGGCACGGCACGATCGAGGAGGGCCGCGTCGTGGCCGCGGAATTCGCCGATCTCGGTGTTCCGGTCGTCGCGGTGCTCGGCAATCACGACCATCACAGCGACGCACAGCACGAGATCACCGCCGAGCTCACTGATCACGGCATCACCGTACTGGAGGGCACCGCGACGAAATTCGCGGTCGATGGACACACCCTCGGCATCGCGGGCACTAAGGGCTTCGGCGGTGGCTTCGCGGGTAAATGCGCGAGCGTCTTCGGCGAACGCGTGATGCGTGAATTCGCCGCGCACTCCGTCGACCTCGCGGAGATGCTGCGCGAAGCGCTGGCGGGCCTGCACACCGATATCACCATCGCGCTGACCCACTACTCCCCCATAAGCGACACCCTGCACGGCGAACCGCGCGAAATCTACCCGTTCCTCGGGTCCTATCTGCTCGGCGAAACCATCGATGACCAGCACGCCGACCTCGCGATCCACGGGCATGCGCATGCGGGTATCGAACGCGGCACCACACCGGGCGGCATCCGGGTACGCAATGTGGCCTTACCGGTGGTGCGCACCGCCTATGTCGTCTACGAGCTGAAGCCGGAAACAAAAGAATAATAAGGAGTACCGATGCCCTCGATCGGATCCATCGCCACGCTGACCGCGGCGACCGTGGCGGCTGCCCTGCTCGCCGCCTGCGGCGGCAACGGCCCCCTGGACCCGGCGGTGCCCGCCACCCCGACCTCCCACCCGAATATCACCATCACCTTCTCCTCCCCCGGCAGTTCCGCACAGGTGCCCAATCCGGACGAGATCACCCCGACAGCGGCAAAACAGCTGTGCGACATGCTCGAACCAGAGGTCGACCGGTGGCGCACCGAGGGTGCCCAGCTCGGCAAGCTCGGCTTCAACGGCACAGTGCACGATTGGGCGGCCCGCAACGGCGGCCTCAATGACACCGTCCTGAAGGACCGGGCGATCGTCGATCGCATCACGACCACCCAATGTCCGGACGTCCGGCAAAAGGTGCTCGACGCACTGAATATCAGCACCCTCGCCGACGGGCTCGCAGGCTTCGGCCGCTGAGCGGCTATGACGATAGCGTGGCGCGGATTCCGGCCAG
Source organism: Nocardia sp. NPDC050408 (assembly GCF_044458905.1). Classification (NCBI taxonomy): domain Bacteria; kingdom Bacillati; phylum Actinomycetota; class Actinomycetes; order Mycobacteriales; family Nocardiaceae; genus Nocardia; species Nocardia sp. NPDC050408. The sequence goes on along the minus strand of NZ_JBITIL010000003.1, from coordinate 73,788 downwards.
GATGACCCGCAGTCCGCGCTCGTATTCCACATCTGTATCGGCGTCGAACAGCTCGGCCACCATCCGGGCCGTCCGCGGAAAGCGCTCGGCATCGACGGACTGCGCCACCCGCGCGGGATCGTAGGGATTGCCATCGGCGTACTCCGCGCCGGATTGCGCCTGTTCCTCTATAACGAATCCGATCGTGTAGTGCAGCAGTGTCGGAAACACCCGCTCGGCATCCACCAGCGCGAAACCCGCGTCCTCGAGCGTGCGCAACGTCAGTTCCACGGTGCGCCACATGGCTTCGTCGCTGACATAGGTTCCGGCCAGCACCTTCGCCCCGTCCCGATACCGCAGCATCGACCGGCGCAACCGCCCGGCCACCGCCACCACCCAGTCCTGCCAGTCCTCGCCCTGCCGCGGCGCCTCGATCCCGTCGACAGCGGAAACGAATACCCGCCGGGCCATCGCATCGAGCAGTTCGCGCTTGTTCTTGACATGCCAGTACAGGGCGGGTGCCTGCACATCCAGGGCCGCGGCCACCTTCCGCATGGTCAGTCCGTCGAGACCGACCTCGTCGAGCAAACCCAACGCTGCCTCGGCGATCACCGTCGCATCGATCTTCACTGTCACCTCCTGCTGTCCGACGCTTGACAGCTTAACAATGTTCTGTTCTCCTTAACAACGTTAAATCGCTTAACAATGTTAAGGAGACCGACATGGAAACGACCGATGTGGTGATCGCCGGGGCCGGACCGACCGGGCTGATGCTGGCCTACGAACTGCGCCTGGCCGGTGCAGATGTCGCGGTCGTCGATGGACTTGCGGCGCGCACCGGCGAATCGCGGGCGGGCGGCATCCACGCCCGCACCATGGAAATCCTCGATCAGCGCGGCCTGCTCGACGAGTTGCTCCCGCTCGGCCGCGTAATGCAGGCCGGGCATTTCGGTGGCCTGCCCCTGGATTTCAGCGACTTCAATACCCGCTACCCGTTCACCCTCGCCGTGCTGCAGTCGGTGATCGAACGCGAACTCGACCGGCAAGCAACCGAACTCGGTGCGATCGTGCAGTGGGGGTCACCCGTTATCGGCTTCCAGCAGGACGCATCGGGTGTCGAGGTGGAGATCGGCGGTCCGAATCCCCGCCGGATTCGCGCGGCCTACCTGGTCGGCTGCGACGGTGGCCGCAGCGCGGTGCGCAAGCTGGCGGGCATCGACTACGTCGGCACCGACGCGACCGTAACGGGCATGCTTGCCGATGTCGAACTGGCAGATCCGCCCACACAGCCCTTCTTCGGACACCGCGCCGGTGCGGGCGATTTCTCCGCGGTGCAATTCGAGCCCGGCTGGTACCGACTGATGGTGCAGCGCCACGACCTCGTCCTGGAGCGCGGCACCGAACTGAGCTTCGAGGACTTCCGCGCCAACTTCACCGAGATCGCGGGCACCGACTTCGGTATGCACAGCCCGCGCTGGATCTCGCATTACGGCGATGCCGCCCGCCAGGCCGACCGCTACCGCGTGGGCCGGGTATTCCTGGCCGGGGATGCGGCGCACATCCACTACCCCGCGGGCGGTCAGGGCCAGAATCTGGGACTGCAGGATGCGATGAATCTCGGCTGGAAACTCGCCGCCACCCTGCGCGGCAACGCATCCGACGAACTCCTCGACACCTATGAATCCGAGCGACACCCCATCGCCACCCGCGTCCTGCACAACACCCGCGCCCAGACCGCACTCGGACGACCCGGCCCGCACACCGACGCATTGCGCGACATCATGAGCGATCTGATCGATATGGATCAGGTACGCCACCGCCTCGGCCTGATGATCACCGCACTCGATATCCGCTACGACATCAAGGGCGAGCACCCGCTCGTCGGCCGCCGCGTCCCGGATGCCGACCTCACCACCGCCGACGGCGACACTCGGGTACACGAGCTGCTGCGCGCGGGCCGCCCGGTCCTGCTGGTGCTCAATGGAAACGACGTTCCTGCGGTCCCGGAATGGCAGGACCGGGTCGAGATCATCAGCGCTGTCGGCCGCGCCGAGCATTGGGCCATCCCTGGTTTCGGGGCGATCCAAGCCCCCGCCGCCGTCCTGCTGCGCCCCGACGGCTACGTCGCATGGGCTGCCGGCGAAGCCACCACCGCGGGCTTGACCGAAGCACTCGGCACCTGGGTCGGCGGCACCGAATCCACTGGCGGCTCAACTGGTCGATGACCCTGCCCACCAACTCGACCCACCGCGCATCCGCACCACCGGCCTCAACGGCACTCGAGCCACCGCCACCAGGGGCAGCGCGCCAGCAATCAACAGTTGCCGCTAGGACGCGATACCGTGATATCGCGGCGAACACGCGATTCGATGCCGTACGCCGACGCCAGCTCGGAGTATCGGTCGTCTCTTTGTAATTCCTTTACAAAGACATGACCAAAGTTATGCACGCTGATCGAATAAACCGGGAAATAGCGACAGTCGACCCAATGACCGTTTTGTCCGATTCAACTCGGCGCGGCCGAGAGCACTGATTGCACTTGCCGTCCCCCGTGTGACACTGTCGCCCAATGGACATCGTCCGAAATCTCGCCCGAGAAAGATCAAAAACGTTGCCTTCCAAAAGGGTTGTTAATGTGTATGCTATCGATCAATTAAGACCCCACTACGAGGTGGGATGACCGGCGAAGGCGGTGTCGCAGTGGATGTCAACGCACTCCGAATGCGCCGTGCGACTGTCTTCGCGATCGGCGTCGGCGTGTTGACCCTGGCAGCTACCGGTCCACTCGACCGGCTGCTGCTCGGCCTGTTCATCTGCATCGGACTCGGACTCGGTTGGGTGAATGCACAACTGACCAGATTGACGGTCAACCGGGTCGCCGACGCCGAGAAACCGAGGAAACAGGGGTTGTACCTCTCCTCGGCAACTCGACTGATCGCAATAACCGGCGGTTCGCTCGCAGTGGGTTTCCTGGCAAGGCCGCACGGCATCGGAATCTTCTTCGGCCTGGCTGCCTTTCAAGTGATTCTGGTGTTGGTCACCGTCTTGCCTGAAGTGAAGGAGCTTCGCCAGCAATCATGACGAATCAACTCGCCTTCATCGCCCAGTCGGCGCTTCCCGTCCTCGCGGAGGAAGCGCCCGCCGAAGAGCCGAAAATCAAGGTCGGCGAACACGCGGTCGCGCATCTGTGGGGTATGGACTTCAATGTCGACACGATCATCTCGACCGCCATCGCGGCGGCGATCGTGCTCGGTCTGGCGTTCTACCTGCGGGCGAAGCTGACTTCGGGCGTACCCAACGGCGTGCAGTTGTTCTTCGAGACCGTCACGGTCCAGATGCGCAACCAGGTGGAAAGCGCCATCGGCATGAAGGTCGCGCCGTTCGCGCTGCCATTGGCCGTCACGCTGTTCATCTACATCCTGTTGTCGAACTGGTTGTCGGTGCTGCCGGTGCAGTACGGACACGGTGAATTGATCGCACCGCCCGCCTCGGATGTCAATTTCGTATACGCGCTGGCACTGTTCGTTTTCTTCATGTACCAGGGTGCGGGCGTGTATCGGCGCGGCCCCGGTGGGCACGCCAAGCAGTTGCTGAAGGGCCACACCGGATGGGGCCCGATGGTTTTCATCAATGTCATCGAGGAAGTCGCTAAACCGCTCTCGCTGTCGCTTCGATTGTTCGGCAACATGTTCGCGGGCGGCGTGATGGTCTCGGTGATCGCACTGTTCCCGTTCTGGATCAGCTGGGGGCCGAATGCCGTCTGGAAACTCTTCGATCTGTTCGTCGGAGCCATCCAGGCATTCATCTTCTCGCTGTTGACCGTCCTCTACTTCAGTCAATCGATGTCGCTGGAGCACGAACACTAGCCCTGGCGACTACTTTCGGGTCGCTCTAAACAACGACAGATCGGCGCCGCCGATCGAGCTCAGTAAAGAACAGGAAGTGAAAAATGGCAGACGCAACAACGGCAGCCATCGTCCAGGGCGCGCTCATCGGCGGCGGCATCATTATGGGCGGTGGCGCCATCGGCGCGGGAATCGGTGACGGACTCGCCGGCGCCGCGTTGATCAACGGCGTTGCCCGTCAGCCGGAAGCCGAAGGTCGCCTCCGCGGTAACTTCTTCCTGACCGTCGGTCTGGTCGAGGCGGCGTACTTCATCAATCTAGCGTTCATGGCGCTTTTCGTATTCGCTACTCCAGGTAAGTAATTAAGTATGACTCCGCGAACGGATGTTGTGGCCGAGGGGAACTTCCTGATCCCCAACGGCACATTCTTCGCCGAGCTGTTGATCTTCCTGATCGTGCTCGGGGTCATGTGGCTGTTCGTCGTTCCGCCGATACGCAAGGTATTGGCGGAACGCGAGACGAGAGTCGCGGAGACCGCGGTCGACAACAAGGAAGCCAAAGCCTTGTTCGCCGACGCCGAAGCGAAATACCAGGCGGCCGTCGCGCAGGCGCGCAGTGAGGCGGTCGAGATCAGGAACCAGGCAAGGGCCGAGGGCCGAGTTATCCTCGAGCAGTTGCGAAGTGAGGCGCAGGGCGAGGCCGACAGGATCGTCGCGGAATCCGCGACGGAACTGCGGGCTCAGGCGGACCAGGTGGCCGCGGAGCTGCGTGAGGCTGTCGAACCGCTCGCCGAGACATTGGCCGATCGAGTGCTCGGCATCAAGGATCGGCACGCCGGCTCCAGCGCCGGCCATCAGTCAGGACGAGCGTAGCCAATGAACCTCAACAGCGGCATCCTTGCCGAAGGGGCAATCCACGCAGCCGGGTCCGAGGATTCGGGCATCTTCCACATCACCTTCGACTGGCCGATCTTCTTCAGCCAGCTCTTCGGTTTCGCGGTCATCATCTTCGTCATCGTCAAATGGGTGGCACCGCCGGTGAAACGGCTGATGGCCAAGGCGCAGAACAATATTCAGAAACAGATCGAGGATAACCAGCAGGCGGCCGACCGCCTCGTCGAGGCCAAACGTGCCTACGACAATGCGGTCACCGACGCCCAGGCCGAACTCGAGCACATCCGTGAGGATGCGCGTGCCGACGCCGAACGCATCATCGCCAAGATGCGCGAATTCGCCGATGCCGAGGTCGCACGGGTCCGCAGCCAGGGCCGCGATCAGATCGCCCAGATGCGCACCCAGCTCATCCGCGATCTGAAGGAAGAGCTGATCACCACGGTCATGGACAGCACCGAGGAAAAGGTGCGCTACGAGATCGGCGCCACCCACGTGGCCGCCGACAGCATCGACAAATTCCTCGAGGACCTCGAGGCCATGGCTAACGCGGAACCGCCGGTCCGACGCCGCGCCCAGCCCTGGGCATTGTAAAACCGGGTGGTCGCCGGACCGCATGCCCTGGCATGCTGGCCGCGTGAGCACCGCGCAGATCACGATCGATTTCGCGCCCGAATTGCGGCTGTTCGTCGCGGCCGCACAGCGGGACGGTCGCTCTGCCGTGCGGATCGACAGCGTGTCGACGCTCGGACATATCGTGGAAGCGCTCGGCGTGCCGCTAACCGAGGTGGGCAGACTGCTGGTCGACGGTCGGTCGACGAGCCCGGCGTATAAGCCCGCCGATGGCGAAGCGGTGTCGGTGCGCGCGGTGGTGCGTCCGCAGCGATTCGACGAACCGCTGCGCTTCCTGCTGGACATCCACCTCGGCACTTTGGCGCGACGGCTGCGGCTGCTCGGCGTCGACACCGCCTACGAGAATCCGGATATCGGTGATGCCGCACTCGCCACGCGCTCGGCGACCGAACATCGCATCCTGCTCTCGCGCGACCGCGGACTGCTGCGTCGACGCGAAATCTTCGCTGGCGCCTACATTTACAGTCATCGCCCCGTCGAACAGCTCGACGACGTGCTATCGCGTTTCGCACCGCCCCTTGCGCCATGGACCCGCTGTACGGCCTGCAACGGCCCCCTGCGCGTGACCGATAAGCGGACCCTGCGCGGGCAACTCCCGAACGAGACCGAACGCACCTACGACGCGTTCGCACAGTGCGTCGACTGTGGCCGAACCTATTGGAAGGGTGCGCATCACGCGCGTCTCGACGCGATCGTCACCCACGCCCTCCGCTTCGGCACCTGAAGCATCGCCACGCACCTTCGCGCGGCACCTTCGCTCACCACGAACCCTCGCGCGCCAGGCACCTGCCACACGCCACGCATCTCTCTTCACGCCGCGCACGGAATCGTGGACGAAAACGTGCGTGGCGCGCCGACCAATGCGCGGGACCCGTCCTCGCCCAGCCGGATCACGCTCCGAATGCACCTTCGAGGCGGCCTCGGGAGCCGGGGCAGGGCGCCCACGCCAGGTACCTTCCGTACACCCCGCACCTTTCTTTACGCCGCGCACGGAATCGTGGGCCAAAACGTGCGTGGCGCGCCGATCAATGCGCGGGAGCCGTTCTCGCCCAGCTGGATCAGGCTCCAAAAGCGCCTTCGAGGCGGCTGCGGGAGCCGGGATGGACCAGGCGGGCCACGCTCACCAGCGCACTGGCAGACCAGGTGCGGCGGCGGATCTGGAGGCAGGGTTCGGTGCGGCGGATGCGCAGTAGTCGGCAGTCCTCCTGACTGCCCTGCACCGCCTCGACGACATGTTCGCCGCGTACCAGCGGTGCCACCTCGCTGAGGTACCGGTTCGGGGTTATCGCGGTGAAATTCTGGTCGAGGTAGCCGGGTGCGGCGGCGGGGTTGACGTAGCGGTCCTCCACCTGGATCGGCACCTCGTCGTCGAAATGCACCAGCATCGAATGGAATACCGAATCGGTCGGCCAATCGTCGAGCAGTGGGTTGGCGGCGTCGAGGGGGTCGCTGCGCAGGAAGATGACCTCGGTGCGGTGCCGGTGGCCGCGCTGCTGGATCTCATCGGCGATATTGCGCACCTCGAACAGCGGCGATGCCACCTTCGCGGGCGCGACGAAGGTGCCGACCCCCATCATCCGAACGACCACACCGGCTGCGGCCAACTCACGCAGCGCCCGGTTGACCGTCATGCGGGAGATACCGAGCGCGTCGACCAGCTGATGCTCCGACGGAAGCTGATCCCCAGCGACCCAGCGTCCGGCGCCGATCTGCATCCGGATCAGGGTCTTGATCCGCTCGTACGCCGGTGCCGTATCGGGTCCGGACGCCGCGAACAAGACCGCCAGATCTGCATCGCCCACCGGGCGGGCCATCGCCACCACCTCTCACTAGCCTGGCCGCAACCTTAGCCGTTCCGGTTGACAGTCACTTGTATATACAGGACTATGCATCTGGGCAGGCTGCCCCAGCTGCCCTTCTCCTGAGGGAAGGCGGATCCATGCCGCACAACGACGAATTCGACGCCGGACTGCAGATCGAGCGCCGCACCATCGAAGTAATTCCGGATGCCGAACGCCACGGCACCGCGCGCAATCAATTCACCCTGTGGTTCGGGGCGAATATGCAGATCACCGCCATCGTCGACGGTGCGCTCGCGGTGGTATTCGGCGCCGATGCGCTGTGGGCGATCCTCGGTTTGCTGCTCGGCAATATTCTCGGCGGCATAGTCATGGCGCTGCATTCGGCGCAGGGTCCGCGGCTCGGGCTGCCGCAAATGATCTCCAGCCGAGCGCAATTCGGCGTCCTCGGTGCGGTGATGCCGCTATTGCTCGTAATCGTGATGTATCTCGGTTTTGCCGCGACCGGAACGGTTTTGGCCGGTCAGGCGGTGAACAAGATTCTGCACGTAGACAATTCGAACATCGGCATTCTCGTCTTCGGTGCGCTCACGGCCGTGGTCGCAGTGACCGGCTACCGGCTGATCCACGTCATCGGGCGAATCGCCACCGTGGTCGGCACTATCGGCTTCACCTACCTGACGATCCGCCTGTTCGCCGAATACGACGTCAGCGCCTACGTCGGTACCAAATCCTTCGACATCGTCACCTTCGTCCTCGCGGTCTCCCTCGGTGCCGGATGGCAGCTGACCTTCGGACCGTACGTCGCGGACTATTCGCGCTATCTGCCCCGCACGACCAGTGCGCGGACCACCTTCTGGTCCACCTTCGCGGGCAGCGTGCTCGGGTCGCAGTGGGCGATGACGCTCGGCGCGCTGGTGGCCGCCGTCGCCGGAAAAGCGTTCCTGGGCAATCAAGTCGGATTCATCGGCGATCTCGCGGGCCCATCCGCGATCGCGCTGCTGATCTACCTGGTGATCGTGGTCGGCAAGCTCACGGTGAACTGTCTCAACGCCTACGGCGGGTTCATGTCGATCCTTACCTCGGTGACCGCGTTCAGCGGTCAGTCGCGCACCACCCAGGCCACGCGAACGGCCTATATCGTGGGCTTCACCGTGGTGTCGATGCTGATCGCCATCGGGGCCAGCGCCGACTTCCTCAATAACTTCAAGAACTTCGTGCTCGTCCTGCTGATGGTGTTCACGCCATGGAGCGCGATCAACCTGATCGACTACTACCTGATCTCACGCGAGCGCATCGACATCCCGGCGCTCTACAATCCGGACGGCCGCTACGGACGCTGGAACGTCACCGCCCTGGCCTGCTACACCCTCGGCATTCTCGCCCAGATCCCGTTCCTCGCACAGAAGCTCTACACCGGCCCGATCACCGATATGCTCGGCGGCGCGGATATCTCCTGGATCGTCGGCATCGTCTTCACGGCGGCCATCTACTACCCGCTCGCACGTCGCACGAGCAATCCGCCGGACCGGATGATCAATCCCACGGACACCGTGGATGCTCCGGTGTCCTGAGAACGATCACTCGGGAACTTTTGCGAGTTCCATCGCGACCGCGCGGCATTCGAAGAGCATGAGCGGCAGCCGCATACCCGTGCCAACCGAGTTGTCCTGAAAGGCCGACCGCCCCGACCCGCAACAGGGCCGGGGCCCACGTCCCAGGGTGACCGGGATCAAGCCACGGCGTTTCGCTGCGTCGCCGGTTGGATCGGGTGCTCGAATTCGATCGAGCGACCGCTGTTTTCGCGACCCCGACCTACGACGCGTGGTGCGTCGGGTGGTAGTGCTCCCAGGCGTCGGCCAGCGACTTGCGCACGTCGTGGGGCAGGTAATCCCGGATTTCCGCACACAGATGGACGCTGTTGCCGCAGTCGTCGCACCAGATCCGGACCGTACGCGCGTCCTTGGCAACGGCTTCGGCGATCCAGTCGGCCCGCATATTCCCGTGGTCGACGGTGGCTACCCATCTGTCCCCGTAACCATCGACATCCTGATGGATGGCATTGACCATGGTCACCGCGAACATCGGGTTGGGCTGAGCCTTCTTCTTCGTCATAGCGGGAACCCTCCAGCCCTAGAGCGAAATGTTCGTGCGGCTTCAGCAACCGGTTGGTGACCGATTGCTTCGCGACGCAGGAAGCAACCGTAACTCCGGCCGACCCGCCCGGCAAGAGTCCGTTTTCGGGTGGAAACCGAAGGGAATCCGCAGGTAAAGAGATCGCAAAGGACCTAGCCGCATCGTCGGTATGGTGGGGCGGCCGCCTGTGCCGCCACACTGAACGCCTGCCTGATTTCGGCCACAGCAAACGAGTTTCCGGCGCGGTTCCCATGCCGCGGCCCGATCTCCATCCAGCGCCGGCACTCCGGAAACCTGGCCCGCGCTACCGGCTTCCGGGATTGGTCAGGGGGAAGGCGTTGGGCACGAAGGGGAGTCCGAGTTGCGACGGCGCGGGAGCGGGAACCGGATCGAACGCTCGGCCGAGTGCTCGCTGAGCGCCGACCAACCGTCCCTGCGCAGGTGTATCCACGCCGCGATCAGGACGATGAGGAATTCGATGACGTAGCCGTTGATCAAGACCTTGGTGATCGGCCACCACGGCGGCAGCAGGAACACTCCGATCGACACCCAGGTCTTGCTCCAGTGGTACGTCCACGCGGCGGTCACGGTGAACAGCACCGCCGCCGCCACCCACCAGCGCCAGTTGTCCAGCCCTTTATGCACGAGGAAGACGAACAGCGGCACGAACCACACCCAGTGGTGGCCCCAGGAGAACGGCGACACCGCACACGCCGTGAGACCGGCCAGGGTGATCGACAGCAGCCGCTCACCACGCTGATACAGCGCCGTCGTGACGGTCAGGCTGGCGATCGCGACCGAGATCGCGATGAGCAACCACAACCACACCGGCGCGGGACCGCCGAGCAGGTGCGCGATGACACCGCGGATGGACTGGTTGGACGGGTGGTTGTCGGCCGCGATCCGGTTGGATTGGAAGAACGTCGAGGTCCAGTACTGCCGGGAATCGGTGGGCAGGATGACCCAGGCGAAGGCGATCGAGGCGAGGAAGGTGACGAATGCGGTAAGCGCCGCGCGCCACTGCCGCAGGACGGCGAAGTAGGCGACGAAGTAGATCGGGGTGAGTTTGATACCCGCCGCGAGTCCGACGCCGAGGCCACGCAGTTTGCTTCGGTCCTCGCGCAGCGCGTCCAACAGCACCAGCAGCATGAGCACCAGGTTGATCTGGCCGAAGTAGAGCGTCTGTCGGACCGGCTCGATGAATACGCAGGTCGCCGCGATCAGCACGCTGACCACTACCAGCCGAGTCGTGATCCGATAGCCCAGCAGCCGCCAGCTGAGCAGCACACAGGCGATGAGTACCGAGAGGTTGACCGCGAGCCAGGTGTTCGTGACGTACCCCCACGGCACCATGTAGATCGGCACGAACGCGATGGTGGAGAACGGCGTGTAGGTGTACAGCAGGCCGCGCATGGTCGGCTCGGTGTACAGCGGAATATCGTGCACGATGCGCCACGCACCGTCCCGATAGATGTGCACGTCCAAGCCGCCGACCAGGAACCCGCCCTTGTCCAGGAAGGGATCGATGGTGGTGAAGAGCAGGATCGCCGACAGCAGGGCGCTCCCGGCGAGCAGGTATATCGCTGGTCCCGTACGCGGAAACTCCAGCTTCCGGGTGTCTCGCACCGATCCGCTACGACCGAGGCAACACCGTCGCAGGATTCGAGGTACAGGATCCTGTTGGGTGATAAGACCTCATCACGACGACCGATCCATCCCTTCGTCCCGCACCTGCTGCACTACGGCGATAGCCAGTTTTTACCGTACCTAATGACCCGCGCCTGCATCATGCCCCGAAGTGCCGGGGCAAGCAAGCGGCGGGGTCATCGTTGCCGGCTGGCCCTGGCCCGCCTGCGCTCCGCCTGTAGTTCGGCAAGTTCTTGTTCGAGCATCTCGGCGATGCGGAACTGCCCGGTGTCGTGGATATCGGGCGTGCGAACCACCTGCAGGTGCGAATCCGGCTCGGCGGGGGCGTTGCCCTTGCCGCGCGAGTTCTCGGTCGTCCTGCTGTCCTTGCGGCCCTCGAGCGAACTGGGCTTGCGCGCCGTGGCCGCGCTCGACCCGTTGCCCCTGCGCAGTGCCGACACGACCGACGGCTTGCTCTCCGCGGCGGGCTTGTCCTGGCTCACCGGGGCGGCCTTGCGCGCGGGCGCCTTGGCGGGCTGCGCTGGGCTCTCGGCCTTCGCGACGGGCTTGGTCTCGGCGATCGGTTCCGGCTCGGGCGGTGCGAAGGGGTTGTTCTTCGGGACCACCGGCTTCGCGGCCACCGGCGCGGTCGGCTCCTTGACGACAGCGGCGCGGTTCTCGGTCTTCGCCGGAGCGGGCCGCTGCTGAGGCTCCGCATTGTCCGGCGCCTGACCGTTGGTCGGCGCGGGACGCTTCTCGGGTGCGTCCGAGCCCTCTTGCGCGGCAGCGCTTTCCCTGTCGGTCGACTCCTCGACCTCCACCGCTTCGGCCTCCACGATCTCGTCGGCTGCCAGTTCGGCGTCCTGTTCGGCACTTTCGGCAGCCGTCAGCACCCCGTGTTCCGCGGACTCCTTCTCCGCACCCGGCGCCACCAGGGCCGCCTGGGTATTCGCGCGATAGGACGCGATCGATGGCATCGTCTGCTTGAGTTGTTCGGCCGGATCGGGCAACTCGCGGACCTGCTCGGTGGCCCGGTAGATGGCCAGGCCGTAGCGTGCGCTGGCCGCGTCGTGAATGAGCAGGGCGACACCGATCATCACCGGCGCGACCGCGTGCACACCGGTCTCGTACCATTCCCCGTCGCGCAGGTAGGGGTAGGTGTTGAGGGTGACAGTCAGTGACAGCAGGGCGATTTCGGCCGCGGCGACCTGTCGGCGGTTGTCGATCACGCCCCATTCGGCGACCTTATTGGTGCCGACCATGATGATGATCAAGCAGACGCTGATCATCGCCTCGATGAGGTAGCTGAACCAGTACAGCGGATCGCCCGGTCCGCCCGGCGCGATGTTGTGCTGCACATTGACCGCGGACCACAGCATGCCCGCCGCCACCACGCCCGCCAGCGCGCGCAGTGACCATCCCCGGTGCCGGTACAGCGACGCCAATTTGGCATGCGGGCTGGACTCTCGCCGCTGTGCCGCAATTGCCTTGCGGGCTACCAATAGATCTCTGATGTCGGCCTTCTCGATCGCTTCCGTGGTCTGCCTGGCGCGGTCGGCCGCGGAGGCCGCGGCCTGAACCTGTTTCCATCGCTGCGCGCGATCCTCGCCGCGAATCTTCTCCGCTAGCTCACGCTCGGCGACCAGTTCGTCCTCGGAGAGCGCCTCGGTAAGCGCGGGATCGAACTGGTAGGCCAGTCGACCCCGGGCCCGCTCGACCCTTCTCGCGAGCTGTCCGACCTCGTCCTCGACGGGATGATGCTCGATGGTCAATTCGACTCCCCGCGGGAGAGATTCGACGGCAGACAAGTGATCACGCGTGGGAACGGCACCAGACATTCATAGTCGATTCACCGTTGCCAGCGAAACTGTCAATTTGCCGCCGGTGGGTTGTCCTCCGGCGCGCCGCGCGCGACACACGCATGCGAAGTTTCGATTTAACGACGATTCGGCACTCGCGAACGCCGCTCGCGGCGCAATGAACGTACGGTTCACCGGCCCGGACTAGCTGCGGCACGACTGCTCGCCGCCGGCAAAACAGCCAACCAGTCGGTTTCCCCAAGGGGTGTCGACACATTCGGGCGTGTCGTCGCCAACTGGTCGATAGGTCAGGCGATTTCGGATCCGCTCGGGCGATGCGCCGCGACGTAGAGGGCAGTTCGATGCCCTTGCGTTGCGCCAGTCGGAACTTCAACTCCGACTCCAGCGTCCCTCCAGATGCAGATGCAATCGGCCTTGGGCAGGCCGCGAACGAATGCGGCGAGATCCGTTGACATGCAGCCATCCCCTGGACGGCCGTCGTCGGAATTGGTTCAGGCCGCGTCCGACAGCGCCTCGTGCCAGTGCCAGGTGTCGGTGTATTGGTGCAGTACGAGGAGCTTTTCGTCGGCGATATGCCAGATGTGGGCGAATTCGGCGGCCACATGCTTGCCGGTGGCGCGCGCGGTGCCGCGGTAGTGGCCGGTGACAATCACGGTGTCCGGGTGTGCGTCGAACCATTCCTCGGCGAAGGGCGCGATCTCGTATTCGCGGAACACCGGCTGCCAAATACCTGCGAGCGCCGCCTCAGGGCTTTGTGCCTGCGTGACGGTCACGCTGGGCATCCCCGGGGCCACCCACCCCTGGAAGCGCGGATGCAGCGCATCGAGGATGCCTGCGGGATCCCCCGATTGCGTTGCTTTATAGAACTTTTCGACTACGTCTCGGTTGCTCATATCCTCATATTAGAGTGATCGTTCCATATCGACCAGAGGCGGCAGACGGTGATCCGTGGCACAACTCGTCAGTCGCGGATGCGGGATCGCAATGCGAGTACGCCCGCGGCCGAGCCGATCATGGCGAGGCCGACGACCCACAGTCCGGCTCGCTGGGTACCGGTGAGGTCCTTCAGCGCACCCGTGACATACGGTGCGACGAATCCGCTGATATTGCCGATGGAGTTGATCAGGGCGATACCGCCCGCCGCGGCCGCACCGGAGAGGAAGCTGCTCGGCAGCGCCCAGAAGGTGGGCAGCGCGGCGAGCACTCCGACGGCGCAGACGGTGACCGCGACCATGGCGGCGAACGGGTTGCCCAGATACAGTGCCGCCGGGATGGCGAGCCCACCCACCAACGCGGGTAGTGCGACATGCCAGGCCCGCTCTCCGGTTCGGTCGCCGTGCCTGCTCCACAGCACCATCACGACGGCGCCGATCACGTAGGGCACCGCATTGATGAGCCCGCGCTGCACCACCGAATAGTGGGTGCCGTACTGCTGTTGGAAGCCGTTGATGATGGTGGGCAGGAAGAATCCGAGCGCGTACAGGCCGTAGACGATGCCGCCGTAGATGAAGGCGAGGCCGAGTACGCGGGGATGGGTGAGCGCCTTGCGCACCGTCCAGTGTTCGACCCGCGCGGCCTGCTCTTTGTCGAGTTCGCGGGTCAGCCAATCTCTTTCGGCCTCGGACAGCCACTTGGCCTGTGTGGGACGGTCGGTGAGGAAGAACCAGGTGACCACCGCCAGCACGATCGCGGGCACGCCCTCGACCAGGAACATGAATCGCCAGCCGCTGAGGCCGAAGACGCCGTCGCCGTACTGGATGATCAGGCTCGATACCGTCGAGCCCAAGGCGGTCGAAATCGGCACCGCCGTCATGAACAATGCGACGATCTTCGCGCGCTGGGTCTGCGGAAACCAGTAGGTGAGATACAGCAGGATGCCGGGAAAGAATCCGGCCTCCACCACGCCGAGGGTGAATCGCAGGATATAGAGCCAGGTTTCGTTGGGCACGAATGCCATGACGGTGGCGACCACACCCCAACTCACCATGATTCTGGCGATCCAGCGGCGGGCGCCGAACCGGTGCAGCGCCAGATTGCTCGGCACCTCGAGTACGAGATAGCCGATGAAGAAGATGCCGGAGGCGAAACCGAAGGCCGTCTCGGTCAGACCGAGATCCGTTTTCATACCGCTGGGCCCGGCGAATCCGATATTGACCCGGTCCAGGTAGTTGATGAAATACAGCAGCCCGAGAAAGGGCACCAGTCGAATCGTGACCTTGCGCAACGTCGCGCGGGACACCTCGGGCGTTCCATCCATTCGCGAACTCTCGACCCGCGTCCACCCTGGAGTCAACTTCCCAGGCCCGGCGATACGAATGTGCAGCGACGGGCGGACCCGGCAGTCGACCTACCGGCCGCCCGGCTACTGTCGCAGACAGGCGTGACATCGGGAAAGGCCGAGCCGGGAGAGGTTGGTAGTCGATGGGTGTTGGTGGTCTTCGATTGGCCTCGGTTGTCGCCGCCATTGTGCTCGGATCCGTTCTGGCAGGACCTCGTTCGTACGCGACACCGGGATCGGTGGTGACCGGGGATGGGTCGAGGATTACCAACATCCGGGTTCGGGATGATCGGCATCTCACGTTGACGGTGTATTCGGGGGCGATGGGACGGGAGTTTTCGGTGCAGGTGCAGCGGCCTGCGGATACCGGGGCGCCACGGCCGACGTTGTATCTGCTGGCCGGGGTCGATGGTGGGGAGGATGGCGCGACATGGGGTACGAAGACCGATGTCATGGGGTTTTTCGGGGATAAGAACGTCAATGTGGTGCAACCGCTCGGTGGGGCCTACAGCTATTACGCCGATTGGCGAGTGGCGGACCCTGTGTTGGGGGTCAACAAGTGGCAGACGTATCTGACTCGGGAATTGCCGCCGTTGATCGACGCTGCGTTGGGCACCAATGGGCGCAATGCCATTGCGGGGATCTCCACTTCGGGTACCTCGGTGCTGTCACTGGCGATTTCGAATCCCGGGTTGTACCGATCCGTCGGCGCATTCAGCGGGTGCGCGCAGATCAGTGATCCGGTCGGGCAGGCGTTCGTCGCGCTGTCGGTGCGCAAGGGCGGCGGTGATCCGGTGAATATGTATGGACCGCCGCAGGATCCGATGTGGGCAGCAAACGATCCGTATGTCAATGCCGAAGCCCTGCGCGGGCTGAATTTGTACCTCTCGGCGGGGAGTGGACTGCCCGGGCCGTACGACAATCCCACCGATCCGCATACCCAGAGCTGGGCAGAGGGTGGGTTGCCCCTGCAGGTGACGATGGGCGGTGCGATCGAAGGGTCGACCGCTTGGTGCACCCGCAACATGCGGACCAGGCTGAATCAGCTCGGTATTCCCGCCACCTACGACCTCGAACCCACCGGCACCCACTCATGGGGTTACTGGGAACACGCACTGAAGGATTCCTGGCCGGTTCTCGCTAATGGACTCGGCGCCTGAACCCCCTGAGTGTGACGCCCGACGTACTCGACCAGGCGAACGCTGTCCGCAGGCTGTACCCGTCCTTGCGTCTCGACCTCGCCGACGCCGTCATCGTCGCCTTGGCGGCCGACTACGAAACCGACGGGGTCCGCACACTCGGCCGGCGAGACTTCCGAGCTCTGACGCTCGCTCACGCAGCACAAAACCTTTTCGCATACTGCCCGACGATCTCTTATACCTCGGCAATCGACAACGGCGATACTTATGGGGCACTCGGCGACATCTAGGAGGATTTGTGTCCGAAACCGTGCGTGGCGTGGTTGCCCGTAGTAAGGGCGCACCGGTCGAGCTCGTCGATATCGTGATCCCGGATCCCGGGCCGCACGATGTCGTGGTGCGCATCCAGTCCTGTGGGGTGTGCCATACCGATCTGCACTATCGCGAGGGCGGTATCAACGACGAGTTCCCGTTCCTGCTCGGGCATGAGGCGGCGGGCATCGTGGAGACCGTCGGGGATGCGGTAACCCATGTTGTCGCGGGCGATTTCGTCATTCTGAACTGGCGCGCGGTGTGCGGTGAATGTCGGGCGTGTAAGCGTGGCCGCCCGTGGTACTGCTTCGCCAGCCACAATGCGAGCAAGAAGATGACCCTCGCCGACGGCACCGAACTCAGCCCGGCCCTCGGCATCGGCGCATTCGCGGATAAGACGCTGGTGCACGAGGGTCAGTGCACGAAAGTCGACCCGGCTGCCGACCCGGCCGTCGCCGGACTGCTCGGCTGCGGCGTCATGGCCGGTCTCGGCGCCGCAATGAATACCGGCAATGTGTCGCGCGGCGATACGGTCGCGGTCATCGGCTGCGGCGGTGTCGGCGATGCCGCCATCGCCGGTGCGCGACTGGCGGGTGCGCGGACCATTATCGCGATCGACCGTGATCCCCAGAAGCTCAGCTGGGCAACGGAATTCGGTGCGACCCACACAATCGATGCGACCGAGACCGACGTCGTCGAGCAGATCCAGCAATACACCGACGGTTTCGGCGCGGATGTAGTCATCGACGCGGTCGGACGCCCGGAGACTTGGAAGCAGGCCTTCTACGGACGCGATCTTGCGGGCACCGTCGTGCTGGTCGGCGTCCCGACCCCGGATATGACCATCGATATGCCGCTGATCGACCTGTTCTCCCATGGCGGCGCGCTGAAATCCTCCTGGTACGGCGACAGTCTGCCCGAACGCGATTTCCCGATGCTGGTCGATCTGTACCTGCAGGGCCGATTGCCATTGGAGCGCTTCGTCACCGAGCGCATCGCCCTGGACCAGGTCGAAAAGGCCTTCTCCGCAATGCATGCCGGTGAGGTGCTGCGTTCGGTGGTGGTCTGGTGAGCCTGCGCATCGATCGCGTCGTCACCTCCGGCACCTTCTCACTCGACGGCGGCACCTGGGATGTCGACAACAATGTGTGGCTGATCGGCGACGATACCGAGGTGCTCATCGTCGACGCGGCCCATGATGCCGACGCGATCATCGAAGCCGTCGGCAACCGCAATGTCGGCGCGGTCGTCTGCACCCACGGTCACAACGACCACGTCACCGTCGCACCGGAACTCGCGAAACGCCTCGACGCCCAGATCCTGCTCCACCCCGGCGACGATCCGCTCTGGCGGATGACCCACCCATACGTCGACTACCAATCACTGGCCGATATTCAGCGAATCACCGTGGCGGGCACCGATATCGAGGTCCTGCACACACCCGGTCACTCCCCCGGCTCGGTCTCGCTCTACCTGCCCGAGGCCACCGCCCTGTTCACGGGCGACACCCTGTTCAACGGCGGCCCCGGCGCCACCGGCCGCTCGTTCTCCGACTTCGGCACCATCATCGAATCCATCCGAGACCGCCTGCTGACCCTCCCGGAGGAAACCACGGTCCACACCGGCCACGGCGACGGCACCACCATCGGCACCGAAAAACCCGCACTCGCCGACTGGATAGCCCGCGGGCACTGATTACTGCTCGACGTATGCCTTGATGCGCTCGAGGGTTTGACGCATGCCGTCCCGGTTCGTCTTACCGCGGGCGCGCCCGGCCACCCGCCAGTAGAGGCGCAGCGGGAGGTTGTTTTCGTTCAACTGGAACGATTCGGTCACGTCGGTGCCCCCCTCCACGGGCGTGAACCGGTAGCGCCAGGTATTGACCGCCGTCCCGCGCGGTCCGAGCACGGTGAATGCGAACTCACGTCCGGGCTCGCACGCGACGATCCGGCAGACGGTCCAATACGTCAGCCCCCAGCCATTGCGGTTGACGTGCCCGCGGAACTTGACGCCGACGGCGGGAGCCGTTGCCCCACCGAGCCATTCGGTGTCGAAGGTCTCCGGTGAGAACTTCCCGGTATTCGTGATATCGCTGACCAACCCCCAGATCTTGTCTGCGGGTGCTGCCATTCGAACCGTCACGCTATCGTGCATGCCTGCACGCTAGCAGGCGCCTTCTCAGACAGGTCCGCTCAGTGCGGATCGATATCGGTCCAGAAGGCGACCAGGTCGGCGCAGACGCGGGCCGAGCGCTCCTCATTCGGCAGGTGTCCGACACCGTCGTAAACCGCGGTACGCGCACCCAATTCCTCGGCATAGCGTTCGTGCACGCTCGGCGGCCACAGATCACCGGAGTTGCCATAGGCGACGAGAATCGGCAGGCCGGTGGCGCGCAGCGCGGCGGTACAGTCGGCCGGGCCCTCCATGACCCGCATGATGCCGACCAAATTCGCCTTCTTGGTGGTGAAGATGCGGTTGCGCAGGAATTCGAGTTCGGCGGGCGGAACCAGCGCCGCCACAGCCCTACTCATCTGCTCCCACAGCGCTTGCTGGCCACCGCTTTCGATGAGTCGGGCGACCAATTGTGGTGGCGCGAAGTTGATACCGGAGGCCGAGGACGGACCGGATGCGAGCAGGGTGAGGCTGCGGAAGCGGTCCGGATGCGCGGCAAGTGCGGCACGGGCGACATAGCCGCCGAACCCCTGGCCCACCAGGTGAATCGGTGTGTCATTCGAGATCTGGTCGGCGACGATGATCAGATCGTCGGCGAAACCGGCCATCGTGTATTCGGATACGTCATCGGGACCGTCGGACCGCCACTGCCCGCGCTGATCGTAAGCGACACAACGGAATCCGGCTGCGGACAGAATCGGCAGCATGGCCTCGAAGTCCTCTTTGGAGCCGGCGAAGCCGGGGACCAATAGGACCGTGCCACGCATCTCGACGTCGTGCGGCGGCACGGATTCCCAGGCGGCCAGTGTGCCCGCCCCGCCGTGCAGGGTGAAGGATGTGGACTGCGCGGTGGCGTGGCTCATCGGTTTCCTCCATCGTGCTCGGCACTAATGCGGCAACACCTCCATTCTAGCCGAGCGCACATTCGGGATTGTTATTTATTCGAGATATTTCAGAATAAGGTCATCGGCTCGGTCGGAATGGGGTCGGGCAGCGGCTCGAGTTCGGGCAGGCGGGCGCGCACCTCGTCGTGGAAGCGGCGGGCGAGATGCAAGGAGGAGGCGTTGTCCGGGGTGTGGATGAAAACCGTTGGTGAGCGGCCCTCGTGCAGCCATGCGACGACGATCTCGAGCCACGGCTGCCAGCCGGCAATCGTGCGCTCGGCCGAATCGCGGCCGTGATAGCGGACGATCGGGAATTCGGTGAGCGCTTGCGTACGGCGCGGCACCCGCGGTTTCTTCGCCCGCGCCTCGGCCTCCGCGGCGCTTTCGGCGGGTCCTTCGAAAAGCAAAGTGGTGTCGAAGGGCACCCATTCGGCACCTATGCGCGCGAGCAGCTGCTCCAATTGCCTTGCGGCGCTGTCATTTTCGAAGAACGCGGGATGACGGACCTCGACGGCGGATCGGTACGAGTCGGGCAACGTGCGCAGGAATCCGGCCAGCGTCCCGAGATCGGTCGGTCCGAATGAGCCCGGCAACTGCACCCACAGTGCGTGGATGCGCGGACCGAGCGGCTGCATCGCATCCAGGAAAGTGCGCAGTTCGACCTCCACACCCTGCAGCCTGCGCTCGTGCGTAATCGGCTTGGGCAGTTTGATGACGAATCGGAAGTCGGGATCGGTCTGCTTCGCCCACGACTCCACAGTGTTGCGCGTCGGCGTCGCATAGAACGTCGTATTGCCTTCCACCGCAGTGCACCACGAGGCGTAGTGCCGCAACCGCTCGGCCGCAACCGGTTGATATTCCTGCCATGCCGCGTGCGTCCACATCGCACATCCCACGTGAAGCCGCATGACAGCGACGCTAACGCACCCACCGGCCACCCATCCGGGCGGTCGAGGCGGGTTCACGTACGCTGACGGCTGCACCTCCAGCACCTCGGGAAAGAGATCATGACGCGGTTCGAGAACGTCAGTGTGGCCAAGAAGGCCAATGTGTACTTCGACGGCAAGTGCATCAGCCACAGCATCGAGCTGGCCGATGGCACCGCGAAGTCGGTCGGCGTCATCCTGCCGTCCACTCTGACGTTCAACACGGTCGAGCCGGAGATCATGGAGCTGATCCAGGGCGAGTGCAACGTCACCCTTGCTGGTGAAACCGAAGCCGTGACCTACCGCGGCGGCGAATCGTTCTCGGTGCCGGGCAACAGCTCATTCGAGATCGAGGTGCTTTCGGCGGTGCACTACGTCTGCCACTTCGGCTGAGCCGCTCAGACGGGGACCGCACCCAGGGAATCTGCCAGCGCGGTCAACACATCCGCGCACCCGGCACCGACGGTGAGCGCGGCGAGTTCATCACCTCGGGTCCGGCCGCGATTCACGATGACGACCGGCTTGCCCTGTTTCGCCGCATATCGGACGAACCGCAGCCCGGACATCACCGTCAACGACGATCCCGCAACCAACAGCGCGTCGGCCGCCTCGACCATTTCGAATGCGGCGGCGACGCGCTCCTTGGGGACGTTCTCCCCGAAGTACACGATGTCCGGTTTGAGCATGCCGCCGCAGCGCGCGCAGTCCACCATCCGGAAATTCACGGTATCTGCGACCACAGCGTCCGCATCGGGCGCGACCTCCACCCCGGTGGCTGTCGCCGATGCGGCGAAACCCGGATTGGCCGCCTCCAACCGCTCGGCCAGGGTCATCCGCGAAATCAAAGCGGCGCAGCCGAGGCAGCGCACCCGCGCATACGTTCCGTGTAGATCGATGACCTGGCGATGCCCCGCCTTCGTATGCAGCAGATCGACATTCTGCGTAATCAACCCGGTGACGATGCCGGCCCGCTCCAACCGTGCCAACGCTCGATGCGCCGCATTCGGCCGTGACCCGTCCATGGCCCGCCACCCGATGTGATTGCGCGCCCAGTACCGCTGTCGAAATGCCGTATCCCCCACGAACTGCTGATATGTCATCGGTGTCCGCACCGGCGACCCCGGCCCCCGATAATCCGGAATCCCACTGTCGGTGGACACCCCTGCCCCCGTCAGCACCGCGACCCGCCGCCCCGCCAGCAGCCCGGACAAGCGCTCGACAGCGGATGCGTCGGAATCAGCGGACATGGAATTCAGAGTAAGCGTCGCCGCCCGATCGGTAACCCCGGGCGGCGACGCGGTCCGATCAGGCCTGCAGGCCGACCTCGATCTCCAGGGTGAGGGTGATCTTGTCGCCGATCACCGCGCCGCCGTCGGGCAGCGGCATATCAATGGTGATGCCGAAGTCGCGGCGGTTGATGACGGTCTTGGCCTCGAAACCGGCGACCGGGCCCTGGCCCATGCCCGGGTTGACGCCGAGGAATTCGACGTCGAGGGAGACCGGACGGGTGGTGCCGCGGATGGTGAACTCACCGTCGACCACGAAATCCTCACCATTGACACGGAATCCGGTCGACTTGAAGGTGGCTACCGGGAAGTCGGCGGCGTGGAAGAAGTCGGCGGTGCGCAGGTGCGCGTCGCGCTGCTCGTTATCGGTGGTCACCGAATCGACCACGATCTCGGCCTCGGCCGAGGCGGTGCCGTCTTCATTGATGACCAGCTTGCCGGAGAAGTCGGCGAACCGACCGCGAACCTTGCTGACCATCAGGTGACGCACGGTGAATCCGAGGGTGGAGTGAGCGGTATCGATGACCCAGGTGCCTGCGGTCAGGGCTTTTGCGGTGGTGGTCGACATTGTCGGTCTCCTCGTGTAGTTGAGATTTCAATTACTTGGATATGAAACAGGTATTCAGTTCTGGGATCAGGACCGGCGCGCCGTTGCACCGGGGATCAGGTCACTGCGCGACCTCCACGGCCTTGCCTCGATCCCGGGCGGCGACCAATGACGCATGAGTCGGCGCATCCGGGACATGAGCCGGACGCAGTGCGTCGAACTCCTTGCGCAGCACCGGAACTACCTCCGCGCCGAGCAGTTCGAGTTGCTCGAGCACCGTTTTCAACGGTAGACCCGCGTGGTCCATCAGGAACAGCTGTCGCTGATAGTCGCCGAAGCTTTCCCGGAAGGTCATGGTCTTTTCGATGACCTGCTGTGGACTGCCGACGGTCAGCGGCGTCTGCTCGGTGAAGTCCTCGAGCGACGGGCCGTGGCCGTAGACCGGCGCGTTATCGAAGTAGGGCCGGAATTCGCGCACCGCGTCCTGAGAGTTCTTGCGCATGAACACCTGTCCGCCCAGGCCGACAATGGCCTGGTCGGCGGAGCCGTGGCCGTAATGCTCGTAGCGGCGCCGATACAGCTCGATCAGGCGCTGGAAGTGGCCCTTCGGCCAGAAGATATTGTTCGCGAAGAAGCCGTCGCCGTAATAGGCGGCCTGCTCGGCTATTTCCGGACTGCGGATCGACCCGTGCCAGACGAACGGCGCTACGCCGTCCAGCGGTCGCGGCGTGGCGGTGAACGCCTGCAACGGAGTACGGAATCGGCCCTCCCAGTCGACCACGTCCTCGCGCCAAAGCCGGTGCAGCAGATGGTAGTTCTCGATGGCCAGCGGGATGCCTTCGCGAATGTCCTTGCCGAACCAGGGGTAGACCGGACCGGTATTGCCGCGTCCGAGCATCAGATCGACGCGACCGTCGGCCAGATGCTGCAGCATGGCGAAGTCTTCGGCGATCTTCACCGGATCGTTGGTGGTGATGAGTGTCGTCGCGGTGGACAGCTGCAACCGCTCGGTCTGCGCCGCGATATAGCCGAGCATCGTGGTCGGCGACGATGGCACGAACGGCGGGTTGTGGTGCTCGCCGGTGGCGAATACGTCCAGGCCGACCTCTTCGGCCTTGCGCGCGATCGCGACCATCGCCTTGATGCGCTCGTGCTCGGTCGGGGCCCGACCTGTCGTCGGGTCGACCGTTACGTCGCCAACGGTGAAAATTCCGAACTGCACGTCGCCTCCTCTCGGAAAGTCTGACACCTATTTGGTGGATATGGCAACCAACAGGGCGGTGTCGTCATCTATTCCCGAGGGTTACCGGTCACTTGCGCAGCCGCGATTCCAGGCCGTCCATCACACAGAGCAGACCGAAATCGAAGGCCATCGCGCGGGCGGTCTGATAATCGGCGGGTTGCATCTTCCGGTAGTCGTCGAGCATCTCCGGATAGTCGGAGGCGAGCTCATCCATGACGTCGAGCACCATGTCCTTGTCGAAACCCTTGTCGCCGAATGCCTTCGCCGCAGTGATCTCCGGGATGACCTGCCCGAGTACGTAACTCGTCACGGTGCCACTCGCGAGGTAGATATCGACGCCCGTGAATCCGGCGTCGATGAAGGTGCGGCGCAGTCGATCACTGAGTTCGAAGGCCTTCGGGCCGACGCTCGGCAGGGAGCCGATCAAGGCGGTCACCCATGTGTGGTCGAGCATGGTGAGCCGGAAGTTGTAGGCATAGGTCGTGACGACCTCACGCCACGAGGCCTCGTCGGGATCCGGGATTCGCACCAGACCCCAGATCTCGTCGAGGACGAGTTCGAGCAGTTCATCCTTATTCGCGACATGCCAGTAGAGACTGGTCGCGCCCGCATCGAGCTTGGCTCCGAGCTTGCGCATGCTCAACGCGCCGAGGCCCTCGGCATCCAAAACCTCGATTGCGGCGGCGACGATCTGGTCGCGGCGCAGTCCGGCCGCCTTCGGCTGGCGTGGCTCGCGGGTCCATACCGAGGAGAACTGCTGCTTTGTCACCCGGTCAGCATAATTCTCTCGCACATTGTGCGATTCTATCGTACGGTGTTCGAGTGGAATCGAACGTTGTACGAGATCCTCGCCGCTGGTGGATTCTGGGGGTCCTCTGTCTGTCGCTGCTGGTGCTGATGATCGACGGCACTGTGCTCAATATCGCTATTCCGTCCCTGATCCGGGAACTCGACGCGACGCCGTCGGATATCCAGTGGATCCTCGACGCCTACGTCCTCGTCTTCGCTGGACTGTTGCTCACCGCGGGCAGCCTCTCCGACCGGTTCGGGCGGCGGCGCATGCTGGTGCTCGGGCTGGCGCTGTTCGGCGCTGCGTCCCTTGCCGCCGTCTTGGCCACCGAGCCGTGGCAAGTGGTCGGGGCCCGCGCACTGATGGGCGTCGGCGGTTCACTGCTGATGCCATCGACCCTGTCCATTCTCATGACCACCTTCGCCGAGGACGAGCGCCGTAAGGCGATGGCGGCATGGTCCACTGTCTCGATGGTCGGCATCGTCCTCGGGCCGACGCTGGGCGGCTTTCTGCTGCAGCACTATTGGTGGGGTTCGGTGTTCCTGCTCAATATCCCGGTCGCGGCGCTCGCGATTGTCGCCGCGCTGGTCCTGATGCCGGAATCCACCGGTGAGCAGCGACCGGTCGACCTGATCGGCGTGCTGCTTTCCATCGTCGCGCTCACTTCGACGGTGTACGTGATCATCGAGCGCGAGTGGAATATTCCGATGATCGGCCTCGCCGTGGTCACGGGACTGGCATTCGTGGTCTGGGAGAGCCGGTCCGCGCATCCGATGCTGCCGCTGGCGGTATTCCGCAATCGCGATTTCACCGGCACCTGCTGCACACTGCTGCTGATGGTGTTCGGTATGGGCGCGATCATGCTGATGCTCACCCAGTATCTGCAGTTCGTGCTCGGCTACGGACCGATGAAGGCGGGTCTTGCCCTGCTGCCGTATGCGGTGGCCGCAGCGGTGTGCAACGGTCTCGGCGCGACGCTGGGCAAGAAGTTGAGCAATAAGACACTCATCGTCGCCGGTCTACTGGTCATGGGCGGGGCGTTCGCGATTCTGGCCGTCGGTTCCGGATATTTCGCGGTATTGGCCAGCATGCTGGTCATGGGGATCGGCGGCGGTCTGGCGGGTCCGGCCGCGTATGCCGCGATCATGAGCGCCATTCCGCTGGCACATGCGGGCGTCGGCTCGGCCATGAACGATACGTTGCAGCAGGTCGGCATGGCGATCAGCATCGCGATCCTCGGCAGCGTACTGGCCGGTGTGTTCACCGCGCATATGCCCGACGACACGCCCGAGGCCGCCCGTGAATCCATCGGCGCCGCTTTCCAACTCGGATATGCCGAACCGGCCAAGGAAGCGTTCACCGATGCGATGTCGACCGGCGCCTGGATCAGTGCGGGCTTCAGCATCGCCGCCGCCCTACTGGGACTGGCGCTGCTGCGGACACGTCCCGCGCCCCAGATCGACACGCCGGAGGAAGTAACCGTGTCATAGCTGACATCGATTTTTCGTTCCGAATCAGCTGGTTTCGCACCGCAGGCTCGGCTAGGCTCCCCTCGACCTCGCTGCCCGCACATCTGAGTACATTTGCGCGGGAAGCATCTCGAGCAGGAGCGTCGAGCCTGCGCGGGCGTTTGCGAAGAGCGAATAATCTGATGACTGAACGGAATTCCGAATGAAGCTTTGCGATAGCACTGCGGCGGCGATCCTTGTCATCGGTGCCGTGACCTTGGGCGCCGGAGTCTCGCATGCCGAGCCGGTCGCCGCCCCCCCGCGGCAGGACATCACTTACTCGGTCAAGCTAGCCGACAAGACCGTCGTCGCCAGCGTGCGCGGCGGCACCTTCACCCTGTCCAAGGCGGCGGAAAGCGAGCTCGCGGCGGGCGGCGAGGGGCGGCTGGTCGACAAAGACGGCACGCTGGTCGATAAAGACGGCAAGGCCGCCGATCTCGCCGATGTGGTCGATGTCGTGGATCTGGCCGATACCGACGGCCACGTCGTCATGACGCTGCCGCTGCGATTCCGGATTGCCGATACCGAGATCCCGGTCAAGCCCGTGGTCGAAAAAGACGGCACGGTACTGGAACTGGCGCCGGAGAAGCCCGCCGGACTCGACATCTCGCAGCCGCTGGCCGTCAAGCCGGTGGCATCGATGCCCGAAAACCAGCGCGCCCGTGATGAATTCGCCACGCAATTCGGCCTGGCCTCAGCGGTCGGCGGCTTCGTCGGGACCGCCATCGGCGCGGTCATCGGA
Source organism: Nocardia sp. NPDC050408 (assembly GCF_044458905.1). Taxonomy (NCBI): domain Bacteria; kingdom Bacillati; phylum Actinomycetota; class Actinomycetes; order Mycobacteriales; family Nocardiaceae; genus Nocardia; species Nocardia sp. NPDC050408. The sequence continues at coordinate 47,233 of NZ_JBITIL010000003.1, read as the reverse complement.
TGTGTCGCAACCATTGCCGCCGGCTGCATCGTTGGCCTTACCACCGGTGCGGCCCTCGGCGGGATCGTCGGCACGATAGCCATAGGTGGACCGGTACTGATCGCGTCCGGCGTGGATTACGTCAATACGATGTTGGCTCCGGACGGCGCCACGCGTTTCGCGGATAAGACGACCCAACCCGCGCCGACCACTACGGCCGCGCCGAAATAGGTCATCGGGTATACGCGGGTCGCTGGCCAACCGAAAGGCCAGCGACCGCCCTGCCGCGCGCAGCGGTTCGCCCGAGTACAGGGTGCGGCTCAGAATGAACGCACCCTCGAGTGCGCTCAACAGCGCGAAGGCGAATCGGCGCGCCTCAGGGGCGTCGAGTCCGTGACGGACGAATTACTGCCGAACGGCAAACTGGTCGAGGTCGACGACGCCTACGTCCCGTCCGTGCTCAACCGCCCGGAAGCCGTCGCCACGGCAATGTCGGCCTTCCTGACCGCCGTACCGCACACCTGACTCCCTCACCCGCAGAAGGCGGCGTCTACCAGGCCGTCCAGGGCGGGCTTGTAGCCGAGGCCGAACAAGGGCGGGACTTGGTTGAGGCTGACGGTTATCGAGCGGCCGGGGGTGTAGCCACCGAAGACGAAGAACCCGTCCATGGCGCCGCCGTGGCTCCAGATATCGACGCCGCAACCGTTGGTGCGATGGAACAGACCGAGACCGACATCGTCGGGCAAGGCTGGATCGCCGCCGTGGATGGTGTGCTGCATTTCGGCAAGTTCGGTTGGGCGAAGCAGCTTTCCGGTGAGCAGGGCGGTGAAGAAGCGGTTCAGGTCGGCATCGGTGGAGACGAGCGCGCCATCGGCCAGGCCCCAGCCCGGGTCGATATCGGTGATGTCGACCTGCACGCCGTTGAAGATCTGATACGCGCGCGGGTGTGGACCGCGAATCACATTCTCCTGCGGGAATGCGGGCCAATAGGTGTCGCGCAGTTGCAGGCGGTCGAGAACCCGGGAGGTCACCTCGGCACCTACCGGCCGTCCCGTGATCTGCTCGATCAGTTTTCCGGCCAACAGGTAATTGGTGTTGGAGTAGCTGAAAGCCGAACCGGGCGCGAACATAGCGGGCATATCCAAACCGAGTCGGATCAGCTGATCCGCGGTTTGGTACCGCTGCAATGCCTCGACCGACCCCCAGTCCAATCGAACGAGATAGTCCGGAATACCGCTGGTGTGCTGCAACAGATTTCGGACGGTGATCAGATTCCCGTCACCGCCGGGGCCGCGCACCACACCGGGCAGATAATGCTCGATCGGAGCGTCGAGCTGGATTCGCCCCTCCCCCACCAATTGCAGCACCACGGTCGCCACGAAAGTCTTGGTATTGCTGGCGATTCGGACCTGTGCGTCATCGGGAAATGCCTCGTGCGTCACGAGATCGCCGACACCGCTATCGAACTGGGTCGCGTCGCCGTCTGCGGTGACGACCAGCTGCGCACCCGGAACGAAAGCCGAATGGACCAGGCCATCCAGCCCGGCTTGCAGCACGTTGAGGCGCACCGGTGCCGGTAGAGCCGAGGACGCCGCGAGATGCGGCAGCACCGAGATCATCAGTGCGGCGAGCAAAGCCGTCGTTACCTTGAACCGCCGCATTCATCCTCCGTCGCCAGGGTCCGCGCGGCCTTTGCTTCGGCGCGGACGGTGATACCCGCGCGGGGTCCCATCCGGTTCGCAGAAGAGACCGGCGCGGGCGCGTCGTTGGTCGGAATGTCTCGTCGGATCAGCCGTCATAGGACACATGCGGCGTCCAGTCGTCGAGGGGGCGGACGGCGGCGGTGTGCAATGCCGCGGCAACCCGCTCCCGAGTAAATGCCCCCGCACCGAGTACACCGTTGATCTGCACCGCGACGGCCCGGAAACCATCGGGTGCCATGGTGGTGTCCAGACTGGTGACGAGATTGCGCACCGCCGCCTTCTGCACGCCGAGGGAGGCGGCCTGATTCCACGGCTTATCCGCCGCCGCGCTGCCCGTTACCAGCACACGCGCACCATCGGCGAAGAACGGCCGCGCGGCCTGCACCGCGGGCAGCAACGCCGCGGCGCCGATCGTGAAGTCCTCGATCAGTTCCGCGACGGTCAACCGCAGCGGATCCGCCTGCCGGAAGATGCTCGGGTTGAAGTGCAGCACGTCGATCTGCCCGTGCCGCTGGCCCACCTCGGTCACAATACGAGTGACATCCTCGGGATCGGCCAGATCCACACCGACACCTTCGGCATCGAAACCCTCGCCCAGCAATTCCTTCGCCAACGGCTCGGCCTCCGCGACGGTCCGACAGGCCAACACCACCACATATCCATCGCGCGCGAAAAGACGGCCGACGGACAATCCGACGCCGGGACCGGCACCGAGGACGAGCAACACTGGAGCAGCCATGTATACGAGACTAGATCGTGAATCCGTGCAGATCACACTGTCCGATTCTTGCCCGCCCCGAGCGGCGTCGGTAAGACTGGAAAGGTTGAGCAGACCCTAGCGAGTGCAACTAGTCGGTAGCGGGCATAACCCGGGCGTGCGCTGTGTCGAATACCCGAAACGAAAGCTGAGGCGGCGAGAATGATCCGGGACCCAGGTCGCCGCCATGGATGACGACACCGTCGAGATTCCCAAAATCACCGAAACTCGACGCCCCAGACACCGACGAGCCGAACCGAAACCCCATCGCGGCCGCAATGCGGCAAAGATCGCGATGCGCGTTCTGACCTCGATCGCCGCGCTCGCCGTCCTGTCCGGCACTGGGTTCGCCTGGTCGGCCAAGACCGAATTCGATAACGGTTTCACCCACACCGATGCGATCGGCAAGGATGCGCCACACTCACTCGGCGGCGATCTGAATATCCTGCTGATCGGCCTGGATACCCGCAAGGACCTCGACGGCAACGACTTGCCGAAGGCAATCCTGGACCAGTTGCACGCCGGCGACGGCGACAATGGCGGCTACAACGCGAATTCGCTCATCCTGCTGCACATTCCCGCGGATATGCACAAAATCGTCGCCTTCTCCATTCCGCGCGACGACTATGTCGCGGTATCCGGCATTCCGGGCTACGACCACGCCAAGATCAAGGAGGCCTACGGGCTGAAAAAGGCCGCCACCGAGACCAAGCTGGAAAACGCGGGCATGAAGGACAAGGTGGCTCTGGAACGCGCGGGCCGCGAGGCGGGGCGGGCCTCCATCGTGCAAACGGTACGCAATCTGGTCGGCGTCCCCATCGACCGCTTCGCCGAAATCTCGCTCGTCGGCTTCTACGACCTCGCCGATAAGCTCGGCGGCGTCGATGTCTGCCTCAACCACGCGGTCGACGACAGTTACTACTCCGGCGCGGTCTTCCCCGCGGGCCCGCAGCACCTGGATGCCGCCAATGCGCTGTCTTTCGTGCGCCAACGCCACGGATTGGAGAACGGCGACCTCGACCGCACCCACCGCCAGCAGGCCTTCCTGACCTCGGTCGCCAAATCGCTGAAGGACACCGGCACGCTGACCAACTTCAGCAAGCTCTCCGGACTCATGGACGTGGCGCACCGCGATATCGTGCTGTCCGACGGCTGGAACCTGCTCGACTTCGCCCGTGACCTCGGCTCGGCGGGCTCGATCTCGGTCGAATTCCGGACACTGCCGGTGCTGCGCTACGACAATATCGACGGTCAGGACGTCAATATCGTCGATCCGGCGGCCATCAAGAAGGAAGTGCGCGCCGCCTTCGGCATCGAAACCACACCTGCCACCTCGACGCGCACCCCGACCAGCATCGTCGATGTCCACAATGCGAGCGGATACAGCGGCCGAGCCGCCCAGCTGTCCACCGCGCTCACCAAGCGCGGCTATCCGGCGGGCACCGTGGCCACTGGCACCCGCGCCGACGGTACGACCTCGACCCTCACCTACGGCATCGGCGCCGAGACCGATGCCGCGCAGCTGGGCGACCTCATCGGCCTTACCCCGACCGCATCGCCGAATGCCGAACCCGGCCACATCACCGTGGTCGTCGGCACCGATTTCACCATGCCCGCCGAACTCGTGCCGACCACCAGCGCGGCGCGGACCACCACCTCCGCCGAGCCCGTGCCCGATGCGGGCAAGCCGGTCGCGACCACGATCGGCAGCAGTGTGCCATGCGTTAACTGACGCCGGAGTCCGCGCAGGTCACACCCGCAGCGGCGAAATGGACCCGAAACGGCCGGTAAACTACGGCACGGGCCAGTATGTCGTAGGTACGCCGCAGGGAACGTACGGCGAAACACAGGAGAGTCATGTCGAGTCGCCGCTTCCGGTGGAAAGTCGCTGCGGGTTTTGCATTGGTGACGACGTTGCTCGTCGCCGGGTGTTCGTCGAAGTCGGAAACGCCGACCACCCAGGCCGGACCGCCGCCGCCCCCGATCGTCATCACTCCGGGCGGTGGCAACAATGTCGATCCGCTCGCACCGGTCGTGGTTACCGCGAATGACGGCATGCTCACCTCGGTGAAGCTCACCAATGAGGCGGGCCGTTCGATCGAGGGCATCTACACGCCGGATAAGACGGCGTGGAAGCCTGTCGATCCGCTCGGCTACGGGCACACCTACACGATCAGCGCCGAAAGCCTCACCATCACCGGCCGCGTCGGGCCGACCACCTCGACCTTCAGCACGCTGGCGCCGAACAACCAGACCAAGGTGTATATGACCACCACCGGCGGCACACCGCTGGCGGACGGTGGCACCTTCGGTGTCGGCACCGTTGTGGTCGCGCATTTCGATGAGGATGTCCCGGATAAGGCCGTCGCGGAGAAGCGGCTCTCGGTGACGACCAACCCGCCGGTCGAGGGTTCCTGGTACTGGCTCGACAGGCGCAACGCGCACTGGCGGCCGCAGCAATACTTCGCACCGGGCACCAAGGTGACCGCCGCGGCCAACATCTACGGCGCGGACCTCGGCGGCGGCCTCTACGGCCAGGAGGACACCAAGACCACCTTCACCATCGGCCCATCGCATGTCTCCATCGCCGATGACAACACCAAACAGGTGCAGGTCTTCGAGAACGGCAATCTGATCCGCACCATGCCCACCTCGATGGGAAGGGGCGGCAGCGAGGTCATCGGGGGTAAGACGCTGACCTTCTGGACCCAGCCGGGCATCTACACCGTGATGGACAAGGGCAATCCGGTGATCATGGACTCCTCCACCTATGGCCTGCCGGTCAATTCCCGGCTCGGCTACAAGGAAGCCATCGGCTGGGCCACCCGCATCAGCACCGACGGCATCTATCTGCACCAGCTCGATTCCACAGTCTGGGCGCAGGGCAGCCAGAACCTCTCGCACGGCTGTCTGAACCTGAGCGCCACGAATGCCCAGTGGTTCTACAATTTTTCTATTCCGGGCGATGTGGTCGAGGTCCGCAATACCGGCGGCGCACCGCTCGAGGTTTGGCAGAACGGCGACTGGGGCATGCCGTGGGACGAGTGGCTCCAGGGCAGCGCCCTGCACTGACCTCTTTTGCGGGCCGCACCAGAATTTCCGGACGAAAGTATCCGGTGTGGCAGAATCGTCGGCATTATGACCGTCTTGACCAGCGCTTCTCCGGACCGATTACCCCGAGGGCCGCATCGCTTGACCCGGGACGAAGTCGTGACGTCACAGCGCGAGCGGCTATATCTCGCCGCTTTGGAGGCGGTCGCCGAACTCGGCTACGGCCCGACCACGATCACCGATATCGTCGGTCGGGCCCGGGTGGCCCGGCGGACGTTCTACGGGCTGTTCGAGAGCAAAGAGGAATGCTTCACCGCCGCTTTCGATTTCGCGGTCGATACGATCACCCACGAGCTCGACCGGGTGGTCACCGAATCCGGCGCTGCTACCTTCGATGAGTTGGTGCGCACCACGCTCGAGACCTACCTGGAGTTCCTCGCGGCCGAGCCCGCCGCCGCGCGGGCGCTGCATATCGAAACCCTCGCCGCCGGACCGGGACTCATCGCCCGCCGGGCCCGCACGCATCGGATGTTCGGCTACCGAATGATCGCGGCGGCCCGAATCGGCGTGCGCGCAGGCGAACTTCGCGCCGAACCCGACCCGGGACTGCTCGACGTCCTGCTCGGCGGTATCGACGATCGCGTCCGCGCCACGCTCATCGAATCCGGCCCGCACAACCTACCGGCGCTGGCCCCCACCCTCACCCGCGCCGCCCTACTCCTACTCGGTTCCGGCCCCACCCCGACCACCGCCGCACCGACGGTAGTCGAAAGGCGGCCCGAGCCCACTCCGTGAGCGACCATTCGACCATGGTTGACACCGTCATCGCGGCGAGACCGGGCTACCAGCCGGGGTCGGTGTCGACTGGAATGTTCAGCCAGCTCGGCTGATTCGGGTCCAGGTCGAGGTGCTGGGGGCGCAAGCCGCTCTCATTCAGCAAGGGGCGCAAGGGAAGACTGCTCGGGAAGTTTCCGGCGTAGATGTCGACGCGCAGCCGGTGCCCGGGCTGCAGCACACCGTCGGTGGCGAACAGGCCGATATCGATGACCGTCGGCTGGCCGGGCACGATCGGTTCACGGGTGTCCAGGGTCAGATAGGGATACGGGTCGGTGTAGTCGCCATTGGCCGAGCGGGTGGCCTTGCTCTGGTCGACGGCGCGCAGGGATGCGGTGCGTTGGCCGTGTGTCCATTGGGTCGAACGTCCGTCCGGCGCAACGTCGTTCAGGGTTACGTTCCAGTACCCGTCGGTGGCATCCAGGACGGTATCGAGGTGTATGGCGATCGGGCCGGAGATCTGCGTCGGCACGGCGACCGGCGCACTGGTGAAGGTCAGACCATTGGTCTCGGCGATCCGCGAATCCTTCGTGCAGATATCCGGGAGCGGCAGGATGCCCGCCGTCCCCTGTGCACCGTCGCGTGAGCACAGCGTGGTGAGGCCGGGCGCGATCGTAACCCGGGCTGGTGCGCCCGGCTGCCCGGTGAGGCTGCCGTCGTAGGCGCTGCCCGGCGCGGTGCCGGAGGCCGCCGCGTTCAAATACATACGGCGGTAATCCATATCGGGCCGCGGGAAGGCCGTGGTGTGGGTCCAGCCGCCGCCCTGCTGCCACAGGGTGACCTGGTCGTAGTCATCGATACCGTTATCGATGCCCTTGAGCCACTTGTCGAACCACGCGCGCTGCAATACGTCCAGGGCCGCCGGTCCGTCGGAGTCACCCATGCCCGAGCCGGTCGTGATGTGGTAATTGTTGTCCATCACCAGCTTCTTCTGGCTATCGGACACATTGATGGCGTTGTAGACCCGCGGCGATGAGTAGGCGAAGATGTCCTGCCAGCCGCCGTAGACGAAGGTCGGCACATCGATGCGATCGGGATGTCCGATCCAGGCGGTGCGCAATGGACTTTCATCGTCGAGTACCGAATGCATCTCGGGCGGAATCTGATCCATGCTCTGAGTGCCCAGCGCCATGATGATCATATTGAAGAAGGTGAACGGGTCACGGACGCGGTCCGCCAGCCAGGTCCAGTCGAACTTGCCCGCCAGCATGGACACCACATCGGGAATCAGCTTCGTGCCGTCCACGGCGAGCAGCCACTCCGGGATGAAACCGATGCCGAGTGCGCCACCGGGTGCGGCCACGTCGCGGATCAGATCGCTGCCCGGCACGATCGGGAAGATCGCCTGCAGCGCAGCGGGTCTGCGCTCCGCGGTCTGCAACTGGTTGATAGCGGAATAGGAGATGCCGCTCATCCCGATCTTGCCATTGGACCAGGGCTGCGTCGCCGCCCAGTCGACCACCTCGACGCCGTCCTGCTGCTCGCGATCGCCGAACACCTGCCATATGCCTTCGGAGAAGCCGGTGCCGCGCACGTCGACGACCACCTGGGTGTAGCCGCTCTGCACCAGTTTGCGATCCACGGCGAAGGTGCGCGCGGTGCCGCCCGCCAATGCCTGTGCCAGATCACTGATTCCGCTCAGGCCGTAAGCCGAGAGATCGAAGCTGTGTAGTGCCTGCATCAGCGGCTCCGCCAGGCCCGGGATGGCCAGCACGGAGTCGGCGATATTCGCCATCAGCTTGGTGTAGGGCGTGAGGTTCACGATGGTCGGCGTCGGCTCGACGATCGGGCGGCCGGAGGCGTCGGCCGGATGGTAGACATTCGCCTTCAGCACCGTACCGTCACTCATGGTGATCGGAATGTCCCAGTCGATGTAGACGTTCGGATACTGTTGCGACCCTTCATAGTTCGCGGTGAATTGCGCATCGAGGCCCAGGGTGGCCTGGGTCGGCGCGGCCGCGACCACGGCTGCGGCAAACACGATGAAGGTGGCTATCGCAGCAGCCACTGCCTTAATCGGACGTCGACGTCGGATCATGTTTGCCAAACCCTCCCGGCAATGAGGAACTACCCCGTTCCCATCATCGAGTGGGTACAGTAACGTGCATCACCATTGGTACGCAACCGTGACTCATTACATCGCTCTGTGCAGCACGCCTTGCACTGTGGACCGCAATTAAGTTGCCGTGCATTCTCCCTAATTGGGGGTGCAGCAAGCGGACCGGCGTCCCCTTGCCACAGCCCCTACATTGGGGATTCTTCGCAGGACTCGCCCCGCTTACCGTCCAGTATCCCAATCCCCCGGCCGGATGCGACGCCGGTCGCGTCGGACGCTGAACGTTCCGCCCGGCCAGGTCAGGGTGTTGGTACCGTCCTCGTCGATGAAGTAGCTGGTGCAACCGCCGGTCGACCACACCCGGGTGCCGAGCAGTTTCCGTGCGCGCGTGACCCATTCGCGCTCGGCTCGCTCGGACGGGCTGTAGCGGCGAATTCCCTTGGCCCGCATATACTCGATCGTCCTGGCGATCAGCTTCGTCGTCGGTTCGATGGCGAGGAACTGCGAGGTATGCGGCAGCGCCGTATTCGGTCCGGTGACCGCGAACAGATTCGGCAGGCCCGCGAATGCGATGCCGCGGTAGGCCCGAAAACCATCGTGCTGGAACTTCTTTCGCGTCGAAGTTGTCGCGGTACGGAAGTCCGGGAAGTGCGCGATGGAATCCTGGACGTGGAATCCGGTGGCCCACACGATCGCATCGACTTCATGCAAGTCACCGTCGGCGGTGCGGATGCCGGTCGCGGTGATTTCGGTGATCTTCTCGGTGCTCAGCCGCACATTCGGGCGGGCGAATGAGCTGTAGTACTCGTCGGAGACCATCGGTCGCTTGCACCCGAAGGCATAATCGGGCGTGAGTTTGCGCCGCAGCTCGGGATCGGGCACCTGTTCGGCCAGCACCTTGCGGACGACCCACTCGTATACCGAAACCAGCCGCGGATGGAATTCGGCGAAATGCATGGCCTCCAGGAACAGGAAGACGAATCCACGTGCCGCCAGGCGAATCGGTGGCACTGTGCGCAGTATCTTGCGCACCGTCGGCGGAATCGGCCGGTCCAGACGCGGAATCACCCAGGCCGGAGTGCGCTGGAACGAGATGAGCTCAGCCGCCGACTTCGCCAGCGCGGGCACGATCTGTACCGCGCTCGCCCCGGCCCCGACCACCGCGATCCGCTTGCCCGGCGGTTCGAATGACGGATCCCACTTGCTCGAATGCATCTGCGGCCCAGCAAAATCGGAGCGACCGGAGATATCCGGAATCGCTTCGGCGTGCAGCGAGAAGTACCCCATGACGACGGTACGCGCCCGGACCAGTCTGCCATCGCTCAGCCGCAGCACCCACTGTTCGGCCTCGTCGTCGAAATCGGCCTCGGTCACGTCGCTGTTCAGCTGCACATGCCGTCGCAGATCGAAGGTATCGACGACCTGCTCTGTGTAGGTGCGCAATTCTGGCTGGGTCGCGTACACGCGGGTCCAATCCGCGTTCGGCGCAAAGGAATACGAGTACAGCACCGATGGCACGTCAACCGCGCAGCCGGGATAGACGTTATCGCGCCAGGTGCCGCCGATGGCGTCGGCACGTTCCAAGATGACGAAGTTGTCATTGCCGAGGCGGCGCAGGTTCACCGCGACACCCAGCCCGCTGAAGCCCGAGCCGATAATCGCTACATCGAAATCCGACATTATCCAGCGGCTAACTGTGTACGGTCCGGCAGGAGCAGGTCGGTGAGTTCATCGAGCGCGGCGTCCATGGCCGCGGTGAGGTACGACATCGGCGGCAGCTTGTCCTGCACACCGAGGACGCCGAAATGCAGCCCACCCGAATAGCCGATGCAGGTGAAGTTCAGCGGATTGCCGTGCATCAGCAGTGAAATCGGATAGATCGTCTCGAGTCGAGCGCCGTTCCAGTACAGCGGGTTTCGTGGTCCCGGCACATTGGAGATGCCCATGGGGTGCGAGGACGCGGTGTTGGTCAAGCCGAAGCTGAGCCCGAGGATCCACGGCAGGGTGACCGCGAGTCCGTAGCCGATGACCTCGTTCGGAGCCATCTCGCCCATATGTTGCTTCGCGGCGCGGATGTAGTACTTGACCGCACTCAGCCGATCACGCGGATCGGCGATATCGGTGGCCAGCGCGGTGAACATCATGCCGGCGCGGGTACCGGCGCGAGCGTCGTCCTCCTCGCGTAGATCGGTAGGCACGCCCGCGGTCAACGACTCTTCGGGCAACGTAGCGTGATCGGTCAGGTAGCCGCGCAGTGCCGTACTCACGAGGTACAGCACGATGTCGTTGATCGTGCAGTCACCCGCCTTCGCCAATCGCTTGAACAGCGCGAGGTCGTAGCGACGCCTGGACAGATCGCGCGCACCGGTGATGGTGCCGTCGAGAACGGTTTCCGGCTGCTGATATGCCTTCTGCGCCATCGTCTTATCGCCGCGTGCACGTCGGAATGCATCGCGGGCGGCGGATCCGACACCGCGCAACAAAGCCAGTACGCCGGTCAACGCGGCGAGCAGGGCACGGAACGGATTCGCCTTATCGGCTTCCGCCGATTCGGCGGCCGGGCGCACCGTGAACAGGTCCGGCACATCGCGGGCGTCGGCATCCTCGGTGAACGTATCGGTGAACAACCGCATGGCCGATGCGCCGTCGAGCAGGCTGTGGTGCACCTCGAGCAACAGCGCGAAACGGTCCTGCGCCAGTCCTTCGATGACGTGCAATTCCCATGGCGGACGGCTCATATCGAGCTGCTTCTGATGGATCGACGACACGAGCTCGGTCAACTGGTCCTGGCTGCCCGGCTCCGGCAGCGTCCACTCCCGGATGTGCTCGCTCAGGTCGATATCGTCGACCTCACGCACCATGGCCGCGACACCCGGCGGCGGGAACTTCAGCGGGCGGAAGTTCCACGGTTGCGGCAGGCTCGCCGGTGCGTCCAGTCCGGCCCGCCACTGTCGCAGGAACTGGGCCGCCCCGCCCTCGGGCGCGGTGAATTCCAGTAGGAAGGCGATATGCATTGGCATATCGGGTGATTCGAGCGACAGCCAGACACCGTCGGTCGCGGTCAGTCGATGCAACGACATCTACATCCTTAGAGTGTGCTCGGCGAATGGGGAGTCAGGCGGGCCGTCGGATCAGTTCGAGATCGAGATCGATGGGGATGACGGCGAAGTGGAAGCGATCCCTCGGCGGCTGCGCACCTGCGGGCAGACGCACCTCGAAGTTGCGGCAGACCATGCCGGTCACATTCTTGATCTCCAACATCGCCAACCCGCGTCCCGGACAGAACCGCGGACCGGCCCCGAACGGAGTGGAGACCTCGGGCCGATGAGTGCCGTGGCCGCTGCGCAGCCAGCGATCCGGATCGAAGCGCAACGCGTCCTCGAAGTTCTTCTCTTGCAGGCTCGCATGCTGCACATTGACGATTACCCAGGTGCCCGCCGGGATGTGCACACCATCGATCGTGGTGTCGACGGCGGCCTCCAGTCCGACGATCGGTGTCGTCGGCCGTAGCCGCATCGATTCGGCGACAACGGCTTCCAGATACGGCTGTCGGTCCAGTGCCGAGGGAATCTCGGCGACTTCCTCCCGAATCCGTTCCTGCACAGCCGGATTGCCCGCAAGGTGGTAAAGCAGCCAGGCCATGGCATTGCTGGTGGTGTCCTGACCGGCGATGAGGATGGTGAGCGCCTCGGCGAACAGTTGGTCATCGGTGAAGGAGGTGCTGCCGTCCTGCGCCAAGAGGAAGGCTTCGATGAAATTGGTCGGCACCGCAGGCAGATTCGCGCGGGCGCGGCTGATGACGCCGGTGAGATCGGTGCGCAGTGCGGCCAGCGCGCGCTCCAGCGCCCGGTCGTCCGGAAGTTTGACATAGCGCCAGTACGGGAGCGGGCTATTGATCCGCCGGTTGATGAGCGGGAAGATCAGCTCCAGGTGCCGCTGGATGATGTCGCCGGACTGTTCGATGGTGTTGATGTCGTAGTCGAAGGTCAGCTTGGCGGTGACGTCCACCGTATAGCGGGTCAGGTCGGCGCGAATATCCTTGGGCGACTGCCGTTCCCAGCGCCGTTGCAACCGTCCGGTGATCGTCTCCAGGGTGGGGTGGAAGCTGCGCAGATGCGAGGCATTGAAGGCGGGCATGGCCAGCTTGCGACGCAGCCGCCATGCCTCCCCTTCCAGCGAAAACAGTCCGTTCGAACCCATTTCGTCCATGACCGATTCGATTGCCGACTGCCGCCGGAATCCACCGGGTCGGTCCCGGAAGATCTCCCTGTTCAGATCGGGATCGCTCACGACAACGATGCGCCGTCCCGGCATCTGCAACTGGTAGAGCGGGCCATACTCATCGCACCACTCGTCGAACTGACGGTGCAGCAACGAGGGGCGCATCTGTGGGAGATTCCCCAGCAACGGCCACCGGCTCGGCCCCGGGAGATCATCCACGGTCTTGGCAGGTGAGATCGAGACGGACAAAACCGGCGCCTAACGTCGAACGGATCTGATGGAGGCTTGGTCTAGAAAAAAGCGCGAGAATCTAGTCTCGGAGCACAAAGAAAGGTCTGCCGAGTTTCTGCGTGAATGCGACCAGAGTCGGAGAATAACGACAGCCTCCCCGCAGTCGAAATATTTGGCCAGACCATGTGGGCAGCCTGCTGCCAAGAATGCCGAGGCGGGCGATGACTCAGCATGAACAATGGCGACGTTAGCCAGTGCGGGCAGGCGGTGTCAACCCAGACGATTCGTCATCGTGGACTTTCCGCAGGTAGAGATTGAATAGTGAGGAACGCAACAGTGCCCCACCCGACGACATGGATCTGAAACGATGCCTAGTCGCTGACAGCGTCGCGAAATGCGCTATCCCCCAACATCGCCCGAGGCATCGGCGTGCAGCCGAGCGCAGCGACCAGAAAATGGCAGCGGGAAAACCAAAAATTATTCGGGATTGACGAATTGGCGCTAGACTCAGTCCGGATTGGTCGGATGTCCAGGTTCGATCCCGTCGGCGCGAGTTACTCCTGGGAGTTCAGATCCGAATTCGTCCGGTCATGGGTTCACGAGGAGACATGATGCAAGTTTTCGGCAGCTGGACCCACCCACTCGGAAAGGTGCGACCGGCGGTCACCGCAGCCGCGATCGCAGTCGCGGCGAGCGCCGCTATCACCGGGCAAGCGAGCGCCGAACCGACCGCGGACACGCACTATGTGGCTCTCGGTGATTCCTTCGCCGCGGGCGCGGGCGTATTTCCGCAAACCGAACTCGCCACATGTTCACGGTCTGCGGTCAACTATCCAACGCTGGTCGCGAAGGAACTCGGCGTCGCGACCTTCAAGGACGTCACCTGCGGCGGGGCCACCTTGGACGACCTCACGAGCCCGCAGCGCGGCGTCGTCTCCGGAACCGCCGCCCCCCAGTTCGATGCGCTGACACCCGACACAACCTTGGTCACAATGACCATGGGCGGCAACGATATCGGTCTGGCGAAGCAGGCTCTGCTGTGCGGCAATATCTTGCCCGAACCCTACGGCACGTCGTGCACGGACACCTTCACGGCGAACGGCGTCGACACTTTCGCGGAACGAACCAGCGAGTTGGCACCCGTCTACGGGAACGCGATCGATGAAATCCGCTCGCGCGCACCCGAAGCCACGGTCGTGATCGTCGGCTACCCGACCGCGTCGCGCGCTGGAGCCTGTCCCGCGCAGCAGCCCGCATGGCCGCGCGACGCCGACTACCTCCAGGATGTGCTGGTCAACCTCAATACGCTGTTGCGCAATGTCGCCGCCGCACACGACGCGATCTTCGTCGACACGGCCACCTCCAGCATCGGACACGATATGTGCGCCGCACCGGAGCAGCAGTGGATCAACGGGCTGATCCCCTCGCTGTCGACTCCATCCATCGTCCCGCTGCATCCCAACACTTTCGGTGAGCAGAACATCGCACAGCAGGTTGTCGCCGCGCTGCGGTGAGATCGCGGCACTGGGCGCGGTACAGCGCCCAGTGTCCCGTCACTGGGACGCGGTGTCGTGAATCGCGAGCCGATCGGTCAGCCGAGCAGGGTTGATGCCCAGTTCCTCCCAGACCGCACCGCGTGAGGTCTATCAATGCTAGATCTAGCATTGATAGCTGGTAGACGCGCCGAAACCGCCGCTGTCAATGGCGATTCGCTAGTCTGCGAACAATGGACGCAGCAGAAGAGCGCACCGCATGAGACGGACCCCGGGCCGGGCCGGTCACGAGGATCGTCGTCGAGCGATCCTGGAGGCAGCCCTCGAGGTTTTCGCGGAACGCGGCTATCAAGGCGCGACCATTGCGATCGTCGCAGAGCGGGTCGGGCTCAGCCAGCAGGGTGTGCTGCACTACTTCCCCAATAAGCAGACGCTACTGGCGAATGTGCTCGCACTGCGGGATCAGAACGATCTCGATGTCCTGCTCGCCACCGCACAGGGTCGTTCGACAACCCTGGAAATCCTCGCCGAACTGGTGGAACGCAATGCCGAGCGACCCGGAATCGTGCAGTCGTTCACGGTGCTCGCGGCCGAAAGCGTCACCCAAGATCATCCGGCGCGCGAGTATTTCGTCGATCGATACGCAAAGGCCCGGGAAATGCTGACGGCCTTCCTGGAGCGTGATCTGGGCGGTGATCCGCCGCGCGGTGTCTCACATAGAGATGCCGCAGTGTTGCTGATCGCGGTGCTGGACGGGTTGCAACAGCAGTGGTTGCTATCGCCGGATGATGTGGATATGTCCGCGCTGCTGCGCAAGTTCCTGCAATTGATCCGCCCAGAATCGCAATGATAACGTATTGATTACTTTACCTACCGCCTGCTAGGTAAAGCCTTCATACTTCGAGGTTAGATGCCCGCGCTTCAGCCGAACAAGGGAGTCGACCGACATGGCGAATCACCGAGCCGACCGCGAGGCAGTAGTCGAAAAGGCTTTGGCCGCACTGGATCTGGATTCCCGTTGCCGCCTGCTCGCCGGACAGGACATGTGGTCCCTGCCCGCGATTCCGGAGATCGGGCTGGCGTCCGTCGTGATGTCCGACGGTCCGATCGGCGTGCGCGGTGTGCACTGGAGTCCGGAGGACCCTTCGATCGCCCTGCCGAGCCCGACCGCACTGGCCGCGACCTGGGATCCGACTCTGGCTCGGCAGGCCGGGCAACTCCTCGCGCAGGAGGCACGACGCAAGGGCGTGCACATGCTGCTGGCACCCACGCTCAATCTGCATCGAAGTCCGTTGGGCGGCAGGCATTTCGAGTGCTACTCGGAGGATCCGCTGCTGACCGGGGCTATCGGCGCGGCCTATGTGACCGGTGTTCAGGAGGGTGGTGTTGCCGCGACACCGAAGCATTTCGTGGCCAATGATTCCGAGACCGACCGATTCACCGTCGACGTGCGGGTATCCCAGCGCGCACTGCATGAGCTATATCTGGCCCCGTTCGAAACCGTGGTCGAGCAGGCCTCGCCGTGGGCATTGATGGCGGCCTACAACAGCGTCAACGGGGTCACGATGACCGAGAACAGCGCATTGCAGAACGAAATCGTGCGTGCGCGTTGGGGTTTCGATGGCGCAATCGTGTCCGACTGGACGGCGGCTCGCAATACCGTCGGTGCGGCCGTCGGCGGACTCGATATCGCGATGCCGGGTCCGCAGAGCGTCTTCGGGCAGGCTCTCGCGGAAGCCGTTCGCGCAGGCGAGGTTCCGGCCGAGACGATCGAGCAGATGGCGCGACATATGCTTCGGCTCGCCGCTCGGGTCGGTGCGTTGGCCGGGGCACCACCACAAGTCGCAACCGTGCCTGGGGCGCTCAACGGCGACGCGCTGGCTCGCGAGATCGCACAACGCTCGATTGTGCTGCTGCGCAACGAGAACGGCGTCCTGCCGTTCGGCACGGTCGGTCGCATCGCGGTGATCGGCCAGACCGCTGACCAGCCGAGGGCGCTCGGTGGCGGTAGCGCCCAGGTGTTCCCGCCGCATACTATCTCGCCACTCGAGGGCTTGCGGGCAGTACTCGATGCGGATACCGAACTGGTCTATGCCGTCGGCGCGGACCCCCGAGTCAAGATTCCCGCCGCCGAGGAGGGTTTCGATCTGCGGGTCCAGCTCTATGGCGCCGGTGACCGCTTGCTCGGCGAGCATCCGCTGCCGGAAGCCGCGATCGAATGGATCGGTGAATTCCCGGACGGTATCGCGGTCGGGGAACTGCATCGGGTCGATGTCACCGGAACCTTCACGCCACGAGCGACCGGAACGCATACGATGGCCATCGCGGGCGTCGGGGCGTTCCGACTGACGATCGGCGATATGACTTGTTTCGACGAAACCATCGTCGCGCAGGGCGATCCGCTGGCCGCCTTGCTCCGTCCGCCGGAGACGCTTTTCGATGTCGAACTTACTGCGGGACAGCGAGTTTCGGTGCATGTTACGCATACCGTCACGACGATGCCGGAAATGCCCATTGCCTTCGAGAAGTTCTCGCTCGGCCATCAGGAACCGAATATCGACCCCGAGGCGCTCATCGAAGAAGCGGTCGCCGCGGCGGCTTCGGCCGATGTGGCCGTGGTGGTCGTCGCCACTACGCCCGAGGTGGAGAGCGAAAGCTTCGACCGCACATCGCTTTCGCTGCCCGGTCGACAGGACGAGCTCGTCGCGCGGGTCGCCGCCGCCAATCCTCGCACCGTGGTCGTGGTGAATACCGGCTCACCCGTACACATGCCGTGGGCCGAGGATGTCGCGGCTGTCCTGCTCACGTGGTTTCCGGGACAGGAAGGCGGCGCCGCACTGGCCGATGTGCTCATGGGCCGAGCCGAGCCGAGCGGACGGCTGCCCACCACCTGGCCCACGCATCAGGATGACGCGCCGGTACTGAATGTCACGCCGACCGACGGTGCCCTCGCCTACGAGGAGGGTGCCTACATCGGATACCGTGCGTGGCAACGACTTTCGATCGCGCCGGCGTATTGGTTCGGACACGGAATCGGTTACACCAACTGGGAATACGAGAGCGCTGTGTTCGATCCTGATCCCTTGGCCGAGCGTGCGCTCGGCACGCTGACTGTTCGCGTTCGCAATGCCGGCGATCGTCGCGGCCGCGAAACGATCCAGACATATATCGCTCATTCATCGCAACCGGACCGACGGCTGGCCGCCTTCGCGGTTGTCGAAGCCGAGCCGGGGGAGACCGCCGAGGTGGCGCTCCCGATTCCCCGCCGAGCCGCCGAATCCTGGGACGAGGCAACCGAAACCTGGGTACTACCCACCGGCGCCTACGACCTGCTGACCGGCCGATCGGTTGCCGATATCCGCCTGACCACCGCTATTCAAGGATTGCACGCATGAGGTTGCACCGAATCACCTTGTTCCTCACCGGATTTGCACTATGCGCTGCGGCGATGCCGATGGCCGCCGCCGAGCCCGGACCGTATCCGACCGCCACTTGGGAGCAGGTGCAGGACGAGGAGACCCGCTGGGTACAGGAGGGCAAGGTCGAAGCGCCCACGCCGCCCGGAGTCAACCGGTACGACTGCGTGCCCACCGTCCCTGGCGCGGTTCCCGTTGTCCTACTGCATGGTTTCGCGGGCGACGAGTACCGAGCCTGGGGCTATCTCGGACCGGCCCTCGCCAATGCGGGCCTGTGTGTCTATTCCTTCTCTTATGGGGGCAGCAATGCCATGCAGGGCGGCGGCAATGGTCCGCTGGCCGACTCGGCGATCGAGGTCAAGCAGAAACTGACCGCGCTGACCACCCGGCTCGGCGCATCGAAGGTCGACCTGATCGGTCATTCCGAGGGCGGCATCATGGCGCAGTACATCGTGAAAACCGACCCGGATATCGCCAGTGATGTCCGTTCGGTGACCACCATCTCCTCGCCGACACACGGCACGCTCGGCAATCTCGGCGCGACCCTCCTCAATACCGGAAACCTCCGCGACGAACTTCCGGTCCCGCCCGCGGTGAAGGATCTATTGGCCGGATCGGCCTTCCTACAGGAGCTCAACTCCGGCCCCATCACCGTCCCCGGCGTCACCTACACCACCATCAGCAGCCGTTTCGACCCGATCTCGTCCCTCGGCCAGGCCCAGGCCATACTCGCGGAACCCGGTGTCGACAACTACGTCCTCCAAAACGTCTGCGCCGCCAGCAAAGCCGGACACAACGGCACGGTCTTCTCACCTACCACCGCCGCACTCGTGCTCAATGCCCTCGATCATTCGACCGTGCGCCCGATTCCATGCCAGCACGACTCAACCGGCTAGTTCACGAGGGCGAAAGCATCGCTTGTGCACCAACGGCATCCAGACCGTTCAGGTCGGCGGGGGCAAGCGCCGTCGGCGTCGGGAAGAGGTAGGAAAGGCCGAACTGCTGCAGGCCGCCGATGGGCGTGCCATAGGCAGTGACGAGATCGTCGAGAACATCTCTGTCCGACACCATGCCGCGTATGTCGTCCTCGAATGGATCCCATGGCTGGCCCGCGAGCAGCCGCTGCACTCTGGACACGAGGTGGATCAGCCCTTCGATATGCGGCACGTGCAGCACGAGTCGCGCGGCATCTGTTGTGGCCGAGCAGATTTCGATAACTCCCGGATCGTCGTCCATGACAATCGTTCGCCGATAGCAAGTCGACGTTGCACTTTCGACACCAGCGATAGCGGTCTGCGCGAGCTGTGCCAATCGCCGCTCGATATTCGTACCCTCCGCAACCGGCACCCGCAGCGCGAGACCACCATCGGCGACCAGACGGTCCGCACGTCGCCGACGTTTGCGCAGTTCGACGGGTGTTGCGCGAAATATCGCGACCATCACCCGGTTGAACTGACGCAGGCTCCCGAATCCAGCGGCAAAGGCGATATCGGTGACCGACAGATCGGTATCGTCCAATAGTCGTCGCGCGAAATGCGCACGCCGCGAGCGAGCCAGCTGATCCGGCGTCGCGCCGACCTGCTCATGGAACATCCGCCGCAGATGACGTTCCGAAACCGCAAGCCGCGCGGCGAGTTCCGCCTCATTGCCCTCGTCCAGTGCACCGTCGGCAATGAGATCGACAGCGCGACACACTAATTCGGACGCAATCGCGGGATTTCCAGCACCACGATAGGGCCGACAGCGGTGGCAGGACCGAAACCCCGCCGCCTCGGCACCCGCAGCCGAGGTGAAGGGGATGATATTTTCCGCCCGCGGACGGCCAGGACACGGCGGCAAACAGTAGATGCCGGTCGTGACGACGCCTTGGAACGATCCCATACCCCGAGTCTGCGCGCCGGGCCGCACACCGACCAGCCATATCCGGACACGACCTGTCCGGATATGGCGTGGTCGGCGGCGCCGCGCCACCCAGGATTGGTCGAATGAATGTACTGACGAGCAAAGATACGATCATCCGGGCTTGGCGCGAATTCGCGACGCAGGATCCCGACCGCATTGCCGCGGTATTCGCCCCGGACGCCGAATGGCTCGCCCCGCCGCAGAACGCCACCGCCCGCGCCATCGACGGCACCCATCACCTCGTCGGCCGCGCCCGCATCGTGCGCTTCCTGACCAGGGAGTTTCCGACCGTCTTCGTCGCCGATCGAAGTGTGGAGTTCACCGCCATCATCGCCGAGGGCACGACGGTCGTCGTCGAGGAGCGGATGCGCGCGACATTGATGAATGGCAATCACTACGACAACGACTACTGCTTCGTCTTCGAATTGCGCGACGGCCTGATCCACCGCGTCCGCGAGTACATGGACACCCGCCGGGCGGAGGAATTGTTCAGCGCCGACTGAGAGTGCCGTCTCTCGGCAACTTCGGCCCGATCTCCGGCAGCCTGGACGATTGAACCTCCGGTCCGGATCGGACCGGAGGTTCAACTCACTTCACACCGATCGGCTTACCGAAGAATGAAGCGAAGGTCTCACCAAAGGTTGCCTTCAGCAGCTCGATTCCGTTCGGGTCCAAGGCCAACCAGCCGACATCAGCGGTGCTGCAACCCTGTTGCGCTGGAACACCATCGAGCCGATCACGCAGCCACAGGAGAGCGGGCGCAGTGCCCGAAACCTCGGTGACAACATGCTCGGCGAAGTGCTCGCGGGTGTATTGCACACTCGCGGAAGGACTTTGGCAGTAGGCATCGACCAGAGCATTCACCTGCCCCACCGGGATGATTTCATCCGGATTGCCCTGCCAGATGTACATCGGCATATCGGGTACCGACTTACCCATGCGGGTCTTGTCGAGCACGTCGACGACCGCCGGGTGCTGGATCGGATCGCCGGGCACCCGGAGCATGCCCTTCAGGTTCAGGAACGGCAGCAACGCGGATACATACTGCACACACAACCCGCCCTGGACGGTCGACACCGCCTTACCGAGCAGATCGATATTCCCCTCGATGAATCGGGCGAAATCCGGGTATTCGCGGGTGAGCCCGTTGACGGCGCCCAGGACCAGACCGGAGGTGAGCTGATTGTTCGCGACATTCAGCGTCACACCGAGATCGGCGGGCACACCGCCCTCGGCCGCACCAACGATATCGAGTTCGGGCGCATAGCCCTGCTTCAATTCGGCCGCGTGACCGGTGGCAATGGCGCCGCCGGAGTAGCCGTACATACCGATCCGGGCGTCGGATGCGAGCCGCATCGGCTCCAGATTGCGCGCCGCACGGATGCCGTCGAGCGTGATCCGCCCGGCCAGCGGTCCGGCCGCATAGGCATTGTTCGGTCCCTGATGATCGGGAATGACGACCGCCCAGCCCTGCTGCACCGCCCCTGCGCGATCACCCACTCGGCAGGCGCGACGATCTGCCCGACGAACGGGCTGACCGAAAACTGTTGCACCGCATAGGAAGGAGCGCAGTATCCAGCCAAAGAATCTTCGGCGATCTGCATCGAGACGAGCTTGTCCGGCGCCGAACCGCGCGGCTTCACCACCGTCGCGACGGCCGCGATCGCCTCGTCCCGGCTGTTGTTCGAGCGGTAGGAGACCTGCCAGGCATCGACATTCACCGGGATCAACCCGAAGTTGGCGACATTCACCTGCCGCGCCGCGATGATCTCGCCCGGCGCCTTGCTCGCCACCAATTCGGCGGCCGGATGGTAGAAACCCGGATCCAATTCGGGCGGCAGCGGGAACGGTGCCGCAGGTTGCACCGCGACCGGTTCCCCCGGCGGCTCGGCGACCGTGACCGCGGTCGTCGCGAGCAGTGCGATGGCCGTGACTGCGGCCGAGAACATGATTCGCCGGGCACGACCCGCCAGCGGATTGATCAACTTCCATCCCCTTCACAGACTGTGAGACCACTCCGTCTCACATGTGGGCGACTATGACATAAGAGTGATGTGGATCGCAACAACGACCGCATAGGTGGGCAGTGACATAGTCCTGATTTGGCGACTCGATATGCCGAGCGGCCGCAGATGACGTAACTTTCACCGAACCGGCCGGTTGGTGCCGGACAGCTTGCTGGGGAAGCTCCGAGGAAATATGCACGGTCCCAATGAACCGGTCTCGACGGTTCTGTACTACGTCTTCTTGCTCTTCTATGGCGCACAGGATGCGCTGGGCAGGGCCTTCATCCTGGGCTGACCCGAGCCGCCACAGCACACCGAGCAGTCCGCGTGACCGCTCGGATACCGTGGTGCCTGTGATCGAGCACAGCGAGGCAACCAAAGGCGAAGCACCCTTGGTCGCAGCGCAGCCGAGCGCTTGCGAGGTGCAGCTGTGACCATCGTGGACAGGCAGTACGGCGGCCGCGCAGTGAGCGAGCGGAAGGCCGAGCGACGGCAGCGATTCCTGGACGCCGCCATCCGCACCTTCGCCGAGCGCGGCTACGCGGACTGCTCGCTGGCCGATGTGTGCACCGCGGCCGGGCTGTCCAAGCGGCAGTTCTACGAGGAGTTCCAGACCAGGGAAGATGTGCTCATCGCGTCCTACGACTACATCCAGGACCAGTCCGCGGCGGTGGTCGGGCAGGCCGTCGCGGCGCTGGGTCCGGATACGGATATCGCAGCCGGGCTCACCGCGGTGCTGACGGCGTTCATCGGTTCGATCAGCTCCGACCCGTACCGGGCCAAGGTCGCCTTCATCGAGGTGGTCGGGGTCAGCGAACGCATGGAACAGCACCGACGTGAGCGCCGCCACGCCTGGGCAGCGGCAATCGAGGCGCTGCTCATCTCGATCGCGGGCCCGGACATCCGCGTCCGCGGTGGAATCACCTGGGCGGCAAGCGCACTCATCGGCGCGATCAACGGCGTCGCGCACGAATGGATTCTGGCCGACCCACGCCCGCCGATCACGCAACTGGTCGAGGTGCTCGCCCCCATCGCCACCTCGCTGATCATCACCGAGGAATAGCGCGGCGGGCAGCGGCCACGTAGGTTCGGCGTATGCAACTCGGTCAGCCAAGTCGCACCGCCCTGGCCACGGCCTACGCGCGCGCCTACCACCAGATCGCGAGCGAGCCGCGCATCTTCACCGATCCGCTGGCCGTTCGAATCGCGGGAGTCACGCCCGGTCAACTGGCCGATCTGGAGACCGCGACGATTCAGGACGACTCGGACCTACGCCGCCGACGCCGTCTGTTCCTGGCCGCCCGTGCGCGCTTCGCCGAGGACACCGTTGCCGATGCGGTAGCGACGGGCACCCGGCAGGTAGTGATTCTCGGTGCAGGACTGGACACATTCGCCTATCGCAACCCGCATCCGGATGTGCGGGTATTCGAGGTCGATCATCCCGATACCCAGGAATGGAAGCGGCAGCAGCTCGATTCGGCGGGCATCGAACTCCCGGCGTCATTGACCTTCGCCCCGGTCGACTTCGAAAGCCAAACGCTCGCAGCAGGATTGGCTGCGGCCGGATTCGATCGGACTCGACCGGCCGTATTCGTCTGGCTCGGCGTCATCATGTACCTGACTCGCGACACGATCCTGGACACCCTACGGTTCGTCGCGGGCCAGGCGACACCGGTGCGGTTGGTCTTCGACTATCTCTATCCCGCTTCGGCATCCACGCCCGAGGAGATGGATCATCGCACCGCGCGCGCCGATCTGGTGGCATCGATCGGTGAGCCATGGCTGAGCTTCTTCACTGCCGATGAGATCGCAAATATCTTGCTGGAGACAGGATTCGATCAGCTCGACGATCGTGACGCACCCCACCTCATCGCCGGCTACCTCGGTATCGCGCCGCGAAAGGCTTCTGCTGTTGCGCCACATGTGCTGTGTGCCATGCGAACCGGGTAGATCAGCAGTCGAGTTGATCTGCGAGATCGAGGAAGTCGGTGGCGTTGATGTCGAAATCGTCGTCGAAAGAGACGTCCACGTCACCACCTTTGCCGAACTCGAGCGGACGTGCGACGAAGGCCGTCCGGAAACCCAGTGCGCCCGCCGCCTGAATGTCGTACTTGTGGCTGGCGACCATCATGATCTCGGAAGGTTCCAGCCCCAGATACCTTGCGGCCATGCGATACACCGTGGGGTCGGGCTTGAACGCGCCCGCCATCTCGGCGGTGAACACCGCATCCCACGGCAGCCCGGCGCGCTTCGACATATTCACCACGGCGGCGACATCCGCGTTCGACAAGGTTGCGATCGTGAATTTGCTTGCGAGCCTGTTTAATCCGGTGACCACATCGGGCCAGGGTTCGAGTCGCTGCCAGGCAAGGGTGAGATCCGCGCGTCGGTCGGGCGATAGGTCGATCCCGTAGTCACCCAATAGGCCATCCAGCGTGTTGGCGTAGACCGAATGCACGGTGACCCAGTTGTCTCGGTCGGGCTTCGCCTTCCGCAGGGCGGCGAAGTACTCGGCACGCCAGTGGTCTACGAAACCGGGCCAATCGATGTGGCGATATCGGGCACCACCGATTCTTCGAGCTTCGGCGCAGACGGTCGAATGAAAGTCTGTGGCCGTACCCTGCACATCGAAAAGCAATGCCCGCAACATAATTCGCACCATTCCCTATACGCGCTGGACCAGCAGATAGCTGCGCCGACTCGGATGTTCGGCATCCGGATGCGGTTCCCGGTCCAGGCGCGCCTCGAGGGCCAGACCAGCCGTCGCCAAGGCTTCGGATTCTGCAGACGGGTCCAGGTAATGGAAGGTGAGGTCAACCTGATGGCCCCACCAGTCCGTAAGCCTCTTGGCCCCGCCGATCGGAATGTCCGGGTCGCCGGTGTGAAATGCAATGAGCGCATGACCACCCGGACGCAACACCCGCGCGAACTCCGCATAGGCCGCCGCCCGTTGTTGCTCGTCCAAATGGATCACCGCGTACAGACAAACCAACCCCGCCAACGACTGCGCCCGCACCGGCAGCGCAGTCATGTCAGCAGCACCAACCGCCACCGAATTGGTCCGCCGCGCCACCGAACACATCGCAGGCGAAAGATCCATACCAACCGCCCGCACCGCGCGTCCCGCGAGATACGCCGCGACATGCCCCGGCCCACAACCAATATCCGCAACCACACCCCCGTTGGTGAGCTCGGCAAACACTCCCAAGATCCCCCGATCCAACGGCTTACCCCGCAACTCGTCCCCAAGCTCATCGGCATAACGCTCGGCCACCAGGTCATAACTGCGTCGCGTGCCGATCATCCAGCCAGCGTAGTTCCGGCCCGCACCCCGCGCCCGCCGTGGACTAACGGCCTCGGGAAGACCGCGGCGCGCCCAGGGCAGGCGAACCTCGAATGTGGCTGCGCCCGTCGTAGTCGGCGTCCGTTGTGGAGGCACGCGCCGCCCACACCGCCGAGCGTCCACACATACGCCGACGCCGACGGCAAGGACAGCACCGCCAAGCCGGGCACATGCCGCAGCCCGCGTCCGCAGACATCCACGTCGCAGCGCCGGACGCGGACGGTCGCGAACTAGGCATCAGCGGGGCCCACCCGATGCCCGTCCGCGGATTCATTGCATCGACACGCCAGGAACAGTCCGGACACGGCACGGACCGAAGTCCGCACCGTGGCGACTACTGGCTGCGCGTTGGGATTTACCGCACCCGAAAGACAGTCAATTTCCAGTCCGTTGAGCGGGTGCGGGCGATGCGGGCGGCGATGGCGAAGTGTTGGCGGCCGCGGTCGTAGGAGGCGAAGACTTCCGCGGTCGAGGCGTCGACCATCATGAGGCTCGCACGTTGGAGCACGGCGACACCGAGCGTTCGGCCTGGTGCGAGGTCGGCTCGAACTATGGTCCGGACCGCGGAGACCACTGCGGGCGTGGCCATTCCGGCGAGTTGGGCGACGGGGCGGCGGTGGTCGAGTATCTCGAGCGCCAGCCGCAGCGCACGCTCAACGAATTGCTGTGCCGTCGAATCCAATTCGACGACCGGAGGCAACTCTGCGTGCCCGGCACTGAGCGCCCGCCGCACACCCGGCGGGCCGGATCGTCCGGTCTGATCATTCCGCGATAACGGCGTGCGGCACGGTGACGCACGCGGCGGATCCTCGAATTCCACGCGGCTCCCGGCCGCACGGTACGGCAACAACGGCGGCTCAGTCCTCGGTGCATACGAAAGCCCCGACGGATGTCTCTCCATGCAACACCCCCAATTGAGTTCGAACTACTACCCCCGAGCTCGGACCGCGCCAGCATTCCACGAATATCCCCGCAGGTAAACCACCCAAGCGACCGCTCTGGCGTCAACACAATCAAGGTCAGGTGGCACTGGTGGAGCAGGCCCAAGTCGGCCGATGCCCGCACATATTCCACCTGATCTTGATACGAGTCAGGTGGAGATGCGGGCGAGGGTTTGCAGCGGGTCGGTGAGGACGTCGGCGAAGGCGAGTTCGGCGGCACCGACCAGAGGGGCATCGTCGGCGAGGGCAGAGGTGCGCAGGCGAACCCGCTCACGGACCGCGAGCAGGCCGTTCACTGCAAGCCGGCTTCGGACCTGCGCAGCGGAGGCGAGATATATCTCACGGAGCACACCACCGAACACAATCATCGTCGGATTGAAAATATTGACCAGGTTCGCAACGCCATATCCGAGCCAATCCCCAACCTGGTGCAACGCATCTCGGGCAGTGGCATCACCACGCGCGGCGGCATCCACAATCGCCTCCACAGCCGCACGCCCGGTGAGATCCGTCCGCCCAGCAGCCGCGATCAAGGCGAGCTCCCCCGCCTCGGCCTCCAAACAACCATGCGACCCGCACGTGCACGCCCGCCCACCCGGATTGACGATCATGTGCCCGACCTCGCCCCCATAACCGCCCTCACCACCGAGCAGCTTGCCGCCCATGATGATTCCGCCTCCGATACCGACCTCGCCGTGCAGATAGATCATGTCCGCGACCCCGACGCCGACACCCCGCTCACGTTCGGCGAGCGCACCGAGGTTGGCATTATTGCCGACCACGACGCGCAACCCGAGACGCTCCGAAAGCCTCGCCCCGACCGGCACATCCACCCACCCGATATTCGGCCCGTACCGAACGACCCCGTCCTGCTCACGCACCATCCCGCAGAACGCGACTCCCACACCCACACACATGGTCTCGGGCCCGGACCCGCGAATCATGTTCTCCGCGAGATCCACCAGCGCACCGATCACATCATTCGGATCGAATGCGCCGCTGGGACGGCGTGTTTCCCGACGATCGAGAATCACCCCGCCCAACCCGACCCGGGCCACCGCGAGCCGATCCGCCCCGACATCCAGCGCCACCCCATAAACCCGCTCCGATTCCGGCCGCACCACCAACGACGGCCGCCCTGCCTTCCCCGTCTGCCCCGGCAGCTCCTCGCTGACCAGACCGGCCGCGGCGAGGTCGGCGGTCAGCGCCAGAATGGTGCTGCGATTGAGCCCCATCCGCTCGGCGAGTGCCGTCCGCGACATGGGTCCGCTCGAGTGGACATGCCGCAGCAGCACGGCAAGGTTCTGCCGCCGGATCTCGTCCGGGGAAGGTGCAGCTCTCATTCGGGCGAACCTCCTCCCGGTTCTCGGTCAACTTCCTGGCAACGCACGCTTGCGCGACAGCGCATCCACTCCCGCTGCCAACAGCAGCACGAATCCTGTCACAACGAATTTGGTGCCCGCGCTGTAGCCCATCAGGCCCATTCCGTTATTGATCACCGCGACCACCGCCGCACCGAGCACCGCGTCGAGCATCCGCCCACGCCCACCGAACAGACTTGTACCGCCGATCACGGCCGCTCCGACAGCGGTCAGCAACACATCGCTGCCGCCGGTATTCGGATCCACGGAGTTGGCCCGTGATGCCGCGATCAGCCCGCCCACCGCGGCCATTGTCGAACACAGCACGAAGGCACAGATTTTGATCCGATCGACCGGAATGCCCGCCCGCCGAGCCGCTTCCGCACTGCCGCCGACCGCATAGATATGTCGGCCGAACGAGGTGCGGTTGAGCACGAACGTCCAAAGCAGTAGCAGCGCAACGATCAACGGCACCACGATCGGCATGCCCTTGAGCGAGTTGATCGCCGGATTGCGACTGCGCTCGTCATTGAGAATCAGCACCGCCGCACCCGCCACCACGGCAACCGCCGCGATCCGCAACGCGATCACCGGCGCGGTCTCACCGGTGAGACCGAGCTTGGTACGCGCGCGCAGTTTTCGGTATTGGATTACCGCGAATCCGGCCAGCAACGCCGCGTACATGACCCAGCCGAGCCAAGGCGGCACATTCTTATTTGCGATCGCGACGATCGTCTCATCGTGGATCGAGATATTTCGTCCGTTGTCCATGATCTTCAGCGCGACACCCTGCAATGCCAGGAACGCCGCCAATGTCACCACGAACGAAGGGATTCCGATCTTCACCACGATCGAGCCGATGGTCAGCCCGATCGCGACGCCAGTGAGCAGCGAGGCGAGAATCGCTGCGTACCAAGGCCATCCCCTATCGGTGAGCAGTACCGCGAGCACCGCTGCACACACACCGCTGGCGAATCCGGCAGACAGATCGATCTCACCGAGTAGCAATACGAAGATCAGCCCCATGGCGATCACCGCGATGGCCGCGCCCTGGGTTAAGAGATTCGCGAAATTGCCCTGCGTCATGAACACCGGCCGCGCGATCCAGAACACCACCGACAGCACCGCCAGCGCGATAATCGACGGCAGCGCACCCATATTCCCGCTGCGCACCCGCCCGATATACGTGTTGACCAGCTCGATCGCCGGCGAGGACGTGGCCTCCAACTTATCCGTAACCACGGCGCTCATACACTTGCTCCATTTCCGAGGCCGAGACTTCCGCTGCGACCGGCGGTGATCAGTTCGACGACCTGCGCGTGCGTCACGTCGGCGGTGCGCACCTGGGCCGCCATACGTCCGAGATACAGCGCTGCGATCCGATCCGAGACCGCGAAAACGTCGTTCATATTGTGCGAAATCAACACCACCGCAAGGCCTTTGTCGGCCAGTCGGCGAACCAACTCGAGCACCTGCTGGGTCTGCGCGACACCCAGCGCGGCCGTCGGCTCGTCCAGGATCACCACCTTGCTGTTCCACAGCACGGCTTTCGCGATCGCGACCGTCTGACGCTGACCGCCGGACAGACTTGCCACCTGCTGTCGCACCGACTTAACCGTCCGAACCGATAAGCCCGCCAAAGTCTTTCCGGCCAGCTCCTCCATCCCGTACTCGTCGAGGACCAGGCCGTGCTTCTTCTCCCGGCCGAGGAACATGTTCTGCACGATGTCGAGGTTGTCGCAGAGCGCGAGATCCTGGTACACGATCTCGATGCCGAGGTCGGCTGCCTCACGCGGACTGTGCACACGCACCGGCCTGCCCTCGAACAGGAATTCACCCGAATCGATCGGGTGGGTGCCGCCGATGCACTTGACCAGGGTGGACTTGCCCGCGCCGTTATCGCCGACCAGCGCCGTCACCTCACCCGAGTACGCGGAGAACGCGACCTCGTGCAAGACGTGGACGGGACCGAAACTCTTTTCTATCCCGCGTAATTCGATGACCGGGGTATCCGGCATGGGTGCAGCTCCTCAAGTTGGGGGCGCCCCTTCCGCGGTCCCCTCATCGAATCGCGGAAGGGGCGGGGTAACACGATCAGCGGACCCCGTTATCCGCGCAGAGCTTGGCGAATTCGCCGGTGCACAGCTCGGCCTTGGTGACATAGCCATCCGCGACAACATCGTTCACGTTGTCCTTGAAGATGGCCTTCGGTTCCAGTAGCACCGCAGGCACTTTCGCATTAGCTTCCGGATCGTCGACGGTGCTGTTCGCCTCGCCCTTCTCACCCTTCGCGAGTGCGATCGCCAACTTCGCACCAGCATCGGCTTCCAACTTGATGGCCTTGTAGACGGTCATGCACTGATCGCCCGCGAGCACGTTCTGCAAGCCCTGGACCGTGGCATCCTGGCCGGTCACCGGGATCTGGCCGTTCAGCTTCTGCTTCTTCAGCACCGCGATGGCGGCATTGCCGAGCCCGTCGTTGGCTGCGACCACGCCGCCGAGATTCGGTGTGCCGGTGAGCATCTGCTCGAAAATTGTGCCCGCCTTGGTGTTATCCCACTCCGGCACCGCCTGATCCGGCCCCTTCACATACTCACCCGAGTCGAACTTCGGCTTGAGCACGCTGTCGTAGCCGTTCTTGAACAGCGTCGCGTTGTTATCGGTCGGGCCACCATTCAGATACGCGATGATCGGATTGACGGCCTTCTTATCGGTGAGGCACTTGGCCAGCCCGTCCCCCATCAACTTGCCGACCTTGACATTGTCGAACGACACATAGAACGGTGCCCCGCCGCCGAGAGTCAGTCTGTCGTAATCGATTACGGTCACACCCTGCGACTTCGCCTTCTGGATCACGGCCTTGCCGGTCCCGCTGTCGAGGTTGGTGATCATGAGCACCGAGGCGCCATTGGTGATCATCTGATCCGCGATGGTCTGGAAGGCGTTCTTATCCCCCTGCGCGTTCTGGATATCCGCCTTGATCCCCGCCGCGTCGAACGCCGCCTGCAGATACTTCCGATCCGCCGTCTCCCACCGCGCGGAGGTCTTGCTGTCCGGCAGGATCACCCCGATCTTGGCGCCCCCACCCCCGGAGTCTTTGTTGTCGTCCCCGCAGGCAGTGAGCGAGGTGAGAAGCGCGACCGATACGGCCGCAATGCCGAGGATCCCCTTACGCATGAGGGTGAGCCTTTCGTCGAACCACCGCCCGATCAAGCCGGGCAGTCGAGCAAGAGCGAATGTTGTTCGATGCAACATATTGCACCGCGGGCCGAAGCACAGCCGTTTCGCAAAGATATTTGTTGTTTGCGATAACAATCCGGTTTCAAGCGCAGAACGCGCCACTCAGGATGACGAAGTGGTCGACCTCTCGGCGCGACTCCTATCGGGGCTCGTGCACGATGCGGGGAGGCCCTCCGATGCTGCGCAGGATCCTCCCCTCGGCGCTTCCATGGACGACGTTCCTGCCCGGGAGCGCGGTTGAAGACCTCCTCCGACAATTGGTCTCGACCTTGCAAGCATCGGTTTCGATCGACAACCTCGCGCCGGTCTCCCAGCTACTCGTCGAATGGCGCCACACCGCCGAGATCTACGCGGATCCAAGCCTCCTCGAGGCCGCAACCCGAAAGCTCGGTGATGACGGAGGGCCAGTGCCGCGCCCCGAATCCGATCAAGGCGCGGTGTGAGCCCGAAACGGCACCGTGCTCCGTTTCCTCTACGAACCCGATGACCACCCCACCGGCTTCGCCGGCCCGGAATTCGGCCCCGACGGCACCCCGAGCGCATACCGGAAGCCGCGACTCGGCAGCGATTCGTAATCAGCGAACGGCGAGGGCCCACCGTCTTCAACAACCAACAAGCTCCGTTGGCGCATCCCCTCGAGTTCTCTCGGCGACCAAGTCGATGAACGGTACGTGCTTCGTGACGTGGCCGGAGCCTGGGGCGGGAACGTTCCAGGCTTGTCCGGCGCAATATCCTCGGAGTGGACGGTCGTGAGGAGTTGCGGTGGATAGATGTCCTGTTGGGGTCTCTGGTCGAAATCGGTGGCGTGAGCACGGTGCATGGCGTGGGGCGGTGCGCAGGGCCGAACTTCCTGGAGGGCAGCCGGTTTGGGTCGTCAGTGGGTATGACGAGGTAGCGGGGCTGTTGGGCGATGTGCGGCTGAGTGTGGATAAGCGGTATTCAGGGGGTGGGTATTCGGGGTTTTCGTTGCCGCGTGCGTTGGATCGGAATCTGCTGAATTTGGATGGTGCCGAGCATATTCGGATACGGCGGCTCGCTGCGCCCGCGTTCTCGCGGAGGTCGGCCGATTCGCTTCGGGAGGTAGTTCAGCGGATCAGCGCCGCCACGTTTCGTACGATGGACGAAACGGTCAGTGGCACAGTCGATTTACTGAATCAGCTCTGCGTTCCGGTGCCAGCACTCGTGATCGGTGAACTGCTCGGTGTGCCAGCTGATCGGCATGACGCGCTGCGCGATGCCGCTACCGCGATGGTGACGTTCGACACTGCGTCGAAGGAGTCCGCCAGCCGACTGGCGGAGGCGGTCGAATGGCTGGCAGGGACATTCACAAGCCTGGTGCGGTCCAAACGCGACGAGCCGGGCGATGATCTGATCAGTGGATGGGTGTGGGCACGTGCCGATGCGGACCTCCTGTCCGAGGATGAGCTGATTTCGCTGGCGTTTCTGATGATGCTGGCCGGCCTGGAGAATGTGGTTCATTTGTGCGGCAACATATTTGCCGCGCTCTTGGCCGCTGATGTACCAGACGACTGGATGGCTCGGCGTGGCGAGTTGATGGAGGCTGCCAATCCGCTGCCGTTCGCGATTCGGCGATTCGCCGTCAGCGACTTGATGATTGGCGACCAGATCATCCCCAAGGGCGACACCGTGCTCTTGTCGGTATTCGGTGCCGATTCGGATCCTGCCCGCAATGGGCGACCGAGCCTGATGTTCGGGCGCGGACCCCACTATTGCCTGGGCGCACAGGTCAGCGATCTGATCGTCGACGCGGTGGTGCCGGAGTTGTTCGTTCGGTATCCGCGAGTGCGCCTGGCTGTGCCGGAATCCGAGCTGGAGTATCGGGCATCATGGCGGTCTCATGGATTGGAGGCGTTGCCGGTGCGGCTCCGGGACTGATCCGAGTCCCAGGAGAATTCGGCAAGAATGCATGGCATGAACGAAATGGTTGAAGTCAGGGCGACGAGCGCGGCTCCGGATCGTGCGGTCGACAATCCGTCCGACGAAGCCGTGCACGACCTGCTCGCCGACATGAACTTCAGGTATCCGTACATCATTGTCGAACGCCCGAATCTGGTGCCGCTCGGCCACTTTTACATCCAGGTTCATATGGATGACCAAGTGGATCCGGAGGATGGTCACGGATACTTCATCGAATACCGCGACGGCGGGCCCGATCAACATTTCCGAGCCACGGTGCACGATACGGCGCCGTGGGACAGTGCATACTCGCCCGCCTTCGAGTTGGTAGTGAAAGTGGTGCAGGACTGGGCTTCTCAGCGGCCGGGGTGGCGGGAGGCACTGTCGTGGGAGCGGATCAACCTCCAGGCCTAGGCGGATCCTTTGCCGACGGGGACGCGATCGCCAGCAGAATGCGGTCAGCCGCTCGCCCAAGATCAGGCGGAGCGACGGGTTCGGTGCTCGGCGACGTGCACGCGGGTCGAACAGCGGGTCGAACAGTATCTGCGCCTGCCGTTGCGTGAGGTGTCGACGAAGACAATGCCGCACCCTTCGCGAGCGCAACGTCCGATGCGGCCGGGATCCTCGCAGAAAAGCTCCGCGAGCCCGGCCGCGGTGTACGCCTTGACGCGCTCATCGGTCGGAGCGTCCTCTCGGGCGTAGTGCAGGTGCGGCGCGCGGCCGTCGTGGGTGGAGATGTAGGGCTGGCTGGTCGTTTCGGCCAATAGGGAGTTGAGCAACTCGACGCTCGGTTCGGTGAAGACCTCGTCGAGCCGCGCGATCCAGCGGCGCAGCTCGGCGGTCTGCCGGATGTTGAGGGTGCCGAGCGGCTTGTATCCGGAATCGGCGAGTAGCTGCAACAGATCTTGCCGCGGGTCCGCGTTCACCAGTCGGGCGGCGAGTTCGGCCGCCGCGCCTCCGTAAGGGTTGAAATGCACTAAGTCATTACATCAGGCTGGATGCATGATCGCTACCTGCCCGTCTTGCTCCTGGTCGTCGCCTACCCTCGTGTCGTCGCACGGCGCCATCAGCTACCTGCGTTGCATCTGCGGGCGGTGGCTGATCAGCGAGCACGGCTCCGTGGTGGCGCTGGCAGGGACCAGCACGATGGGCCTAGCTGCCCGCCCGCCACTCCGGAGCCGACACTGACCAGACCTCCACATCGAGCCGCTGCCCACGAGGCGGGCAAAACTCCCACAGCACACCGTCTTCGGTCATTCCCAACCGCCGAGCCACGGCGATGCCGGGATGATTCGGTGACGCGACCAGCCACCCCACGCGGTGGATGCCGCGCTCCTGGATTGCCCAGTCGATGATCACGCGGGCGGTCCGGGTCGCCAGGCCACGGCCCGCGGCCGAGGGCTCCAGCCAGCAGCCCGCTTCGGCGACGCCGAGTGCGAGGACCATCGTCCGGAACAGGACGCTGCCGACCAACTTGCCCTCCAACCGGATCCCATAGATCCGGCCGGTGTCGGCCGCCCGTTGGTAGCTAATGCCGGAGCCGGCGTCCTCCCATGGCCTTGTTGCGGTACATCGCGGTGTCGACGGCGTGCATCATTTCGTCGATATCGGTGGGGCGGTCTTCGGCGAAAACCGTTCCGATGCTGGCGCCTACGACCACGGGCCGCCCGCCCACCTGGATCGGCGTGCCGAGCCCGTCGAGCAGCAGCGCGGAAATTGCTTCCAATTGCTCTGTGCCAGTGCACTTCTCGACGAGTACGATGAACTCGTCGCCGCCGATTCGCGCGACCAATCCGCCGACGGATTCGGCGGATTGCCGAAGCCGCTGGGCAACGTCGCGCAGCACCCGATCCCCTATCGTATGCCCCCACACATCGTTGACTTCCTTGAAGCCGTCGAGGTCCAGATAGCAAACACCAACTGGTGGAATGGCATTGGCCAGTCGATTGAAGAACAGGACACGATTGGGCAAGCCGGTCAGGCTGTCGTGGTTGGCATCGTGCCACAGCTGGTCGGCCAGTTGTTTGCGTTCGGTGACGTCGACGGCGACACCGATCAGGAAGCGGACCCGCCCACTGCTGTCGCGGACCGCGGACATGGACAGGTCGATGCTGGTGATGGTGCCGTCGCGGCGGAGATGGTCGGTTTCGAGACGGAAGCGGTCGGTCCGACCGCTGAGTAGGTGCTCCAAATTGGCATATGCGTCACCGATATTCGCGGGACCGAGCAATTCGGCGACCGACCGACCGGGCATCATCGCCGCGGGTAGTCCGAGCATATCGGCCATGGC
The DNA here is from genome assembly GCF_044458905.1 of Nocardia sp. NPDC050408. Lineage (NCBI taxonomy): Bacteria > Bacillati > Actinomycetota > Actinomycetes > Mycobacteriales > Nocardiaceae > Nocardia > Nocardia sp. NPDC050408. The sequence continues at coordinate 12,492 of NZ_JBITIL010000003.1, read as the reverse complement.
CGCGTTCACCTCCAGTACCCGACCGGTGACGTCGACAGTCCCGATCCCAACCGACGCTCCCGCGAAGACCGCTTCGAACCTGGCCTCCGACAATTGCCTTCGCACCTCGGCCTCCTGCGCGGCCGAAAACGCCGCTGCGAGTGTGGTTTCCTGCTCCCCTAATGCCGCGTTCCGCAGCGCAGAGGTGAAACCCGCGGCGAACTCGGCAGCGACAACTATCGCACGCTCGCGAACTGGCACGTAATCGGATTCGGTTCCGGTGGGGCAGATTTCACGAACCATATCCCGGCAGATAACCAGAACCGAACGGCTGACGGCGATCTGGTCACGATAATTCGCCGTGACGAGCACCGCGGCGGCGTCCTGGGCAACCGTGACCTCCCGCGTCCCGCGCAGGGCCGCGATCAGCACATCGGCGAGTTCCGCTAGCAGAGTTTCGATTTGGCTTCGGGTGATGATCGGAGCGACAGCGCCGTCGAGCGCATCCGCCCATCGCATCGCCAGCTCACGCGTCCCCACACGAACCCCCTGCCACGGCTCCGGTCAGACTTTCCGGCCGACGCCCGCCAGGCCGAGCGATCGGCCCGGCGTCTCGTATAGGTCGCGTTCGGATTCCGGCCGCCAGGCAGGTAACTCGACGACACCGGGCTCGACCAGCTCCCACCCGTCGAACATCGCGCAGATACCGTCCTTCGAGCGGAAGTGGATGCCGACGCGGGTCACATCGGCCGCATTGCGACCGAGCTTGCCCGCGTCCTCGGGGCGCAGCTCCGATGTCAGGTGTGAGATCGCGACGTAGCTTCCGGTGGGGACAGCCGCATGCAGCGCGGAAACCTTCTCGACCGGCAGCTCTTCGTCGGATACCAAGTGCAGCACCGCAACCAGCAACACCCCGACCGGTTGCGCGAAATCGATGCGGCCGGTCTCGCGGACTCGGGCGAGCAGCTCATCGGGCTTGCGCAGGTCGGCTTCGATGGCGGCGACCTTGTCGTTGTCCACCAGAATCGCGCGGGCGTGGGCGACCGCGACCGGATCGATATCGGCGTAGAGCACGCGAATCTCCGGATCAATGGACTGTGCGACCTCGTGCACATTGCCCGCCGTCGGAATGCCCGAACCGATATCGAGGAACTGACGCACCCCCTGGTCGGCCAGGAAGCGGACCGCACGGCGCAGGAAAGCCCGATTGCTCAGCGCCAGACGGGGCAGGTCGGGCACCAGTTGTTTGCCGGCCTCGGCGGCTTTGCGATCGATCTCGAAATTGTGTGAGCCGCCCAGCAAGGCGTCATACATCCGTGCCGGGCTCGCCTGTTGCATATCCACGCCCTCGGGCGCCCACGCAGGCCTGTCCATCGCATCCCCTCTGCATTCACCACCGGACCAACCCATCCAGGTCCGCACCGCCGGATACCGCGTTGTTGATCACCGAATGGTGCAGTCCGCATAGTAGTCGGGCCGGTCGGTCCGAATGATCACGAATTCGCCACTGTTGACCTGGGCCTTCGAGCGGCGATTCATATTCACACATGCGCATGAGTGCAACATCGACTACGCTGTCGGACGGCAGCAATATCAAGCGGAAGGAGCGTTCGGCTATGGGCGAGCAGTGCGTGTCGCCGAAGCGGTCGGCAGCGGTGGTCGGCGAGGCTGAGCACATGGATCATGACCACGCACACTCCGGCCATTCGGACAAACACGGCCACAGCCACGACCACGGCGTCTCGGCGGATTCGAATCCGCGCTGGCTGGCCATCGCGCTCGGCTTGATCGTCGCGTTCATGGTGGCGGAGGTGGTGGTCGGCCTGCTGGCGCAATCGCTCGCGCTGATCTCCGACGCCGCGCACATGCTCACCGATGCCGCCTCGATCGTGCTCGCGATGATCGCGATCCGGTTGGCTCGACGTCCGGCCCATGGGCGATACACCTACGGGTTCAAGCGGGTCGAGATCCTTTCGGCGCAGGCGAATGGGATCACGTTGCTGCTGCTTGCGGCGTGGTTCGTGTATGAGGGCATCAATCGGCTGATCAATCCGCCGGATGTCGAAGGGCCGCTCGTGTTGATCACGGCGCTGGTCGGGATCGTGGTGAATATCGCCGCCGCGTGGAGCATCAGCCGGGCCAACCGGACCAGCCTGAATGTCGAGGGCGCGTTCCAGCACATCCTCAACGACCTCTACGCCTTCATCGGAACCGCTATCGCGGGCGCGGTGGTGTGGCTGGCCGGGTTCGCCCGCGCAGATGCGATCGCGGCGCTGGTCGTCGCGGCATTGATGATCAAGGCGGGCTGGTCTTTGGTGCGGGAGTCGGGGCGGATCTTCCTGGAGGCCGCGCCCGCTCATCTCGATCCCGACGCCATCGGAGCGCGCATCGTGGCGGTCCGGCAGGTAACCGAGGTCCACGACCTGCACGTCTGGCAGATCACCTCTGGACAGGCGTCGCTGTCGGCGCATGTCCTCGTCGACGACGCTGCCGACTGTCATGCGATTCGTTCGATGATCGAGACCGTGCTGCACGACGAATTCGGGTTGGAGCATACGACTTTGCAAGTGGACCACTCGTCGGATCTGGAGGTCTCCGCCGACGATGCGCACTGCGCCGATGCGCACGGGCCGGTGCACCGGTCCTGATCGCCCGTTTGACCTTCGACCTACCCGAGACTCCATGATGAGCGGGTGGCGGGCGATGGGTTGATCACGATTGGCGGGTTGGCGCGGGCCTGTGGGCTTACGGCCAGTGCGCTGCGGTTTTATGACGATTGCGGGTTGCTGGTTCCGGTTCGGGTGGATGAGGTGACCGGATATCGGTACTACAGCGACGCGCAGGTCGATCGCGGGGTGATGATTCGGCGGCTGCGGGGAATCGGGGTGCCATTGGATGTTGTTTCGGAGATTTTGAACGGGGACGGGACGCGGGCCGGGCGGCTGCTCGACGACCATGTGGCGGAACTTGCGCGGCGAGCCCGGGATGCGGCTGCGGTTGCGCGGGTGATCAAAGAGGAGGTCGGGGCGGGCGCGGTGGTATCCGCCGCGGTGTTGGCGGCGGCCATCGAGCAGGTACGGTCGGCGGCCGCTCTGGATCGTGAAATACCAGTGCTGTCTGGGGTTTTGGTGGAGTCGCGTGCGGATTCGGTTACGTTGACGGCTACGGATCGGTATCGGCTGTCGACGCGGGCGATGGTGCCGGTGCGGCCGGGTGGGGCGTGGTCGGTGGTTGTCGATGCGGGCGAGTTGGGTGGAATCGGTTCCTGGCTGCGGGAATTGGATGAGGTGACTGTGCGTGCTCTGGACGATGGGCTCGTTGTGACCGGTCGCGGCTCCGAGCGCCGGTGCGGGACCATCGATGCGGCGTTTCCGGACTATCAGGCGATGTTGGCGGGGCTGGGTACGGTTCGGACACGGGTGGTGGCGGGGCGAAGTGCGCTGCTCGCAGCGCTCGAGGCGGGCGGCGCGGCGCCGGTTGGCTTCGCCGTCGATCGGTCCGGTCTTGTTGTGAGCTGCAATGGGCAACTCAGGCCTGGTTCGCCTGGCTATCCCGAGTTACTCGCACGCCTGCACATTCCGGCAGTGGTTACCGGACCGGGTATCGAACTTGCCTTCTCCCCCAAGACATTACGACCCGCATTGGCGAGTGCGATCGGTCCGGAAATCATGCTCGATATCGCTGCGGCCAACGCACCGGTGATCGTTCGTTCCGCGACGGACGGTGAGCTGACCACGCTCGTCATGCCGACTGCCATTACGAATTCGAAGGAGTGTGGCGCATGAATCCCGCTGGTGAAACCATGGCCGCCATCACACAGGCGGTCGAGCTCGGGCGAACAGGCTCGCCGGACGCTGCGCGGGAGGCGCTGCTCGGGATATGGGCGACGCTCGGTCCGCAGGGTGATCCATTGCATCGGTGCACATTGGCGCACTATCTCGCGGATCTGTATGACGATGCGGCACAGGCGCTTTGCTGGGATGTTCGGGCGCTGGACGCGGCGGACAGTCTGACCGATGAACGGTTGCATCGGCACGATGCGAGTCTGGATGTGCGGGGCTTCTACCCGTCGCTGCATTTGAATCTGGCGGACAACTATCGGCGGCTCGGGTCATTCGCTGCGGCGCAGTGCGAGATCGACGCGGCGCGAGGGTGTGTGGATACGCTCGGCGATGACGGTTACGGGGCAATGATCCGCACCGCCATTGATGAAGTCGCCGAAGCGATTCGGATGCGAACTACCGCTCGACGTGTCTCCGCTCCAAATGGACGCGGGTAGCTGCCCATGAGTCGCTTGCCCACCCTCGTTGTCGTGAGCGGACCGCCGGGCGCCGGTAAGACAACACTCGCGCATGCGCTGGCCGCCAAGGTGGGGTGCCCCGCGATCTGCCGGGACGAAATAAAGGAAGGCATGGTGCACGGGCGGCCGGATTTCGCGGCAAAGCCCGGCGACGAGTCGAGTCTTCGCACACTGCCGACGTTCTTCAGTGTGCTGGAGCTGTTGTTGCGAGCGGGCGTCACAGTGGTAGCGGAGGCGGCATTTCAAGATCGCCTGTGGCGGCCGGGGCTCGAGCCGCTACGTGGTCTCGCCGCGATGCGAGTGGTGCAGTGCGAGGTAGAGCCTGGCATCGCGATGGCGCGAATTCATCGACGTCAGCGCGAAAACCCTTTGCGGCGAGCACATTCCGGGCCGGGCACTGTTGCATCCGACGTCCACCGCGTGTTCGACCGTATATCGCTGGATGTGCCGACGATAGAGGTCGACACGACGGACGGGTATCGACCTGGACTCGATGAGATCGTGGCATTCGTCAACGGCCACGGATGACCGATCTCCTAGGCCGAATGCGGTCGCTCGGGCGGGCATGCCGTCGCGAACACGACAGCGAAATCGAATTCCTGCCAGGTCATCAGCCCGACGAACTGTTCCGGAGTCCGCGGACCTACGTCTCATCAGGAACGGCGAGAGACATGTCAGCGATACGGTTCGGGTCGGCGATGATCTCGATGGTGGCTATCCGATGGTCGGTGATAGTGAAGGCCAGAAGGAGGTTCAGGTTTCCGCCGGGGGCAACGACCAGGCCCATGTGGCCATTGATGAGGGCGGGACGGGTGTAGGGGGCCTGGCTGGAGAACATCAGGGCGCTGGAGGCGACGCGGCGAGCGCCACTCATGCGGATCGGGTGTCCGCTGGGGGCAGCGACATCATCGGCGTGCAGTTCGACGTCCGGGTCGAGTACGGCGATCAGCGCATCGAAGTCACCGCTACGGGCGGCCCGCAGGAAGGCATCGACGACCACACGTTCATCGGCGATGCGGTCGGTCTCGGCCAGGGGCGCGCCACGGACACGGCGGCGGGCGCGGGCAGCCAGTTGTGCGGCAGCGGCTGGCGTACGTCCCAGGATGGGCGCGAGTTCGGCGTACGGCAGATCGAACAGGTCGTGCAAAACGAAAGTCAGTCGCTCAGCCGGAGTAAGGGTGTCGAGCACGACCAGTAATGCGAGCCCGACCGAGTCGGCCAGCACCGCCTCTTCCTCCGGATCCACGCTGTCCGCGGGGATGGCGGGCAACTCGGTCGGTAGCGCGCCGACCGGGTCTTCGCGGCGGGCTTTGCGGGCCCGCAACATATCCAGGCAGATGTGGGCGACGACCGCGGTCAACCAGTTCCGCAGGTTGCGCACACTTTCGGTGTCGGCGCGGTCGAGTCGCAGCCATGCCTGTTGCACGGCGTCGTCCGCCTCGCTCGCCGATCCGAGCATGCGGTAGGCGACCGCGCCGAGGTGGGCGCGGTGGTCTTCGAAGCGCTGCGCGAGCCACTGGGTCTCCTCGGACATCGGCGATCTCCTTCCGTCCGATTCGCGTGTCATGTCGACGGGTCGTGCTCCGTCATATCTATGACGGACGAAACCGCGGTGACATGACACGCCCGCGGCCCCCTCTTGGACAGAAGGGCGAACTGATGCGCACGACATCCGAACTGCGCCCGACACCGGATCGACGGCGCTGGCTCGCACTGGTGGTATTGCTGGTGGCCGGGTTCATGGACCTGCTCGATGTGACGATCGTGAATGTGGCGCTGCCGACGATCCAAAGCGATCTGAACGCACCCTACGCGGATCTGGAGTGGGTGGTGTCGGGTTATCTGCTCGGATTCGCGGCGTTGCTGATCACCGGCGGCCGACTCGGCGACCTGGTCGGTCGCAAAACTATCCTGCTTGTCGGCCTGACCCTGTTCACGCTCGCATCGCTGGCATGCGGGATCGCCCCGGACCCGGCGTGGCTGATCGCCGCACGAATAGTCCAGGGCGCGACGGCCGGGCTGATGATCCCGCAGATCCTGGCGATCATGCACGTATCGTTCCCCGCCGATGAACGCGGGAAGGTGCTCGGAATCTGGGGCGGTGTGCTCGGCTCGGCATCGGTGGCCGGATTGATCGTGGGTGGAATCCTGGTGCAGGCCAACCTTTTCGACTGGGCGTGGCGGCCGATCTTCCTGGTCAATGTGCCTGTCGGAATGCTCGCGATTCCCGCGGCGATGGTGCTGGTGCGGCAGTCCCGCTCGGCCACGGCGGATCGATTGGATCCGATCGGCACCGTCCTCGCGATCGGCGCGGTCCTGCTGCTGGCATACCCACTGACCGAGGGACGCACCCTCGGCTGGCCGGTCTGGACCTTCGCGCTGATCGCCGCCGCCGCGCTGGTCCTTGTGGCATTCGTCGCCTTCGAGCGACGCCGGACCGCGACCGTCGGATCGCCGCTGGTGGTGCTGAATCTGTTCCGGGAGCGCACATTCAGTGTAGGTATGGCTGTGTGGCTGTTGTTCTGGATCGCTCTCGGCGGCTACTTCCTGGTGTGGACGCTATATCTGCAAGCGGGGCTCGGCTGGACGCCGCTGCGGGCCGGGCTGAGCGCATCGCCTTTCGCGGTGGCCGCTGCGGCCGGAGCCGGATCCAGCGTGCAGGTTTTTGTGCCGCGCTACGGGCGGATGGTGCTGTTCGCGGGCGCGATGATCAACGCCGCCGGGTTCGGGCTCTACCTCTATCTGGCCGCGCACTACGGCTCCGGCATCACCTCCGTGCGGATGTTCGCACCCCTCGCGATCAGCGGATTCGGGTTCGGACTCTTCGTCGCACCGACAGTCGACCTGATCCTTTCCGGAGTTCCCGGCCATGATGCCGGGTCCGCGTCCGGACAGTTGTCGACCATTCAGCAGGTCGGCATGGCGCTCGGTGTCGCGCTGGCCGGAGTGTTCTTCTTCACCCAACTCGACAACACCTCCGGCCACGGCACCACTGCCACCATCCCCACGCTCCAACAGCAGCTCACCAACCTGGATATCCCCGCCACCGCTCGAGACCAGATACTTGGTCAGTTCCGCGCCTGCGTACACGATCGCTCCACCGCCACCGACCCCACCGCCGTGCCGTCCAGCTGCCAGCCCCGATCCGGACAACCCGATCCACTACAGCAAGCACTCACCAGAGCCGGGCGAGAAGCCAACGCGCACAATATGTCTCGCACCTTCGCACAAACGCTGTGCTGGGCCATCGGCATTCTGATCGCCGTCGCCGCAGGAGTGTTCGCGCTGCCGCGGCGGTTGACCACAGCATCCGAAACAAGTTGGCCCGGTAGGGATTCGGTTGCATCGGATGCCATACACTGAGACGGCGCGGACAGCCGCCGCAACGCATGGCTCTGGCCGCAAGAAGCCAGCCATCCGGTCGGGCACCCGCAATAGTGCCAGCGCCGAAACCACCAATTCCACATAGCCAGGGCGGCCTCCGCCTATACACCCATGGCGGGTATGTTCGTTGAATGCACTCCGCTCCGATGCCCCTGGTCCATGAGTCACATATTCGTTGTTGACGGCTCGGATTTATTTCGCCTGTTCGAGGCAGTCTCGCTGAATCCAACGAAAGGCTCTCTACCATATGGGCAATAGCTGGCTACGTCGCCTGTCCACGTCCCCGGGGAATGGGTCCCATAAATTGATCTGCTTTCCTCACGCCGGTGGCTCCGCCATATCCTTCGGGCCATTGGCCGGGTGCATGGGATCAGAATATGACGTTCTTGCTGTCCAGTATCCCGGACGACTGGACAGAAGACATGAACCGCTCATCGATAATATTTCAGACCTCGTCGATGGCGTACTTCCTGAACTGATAGAAACGGTTGAGGGTGCCGAGAATTTTTCCATATTCGGCCACAGCATGGGATCTGTCGTAGCTTTTGAAGCCTGCCGACGGCTCGAGCAGGAATTAGGAGCGACCGCGAGAGTCCTCTTCGCCTCCGGTCGACGCGCCCCGTCGTCGACGCACTCCGAACAAGTGCACCTGATGAGCGATCCAGAAATATGTGAACTATTACTGAGCGTCGGCGGCACACCATCGGCGTTGCTCGAGGATCCTGAATTCCGAGAAATGATCCTGGCGACCGTCAGAAACGACTACCGAGCTATCGAGACTTACGAGTGCACTCCGGACGCGACAGTCAGCTGCCCCATGGTGGCAATTGTCGGCGATCGCGACCCCGATGCAAGTTTCACGGAAGTAGAGGCGTGGAGTTCGCACACCTCTGGTAGCTTCCTCGCGAAAGCATTTCCAGGCGGTCATTTCTTTCTCGATGCGAATCGCCGCCCCGTCGCGCAGCTGATCCGCGAGCACAGCTCACAAGCGCTGTTGAGCTAGACGAGCGTCGTCGCGGATTTTGGTGGAGCCACGACTGGGTGAGCATTCGCTCACCCAGTCGTTACTACTGCTAGCTCATACCCTTTTCGAGCCAGCCCTCGATCGCTTCCGCAACATCCACTGAGCCGTCCTCCAGCATCGTGAAATGATCCGCCTGCACCGACACAACGGTTTGCGAATCCCACGGTTGAGCCTGCCAGTCCACACGATCCGACGAGCTTCCCAGGAATGACTGGACACACTGGACGAACAAGGTCGGCGTGACGATGGAGCCGGGCACCATCTCGCGCAGCAGCTGCACATACCGGCTCATACCAGTCAACCGAGCCTGGTCGAAGCGACCGAACGTAGCTTCGTTCGACACCATGTGTTCTGCCATCTCCCGAAGCAGCCAATCGCCGTCATCGTGGATCCTGTAGGTGTCCAACATGACCAGGCCAGCAGGCACTGGGCGGCCGGTGGCTTCCAGGAACTCCGTGACGAGGTAAGCCAGCAGGCCGCCCGAGGAATATCCGAGTAGTACGAACGGCTCTCCCTGCGCTGCCTCGAGCAGGCAGCGCGCCACTCCTTCCAATGCCGTCGTCGGCGTAGCTGGCAGTGGCTCGCCCGCACCGAAGCCGATCAGCGGCAGGACCACGACGTCGCGGGCAGTTCGCAGATGCGATGCGATGCGGGCGTACTGATGCGCGCCACCGGTGGCCAGTGGCGGATTGAGGCAGATGATGCGGGGCAGAACAGAACCCGAAGCCAGTCGTGACGGCACCGGCAATCGGTCCAGTTCGTCGGCCGAAGAGAACTGCTCACGTAGTTCCGCCGCCGCCCTCAGCAGAGCAAAGCCGTTACGAGCCTGGCCGTTCTCTACCGCGCCACGGAACATCCCGTACAGCGAGTCGTCTTCGCCGACTTGACTATTGCCCTTCTGTGAGTCTGTGTTGAGCTCCTTTTGCAGGTATCGGGCCAGTGCCGCCGGCGTCTTATGATCGAAGATCGCAGCGGTCGACAGCGTCAGACCGGTGGAAGCATTGAGGGCACTTCGCAACTCCATGGCAGCCAGTGAGTCGAACCCCGATTCGAGGAAGTCCCGCTCGGGGTCGAGAGCCTCGGCGCTCTCATGCCCCAGCAGACGGGCAGCGTTCTCGAGTATGTGCATCCGAAGCCACCGCTCCTGTTCGGAATCGGACAGGTGCGTCAGATGCCTGCGAAGCGCTGTCCCGTCCTGCGTTCTGCTGCTCGGCCGACGCCCGGTCTTCTTGGCCAAGTCGCTGAGCAGCGCAGGCACCGAGTCCCGAGCGCGCAGGACAGCTAGGTCGATCTCGACCGGTACATGCACCGGACGCTCGGTAGTCGATGCGGCATCGAACAATTCGAGTGCTTTATCGGCAGTCAGCGGCGTGAAACCTTGGCGACGCATACGCTGCCGGTCCACCTCGCCGAGCCACTGCGAAAGTCCGGTTGCGATGTCCCACATGCCATAGGCGAGCGAAGTGGCCGGCAAGCCTTCGGCGTGACGGTGCGTCGCAAGAGCGTCGAGGAACACGTTGGCCGCCGCATAACCTCCCTGGCCTGCGGGCAGTATCGAACCTGCCACCGACGAGATCATGACGAAGGCGGACAGCTCGGCTTCGCGGGTGAGCTCGTGCAAGTACCATGCGGCATCGGCCTTGGCGCCGAGCGAATGGTCGATCTGCTCCGGCGTCAAGGTATCGACCAGACCGTTGTAGGCAACGCCCGCCGCGTGCACGATCGCACCCAACGGATGCTCCGCGGGTATCGAAGCAAGCAGATCACGCAGTGCGTCACGATCTGTGACATCGCAGGCAGATACGCGAACCTCGGCACCGAGAGCACTGAGTTCCGCGATGAGATCCTCGGCGGCTGCCGGTCCGCGTCTGCCCGCCAACAGCAGGTATCGCACACCGTGCTCGCTCACCAAGTGCTTGGCGATGTGGCGACCGACCCCGCCGGTACCACCGGTAATCAGGACGGTCCGTTCGGAATCCCAAGGTATCCGCCGCTTAGATTCGGGCGACGCGGCGCGAATGAGCCGCGGCACCCGTGTTCCATCCGCATGGACAGCCAGTTCCGGCTCGCCTGTCAGCGCCGCGGCTACAAGATGATCCGTCGTTGCCGCTTCGCTGGCCTCGACGAGCACGATCCGCCCCGGGTTCTCCGCCTGCGCCGCACGCACCAGACCCCACACCGCCGCCTGAGCCGGGTCGCCCGTGGCGCCGGTGACCACAGCCAAAGTGCTTGCGGCGTACCGTTCTTCGCTGAGGAACTGCTGGACGGCACCGAGCGTGCGGTGCAGAGCCGTGCGCAACTGGACCGGCACGTCCACACCTTCGACCGGGGCCCGGAAGAGCAAGACCGAGGCCGACTCCGCCGCGCCCCACTCGGCCCAGGCGACTCCCGCCACCGATCGCAGCTCCGGACCGGGCCGCCAAATGAGCTCGTACAGCGCGTCATTCGAGGACAGGGTTGCGGCCGATAGCAGTTCGACGGACAACGGGCGCGACGTGAGGGACCGCGCGGACAGCAATGGCGCGCCACTTGAATCGGCCATTGCCAGGGTGACTTCACCCTGATTCAGCACGGTCGACCGAACCCGCACCCGCCGCGCGCCTTCGGCGTGTAAACGCACCGAAGACCAGGTGAATGGAACGAGGGTCTGCCGCTCGGCATGTTCGTCCACGCTCCGCGAACCGGCGACGGTCAATGCGTGCAGCGCCGCATCGAACAGGGCTGGATGTAGGCCATAGCCTCGAGTCGAGACCTGCTCGGGCAGTGCGACCTCAGCGTAGAGTTCTTCGCCGCGGCGCCAAAGGGCTTGCAGCCCTTGAAAAGCGGGCCCGTAGTTGTATCCGTGATCGGCGAGTTCATCGTAGGCGCCATCCAACTCCAGTTTTATGGCACCGAACGGTGGCCACTGAACAAAGTCAGCCCAGTCTTGTGGCTCGTCGGTCTCCTTGCCCGGGTGCACACTGCCTTGCGCATGGTGTGTCCATGCGACTGCCGGATCGTCGTGGTCCTTACGCGAGTAGATGTCGAGCCGTCGGCGACCGGTCTCATCACTGTCACCGACTATCACTTGGATCTGTACTCCGCCATGCCCTTCGAACACCAGCGGCGCCCGAAGCGTGAGCTCCTCCAGTTCTGGACAGTCGACCTGGTCTCCGGCGTGCATGGCCAGTTCGACGAACCCGGTGCCAGGCAGCAGCACCGTGCCGAGCACGTCATGATCGGCCAACCAGGGATGGGTGACCGTCGACAGGCGGCCGGTGAGTCTGACGCCCCCGCCCTCCGGCTGCGCCACCAATGCACCCAGCATCGGGTGTTCGGTAGACCGTAGGCCGAGCGCGGATGCCTCTCCTGTCTGCGGTTGACCCGTGACCCAGAAGCGGCGGTGCTGGAAGCTGTACGTCGGCAGATCTGTCTTCGCGCCTCCGGAACCAGCGTAGTACCTGGTCCAATCCACCGTCGAACCCGCGACGTGCAACCGGGCGAGGCCGGTCAACACGGTCGATGGGTCCGCGTTGTGGCGTCTGGTCAAAGCGATTGTGGTTGCGGTGTCGAGGGTTTGGGTGATCATCGGGGTCAACACCGCATCAGGCCCGACCTCGGCGAACCTCGACACACCCATACCCGCCATCGCGACAACCGCATCAGCGAAGCGCACCGCCTCACGAACCTGACCCACCCAATACGACACATCACACATCTCATCGACAACACGCACACCAGTCACCGTCGACACCAACGCGATACTCGGCCGGTTGAACACCAAACCCTCGATCACCGTCGCGAACTCAGCCAACATCGGCTCCAT
>NZ_JBITIL010000002.1:949921-1060417 GCF_044458905.1 Nocardia sp. NPDC050408 | reverse complement strand
GTGGGGCAGAAGAACGATCAAGCGGGAAACCGTTCGGTCACAGTGGCTTCCACACCTACAACCGCTCACGACACCGCGCCAGTTCCCGACCCAACCACCGGGCAGTCAGGTGAGTGGATGCCCAGGGCGGCGGTAGTGCGGGCTTTGTGTTGGCGGCGTCGCGGCCAGCACGAAGCCTCAGCGCTCAGGTTGGGCCGCCGCACGGCCAGTGTAGTGCCGCTCCACCTCGTGAAAGCCTTCCGGCACAATCGGTCTCGCCCACAGCTGCCCACCGGATTGTCGACAGAAAGCGTCGGTGTTTGCCAGCACAGCGCTCAGCACCCTGTAGTTCCGGACCACATCGGCGACCGGAGTGCCCGCTGAGCCGTCACGCGCGAGTGCGGTAAATGTCTCCGAGATCCAGCCCGGACTCACCGAATTCAAGCGGATGCCGAGCGGCCGATTCGAGCACCGCCGCGGGCACGAAGCCACCGAGACCTTTGTTGTGAGCCTGGCGATGTTGGCCCGCAAGTCCTGATACGCATGGCGCGATCTTGGCGGTCAGGGGCGTTTCTGCCGCTGTCGGGATGCCGCGTCAGCAACCATGATTTCAGTGTTCGCAGAAACGCACGAGACAAAGGAACGCACTCCATGATCGTCCGTTCACTGAAAGAGATCATCGGCACCGAGCGAGAAGTGAAGGGCCCCACATGGAATAGCCGTCGCCTGGTGCTCGCCGAGGAGAAGGTCGGGTTCTCCTTGAACGACACCGTGGTGGACGCGGGTACCGAGCTCGAGATGTGGTACGCCAACCACATCGAGGCCGTCTACGTCATCGAGGGTCGGGGTGAACTGGTGGACGCCGAGACCGGTGCAGAGCACCGTCTCGAGCCCGGGGTGATGTACCTGGTCGACGCACATCAGCATCACACTTTGCGCACCCACACCCGCTTCCGCGCGGTCTGCGTGTTCAACCCGCCCCTCACCGGCCGCGAGGTCCACGATGAGAACGGCGCCTTCCCACTGCTGACGGAAGAGGATAAGTGAGCGAAACCTTTCCCGAGTCCGAGCCACTGCGTGGTTTCGCCAGTGACAACAACGCTTCCGTGCACCCGGAGATCATGGCGGCGCTGGCCGCCGCCAACGAGGGCCACCAACCTGCCTACGGCGCGGACGTCCACACCGTACGGCTGCGCGAACTGGTCGAGGACCATTTCGGCGAGCGTGCCGATGTCTATCCGGTCTTCAACGGCAGCGGCGCCAATGTGGTTGGGCTGCAGGCGATGTGCGACCGGTGGAGCGCGGTGATCTGCCCGGAGTCCGCACACATCAACCTGGACGAGTGCGGCGCACCCGAGAAGGTGGCCGGGCTCAAGCTGATCCCGGTATCCACCCCCGACGGCAAGCTGACGCCGGGGCTGCTCGACCGGTACGCGTGGGGCTTCGGCGAGGAGCACCACGCCCAACCCAAAGTCGTCTCGATCACCCAGAGCACCGAGCTCGGCACCCTCTACACACCCGGCGAGATCGCCGTCATCAGCGCGCTGGCGCGCGAGCGCGACATGCTGGTGCACGTGGACGGCGCCCGACTGGCCAACGCGGCCGCCGCGCTCGACCTGCCGCTGCGCGCGTTCACCACCGACGCCGGGGTGGACGTGCTGTCGTTCGGCGGCACCAAGAATGGCTTGATGCTCGGCGAGGCGATTGTGGTGCTGAACCCGGACGCGGTGCGCGGCATGACGTACCTGCGTAAGGCGTCGATGCAGCTGGCCTCCAAGATGCGGTACGTGTCGGCCCAACTCGTCGCCCTGCTGGAGGGCGACCTGTGGCTGCGCAACGCCCAGCACGCCAACGCGATGGCGGCCCGGCTGGCAACGGCCGTCGCCGAAGTGCCCGGCGTCGAGATCGTACGGCCGGTCCAGGCCAACGCCGTCTTCGCCATACTGCCCCCGGAAGTCACCGAGCGACTGCAGAAACGGTTCCGCTTCCACACCTGGGACGACCGCACCGGCGAGGTCCGTTGGATGTGCTCATTCGACACCACCGAACCCGACGTAGACGCCTTCGCCTCCGCCATAGCCCAAGAGGCCGCAGCCTGAAGGTTGCTGCTGCCGCGCACCGATTTGCGCGCCACGCATGCTTTCGCCCGGCGAATTCGTGCGCGGCACCGGAAAAGGTGCGCGGCGCCCTTTCGTCGGCCGCGCGTCAGTGCTTGGCGGTCAACCTGGCGATATTGGCACGGAAGTCTGCACTCTGGAAGGTCAGGTCTTCGGCCGCCAGGGCGTAGTCGAGCGTGGCCAGCACGGCACGCTCTAGTTGCAGGTTGAGGACGCGTTTGGTGCTTTCCACTGCCTGCTGCGGAAGTTCGAGCATCCGTTGCGCACATGCCAGCGCCTCGGCTACCGGATCTTCGACGACATGGTTGGCCAGGCCCATCTCCCTAGCCCTGGCGGCGGGGATTCGTGCACCGGTGATCGCGTATTCCTTGGCCAGCAGCAGGCTCGTGTGCAGCGGCCAGGTGAGTGGGCCGCCGTCGGCGGCGACCAACCCGACCTGCACGTGTGGATCGGCCAGATACGCGGTTTCGGCGATGTAGACCATGTCGCTCAACGCGACAAGGCTGCAGCCGAGACCGACCGCCGGACCGTTGACCGCGGCGATCACCGGGATCCGGCAGCGGGCCATGCCGAGCACGATATCGCGGCCGTCGGCGATGGTCTTGGTGCGCAGTTCGCGATCGCGGCTGAGTTCCTCGAGGTAGGTGAAGTCGCCACCGGCGGAGAAGGCCCGGCCCGCGCCGGTCAGCACGGCTACCCGCGCCTGCGGGTCCGCGCTGAGCCGCGGCCACAAGCGGGCCAGCCCGTTATGCAGCGGATCGTTGACGGCGTTGAGGGCATCGGGTCGGTTCAGCGTGATGATCCGGACCGGTCCCTCGGCGCGGACGTCGATTTCGGCTGGCATGTCATACATTTCAAACTCCCAATCCCAGGATGCGCGCGGCGATGATGTTCTTCTGTATCTGTGAGGTACCGCCCATGACGCTCTGTGCGCGGCTGTAGAAGTAGGACCCGAGCAGTTCCGGATCGCGGGTGCCGCCGACGGCCAGCGCCGCATGGCCGACCGCCTGGTCGGCCCAGGTCATGAGCAGTTTGTCCAGCGACCCGTCGGGCCCGTGGGTGACGCCGTCGAGCTGTTCGGAGAGTCGGCGCCGGACGTGCAGGCGCAGCATCTCGGTCTGCACCGCCGCCCAGACGAGTTCCTCGGGCGCCTTGCCCTCGACGCGAGCGGCCAACTGGCGCACCAGCTTTCCGTATCGAGCAGCGAATCCCAATGTGGACGGTTCACGTTCATGTCCGACGACGGTCATCGCCAGCTTCCAGCCCGCACCGGGCGCACCGACCAGTTGATCCGCGGGCACGATCGCCCCGTCGAATTCCACCTGACCGAATTCCCGGGTCACCCCGCTGATCATCCGCAGTGGCCGCTGCCGCACACCCGGTTGCTTCATCGAGATGATGAATGCCGAAATACCTTTGTGTCGTGGCGCATTCGGATCGGTGCGCGCTAACAGCAGGCACCAGTCGGCGACATCGGAATAGCTGGTCCAGATCTTGTGGCCATTGACTACATAGTGGTCGCCCGCGCGCGTCGCGGTGGTGGTCAACGCGGCCAGATCCGAACCGGCCCCCGGTTCGCTGAAGCCCTGGCACCAGCGCTCGGTGCCGTTGATCATGCCGGGCAGGAACCGTTGGCGCAGTTCCTTGCTCGCGTGCCGTCCGAGGCCAGCGACCAGGTAGCCGAGGCTGGGCCGCGGCGGTGCGCCCGCGATCGCCAACTCCTCGTCCAGGATGACGTCGTAGACCGGCGAAAGATCGTGGCCACCGAATTCTCGCGGCCACGACAGTCCGAAGAATCCGGCCGCGTACAGCGCTTGATGCCATTCGCCTTGGCGCGCCCAGTATTCGTCACCCGAAGTCGGAAAGGTACCGGCCACCTCGCCCAGCCAGGCGCGCAGCCGGTCCCGGAATTCGGCCTCCTGCGGTGCGTCACGAAAGTCCAAGGTCGATCTCCTCCAGGCTGACGGGGAACAATTCGGTCGAGGTCAGGGCCCGGCGCAGGTATATGTGCGCGAGGCACTCCCAGGTGTTGCCGATGCCGCCGTGCACTTGAATCGCGGTCTCGCATACCGTTCGTGCGGCCCGCGCGCAGTACAGCTTCGCGATCCGCGCCGCCCGCATCGACTCGGCGTGCGACAATTCGTCGACTGACCAGGCCGCATGGCGCGCGACGCTGATCGATCCCTCGATCAGGGCCTGACTTTCGGCGAGTAGGTGCGCAACCGCTTGATACGAACCGATCGTATTGCCGTACTGCGCACGGACTTTCGCGTATTCGACGGTGAGGGACTGCGCGCCGCGCGCGACACCGACCAGATCAGCGGTGGTGGCCACCAGCGCCAACGCCTGCCACTGAGCCACCTGATCGGCGGACAGTTCGCCGAGGAAGTCGAGGCGACCGGTGAGCTCCGCGTCGAGCCTGGTGAGATCCGCACCGGGCAGTTCGGCGCCGACGCGGCCGACAAGCAGTTGTCCGTCGTCGATCACCAACGCGCGCTCGGCGCTGTGCGCGTCGAGAGCCCGGCCCGCCACCGCGACCGTCCAGCGCTGATCGTCGTCGGCCGGTCCGCGCAGATCGTCGGCCAGTACCGGTCCCAGGAACGGCACATCGACCAGGCCGCGCCCGAACTCC
Source organism: Nocardia sp. NPDC050408 (assembly GCF_044458905.1). NCBI lineage: Bacteria > Bacillati > Actinomycetota > Actinomycetes > Mycobacteriales > Nocardiaceae > Nocardia > Nocardia sp. NPDC050408. The sequence continues at coordinate 1,055,689 of NZ_JBITIL010000002.1, read as the reverse complement.
TCGGCCACGATCGCCACCTCGACTCCGGAGGCGCCGTCCGAACGCAGTGCGCGCCAGCCGGTCTGGTCGACCGCCTTCTCCAGCCGGGTGACCCGCGCCGCGTCGTCGAGGTCGAGTACCGAGCCGGGGCCGAGGTCATCGGCCAATTTCGCGGCGGCGTCCCGCAATTGTCGCTGTTCACTCGTGAGACGAACGTCCATACTGCTCCTTGAGAATTCGGCGCAACACCTTGCCGGAGGGCAGGCGCGGGATTTCGGGGACGAACACCACGCGGCGCGGTCGTTTGTAGCCCGCCAGCCGGTCGCCGACCAGTGCGATGAGTTCGTCGGCGGTGACCGTCGCGGTGCACGAGACTGCCGCGACGATCGCCTCCCCGTCAGCGGTGTCGGCGATGCCGAACACCGCGCAGTCGCCCACCGCGGGATGCCCGTGCAGCACGGCCTCGATTTCGGCGGGTGCCACCTGGAAGCCGCGGACCTTGATCATTTCCTTGGATCGGTCGGTCAACTGGACCCAGCCTTCGGCGTCGATTCGGCCGATATCACCGGTCCGGTACCAGCCGTCGTCGAAGGCTTCGCCGGTCGCCTCGGCCGGTAGATAACCTGCCATCAGTGATGGCGACCGCGCCTGGATTTCGCCGATCTCGCCCGGACCCAACGGTTCTCCGGTCGCCGTCGACACAACCCGTAGTTGCACTTGCGGCGCTGCTGTTCCAACGCTGTCGTACCGCACATCCCCGATCGGACTGCACGCGATGACCGGCAGCTCGGTGGTTCCGTACGCGGGCAGCCAACCGACACCGGTTCGGGCGGTTACGGTTTCGGCGACGGCGGCGGTGACCGGCGTGGCGCCCCACATGATGAAGCGCAGCGAGGACAGGTCATAGGACTCGAGCTCGGGGTGCGCGGCAAGTGCCAAAGCGATGGGCGCGACAGCCATCTCGATGGTGATCCGGTCCTCGGCGATGCACCGCAGCATCTGTTCCAGATCGAAGCGCCGGTGCAGCCGCATCCAGGCGCCCGCCTCCAGCACGGTGACGATATTGAGCAGCCCCAGGATGTGCGAGGGCGGCGTGACGATCTGCAGGCGGTCGTAAGAGTTCAACTCCAGCACCCGGGTCCAGTGCCGCACCGCGGCGGCGAGCGAGGCGTGGGTGTGCCGCACCGCCTTCGGCAATCCGGTAGTACCCGAACTGAATACGAACACCGCGTCGGATTCCGGATCGGGTCGCCCGAACGTGCGCGTCAGCGGGGTGATCGGGTCGTCGAGGTGACGGGTCGGCAGCAGCTCGGTCAATATCGGCGAATCGCCGAGTCCGTACACCGGTCCGGTCAGCGCCAGCGCATGTTCGACCTCGGCGCGTTTCCATGCCGGACTGATCAGGACCGGTGTAGCGCCCAACCGCCACGTCGCCAGCACGGCGACCACGAATTCCGGCCGGTTCGACGACATCAGCGCGACGCGATGCCCGGCACGCACGCCCCGCCCGACCAATTCCACGGCCAGACCCGCGGCCAGCCGCTCCAACTGCCCGTGCGTGTACTCGCGGTACTCGAACGCGAGCGCGACCGGTTCGGTGCGCGCGGTAGCGGCAGGGGCGGCACCGCGGTGGCTGTCGTTCGACCCCATTTGAGAAGATCCTGTCTCGTCGGAGAGAATACAATTCTCCTTGTACTAGAATCTTAATACCAGGAGGAGGCAGTTCATGGCGAGACCCCCGTTGTTCCAGCGCGCGACCGTAACGCGGATCGTTAAAGAGAGCGCCGACGCGCGCACCTATGTGCTCGCCCCGCACGACGGGCCGATCGCTTATCAATCCGGGCAGTTCTGCACCTTTCGAGTCCACGTGGACGGCAGGGACCTGTTCCGCTCCTACTCGATGTCGAGTGCGCCGGAAACCGACCGCGAACTGATGACCACGGTCAAGCGGGTGCCCGGCGGACAGGTCTCGAACTGGCTGCACGACAACGTGGTCGAGGGCGACGAATTGGAGCTGACGAGAGCGGCAGGCCGATTCTGCTTACGTTCCACCGAACTACCGCTGCTCGGTTTCAGCGGCGGCAGCGGCATCACGCCGATTCTGTCGCTGGCCAAGAGCGCGCTGGCGAGCACCGCCAGGAAGGTGCGGCTGCTATGCGCGGACCGTGATCCGGAGTCGGTGATCTTCGAGGCCGTGCTCGCGGAACTGGTCGACCGCTATCCGGGGCGGCTCGAGGTGGTCCGTCACCTCGATGCCGACGGGGGCTTCCTGACACCCGACGCGATCCGCGATTTCGTCGGCGCGGACGGCGACGGCGACAGTTATATCTGCGGACCCGAGGCCTTCATGGAGATGGTCGAGAACGCTGTGCCCGGACCGGGTCTGGTGTTCAGTGAGCGATTCGGCGCACCGGCTCCGGTGCTGCCCGTAGCCGTCCAAACCCCTACGGCCACACCCTCCGTCGCGGCCGTCGAAACCCCCACTGCGACCACCCCCGTCGCGACCACTGACCACACAGTCACGATCATTCTCAACGGCAAGAAGAAGTCGGTTCCGCGCAAGGACGGCGAAACACTGCTCGACAGCGCCCGCCGCGCCGGTCTCACACCCCCGTTCTCCTGCGAGGCAGGTAACTGCGCCACCTGCATGGCCAAGGTGACGAAAGGCCATGCCACCCTGCGCCGCAACGACGCCCTGACCGACGACGAACTCGCCGAGGGGTATGTCCTCACCTGTCAGGCCGTGCCGGATACGGACTCCATCACCGTTGACTACGAATGAGCGATACCGCGCACCGTGCCGCCGACATTCGCCCCGCCAAAGCAGCAGGGCGTTGCGATTCGCATCGACTACATCTCGTTGGCGCCACCGGATGGGCAATTCGAGGACTCACCTGATGCCCCATTCGGCTGATGACATCCGGGATGCACTACTGGACAGGTGATCACGTGGAACTGGCGGCGCACTCCTCTCGGGCGATGCCGCCACCGTTTCCACCTGATCAGCTGACCAATCTGTGGGGTTGTCGGCGCGGTGACACGTATCGGTGTCGCCTGTCAGGACGGGCTGCTGTGCCGGCGGATCTGCGACACCCCGACCGCGGCGCTGGCGCCCAGTCGTCGGCTAGCGACGGAGCTACCGGGGGCTGCGTCGGAATTGTGTGATCCCAGAAATGATCTCGGTCCGTTGATCGTGTTGGCGCGTTTTGGCGGAGGTCGCGAGCGCGAGCCTTCCTACTTGTCGTGCTGTCGGCGCACCATCTCCGTGATCCAGATGGGCGCGAACGGAGACGTGCAGTTCGGTGGAGTCGGGTAGTCCTCGAGCACCTTCAAGCGCTCACCGATGTCGATTGCACGTGCCCGCTGCTCGGCGTGCTCGATCCCGATCTGAGTCAGGCAGTGGTTCATCGCCCACTGCAGGCGATCCGGGGCGTCTTTCATCTGTGCCTCGATGACGTCGAGTAGTCCTGCGAGATCGAGGCTCTCGGGCTGCTTCGCCACGCGTTCGGTGGTCAACGCCCAGCCTGCGCTCGCGACCACTGGATCCGGATCGGCGAACCAGGACAGGCGCAGCTCTTCGGCGTACGGGTTCTTCTTCACCACATAGTTCACCAGCCAGTCGTGCACCTTGGGTGTGCGCGCCTCGCGCACCATGACGTCCAACTCGTCACGCTCGAACGCCTTCGGGCGGCAGATCAGGGTCGCCAGCAGTTTTGCCGCGGTGTCGTCGGTCTCCCAGAGCTGGCGCGCGAGTTCCTGCTGCGTTTTCAGCCGCTTCGCGAGCGCGCGCAGCTTGCTGAGGTTCACACCGTGATCATCACCGTGTTTCTCGTTCACCACGCGCGTCCTCGGGTCCTCGAGTGCGGCCAGCTCGGCCATCACCTCGGCCACCGTCGTTTCGGCCACCTCGGCCTCCTGTTCATCACGTGAGGGATTCAGATATGCGGGACATGATGAGGCCATGACGATACCGACGCCGGCCCGGGATACGGCGAACTCCGACAGGCCGGCAGCCGGTCGGGCCCTCACCTGGGGGATTGACCCTCGGCTCGATGGGGGAGCGCTCGTTACGACCCGTGGCGGCGGTCGGCCTGTTCATGCATCGCACCGACACGGTCCGTACGTATCCAGCACCGAACAGCACCTATGCCGCCGCCGTGAAACGAGTCCACCGCGCGATCGACACCGACAGCTACGAAATCTGGCTCGGACCGTTCACCAACGGCGGGGTGCCGCGCGGGCACATCGTGACGATCCCGACTGTAGCTTGCGGGAAGTACTGGCGCAGAAGGCCATTGGTGTTCGCATCGGTCGCACGCGTCGACCGGTCGTTGCGCACCGCCCGGCGCAGCCGAGGATCTTGTTCCAGAGCGAGAGTTTCCGTGCCGATGCCGCCAAGTGTCGAGGTCCGCGCAAGGCCCCGAAGACCATGCTTCTTCGGGGCCCTCGCGCCGATCAGCCCCTCGGAATCAGCACTTCCGAACGCTGCACCGTGCCGGTGATACCGGCGGCGTCCTGGCTCGCCAGCAGCACCGCGGCACGGGCGATCGTTTCCGGCGGCTCGACCATGTTCGCTGGAATTTCCTGGCCACCGCCTCCGGCCTGCCAGCCTTCGGTCAATACCACTCGGGACGGGCTCAGGCAGTTGACCGCGATGTTGTCTTCCTTCAGTTCCGCGGCCAGACCGAGGTAGAGGCGTTCGACTGCGGCCTTGGATACCCAGTACGCATTGGCGCCGCGGATCATATCCACGCCGGTGGTGGTGATCGCGATGAGTGAGCCACCGCCGCGGGCTTTCAGATGCGGAATGACGGCCTTGGTCACGAGGAAGACGCCGGTTAGATTGACGTTCATGCACAGCTGCCAGCGCTCGAGTGGTGTGGTCTCGATCGGACCCAACCACATCACGCCCGCATTGGCGACCAGGATATCGATGCCACCGAATTCGGAAACTGTTGTGGCCACGGCGTTTTCGACCGGCTCCTCGCTGGTGACATCGCAGACCACGGGCAGTGCCGTTCCGCCCGCGGCGGTGATCCGGTCGGCGACCGAACCGATGGTGCCCGGCAGCTTGCCCTCGGTTTCCGAGCGCGCGGCGACGGCCACCGCCGCACCGGCACCGGCCAGGCCGGCGGCTATCGCCGCGCCGATACCGCGACTAGCGCCGGCGACGAATGCGACCTTGCCGCTGAGTGGCGAGCCCAGACCAAGGTGCGGCTGCCCGTTCATTTCGGTGGGAAGCGCAGTGCGCCGTCGAGTCGGATGATCTCACCGTTGAGGTAGTCGTTCTCGATGATCGACTGAGCCAACTGCGCGTATTCGACCGAGCGGCCCATCCGCTTGGGGAAGGGCACCTGGGGTCCCCAGTAGCCTTCCAACTGGTCGGCGGCCTTGCCGTAGGCGGGTGTGTTGACCGTGCCCGGTGCGATAGTGACCACCCGGATGCCGAGCGGGGACAGGTCACGGGCCGCCACCAGGGTCATGCCTATGACGCCACCCTTGGCAGCCGAATAGGGGAGTTGGCCGATCTGGCCCTCGTACCCCGCGATCGAGGCGGTGTTGACGATGACACCGCGGGCGCCCTCATCCAGTGCCTCGGTCTTGGCGATGGCCGCAGCCGACAGGCGCAGCACATTGAATACGGCGGTCAGGTAGAACTCGATGGTGGTGCGGAAACCGTCGAGTGCCAGTGGCGAGCCGTCCTTGCCGACCAGGCGGCCGCCGGTGGCCGGGCCGCCATGGGTGTCTACCGAAATTCGCAGCGGTCCAAGGGATTCCGCCTCGGCAATGGCCGCGAGCATCGACTCCTCACTGGTCGCGTCGGTGTGCACGTAGTGGATGCCGAGTTCTTTCTCGAGTTCCTTGCCCTTGTCGTCGGCGACATCGGCGACCACCACCTTCGCTCCGGCGGCGTGCAGGCGACGCACGGTGGCCTCGCCGAGTCCGCCGGTGCCGCCGACGACGATGGCAGCGCTCCCACTGATCTGCATATCGCAATCCTCTCTTGCAACTAACACTCTCCTATGGAGAGAATAATGTTCTCATGAATATCAGCATGATCCTAGACATGGCCGCATCGGCGGGCGATCGGACCGTGATCACGGTTGGCGATCGCTCGCTGACCGCCGCCGCCCTGCTCGGCAATGCGCGTCGCGCGGCCGTCCGGTTCCAGCGGCACCCCGCGGTGCTGTATCTGGGGGCGAATCACCTGGCCTATCCGGTCGCGCTCTTCGGAGCGGCGCTGGCCGGGGTGCCATTCGTGCCGCTGAACTATCGGCTCGGCGAACAGCAGTTGGCCATGCTGCTGGATCGTCATCCCGGGGCGCTGGTGCTGCGGCCCGAAGACCTCGACACCTTGGTCGAGGAGAACACCGATGGGCCCGAACTCGAGGCGCCATGGGATGGCAATGCGGTCGCCGCGATCATCTACACCAGCGGCACCACCTCCGAACCCAAGGCGGCGCTGCTGCGGCATCGGCATCTGATGGCCTACTTGCTGAACACCGTCGAGTTCGGCGCCGCGGACGAGACGGATGCGGCGTTGGTATCGGTGCCGCCCTACCACATCGCGGGCCTGACGAACCTGCTGTCGAATCTCTACTCCGGCCGCCGCGTGGTCTATCTCGCGGCGTTCGACGCGTCCGGCTGGCTGGAAACCGTTCGGCGCGAACGGATCACCCACGCCATGCTCGTGCCGACCATGTTGGCCCGCATCGTCGCAGCCGTCGACGGCGCTGACGCGGGTGTGCCGACGCTGGCGAGCCTCGCCTACGGCGGCTCGCGCACGCCGCGCCCGGTGCTCGAGCACGCGCTGCGGGTGTTCCCGGATACCGGCTTCGTCAATGCATACGGACTCACCGAGACCGCGTCCTCGATCGCGGTACTCGGACCAGACGATCATCGCGCGGCCTTCGGATCCGACGATCCGGCCGTCCGCGATCGACTCGGCTCCGTGGGGCAGCCGCTACCAGGGATCGAGATCCAGATCCGGGCGGAATCGGGTGAGCCCGCCGGGGCGGGGGAGGCCGGGCTGGTATTCGTTCGCGGCGAGCAGATCTCGGGTGAATACGGCGGCCGCAGCGCACTCGATGCCGAAGGTTGGTTCCCCACAAGGGATCTGGGACGGCTCGACACCGACGGCTATCTCTTCATCGAGGGGCGCGCCGACGACACCATCATCCGCGCCGGCGAGAACATCGCGCCCGCCGAGATCGAGGACGTACTGCTGGGATATCCGGGCATCACCGAAGCCGCGGTGATCGGGGTGCCGGATCCGGAGTGGGGGCAGCGCCTGGTCGCGGTGCTCGTCGGAGTCGGCGAGCCGGAGGAGATCAAACAGTGGGTCCGCACGCGGCTGCGGTCGTCGAAGACGCCCGACACCATTGTGTTCCGCCGCGAACTGCCTAAGACCGAAACCGGAAAACTGCTGCGCCGCAACCTCGTCACCGAAATGGAGAACACCAATGCCTGAAGCTGTCATCGTGTCCGCCCTGCGCGCTCCGATCGGAACCGCCCGCAAGGGCACGCTGCGCGATACCAATGCCTTCGACCTGGCCAAGCATGTGGTGGCCGCGGCCGCCGAGGGGCTCGACCGGGCCCGTATCGATGACGTCGTCCTCGGCGAGGGCCGCTACGGCGGCGGCGTACTGGCCCGGCACGCGGCGATCACCGCCGGGTTGACCAATGTCGCCGGTGTGGCGCACAACCGGCACTGTGCTGCGGGCATGGCCGCCGTGCAGACCGCGGCCGCCGGAATCCGGGCGGGGATGGACGAACTCGTCATCGCCGGTGGCGTGAATTCCGAATCCACCGCACCACGTGTGCGTTTCCGGGTCGGCGCGGACGAATGGATCGACCCGTGGGTCGCGCCGAGCCATCCGGATCGGCCGGACGCGCCGTGCCTGGACATGTCGATCACGGTCGGGTGGAATACGGCGGTGGCGTCCGGAATCTCGCGCGCGGAGATGGATGCGTGGGCGTTGCGCTCGCACCGCAATGCCATCGCCGCCATCGACGAGGGCTGGCTCGAGGAGGAGATCGTGCCGATCGACACTCCGCACGGACTGTTCGCGGTCGATGAGCACCCGCGCAGGGACACCAGTCTGGAAAAGCTGGCCGGATTGAAGGTGCTGCACCCGGAGATCGAGGGCTTCAGCATCACCGCGGGCAATGCGTCGGGCTCCAATGACGGTGCCGCGGCCTTGGCCATTGCCAGTGACCGGCTCGGATTGCCCGCACTCGGCATCATCCGCGGGTGGGCCTCGGTCGGCGTCGATCCGCACGACACCGGGCTGGCACCGATCGAGGCGATTACCAAGGCGGTTGCGCGGGCGGGTATTTCGCTGTCGGAGGTGAGTCTGTACGAGATCAACGAGGCGTTCGCCTCGGTGCCGATCGCGGCGACCAAGGCCCTCGATATCGATCCCGATCGGGTCAACTTCAGCGGCAGCGGATGCTCGCTCGGCCATCCGGTCGCCGCCACCGGAGCCAGGATGATCGTCACGCTGGTGCACGAATTGCGCCGTCGCGGCGGCGGTTTCGGAATCGCGGCGCTGTGCGCGGGTGGCGGGATGGGATCGGCCACCGTCATCGAGGTTCCGGCTCCCTAGCGCGTGGGAACCATTGCGGAGCTCATCGCCGCCGCGCGGGCCGGATCGGTGCGGGCCACGGGGCGGTTGCTGAGCGCGGTCGAGGGACCACAGCGCGACGAGGTGCTCGCGTTGCTCGACGCGGCCCCGGTTCGGGTCATTGGAGTCACCGGCCCTCCGGGCGCGGGGAAGTCGACCACGATCGCGGCACTGGTGGCCGCCTACCGAGAGCAGGGCCTGCGGGTGGCGGTGCTCGCGGTCGATCCGTCCTCGCCGTACAGCGGCGGTGCGCTGCTGGGTGATCGAATTCGGATGGCGCAGCACATCAATGATCCCGACGTCCTGATCCGCTCGGTGGCCACGCGCGGCCATCTGGGCGGTCTCGCGGCAGCGGTGCCCGCCGCCATCCGCCTGCTCGGGACGCTCGGCCACCAGCTGATCCTGCTCGAGACCGTCGGTGTCGGGCAGTCCGAGATCGAGATCGCCGCGATCGCCGACCCCACCCTGGTGATTCTGAATCCCGGTGCGGGAGACGCGATTCAGGCCGCGAAGGCAGGTCTGCTCGAGGTCGCCGACATCCTGGTCGTCAATAAGGCCGACCGGGAGGGCGCCGACCAGACGGTACGGGACCTGCATCAGGAGTCGGCCGCCCCGATCCTCGCCCTGGTCGCAGCCAAGGGCGTCGGGGTCGCCGAGCTGGTGGCCGCGATCGACGCGCACCACCGCGCCGACACCCTCGACCGGCGGACCGCGCGGGCACGCGCGCAGATCCTGTCGCTGGCGCAGACCCGCTTGCGGACCGATCCGGCGTTGGCGGCATTGGCGGACTCGGTCGCGGCCGGACAGTTGGACGCCTACACCGCAGCGGAGCGACTGGTTCGCATTTCGCCGGAAATAGCGTATATATCTTATGAGAATGACATTTCCATCTGATGGAGGACGGCATGGCAAAGGCCCTCGCGCCCGATGTCTCGACGTGGCCGGCGGAGAATCCGCAGTTGATCGGCAGCCGCTGCGCCGCGTGCAGCGCGGTCACCTGGCCCAAACAAGCACGCTGCCCCAGGTGCAGCGGCCCCGACATGTCCGAACGGCTGCTGCCCCGCCGCGGCACTCTCGTGGCCTGGACCACCCAGGGCTTCGTCCCCAAACTGCCGTACGCGGGCAAGGAGTCTGCCGAGAGTTTCGAGCCGTTCGGGATCGGTCTGGTGCAACTGGGCGATGATGTACGGGTGGAGGCCCGGCTGACCGTGGCCGATCCGGCCGAGCTGCGCTTCGGGATGGATGTCGAGTTGGCCTTCGTCCCCCTTTATGTCGACGACGACGGGAACGACGTCGTCACGGTCGCTTTCGCACCGGCCTGAAGTACGGCTATCGAGGAGAATTGACATGAACGACGTTGCCATCATCGGCGTCGGCCTGCACCCGTTCGGCCGCTTCGCCAAGTCGGCTATCGAAATGGGCGCCGACGCAATCCAATTGGCGCTGACCGACGCCGGTGTCGAATGGAAGGACATCCAGTTCGGCTTCGGCGGCAGTTATGAGGTCAGCAATCCCGATGCCGTGACCCGGCTCGTCGGGCTCACCGGAATCCCGTTCACCAATGTGTTCAATGCCTGTGCCACCGCGGCCAGTTCGATCGAACAGACCGCGGAGGCGATCCGGTCCGGACGATACGACATCGGCATCGCGGTCGGCATGGACAAACATCCCCGCGGCGCGTTCACCGACGATCCGGCCAAGCTCGGGTTGCCCGCTTGGTATGCGGAGAACGGACAGTTCGTCACCACCCAGTTCTTCGGGATCAAGGCGAACCGCTACATCCACGAGCACGGCATCTCCCAGCGCACCCTGGCCAAGGTCGCCGCCAAGAATTTCCGCAATGGCGCGCTCAATCCGAACGCCTTCCGGCGCAAGCCGATTCCGGAAGACCAGATCCTGAACTCGACGATGCTGAACTATCCGTTGACGCAGTTCATGTTCTGCTCGCCCGACGAGGGTGCCGCGGCTGTGATCATGTGCCGCGGAGATATCGCGCACCGCTACACCAGCAATCCGGTATACCTGCGCTCGACCGCGATCCGTACGCGTCGCTACGGCGCGTACGAGGTGCACAGCACCTGGGCGGCCATCGACGAGGACGTCTCGCCGACGGTGTACGCCTCGCGGGCCGCCTTCGAGGCGTCCGGAATCGGCCCCGAGGATGTCGACGTGATCCAACTCCAGGACACCGACGCGGGTGCGGAGGTTATCCATATGGCCGAGAACGGTTTCTGCGCAGACGGCGACCAGGAGAAGTTGCTCGCCGAGGGGGCGACCGAGATCGGCGGCCGCCTGCCGGTGAACACCGATGGCGGCCTCATCGCCAATGGCGAGCCCATCGGCGCCTCCGGTATCCGACAGGTCTACGAACTGGTGCTGCAGTTGCGCGGCCAGGCGGGCGAGCGTCAAGTGCCGGGTAATCCCCGAGTCGGCTACGCCCAGGTCTATGGGGCACCCGGTACCGCGGCGGCATCGGTTCTCAGCCTCTGACGGCGTTTCGACCCCACCCGGCAAGGAGGAGTAGCCCGATGCTGATACGTGAGGGACAGGTCGCTGTGATCACCGGCGGTGCGAGCGGCATCGGCTACGGCCTGGCCGAGGCGCTCGCCGCGCGCGGCGTACGGCTGGTCATCTCCGATATCCGCGAGGACGGCCTGATCGCGGCGGCGGCAGCATTGCGCGACGCTGAGATCACCGCCGTAGTGGCCGACGTGAGCGATGAGACATCGGTGCGCGCGCTGGCCGAGCGCGCCATGGATGCCTACGGCCGGGTGGATCTGGTCTGCAATAACGCCGGTGTGGTGTGCCCGGCCGCGCCGCTGTGGGAGCAGGACGCGGCCACTTGGCAGCGGATGATCGGGATCAAGATCCTCGGTGTCGTCCACGGCGTCAAGGCATTTGCGCCGTTGCTCATCGACCAGGGCGCCGGCCATTTCCTCAACACCGCCTCCTCCGGTGGTCTGGCACCGCTGCCCGGCCGCACGCCCTACACCGGCACCATGCACGCGGTGGTCGGTCTGACCGAGACGCTCGACCTCGAGCTGAAGCAGGCAGCCCCCGCGCTGGGCGCAACCGTGCTGTGCCCGGGACTGGTTGACACCCCGCTCGGACAGAATTCCGCCGCACTGGGTGCGATCGAACTGCCGGTGGGCGCGCCCCTCTCGATGCGCACCCTCGCTGGCGCCCGCGGCGGAATCCTGTCCCCGCGCGAGGTCGCCGAGTCCGCCATCGCCGCGATCGAAGCCGGCCGTGTCCACGTGGCTCCCGGCGACGGCGTGGCCACGCGAGCGCGGGCCCGGGTAGACACGCTGCTGGCCGACATCACTGGCTGATGACCGCGAATTACCCTTGCGACAATAGATACCGAGCCGATGGGTTCTGGAGTCGACGACCGTTCAGCCGAGAACGGCCGTGATGTGCGGTAAGTCGAGCGTCGACCGGATCCCGGGCTCGGCGGCACAGACCGAGGGAATCGCATTGACCGCACGGTTGGCGGTATAGGCGGGGGATACGGCCGCCATTTGTTCCAAGGGAATCGGGAAGCGCAGGTCGACTTCCAGTGGCGCGTCACCGACCACCGATATGTGCCATCCGGTATCGCGCAGGTCCCAGTCGGGCTCGATATCGGTGGTGCAATACCAATTGGCGCGAAAGGTCAGCACCGGTTCGCCTGCCACCAGGCCCGAAACCGTAGTGCGTTGGGCTGCAACGGTTCCCTGCTCGATCGTGCCCGCCGCAATCCGGGTGACTGTGCGTGCCACCGCCACCGAGCCGTATGCCTCGATCGAATCCAGCGGCCGGCCGAGTGCGTCGCCGACCAGCCGCAGTGACGGTCCGAAACTCGCGGCCAGATGTTGCGCGCGGGCCGCGTCGGAATCACCTGGTGGACGCCCGAAACCCATGACGTCGAATAGCATGGCGGGTGAATCGCGTTGCGACAGATCCGCGTACTCGTCGATCATCAGCCGGTCCAGTCGGCGCTGGATCGAGGACAGCACCAGCGGCACTGCCTCGGTGATGAAACCCGGACTACTGCCGGTGCTGTGGATGGAGGTGCCGCCGAGTGCACAGGCTTGCTGAACATGTTGGCGCAGAACAGGATCCATGCTCGCCGGATGATGGAACAGGCCGCACGTTGTCACCACATTGGTGCCCGATGTCAGCAGGCGGATCACCGCCTGCGCGTCGAACACGAGCGGCATATAGAGCACGCAGTCCGCGTCGAGTTCGATGATCTGGTCGATGTCGTCGGTGGCCAGCACACCGGTGGCCGGAATATCGCAGAACTTACCGGCATCACGCCCCACCTTGTCCGCACTGTGCACGAACAGGCCGACCAACTCCATCTTCGGATGCTCGACTACACCGCGCAGAGCGCGCGCGCCGATGGTGCCGGTGGCCCACTGCACCACCCGGTGCGGCCGGTTTTCGGGTGCGTCGGCAGATCTCTTGATCCCCATTCGATTCACGACCACGTCTTCACCGGACCTCGGAGGGGAAGCGCACCATGGCTTCCTGCGCGTACGAGGCGACCAACCGGCCGTTGTCGGTCAGCACATCGCCGCGGCCGAAACAGCGGCTGCCCGCTATGAGCGGGCTGTGCTGACGCAGCAGCAGCCACTCGTCGGTGCGGAACGGTCGATGGAACCAGATGCTGTGCGAGGTCACTGCCGAATGGAATGCGGTGCCGTTGCCGCGCTGGCATACACCGTCGATTGGCCGCAGTGCGGTGCCGATGAGGTTGAGATCGGTGGCGTAGGCAGTTATGGCCGGGGCCAGCCGCGCATCGATGTCCGGCGTCCGCATCCAGAACTCGAATTCCGGTGGGCCCGAAGCGGTGTCGTCGAGATCGACGGCCGATCGGGTTTCCCAGGGCAGCAAGTCCCACGTCACCTTGTGCTCGGCGCTCAGCAATGCGGGCACGGCGGGTACGCTCTGGTGCTCGGGCCCCTCCGCCTCCGCGTGCAGCGACACCGATGCGGTGGCCACGATCCCATAACTCTGCTCGGCGACGATGGTGACGGTGGCGAAGGAACGGCCCTCGTGATGACGGCGCACCCGATAGCGGATCGGCTCATCGGTTCGGCCTTCGCGCGGGAACAATGCGTGCAGTGACTTGACCGATTTCTCCGGGCAGGTCAGATCGGCCGCGCGGATGAACTGGCCGAGCAATTGCCCGCCGAAAACGCGGTAGTACTCGAGCTGCTGATTGCGTCCCTCGAAGACGGATTCGTCGTCGAGGGACGGCCGAGCGGTCAGGTCGAGACAGCCGAGAAGATCATTCCAGAGGTCGGGCATGCCCCCGAGTGTAAGTGAAACTCTTCGTGGTTGAGAATGATATTCTCAATCCTTGGTGAAGCCGTGTGCGCAGAAGTTCCAGACTTCGGTCGCGGTGATCGGGTGCACGGTCTCCTCGTCAGTGCCGCCGGTGGACTGCGCGATGAACATGACCGTCTGCATGACCATCGCCGCGGTACGCCGCGGATTCGCGTCCGAACGCAGCTGATCGGCGTCTTTGGCCTGCTCCATCAGCTCGGTGAACAGTGCGAGCAGCGGTGCGTGCGCGACCTTGACCTGCGCCGGATGCGTGACGAGCAGCTGTGGCGCGAAGTCGGTGAACAGCGGGCGCTGTGCGGCCGGATCGGGTCGGGACAGTTCGAACAGCAGCTCGACGGTCACCCGCAGCTGCTGCAGCGGATCGGCCTTGGCATCGGCGGCGGCGCGCAGTTGATCGGCGGTGCGCACGAGCGCGTCTTCGAAAAGGGCGAGTAACAGCTCGTGCTTGCCGTCGAACTGCAGATAGAAACTGCGCAGCGACTGACGTGAACGATCGACGACTTCCTGCACGGTGAAGTCGGTGCTGCCCTTCTCGGTGATGATGGCCTGCGCCGCGTCGAGGAAGCGCTGAACGCGCTGTTCGGCGCGCAGTTTCGCGGTCCGTAACGAGCGCTCGACGGCGCGCTGCTTCCAGGCTGGCTCTTCGCTCGGGCTGGTCACCGGCGCTCCGGTCCTCGGTCATGTGGAGAGAACATGGATGCACTGTACCGGAGAACGTGCTGTCTCCGTGTTGGCTGGACGCAGTGTCAGTGAACAAATGCGAGACTCTTACTTTCCATGGCGGAGAATGTTATTCTCAGTTCTGAAGTGTGTCGGAGCGCAAGGAGGCAGGCCGGATGCTTTTGGAGTTCGACTCCGATCAACTGCTGTGGCAACAAACCGTCCGTGAGGTGGTCGCCAAACAGTGCCCGCCGACGCTGATCCGCGAGGTGGCCGATAAGGGCGCGGATCCGGAGGGACTGTGGCGCACCTATATCGAGCTCGGATGGATGGACCTGACCGCTCCAGCCGACGCGGTGGAACTGGCAATCGTGCTCGAGGAGTTGGGGCGGGCCACCGACCCCACCCCATATCTCGCCACCATGACCCAATTCGCCCCGCTCGCACCGGATTTCGTGCGCTCTGGTGAACCGGGTGCCGCAGTGTACGACGGGGTGTCGGCGGTGCGAGACCGGGATGGCTGGGTGCTGAGCGGCACCGCGCGTCATGTGCTCGACGGCGATCGGGCGCGGCAGTTGGCTGTCGTGACCGAGGCCGGTGTCTTCGTGGTGCCCGCCGCCGACGTGACCATGCGGCGGGCGACAGTGTTCGATCCGGTACTGCACGTCGCCGAGGCGAGCTTCGCCGGTGTGCGGGTTCCCGACGATCGCTACCTGCGCGTCGATCCCGAGCCCGCGCGTCACCTGGCCACGACGGGACTGGCGCTGACCATGGTCGGCGCGTGTCGACGGGTATTGGACATGGTGCTCGAGCATGTGCGCACCCGACAGCAGTTCGGCGTGCCGATCGGCTCGTTCCAGGCGGTCAAACACAAGGCCGTCGATATGCATGTCGCGATCGAAAGAGCGCGCGCCCTAGCGTATTTCGCGGCGATGACGATCCGGGAGAACGATCCGCGGCGGCGGCTGGCGGCGTCGATGGCCAAGGCCGCGGCGGGCGAATGTCAGTCGCAGGTGTTCGGCAGGGGCATGCAGTTATTCGGCGCCATGAGCTTTACCTGGGAAAACGACCTGCAGTTCGCGCTAAAGCGGGCCAAAGCCGGTGAGCTGCTGCTCGGCGGCGCGGCCGAGCACCGGGCGCTGATCGCCGAGGAGTACCGTGCGACTGACTTTTGATACCGAGGTCGAGGAGTTCCGGGCCGAATTCATCGCCTTCCTCACTGAATTCATGCCCGACGAGGCGGTAGCCGCCCGGGATCGGCCGATCTCCAGCGCGGAGGT
This sequence comes from Nocardia sp. NPDC050408, assembly GCF_044458905.1. Classification (NCBI taxonomy): domain Bacteria; kingdom Bacillati; phylum Actinomycetota; class Actinomycetes; order Mycobacteriales; family Nocardiaceae; genus Nocardia; species Nocardia sp. NPDC050408. The sequence goes on along the minus strand of NZ_JBITIL010000002.1, from coordinate 1,039,806 downwards.
CCCGCCGTGGGCGCGGGAATGGCAGCGAGTGCAGTTCGACCACGGCTGGTTGCTGCCCGGCAACGCACCGGAATTCGGTGGCCGCAATGCCGGAATCCTGCAGCAGTACGTGCATTTGGAGGAGCTGTCCAAGCGGCGCATCTATCACAGCTTCAATCCGCAGGGGCTCGGCATCATCGCCGCTTCGCTATTGTCGTTCGGCAGCGCGGAGCAGAAGAAGCAATGGGCGGTAAGGATTTTGCGTGCCGAGATCACCGCGGCGCTCGGCATGAGCGAACCGGGTGCGGGTTCGGATCTGGCCGGGCTGCGCACCCGGGCCGTGCGCGACGGCGATCATTTCGTGGTGAATGGGCAGAAGGTATGGACCTCCGGCGCGCACGACGCCGACGTACTGCTCACATTCGTGCGAACCGATCCGGATGCGCCCAAGCACAAGGGAATCAGCGTGCTCCTGATCCCCACCGAAACTCCGGGCGTGACCCGGCGACCGTTCGCCTCCATCTGTGGACCACACGATCTGGACTTCAACGAGGTGTTCTTCTCCGACGTCCGAGTGCCTGCCGAGAACCTGGTCGGCCCGCTGCACGGCGGCTGGGGCGTGGCCAATGGTTCGCTCGGACATGAGCGCACGCTGCTGTGGCTCAGTTTCGCCGACCGGTTACAGGAGTTGATCGAGGACTTCCACCCGCGCACCGTCCTCGACCGCGACCGTTACGCGACGCTGGTCATGGATGCCCAGGCGCTGCGGTTGCTCGGTTCGGCGGCGCTGGCGCGTGCGGCGCGGGGCCAACAGGATGTCGCCGCGCTGTCGGTGCTGAAACTGCTCGGTTCGGAGGCGGTGCAGAACGGTTCGGAACAGGCACTGTCCGCGCAGGGCTCCGACGGGCTGATCCATCCGGCGATGACCGCCCCGTTCAATCCGCTGAACAATGACAATTTCATCAGCAGCTGGTTCGAGCGGTATGTCCGCAGCTTCGCCGGAACCATCGCCGGCGGCACTTCCGAAATTCAGCGCAATATCGTCGCCGAGCGGGTGCTCGGACTGCCCAGGTAGCGGAGTTCGGTATGCATATTCTCTACGGGGTCGCCGAAAAGATCGCGACCATTACCCTGAATCGTCCCGAGGTCGCGAACGCCCAAAACGGTGAACTGCTGGACGAACTCGATGCGGCATGGGCACGGGCGGCGGCCGACGATGACGTGTCGGTGATCGTCTTGCGGGCCGAAGGCAAGCATTTCTCCTCCGGTCATGATCTGCGCTCGGGCGGGCCGCTACCGGACAAGATCACCCTGGACATGATCTACAACGTCGAATCGCGCCGCTATCTGGAATATTCGCTGCGCTGGCGAAATGTGCCGAAACCATCCATCGCCGCGGTGCAGGGGCGCTGCATCTCCGGTGGGCTGCTGCTGTGTTGGCCGTGCGATCTGATCGTCGCCGCCGAGGACGCGCTCTTCTCCGATCCGGTCGTGCTGATGGGTATCGGTGGCGTCGAATATCATGGGCACACTTGGGAATTGGGGCCGCGCAAGGCCAAGGAGATCCTGTTCACCGGGCGCCCGGTCACCGCGCGCGAGGCCGAGCAGGTCGGCATGGTGAACAAGGTGGTGCCGCGCGCCGAGCTGGATGCGCAGACCACCGCCCTGGCCACCCAGATCGCCGAAATGCCGCCGTTCGGACTGCGTCAGGCCAAGCGCGCGGTGAATCAAACGCTGGACATACAGGGCTTCTATGCCGCCATCCAATCGGTGTTCGATGTGCACCAGACCGGCCACGGCAATGCGCTCAGCCACGCCGGGCTGCCGATTCTGGCCCATCTGGACGAGATGAAGCAAAAGATGCAGTAGGTCGACTGCGGCGTGTGCGGGTGACGACGACCTGGGAGCTGATTCTGGTTGTGGCGGAATGGCTTTTCGCCGAATGCGGATGGTGGCGGTGTCGAATCGGCAGATAGGCGAGGCGGCGAGAACGATCTCTCGCTTGCCGATCTGGCGGCGTTGCTACCGGGCGCTTGCGATCAGATCGAGCAAGAGCGGAGCAATGGCCGGGCTTGCCGCGATAGTATGTTCCGCAGTCAGGCTGTGCGCGCTGCCATCGGAATCCGTTACGAAAGCGCCACTTTCGCCTGCGATGAGAACGTCAGCCGCTTTGCCGGCCGGGACCTGTTGCGGGAGTTGGCCTCCAGTCACAACTACTGAAAATCAGCCGGATTCCGAGGAGATCGGTTCTACTTATTGTCATGTCTTCCACCTCCACAGTCAGCGGCCTGCCCCCGATGGTCGCCGGCCGCCTCCGGAATACCAAACATTTTGTCGTCGACCCGATCTCGTTCCTCTCCGACTCCATGACCCACCACGGCGACGTCTTTCGGTTCCAACTGATCAACGGGAGCATGGTCGGGATCACCCATCCCCACCACATCAAGTACGTCTTGCAGGAACGCATGGCGAACTTCACCCGCGAGACCCAGATGTACGACATCATCGAGCCGTTCGTGGGGCGAGGGCTGGCGACCATCGCCGACCACAACCGGTGGAGACGCAACCGGCGCCTCGTCCAACCGGCCTTCCACCACAAGAAGATCAGTGCGCTGAGCGAGATCATGGTGGCCGAGATCGACTCCATGTGTGACGAATGGGCCGAACACGCCCGCGCCGGACGGACGGTCGACATCGGTGAGCAGATGAGCCACCTCACGCTGCGGATCGTGGTGCGGGCGCTGTTCGGATTGGATCCCAACGGCCCGGAGGTCACCGGCTTCGCCCGCGCGACGCAGAAGGTGAACGCCGAGTTGGGGAAGTTCGTGCGAATGCCCTTGGTTCCCTTGAAGTTTCCGACGCCCAGCCATCGCCGCTTCTGGCGCGGGATCGCCGAAATGGATGCCATCGTCTACAAGGTGATCGACGACTTGCGCGACTCCGGCAGCGGTGGGCTGCTGTCTATGCTCATCAACTCCACGGACGCCGATACCAACGAGAAACTCACGGACCTGGAACTGCGTGACGAGGTCGTCACCATGCTCTTCGCCGGTCACGAGACCAGCTCCTCGGCATTGACGTCGGCCATACTGCTGTTGCAACTGCATCCGGAGGTGCACCAGCGGCTGCGCGATGACGTTGACAGCGCCTTGACCGGCAGGCATGCCACCCTGGCCGACCTGCCCACGCTGCCCTACAGCAAGCAGGTACTCGAGGAGGTGTTGCGGCTCAAACCGCCGGCATGGATGGGGCAGCGGCGCGCCGCCGAGGACGATGAGATCGGGGGCTACCACATCCCGGCAGGCACGCCGCTGATGTACAGCTTCTACCACGCGCACCGAAACCCCGAGTGTTGGGACCGGCCCGATACCTTCGACCCGGACCGCTTCGCCGCCGACGCGGTCGCCGGCCGTGACCGGAACTTGTGGCTGCCCTTCGGCGCGGGCGGACACCTCTGCATCGGCAACGCATTCGCGATGATGGAGATGCAGCTGGCGCTCTCGACCATAGTCAGCCGGTTCGAGCTGACCATCGACAACCCGGACCTCACACCGATCTCCGCGCTGACCCTCAACACCAAGTTCCCGGTCATCGCGACGGTGACCGAACGGCAATAGCCTGCTCCATCCGCGACGCTTTCCGGGCTGCACGCTGGCGGGGCTACCGGAGTTGGGTTACCGAATCCGGCACGACGGGGACTCAGCACGTGCAGAGACCGGCGTAGCGTCACTGTGGGGACGTCAGGGTTATTGCTTTGCCCCGTCTAGAAATAGTCTTTGAGCATCTCGGTTGACCACGGAGCCTGGTGAATCTGTCCACGCGGCCCGAACTCTGCGAACCACGGCTTGATGTCCAGCACGGGTGTGCCGTCCACCGCGTCCAACTCGGCTACGTGCAGATCCAAGCCGTCTACGCGAAGCAGTCGAGTACGCGAAACCCCGAGCCAGTTGACCCGCCGCATGTTCCGGTGCCCAAAGATGCCGACCTCCGGCCATGCGGGGTTGTCGCGGGCGCTGCGTGCACCGAAGTGCAGGTCTGTTGGATCGGTCAAATGGAATCGGAAGACGATTTCGAGGTGGCTGAACGCGTCCAGTCCTTGCACGGACTCTTCGGTGAACCGCGGGTCATCTATGCGGATGATCGCCTCGGTACCTCCCCAGTGATCATCTGTGGGTTCGCGACGACCGCCGACCACGTGTGCGATCGGCGTAACTTCGAACACTTCGTCTGCCATTTGACCCCTGTTCTACATTCCGCTGGCGGCTAGGTAGTCCGCAGCGCGCTGATCGATCTCGCTGGCTCCCGCGACCTGTCGATACGGTGCCACGGTTGCGCGTATGTCGCGGGCAATCTTGCGGGTGCGACCTGACTGGACGCCGTCCATTGCGTTGAGCGCGGATGTCCATGTGGTGCATGCCTGCTCGAGTTCGCTGCTGCGGGCCTGCACGGTGCCGAGGTAGCCAAGGGTTACCGCGTGGGTTCGGGTGAACGTCGTGGCTTTGCGTTTGCGGACGCTGAGCTGGAATTGGTCGGCGGCGCCGGCTAGGTCGCCCGAATCGCGTAGTGCGCAAGCGGTTTCGTGAGCAAGGCTCGCTTCGGAGAAGAAGAAGACCCGAGCGGGCTCATGATCGGAGTCGGTAGCGGCTGTGAGGTCGCGCTCGGCTTGGAGCAGGGCTTTTGCGGACTCGGCTTTCTGACCGGCTGCGCTCAATGCTTTGGCGTGCACAACCTTCAGGAGCGCGCGCTCACGTGGGCAAGCGGCTCGGTAGCGGTTGCCGCTCACTGATGCTTCGGCGAGTTGGAGCCCTTGTTGGGGGTGGCCGAGGTCGACGGCTTGGTGTGCCATGGCCCGCAGCACGTGCCCCGTCAGTGGGCCATCGTTTGCTTCGACGGAAAGTTTTGTCGCGGTGGTGAAGTAGCGCTGTGCCACTGCGTGTTCGTCGTTGTCGAACGCCATCCACCCAGCCAGATACGCCAATTCACCGGCCGCTGTGAACATTTCACGTCGCACAGCTTCGCTGGCGAAGGAGCCGTTCAGATAGCTGGTTACCTCGTTGGTCAGATATTGGGCAACAGCCGTTCGTCCATGACCACCTCCGAGCCGTTGGTCGATCTGGGAGAACAGCGACATCACGTCTCGCACTGCGGTTACGTCGGCTTGGCCCACATGACGGAGGGCCGCGTCTTTTCTCGGTCCGATTGACGCTGCCCCGTCGAGCCATCCGGGAAGTAGCACGGACGCGCTGATAGCTGTGGAGTACCCGACACGTAGAAAAGAGCGCCGTTCCACATCAGCCCTTCCGAGGTTGAGCAAGGTTGCTACCGGGTCTTGGATGCCACCAAAACGCCTTTCGTACCACGCTATGACATCGGGTGTCAGTGAGCGCTTTCCGGTCTCGTAGTAGAAAAGCGCGGACTTGCTGTTGCGATCACCGCGTCCGCGTTTTCGGGCCAGGGCGACCAGTTCTGCCACCGGATCGTCGGTTTTGGCGCTGGAGGCAACGGTTTTGGTGAGTCGACCTACTCGCGGTGCTCAGTAATCGTGCCGTCCGGATACTCGGTCACCACACGGCCATCAGGGAATGTTCGACGACCCGCCCATCGAGGAAGCGAGCACGATTGCGGACCGCGCGGAAGCGCTCGCTATCCATCGTTGCCCTCAGCTGTGCAGTGATCTGGTCCAGATCGATACCCATGCGTCGCAGCTCTCGCGCGACACCAGCTCCCTTGTTGAGCCGGGAACACGACAGTTTCGGACTTCCGTCCGGATTCGCCTCTGATTCCGGCCAGTTCGCGGAGTCGCTGCCTTTGCACGCGCTGTTGGCGTTGTTGGGATCGACGTGCCCGAACAGGCACGGCCCGTTGACCGGTGTCGGTGCCGCGGCGGTTGGCGGAGTGATCGCACCGAACATCGATGCGGTGATCGCGCACGCTGTGAGAGCGGCTCTGATGATCTTCATTTATTTTCTCCATCAGGGGTTGCTAGAAGGCAGCCCGGCCTTCACGCATTAGGGTCGGGCCGCTTCTTGTTGTTCAAAGCTGCTACTCGTGACTCCGCGGCGGTTATCGCCCCCACGGCCGAATTACGTCCTCGCCTCGGTCTTCGCGCGGGTCTTGATTCCAGTTGTCGTGGTTGTTGCCGTCCGGGCCTGGATCCTCAACTCGTGCCACCATGTTGGGTCACCTCCTTTCCAGCGGCGTTGCTGTGGAGCAGACGCCGTTCATATCGACAAACCGGAACCGGGCGTGCGGCGCGTATGTCGCCTCGGGCGAGATGGTGTTGATCTCGCAGACTCGGATGAGGGCAGGCGGCACCGCGCCGCCGAGGTGCTCGAGGTTGGGGGTGATCACCGCGTCCACATCCATGCGCTGGACCACGGTCAGCAACCGACTCAGTGGGTGTTCGGTCTGTGCGCTGAACGTCACGGTCTTGGCGAGGTCGTAGCCGTACCGCTTTGCGAGACTGCGAATCTGGATTTCGTCCCATGTTTGTGAGCTTCCGGATACGTCGGTGCGCAGGTATCCGATCGCGGTTGGTTTCGCCCTCACTGGCTTGGCTTATTCGTGCTCACAGTGTCAGCGCCGTTGCGCGGCAGGAATTCTCGGTATGGCGGTGCCTTGATCAGCGATCGCCCGCGGTCGGAGATCCGCCACCCGACCGGGAGTGTGCGGGAACCGTGGGCGAGACCGGAATCGGCGAGCCCTTGCAGCGCTGCACGTGTAGCGGCCTCGGCGCGACCAGCGTGGCCGCACAGTTCGCGCACGGTCAGCGCGTGCGTGGGCTCCAGAATGGCCAGTGCTGCTAACACTTTGGCCTGTGGCTCAGTGAGCGCCATGACGCATCCCCTCGGGTGGTTCATGCTCTGCCCAGCACCGGGACGACTGTGCGAGCAAGGACTGATCTGCCCACTGGGCTACCGCGCCCGCGAAAAGTTCGATCTTTTCGGCCGGTGCGCCGCTATAGGGCGCGGGCGGGCCGACCAGGGGATCGCGTTGTGGCAGTTTTGAATTAGGCATGAACGGCATTGGCTGTACCGCCTCGGTGTTCGTTCGGGTTGGCAGGCCGCCCGGCGCCGAGGGCCCGTAGGCATCACCCCGGCGCCGAGTGCCTGGGCTTGAACGGTAAGAAGCCGGGAGCATGCTCGTCCAGGCTCATGCTCGAAAATGCTCTGATTCGATCGTTCCTCTTTACAGGTGGCATTTGGAGAGGAATATGGAATCTGCGTGAGCATAGGTACGCATACAGCGATTGGAGAGCCAGGCCATGCGGTTACAGTTTCTCGGCAAGGGCGGAACCACTGGCGGCGGATGCCCCAGCCTCTACGCCACCGACCAACACACCTACGTTGTACAAGGATGGAAAACCGATTCAGCCGGAACCGTCGAGATCCCACACCTGTTGCTCGGTTTCGCGCTCCCGGACACGTTCGTCGGGGCGCCGATGACCGACACCGGCCGCGGCACATTCATTCTCGACGGGATCCCGATCACCGACCCGGACGTACTCGGGGGACTGGACATCTACGACGACGAAACATGCATCGAGGTTCCGAAGGCAGAGAGGACTTTCTACGGTGCAACTCGTGCGGGATGAGGCGTTCAACCGCCTATTCCACTCCTGCCAGCGGGAGGCGTTCCACCTGGAAGTTCAGGACATCTACGAGACTCCAGAGGAGTCCGAGCCGTTCCGGAAATTCCTTCAGGACGAACCCGACGACTACGCATGGTTCCGACCATGGCTCGACCACGTGCGGGACGTGACCAGTCGCGGTGTGGCCGTGAACCGTGCCCGCGTGGTGACCGAACCTCACACCGAGTACACGCGCTTCGCGAAGGCAGTGGCACGGTTCAATGCCGAAGCTGGCGAGGACGTTCGCTACCTGCCGCGGCACTTGATCGATTCGGCCGAGTTGACCGTGGATGACTGGTGGTTGTTCGATAACGCGGTGCTGGCGTACACGATCTTCGAGCCGTCGGGCCGTTGGGTCGGTGGCGCAGTCACGAGCGATCCTTGGATGGTCGAGTACTGCCGAGCCGTGAAAGAGCGTGTCTGGGCGCTCGCTACCCCTCTCGCGGAGTACCCCAACCAGTGAGTGATTCGCTTCACCAACTGCGCGAAGCTCTCGGAGGCCGACTCCGGGAGCTTCGACTCAACTCGGGGCTCACCGGTACGGAACTCGCCCACCTCGCAGGCTGGCACCAAACCAAGGTGTCGAAGATCGAGTACGGGAAGACCAAACCCACCGATGCCGACGTTCGCACCTGGTGCGAGCACACAAACTCCATGGACCAGGTGCCGGATCTCATCGCGACCGTCCGCAACATGGAGGCGTCATATCTGGAGTGGCGCCGAGTGCTTGGAACCGGCACGAAACGGCGGCAGCAGCATTCGATCAAGTTGGAAGCTGAGACGCAGCTGATGCGTTGGTATGAGCCGGTTCTGATCCCGGGCTTGTTGCAGACTGCCGAGTATGCGGAAGAGATCATGCGCAATGTGATCGAGTTCCAGGGCATACCGAATGACCTCGAAGAGGGCGTATCGAAGCGGATGGAACGTCAGCAGATCCTGTATAAGCGAAAGCATCGGTTTCACTTCGTGATCGGAGAACAGGCGCTACGGACGACTGTCGGCGATGACCGGATCATGACTGGACAACTGGATCGCCTCCTTGCGGTGCTGGGCATGTCGCGGGTGCTGTTCGGGATCGTGCCCGCCGAAACCCGCTACCAAGTACCAATATCGAACTTCATCATTTTCGACGATCGCACAGTGATGGTCGAGAACGTGACAGCCGAACTCACGATTACCCAGCCACGGGAGGTCGCCACATACGGGCGCACATTCAACGTCCTGGCGAAGCAATCCGTGACGGGCAACACTGCGCGTGCCTTGATATCAGCAGCCCTTGAACGGCGAGCCCAGTCCGGCTGACGCCGACGCGAGAGCACGACCGGGAAGGGGACCTGATCGGCTCTAGCTGGACGTCACGCGCCCAGTGTGCTCGATAACGGTGATCACGGCTGTGACCTGGTCCAGTTCGCGCGGTATCGCACCTCCGAAATGAGGCAGACCCGGTGCGATCACCGCATCCGCGTTCATCTTGCGAGCCAGCGCGACGAGTTGCGCCATTGGATTGTCGGTCTTGGCGCTGAAGGCAACAGTTTTGGTGAGGTTGTAGCCGAGACGTCCGGCTAGGCTCCGGATCTGGGTTTCGTCCCACCCTTGCCGTATTCCGGATACATCGCTGCGGAGATAGCCGATCGCGGTTGGAGCGAATTTCATGGCAGGTGCCTCGGGGGATTGGTTTACAGATGAACCAGGCGCGGTGCCGCGCCGGTAGTGCGGATGCGGGTGCCCGCCTCACGGGTGAGTTCCCTTGTGCTGCCGAGCAATCCGTCCAGAATCAGGACACGGCGGATATGCCGCTGTAGGTCGTGTTCGGCGGTGAAGCCGATACCGCCGAGTGTCTGCTGACAGTGTCGAGCCGCGATCAATGCGGCGCGCCCGGCGGCGGCTTTGGCCAGCAGGGCGCCGAACTCGTCGTCGGCGGCCGTCAGTGTGGCCTCGGCGCCTTCGATGGCGACCAGCGTCTCGGCGAGGCGGTGGCGGATCGCTTGGAACGATGCGACGGGACGCCCGAATTGCTTGCGGTCCAGGGCATGTCGGCGGGCCAGCGCCAGCATGGCGCGGCTACAGCCGAGCAGCCACCAGGCCAGGGCGCGACGACCGGCAGCCACCCCGCCAGCGGCTCCGGTCCGTACCGAGTGCAGGGGGAGCTCCTCGTCCACCGTGGTGCCGGGACGATCGGTGCGTTCCCAGACCACCCACGACCCGCCCGCGAACGGCAGCGGGTGCGCGGTGCCGAGCGGCGTACCGGTGGCGTGGGCGATGACGTCGTTGAGCAGTGGCGCGTGCGCGCCGGTCTCGCCCAGCAGGCGGAACACCAAAGGTATTGCTACGTCCGGCATTGCGGTGAGTAGGTCGGGCCAACCGAGGTCGGTCAGCGCCTGATCGAGTTGCTGACCCGACGACGCCGTCATCGTCTTACGCAGCGTGTCGGTGAGCAGTTCGAGCTCGGCAGTATCGGTATCGATGCCGGTCACGGCTTACTCCTTGCCCAGGTCGAGCAGACGGCGCGCGATGATGTTGCGCTGGATCTCGGCCGTTCCGCCGTAGATGGTGGCCGCGCGTGAATAGAGGAATTCGGTGCGCAATTCGGGATCGGTGAGCTCCACCGAGCCGGGCAGCACGTCGCGAATGGTGTCGAACAGTTGCTGTTCGGCGCTGGCCAGCAGCACCTTGTCGATCGAGGTTTCCGGTCCGAGGTGCGCACCGGCCGCCAGTCGCTGCTGGGTCAGCCGGGAGCGGCAGCGCAACGTATGCAACGCCAGATAAGCGGCACCGAGGTCGGCATCGTCGGCCACCGTGGCCGCCGCCGCCAATCGGTCGAGCCGGGTGAAAAGATAAGCGCCCCGGTGCCAGAAGCAGGTGGAGCGCTCGTGCGGGAGCAGATCCATCGCGACCCGCCAGCCGTCGCCGGGCTGTCCGAGCATGCGGTCACCGGGCACCACGACATCGTCGAAGTACACCTCCGCGAATTCGTCGACACCGTGCATGGTGCGCAGCGGACGAACCGTGATGCCGGGGGAGTCCATGTCGAGGAAGAACGCGGTGATCCCGTCGTGCCCGGGGGCCGTGCGGGTCAGCAGGACGCAGCGCGCCGAATACTGGGCGAGGCTGGTCCACACCTTCTGGCCGTTGACCACCCAATCAACGCCACGCGCAACGGCTTTCGTCGTCAGCGAGGCGAGGTCGCTGCCCGAACCCGGCTCCGAGAAGCCCTGGCACCACTGTTCGCGGCCCGACAGCAGCAATGGCACCATTTCCGCGGCCAGGTCCGGGCGCGCGTATGAAATCATTGTGGGCGCAAGCACTTCGACCATCGAATAGAGTCCGGGCTCGGCCAGATCGCGGGTGGCGACCTCCTCACCGAGAATCGCGCGGAGCATTGCTGGCCCACCGAGACCGCCGACCGCGGCGGGCCAGCCGTAGCGCATCCAGTCCGCGTCGTAGAGGGCCCGGCGCACGCGGGCCAATTGCGCGACCTGACCGTCCAGCGAATGATCCGGACCGGGGGAAAGATCGTGTTCGTCCAGCCAGGCCCGCACGCCGGACCGGAATTCGGACACGTCCATGGTCATCCGCGGGTGTTCTCGAAGGCGTGTGGGATGCCCGAATCGTGCACGCCGCTGCGGCGAATGAAGGTCATTCGGCGCGTCTTCAGCCGCCATCCGTCCTCGGTCCGCACGATGCTGTCGGTGTAGTAGCCGATGCGCATATCGTGGCTGCTGTGGTCGATGAAGCACAGCGGCTGGGTGCCCGCGGCGGTGTCCCCATCGATATCGAGAACCGGTGTGCCCGTGAGGAATAGCCCCTTCGGCGCGGCCGCGACCAGATCCGGGAACAGATCGAGGGTGTAGGTGTCACCGAATGCGCTGTAGGTGCCGTCGGGGGTGAATACCGCGAGCAGACCATCGATATCGCCCTTGGTGATCGTCACCGCATAGCGGGCCAGCAGCTGCTGGATCTCCAGCAGATCGTCATTTCTGGACATGTACCTTGCCGCCTTTCATGACGAACCGCACGTTCTGGGTGACGGTGATGTCGCGCAACGGATCTCCCGGCACGCCGATGATGTCGGCCAGCTGTCCCTCGGCCAGTCGCCCGCGGTCGGTGACATCGATCAATTCGGCCGCGCGCACCGTGGCCGCCCGCAGGACGTCGATCGGGCTCATACCGCGTTCGACCAGTGCCACCAATTCGTCGGCGTTGCGGCCGTGCGGGATCGCCGGCGCGTCCGTGCCGACGGCGATCTTCACTCCGGCCTCGTAGGCCGCCCGGACCGAGGTGCGGGCCTTCGGGAACATCTCGGCGGCCTTGGCTTGCAAGGCCGGATCCGCCTTGGACACATCCATCGCATCGGCGAGCCGGGTGGTCGGCACCAACCAGGTGCCCGCCGCCACCATCATCTTGATCGCCTCGTCGTCGATGAGGAAGCCGTGCTCGATGCAGTCGATTCCGGCGTCGACGGCATGTTTGACCGCCTCCGCCCCGTGCGTGTGGGCGGCGACCTTGAGCCCGCGCCGGTGCGCCTCATCGACGATCGCACGCAGCTCTTCGTCCGAATAGTGTTGTGCCCCAGGAGCTCCGGTGAGTGACATGACGCCACCGGAGACACAGATCTTGATCAGCTGCGCGCCGTGCTTGATCTGGTACCGCACCGCCTTGCGCACCTCGTCGACGCCGTTGGCGATGCCCTCCTCGAGGGTCAGCTTCAGCACGTCGGGCGCGAAGGCGGAGAACATGGTCGGATCCAGGTGGCCCCCGGTGGGCGTGATCGCATGTCCTGCCGGGACGACGCGCGGGCCCTCGATCCAGCCCGCGTCGATCGCCTTGCCGAGCGCGACATCCAGCAGGTAGCCGCCGGTCTTCACGAACAGTCCGAGGTTGCGCACGGTGGTGAAACCGGCCCGCAGCGTGCGGCGGGCATTGCCCACCGCACGCAGCATGCGCAGTGCGGGATCGTCTTTCACACTGGAGGCCAGGCCGGTCTCGCCGCGACCGCCCATGAGGAGGTTGACCTCCATATCCATCAGGCCGGGCAGCAGCACGACATCACCGAGATCGATGACCTCGTCGGTGTCGTCCCCGCCCGCGCCGAGGCCGACGATCCGATCGCCGTCGATGCGAACGATGCCGGGTCGGATCATCTCGCCGGTGTCGATATCGAGTAGACCGGCCGCCTTCAGTGTCAGCATGGTTAAACCACCGGCTCCTTGATGACGTCGAGGTAGGCGGCGCCGGAGTCGGGCACCCGCGGCTGCTTCCACACCTCGATCGGGAACGACACCATCACCAGCGACTGGAGCAGGTGGAATAGGTGCCGGGCATCATCGGGCAGCTCGGACAACTCGAACTTGTCGCAGTAGTCCAGCGCCGCCTGCAGGCGTGGGAAGACGGTGTCGTAGAGGTCCTGCATCTCCGCCATCGAGGAGGCCAGCCGCTTGGCGTAACGCTCGGGCTCGGTGGCCAGGATCCAGCCCGAAAACCGGTCCAGGTCGGCGAATTCGGCGGGCAGCGCCTTCTCAGTTGTTTCGGGCATCGCGGTACTCCTTGACGATCTTCTGGACGGTGAGGTGCAGGTGGCGCAGCAGCACCTCCTGGTCGTTGAGCGGGAATTCGGTGATCACACCGGTCTCGAGCATGGTCTGGGTCGCTTCGAGGGTGTTGGCGTCCTGCAGCGCGTATTCCTTGAATGTGACCGCCGCCAGTTCCTTGCCGAGCCGTTCCCGGGCGCTCTTCGACGGCACGAAGTACAGGTTCGCCTCGAAGATGTGCTTGTTCACCGCGGTCGGCCAGTAGTGGTAGGTCAGATACCAACCCGGCGCCCAGATCAGGATGCCGAAGTTGGGGAAGACCTCGAATTCGTCGACGCCCCAAGCCTTGTGGCCGGCGGGGTTGACACCTGACGGCAGCGGATCCAGGCCCTCGATATCGGGCCGTTCCCATGGACCGAACAGGCCGCTGCGCAGCTCCCGCTCGATCGGCTTGACCATATTGATGTCCTTCGGCGGGGCCATACCGCCCCACGAGGACACCATCGAGTGCGGGGTCCAGCATTCGTAGTGCAGTGCCTCGAAGCCGACATTGAGCAGCTTGTCGGCCTCGTCCTTGACCGCCTGCTTCATATGCAGCACCGGCGCGTGGTAGAACTCGGCGAAGGCATCGATGAACAGTTTCCAGTTGCTGCCGATCTCGGCCTTGTAGCTGTAGACCTCGGTCATCTCGTGGAAGGGGTAGCCCTCCAGGCCTTTTGCCCATGCGCCGAGATATCCCTGCAACGGCTGGGCGTTGTCGTCGAGGTTGACGAAGATGAAGCCTTCCCACACCTCGCAGCGCACGGCCTTGAGCCCGAACTTGCTCTTATCGAGGTCGAAGAACTCCTTCTCCTGCTGGACGAAGGTGGCCTCGCCCTCGAGGCTGTAGCGCCAGGCGTGATATTTGCAGGTGAACTGTCGGCAGCTCCCGGCGGTCTCCTCGCCGGGGTAGTCGTCCCAGACCAGTTTGTTGCCGCGGTGCCTGCAGATGTTGTAGTAGGCCCGCACCTGCTGATCGTGGTCCTTGACGATGACCAGCGAGGCGTTGACGCAGGCCAGCTCCCTGGTGAAATAGCTGCCGACACGGGGCAGCCGCTCGACGCGGCCGACATTGAGCCAGCTCTTTTTGAAGATGGCTTCCTGCTCGTCCTTGTAGAACTGGGGATCGGTCGAGTCGGTGAAGTCGACGACCTCGGTGCCGAGTTCGGGATAGTTTTCCGTCCAGCTGCCCGCCGTCGGTTTGGTGAAGTGTGGCAAGGGATTTACCTTTCAGGGTCGGGCTGTACGCCGAAGGTGTTGAGCGCGATGGCCAGCAGGATGTAGCCGCCGACCGTGAAAACCAGGTCCATGCGCTGCTTTTCATCGAGTCGTTCGGCAAGTGCCGCCCAGGTCTGGTCGGACAGTTCGGATTTGTCGTCGAGTTCGTCGACGGCGGTGAGGACGAGGCGGTCGAAGTCGTCGGCGGCCTCACCGCGGGTGACGGCCTCGATCTCGTCGAGGGTCAGTCCGGCCTCCTGGCCGAACTGCTGATGATGGGCCCACTCGTAGGCACAGCCGCGCCGGTGGGCGACCCGCAGGATCGTCAACTCGCGCACCCGGGGCGGCAGTGTGGACCGGAACAGCAAGTAGACGCTGAATCCGAGATAAGCCTCGGTCAGGTCTGGGTGCCGGGCCAGCGGCCCCATCGCTGGGCCCGCCCCTTCCGCATTGCGGATCGCGCGCGGCAGCAACGTCTTGAAGGCATCGCGGGTCCGGTCGTCCCATTGGTCCGCGGGCAACGGCGGCAGACGCACTCCTGTCCTCCTCTCATGAGAATCAGATTCTCCAAAACTGAAGACTAGATTTCCATGGACGTCTGCGATAGTCAACGTCGGCGTTGTAACCGAGCGAAATCCCAGCTGATGACGTGGTCCGGCGTCAGCCGCAGCCAGCCGTGTCGGCCGTCGTAGCGAAATGGCTGCCCGCCCATGTACTTGTCGGCGAACAGCCGCTCCGGTTCGGTGAGCTCTTCGACCGGTGCGCCGGTGCGCGGCGTTTCGCCGACCACTTCGGCGCGGCCGCGCAGTTCGACGCCGCGCAGCTGCAGGAAGTCGGTTCCGCCGTCGTCGACGATCGCGCTGATGCGTGGATCGCGGGTGATATCTGTCCACCGCTGGCTGCGCACCAGCGAATTGAGCCACAGTGCTGTGCCGTCCCAGGCGAACCACAGTGGGCTCGTATGCGGATGTCCGCCAGGGCCGATGGTGGCTACCCGGCAGATCGGCCGGCTCTGTAGGAAGGCGTCGCGTTCGGTGGCGGTCATCGCGATCGCCCGTGCTCGTCGCTGCTCAGTCATGCTCATTTCCGATCAGATGTTGATTCTCCTATAATGAGAATATAGTTTTCTGATAGCGAGAGCGTGATGGCTCAAGGGGTCAGCCCGAGTGGAAGGAGATTCACCATGACGGCGCCGATTCGTCCCGGTGACCAGTTCGCCAGCACCGTATGCGGCACGCGGGTGGTGGTGGTCCGGGCGCCCGTCGACGCTCGGCCGGAAATCGCGTGCGGTGGTGCGCCCATGGTGCCCGCGGCCTCGGTCACGCCCGCGAAATCGGCTGGGGCGGATGCGGTCACGCTGATCGGGAAACGCTATGTCGATGCCGCGGAAACCGTCGAGCTGCTGTGCACCAGTTCCGGCACCGGTCAACTGACCTGCGATGGAGCCGCGATGACCTTGAAGGCCGCCAAAGCGCTGCCCGCCTCCGACTGAAAGGGGTTGCCCCGTGCACGACGACACGAACCTCGGAGGCATGAATTTCGAACTCACCGAGGATCAGCAACTGATCCGCAGCACGGTCGCCGAACTGTGCCGCAAATTCGACGACCAGTACTGGATGGAAAAGGATCAGGCGCACCAATTCCCGACGGAGTTCTATAACGCCATCGCCGAGGGCGGCTGGCTCGGCATCACGATCCCGGAGGAATACGGCGGACACGGGTTGGGCATCACCGAGGCCACACTGCTGGCCGAGGAGGTGTCACGATCGGGCGGCGGTATGAATGCCGCGAGCTCGATCCACATGTCGATCTTCGGCATGCATCCGGTGATCGTGCACGGATCCGCGGAGTTGAAACAGCGGACGCTGCCGCGCATCGCAACCGGTGATCTACACGTCTGCTTCGGCGTCACCGAACCCGGTGCGGGCCTGGACACTACCCACATCACCACCTTCGCGCGTCGCGATGGCGACCACTATGTCGTCAACGGCCGCAAAGTATGGATCTCCAAGGCGATGGAGTCGGAGAAGATCCTGCTGCTGACCCGCACCCAGCGCTACGACGAGGTCACCAAGAAGACCGACGGCATGACGCTGTTCCTGACCGACATCGATCGCGCACACGTCGATATCCGGCCGATCGCGAAGATGGGCCGCAATGCCGTCACCTCCAACGAGGTATTCATCGACGGGCTGCATATCCCGGTCGAGGATCGCGTGGGGGAGGAGGGCAAGGGATTCAGCTATCTGCTCGACGGCCTGAATCCCGAGCGCATGCTGATCGCCGCCGAGGCACTCGGACTGGGCCGAGTCGCACTCGACCGGGCCACGAAATACGCCAAGGAGCGAGTGGTGTTCGGCAGGCCGATCGGCATGAACCAGGGCATTCAATTTCCGCTGGCCGATTCGCTGGCCCACCTGGATGCCGCGGAATTGGTGCTGCGCAAGGCAACCTGGCTCTACGACAACGGCAAATCGTGCGGACGTGAGGCGAATACCGCCAAATATCTGTGCGCCGACGCGGGATTCACCGCGGCCGACCGGGCGCTGCAGACCCACGGCGGCATGGGTTACGCCGAGGAATACAACGTGTCCCGCTATTTCCGGGAGTCCCGTGTTATGCGGATCGCCCCGATCAGCCAGGAAATGATTCTCAACTACCTGGGCTCCCACACGCTGGGCCTACCCAGAAGCTATTAGCAGAGGCAGGAACTTACCGAATGGCAGCCAGGAACGAACTTTTCGAGCTGACCGGGCGGGCCGCGATGGTCACCGGCGCGGCAGGCGGTATCGGCTCCGCGGTGGCACATGCCCTCGCGGCGCAGGGGGCCGCAGTGCTGGTCACCGACCGCGATGCGGATGCGGCCGCGGCCGTCGCCGAGAAGATCACCGGAAACGGTGGTAGCGCGGCGAGTTTCGCCCTCGACGTGTCCGATCGGGCGGCCGCCGACGCCGCGGCGGCCAAGGCGGCCGAATTGGCCGGCGGCACACTGCATATCGTGGTGAACAACGCCGGTGTCACCGATCCGCACATGTTCGCCGATACCAGCGTCGACTCGATGCGGCGACTGTTCGAGATCCACACGCTGGGCACCTTCAACTGCTCGCAGGCTGCCTTGCCGTATCTGCCGACCGACGGCACCGGGCGCATCATCAACGTCACCTCGTCGGCCGGGCTGGTCGGCACGCTGGGGCAGGTCAACTACTCCGCGGCCAAGGCGGCCATCATCGGCATCACCAAATCCCTGGCTCGCGAATTGGCGCGCAAGAACATCCTGGTGAACGCGCTCGCGCCGTTGGCTGCCACGCCGATGACCGAGACCATTCGCACCGGCGACAAGTTCGCGGCGCAGATGTTGAACCGAATTCCGTTGCGGCGCTGGGCCGATCCGGCGGAGGTGGCCGGTGCCTTCGTCTTCCTCGCCTCCGATGCCGCCTCGTTCGTCACCGGGCAGGTGCTGCCGGTGGACGGCGGCATGGTGATGTGATGCCGGGTACGGCGCAGGCGGGACCGTTGGCGGGGATTACCGTCGTCGCCCTGGAACAGGCGGTGTCGGCGCCGATGTGCACTCGCACACTCGCCGATTTCGGTGCCCGGGTGATCAAGATCGAAAATCCGGACGGCGGCGACTTCGCCCGGTATTACGACGATGTGGTCGAGGGGCAGGCGGCGCATTTCGTCTGGGTTAACCGCGGCAAGGAATCGGTGACGCTGGATCTGAAAAAGCCTGCGGGCGTGGCGATTCTGCATCGTTTGCTGGATCGTGCCGAGGTACTGGTATCGAATCTGGCGCCGGGTGCGACCGACCGGCTCGGTCTCGCACCGGCGGATCTGGCCGAGCGGCATCCGGATCTGATCGCGGTATCCATCGACGGTTTCGGCTCGGGTGGGCCGCTGTCGCACAAGCGCGCCTACGACCTGCTGGTGCAGGCCGAATCGGGGGTGTGCGCGGTCACCGGGTATCCGGATGCCCCGGCGAAACCGGGCCCGCCGATGGCCGATGTCATCACAGGACAGTATGCGGCGCTGTCGATTCTGGCATCGATGTGCGGACGGCAGCGTCGAGGATCCGATGCGGGCGCGACGATCGCGGTCAGCTTGTTCGACACCATGGCCGACGTGATGGGCTATCACCTCACCTACGCCAGGCACTCCGGAATCGATATGCAACCGCTGGGTATGAGCTCGGCGGCGGTCGCGCCCTATGGCGCCTACCGAACCGCGGACGGACAGACCGTGGTGATTGGCACCACCAACGATCGGGAGTGGCAGCGGCTGGCCCGCGACATCATCGACCGTCCCGACCTGGCCGACGACGAGGGCCTGCGCACCAATCCGGACCGCTGTAAGCGGCGCGACATCCTCGACGAGGCCATCGGATCCTGGTGCGCCCGACACGATCTCGCGCGGATTCAGGAACTCGCCGACGCCGCCGGGATCGGCAACTCCCGCTATAACCTGCCCAGCGAGGTTATCGCCCACCCGCAACTGTCGGCCCGCGATCGCTGGCGCAGCATCGACACCCCATCCGGCCCGATCCCGTCGCTGCTGCCACCGGCCATTGTCGACGGTTTCGATCCGCCCATGGGGGCGGTTCCCGGTCTCGGCGAGCACACCGACGCCGTGCTGTCCGAGATCGGCTGCGGCGGTGCGGAAATCGACGAACTTCGCGCGGCGGGTGCAATCGGTCCGGCATATCGCCAACCCGCGGAGCGGGCATGCTGAGGTCGCTGCTGACCGAGGATCGTGACGGCGTCCGAACCTTGACCCTGAACAGGCCACATCGCAAGAACGCGATCGATGCCGAACTGTGGCAGGCGCTGGCGGATGCGCTGCGGGCCGCCGCGGTCGATCGCTCCGTGCGAGCACTGGTGCTCACCGGGGCCGGTGGTGCTTTCTGTTCCGGCGCGGACATTTCGGTGCCCGATAACGGACATCCGGTCTATCGCATGCGGGCATTGACCGATGTGGCGTTGCTGCTGCACGAACTGCCGATGCCGACGGTCGCGAAGGTGAGCGGTATTGCTGTCGGCGCCGGATGGAATCTGGCGCTCGGCTGCGATCTGGTGGTGGCCACGCCCGAATCCCGTTTCTCGCAGATCTTCGCCCGCCGCGGACTTTCGCTGGATCTGGGCGGCTCATGGCTGCTTCCGAAACTGGTCGGGCTGCAACAGGCCAAGCGGTTGGCATTGCTGGGCGAAATGATCGACGCCGAACAGGCGCGGGAACTGAACCTGGTGACCTGGGTGGTTCCCGCGGACGAAATCGACGTCTACGTCACCGATCTCGCTGCGCGGCTGGCGGTGGGGCCGCCGGTGGCGCTGGCGCAGACCAAGGCGCTGCTCAATACGGGCGCCGATCACACCTTGCGCGAAGCGCTCGCGGGGGAGGCCGCCGCGCAGGGCCTCAATTTCGCGACCTCGGACGCCCTGGAGGCGTTCGCGGCCTTCGCCGAGAAACGGGAACCGCAGTTCGACGGTCGCTGGACCGTGCACAGACCACCGGTCCGCGGCGCGGACCGGTCCGAACAGGGGAGTACAGCAGATGCGTGAGGTAGTCATCGCCGCAGCGGTGCGGACCGCGATCGGCAAACGCAATGGCGGACTGTCGGGTACGCATCCCGCCGATCTGTCGGCGATCGTGCTCAATGCGCTGGCGGGCCGCTCGGGCATCGACCCGGCGGTCATCGACGACGTCATCTGGGGTTGTGTCTCCCAGGTCGGCGACCAGTCCAGCAATATCGGGCGCTATGCGGTGCTCGCCGCGGGCTGGCCGGAAACCATTCCGGGAACCACGGTGAACCGGGCCTGCGGATCCAGCCAGCAGGCCCTGGATTTCGCCGCGCAGGCGGTGGCCTCGGGGGCGCAGGAGGTCGTGGTCGCGGGTGGCGTCGAGGTGATGAGCCGGGTGCCGCTGGGTGCCGCGCGCGCCGACGGCATGCCTTATGGCCCGAAAGCTCTTGCCCGCTATGACGATTTCTCGTTCAACCAGGGCATCTCCGCCGAATTGATCGCGCAGAAATGGGGTTTCGACCGGACCCGGCTCGATGAGTTCTCGGTGCTGTCACACGAACGGGCCGCCGCCGCCCAGGATCGCGGCGCGTTCGAGGAGCAGATCGTCGCCGTCGCAACCGATTCCGGGACGGTGATCGCCGACGAGGGCATCCGACCCGGCAGCACGGTCGAGAAACTGGCCGGGCTGAAACCCGCCTTCCAGGCCGATGGCGTCATCCATGCCGGTAACTCGTCGCAGATCTCCGACGGCGCCGCGGCGCTGTTGGTGACGACTGCGGAAAAGGCGCGCGAGTTGGGGCTGACGCCACTGGTGCGGTATCGGGCCGGCGCGGTCACGGGTGCCGATCCGGTGCTCATGCTGACCGGTCCGATTCCGGCCACCGAGAAGGTATTGCGCAAGGCCGGTATCGGTTTGTCGGAGGTCGGCGTCTTCGAAGTGAACGAGGCATTCGCCCCGATCCCGCTGGCCTGGCTGGCCGAAACCGGGGCCGACCCGGACCTGCTCAATCCGCTGGGCGGCGCGATCGCCCTGGGCCACCCGCTCGGCGGCTCCGGCGCCGTACTCATGACCCGGATGATCCACCACATGCGCGACAACGGAATTCGCTACGGCCTGCAGACCATGTGCGAGGGCGGCGGCACCGCCAACGCCACCGTCGTCGAACTCGTGCACTGAAGGAGCCGACCGTGCGCCGAGACATTTTCACCCCAGACCACGAGGCATTCCGGCAGCTGGCCCGCGAATTCATCGATAAGGAGGTGGTGCCGCACTACCCGGATTGGGAGCGGGCCGGGCAGATGCCGCGCGAAATCTTCGAGCGGATGGGCGAACTCGGCTTACTCGGCACCGCGATCCCCGAGGAATACGGGGGTGGCGGCGTGCGGGACTACCGCTTCAATGCCGTGCTGCAGGAGGAGGCCTACCGCGCCCTCGTCACGCTCAGTACCGTCCGCACCCAGATCGACGTGATCCTGCCCTACTTCTTGGAATACGCCGATGCCGAACAACGCGACCGCTGGTTTCCGGGTCTGGCCAGCGGCAAGCTGCTGACCGCGATCGCCATGACCGAGCCGGGCACCGGCTCGGATCTGGCCGGTGTGCGTACCACCGCGGTTCGCGACGGCGAGGAGTACATACTCAACGGCGCCAAGACATTCATCACCGGTGGCCTACTCGCGGATCTGGTGATCGTGGTGGCCCGCACCTCGTCGGATCCGGACAACCGGCGCGCGGGCCTGAGCCTGATCGTGGTGGAAAGCGGCCGAACCGGATTCACCAAGGGCCGGGTCCTGGACAAGCTGGGCTGCAAGGTACAGGACACGGTGGAGTTGGCATTCGACAATGTGCGGGTCCCGGTGGCGAACCGGCTCGGCGCCGAGGGACAGGCGTTCTCCTATCTCGGCCACAATCTCGCGCAGGAGCGGATCACGGTCGCCGTGGGCTCGGTGGCACAGGCCAGGGCCGCGATCACCGCGACCATCGAATATGTGCAGCAGCGCAAGGTTTTCGGCCAGCCGGTGGCGGCGTACCAGAACACGAAATTCGAGCTGGCCGCGCTGTCGACGGAGGTGGAGGCGGCCCAGACGATGGTCGATCGGGCGGTGCTGGAATTGGTCGCGGGACAGCTCTCGGGTGCCGATGCCGCGCGGGTCAAGCTGTTCTGCACCGAGGTACAGGCGCGGGTGGTCGACCGCTGCTTACAACTGTTCGGCGGCTACGGCTATATGACGGAATATCCCATCGCCCGGCTCTATGCCGATGCGCGTGTCGCCCGCATCTATGCCGGTACCAGTGAGGTGATGAAAATGATCATAGCCAAATCTCTGGGGCTGTGAGCCAGCGCAAAAATCGGGCCACCTGAGACCCTTGTCACAGTGTCGGAACCAACCTACTGTGTCTTCAGTAGGTTGATCGAACGAAGGAGTTCGGTGTCCGATCCCGAAACCGGTAGCCCGCGGCCATATGAGACGTTGCTAGCCAAGGGTGAGCACCGCAAGCTGCAGATTCTCGCCGTCGCACAGCGACTGCTCACGCGCAACGGCTGGCGTAATACGACGCTGGCGCAGATCGCGCGGGAGGCCGGAGTCAGTACGGCCGGGGTGCTCCATCACTTCGAGTCCAAGGAGCAGCTGCTGCATGCGGTACTCGAAGCTCGCGACACCGACGACGAACTCCATTCCGACCGCCGACGCGATCTGATCGAGCAGCTCGAAAACGTCGTCGACCGGTTCCGGCGCTCGCCGGATCTGGTCGGCATGTTCACCGTGCTGCTCGTGGAGAACCTCGACCCGGATGCGCCGCTGCACGATCGCCTGCTCGGTCGGTACCGAGCCGCCGTCGCCACCATTGCCGGCGGCATCCGACGCGGCCAACGCGCAGGCCGCTACCGCACCGATCTGGACCCTGCCATCAAGGCTGTGGAGATAGTCGCATTTCTCAACGGGATGGAAACCTCATGGCTGCTCGACCCCTCGATACCACTGAACCGGGTCTTTACGGAGTACGTCCGCTCGCTCGAGCGCGAGCTCATGCCCGCAAGCACCCTCTGAGATATCGGCTGGCGGTCATCGCCCCCGATGTCGCCGACGTGGTGCGGTATTCCGGCGGTTGGCTATTCGATCGGGCGATGGCCGGATGGGAGGTGACGGTCTGTGTCGGCGCCGCCGCCGATATCCGACCGCTGCGGATCCTCGGGGCAACCGTGCTGGATCTGGAGAGCTCGCTGGCATCGCTATCGGATGTGAGCGTATGGCCGAACGGAATCGCAGTCGCCGCAAAGGTTTTCGAGACCGATCCGCGGGTCCACCAGGGCGTGCTGAAGAATATCGAGGAGCGGTCGCTGGAGGTGACCGTCTGGGGTGCGGACTGTCCGGGCGAACTCGATTGCCGCACCGAGGGCGTGCAGCACCGACTGAGCGTGGCCGCGCAAGCGTTCAAGGCACGGGCGCTGGCGGCCTTGGCGCATCCGGTCGACGCACTCGAGGCTGTGGAAATGTTCCGCTGCAGTGAAACCCCGGATCACTTGTCTGCGGATCTGCTTCCGGTGGGGTGAGCTATGGCCGAGCGCCCGGTGCACTCGTACCGGGCGCTCGTGACGGCTTACGCCGAGACATCGAGCGGGACCTGGTTCGAGCGCGCCATGGGGGCGACTCCATCGACGAGTTCATCGCATAGGCGCGCCTCACCCACGGGTACGGTGGCTTCGGCGCAGATATTGCCCCACGATGATCCGGTCATGAGCGACGTGCGCCGCAACACCATCTCCGCTGCGTCTCGATCACGTCGTCGACCCGGTTATAGTGGTTCGAGTTGGTGGTCAACAGGTTTGGCTGCCTCGGATGATGCCTTCGGATCGAGCAGGATTTTGCCAATGGCCTGCCCGTCGGCGACCCGCCGTAGTGCGGTGGCGGCCTCGGTGAGCGGATACACCGCGCTGATGTGCGGGAGGACGCGGCCGGTGGTCAACAGTTCTCGCAGTTCGTCCTCGTTGCGGCGGAATTCGGCCGGGTCCAGGTCTTGGAATTGGAAGCCGAGTATGTGAATTCCCTTGACCAGCACCAGATTCAGTGGGATCCGTGGAATCTCGCCGGAGGCGAAGCCGACGGTGACGAATCGACCGCCGCGGCGTAGCGACCGCAGCGCGGGCTCGGACAGTCGACCACCGACCGGGTCGACGACGGCATGGGCGCCGTCGGGCAATGCCTCTTTCAGCGCCGCGCGCAGGTCTGCGCTGGTGTGGTCGATGAGCTGGCTGGCACCGTGAGTGGCTGCGGCGCTGAGCTTTTCGGCGCAGGAGGCGACCGCAGTCACCTCGGCACCCAAACGGACCCCGAGCTGTACGGCCGCAAGCCCAACTCCGCCACCTGCCCCGAGTACGAGCAGCCGGTCCCCGGGCTGAACCCGGGCTACCGAACGCAGTGTGTGATACGCCGTCCGGTACGCGACGCCGAACGCCGCCGCACAATGGTCGTCGACTCCGTCGGGGATGCGGCCGAGTCCAGCGGCGGGCACGGTTACCTCTTCTGCGAACGCCCCGACGATTCCGGTGCCGGTGACCCGGTCACCGATGGCGAATTCGGTGACGTCGTCGGCGGTTTCGGTGATGGTGCCGGCGAATTCACTGCCGGGCACGAACGGTGTCGGCACCTTGATCTGATATTCGCCCGCGACCACAAGGACATCCGGAAAGTTGACCGCGGCAGCGCCGACCCGCACTCGAACCTGTCCCGATTCGAGTGCGGGCGACGGACGGTCTTCGATGCGCACGACCTCCGGCGGCCCGTAGGCCGGGCAGATCACCGCGCGCATATCACCGGCCTCGCCAGTTCGGCGTGCGCTTCTCGGCGAACGCGCGTGCGCCTTCCTGGGCGTCGTCGCTGCCGAATACCGATGCCTGCCACTTGCCGAGCCGTTCGGTGGCTGCGGCGGCATCCGAAACCGCAAGGCGAGCCAGCTCTTTCGAAGCGGCCAGCCCGAGCGGTGCGTTGGCGGCGATGCGCTCGGCCATGGCCAGTGCGGTCGAGAACACCGCATCCGGTTCGGCTACCGCGTTCACCAGCCCGATCCGTTCGGCGCGTTCGGCGTCGATGAGATCGCCGGTCAGCAGCAACTCCAGTGCGATGCCGAGGGGGATCCGGGTGCCGATGAAGGTACCGCCGCCACCCGCGAACAGTCCGCGCTTGACCTCGGGGAAGCCGAATTTCGCCGCCGCGGAGGCCACGATCACATCGCAGCCCATCAGTAGTTCCAATCCGCCACCGACGGCGCTGCCATTGGCCGCGCCGATCACCGGCACGCTCACCTGTCCCTTGGTCAGCCGCCCGTAGGCCTCGGCTTCCGCACCGCTGCCGAAATCTTCGCCACTGGCGAAGGCGCGCAGGTCCATTCCGGAACAGAAAGCGCGATCACCGGTGCCGGTGAGCACGACGGCCCGCACCAGCGGATCGGCTTCGGCCGCAATGATCGCCGCACCGATTCCGCGCATCATGGTGGCGGTCAAAGCATTTCGCGCATCTGGACGATTGAGCCGAACGACCATGACCGGGCCGCGCCGGTCCAGCAAGAACTCCGCGTCGCTCATGGCTGCGCCTCCCTGGCGCTCGGCTCCGAAATGACCAACAGGTCGCCTGCGTTAATCGACAGTGCCGCGCCCGGATACCTTGCTGCGCCGCCCTCTCCGGTTGCTCGTCGAGCGTAGTGATACTGCGGTCGAATGCGGCGTGGACGATCACTACTCGGGTGCGTTCGACGGCACCCTCCGAACCGAGGCTCGATACCGCAGAAGCTATCTCGACGCGGTACTAGCTCGCTCATGACCTGTACTCCGTACTCTCGGCCAATTCGGCTGCGGCGCGCATAGTGTCGAGCACAATCGGGCCGAACGCCGACAGCTTGATATCCCCCTTGGCGCGTTGGAAACCGCGCTCGAGCACGATCGCCAGCTTCCACTTGGCCAGGATCAGGTAGTAGTCGATATCGTCGACCTGACGCCCGGACACCTCCGCGTAGTGCGCGAGCATCCGCTCACGCGAGGGCATGTACTGCATATTGGCGTAGCCCTTGGTAGCCACGGCCGGGTCGCTGGTGTCCTCCGGCCACCCCTGCAGCATCCAGCCGAGATCGAGCTTCGGGTCGCCGACCGTACCCATCTCCCAGTCCACCAGCGCGGCCAGCCGCGCCGGGCCGCCGTGCTTGAACATCACATTGGCGAACTGGTAGTCACCGTGCATCAGGCCCGGGATGTAGTCCAGCGGGCGGTGGGTGCGCAGCCACTCGGTGGCCACATCCATGCCGTCGAGCGTGCGCGCGCCGTCGATCTTGTCGTAGAAGTTCAGCCACCGCGACACCTGCCGCTCGTGGTAGCCGTCCGGACGGCCCAGATCCTGCAGACCTTTCGCCTGCCAATCCACCTTGGACAGCAATGCGATTCCCTCGGCCAGCTGGTAGCCGAGTCCGGCCCGCGCCTGTAGGTCGGAGTCGAACGGCTCCGGCCAGATGCCGCGATGGTCCATCGGCGACCAGCCGTCGACGAAGCCCATCAGGTAGAAGGTGCGTCCGAGCACCGAGGAGTCGGTGCAGACTCCGACGGCGGCGGTATGCGGGACATCGGTGCCGTCGAGGGCCTCGATGATCCGCCACTCGCGCAAGATGCCCGCGTCCCGGTCTGCGGGCGCCTCGGCGGGTGGGATACGCAGGACACTCAGGTGTTCGCCGCGACGGATCTGATAGATCTCGTTCTGGGTGCCGCCGGACAGAAAGCGAGTTTCGAGAGGTTCGCCCTTACCAGGCAGACCGTGGCCGTCCATCCAATCGGCGAGCCGGGTGGTATCGATGCTCACTGGTTCCCTACTTCATGCTCGAGATATTCGGCGAACTTCGCCCGGGCGGCTTCCTGCTTTCCGGGAATCCATTCGGTGGGCCACATGCCGTCGGTGGGCTGGTAGTCGCGCAGCACTTGCTTGGCGACGGTGGTCTTGTGCACCTCGGTCGGCCCGTCGGCCAGTCCCATGACACCCGCTCCGTGGATCATCCGGAAGAACGGCATCTCATTGGTGGTGCCCAATGCGCCGTGCACTTGCATTGCGCGCCAGGCGATATCGTGCAGCACCGTCGGCATGACGATCTTGGCCGTGGCAATGTCCTTACGGACCTTCTTGTAGTCGTTGTACTTGTCGATCTTCCAGGCGGTATGTAGTACGAACAGCCGGAACTGGGCCAGCTGGGCATAGGAATCGGCGATATAGCCCTGGACGAACTGCTTATCGGCCAACCGGCTGCCCGCCGTGGTACGCGACAGTGCCCGCTCGCACATCATGTCGATGGCCTTCTGCGCGAGTCCGATGGTGCGCATCGCGTGGTGGATGCGGCCGCCGCCGAGACGGGTCTGCGCGATGACGAAGGCCTGGCCCTCGCCGCCGAGCAGGGATTCGGGGGGCACGCGCACATTTTCGTAATGGATGAGTGCGTGGCTGCCACCATTCATCGGCTCGCCGTAGAGGCCGACATTGCGCACGATCTCGATACCTGGGGTATCGGTAGGTACCAGGAACATCGAC
This sequence comes from Nocardia sp. NPDC050408, assembly GCF_044458905.1. Classification (NCBI taxonomy): domain Bacteria; kingdom Bacillati; phylum Actinomycetota; class Actinomycetes; order Mycobacteriales; family Nocardiaceae; genus Nocardia; species Nocardia sp. NPDC050408. Next base: position 1,012,342 of record NZ_JBITIL010000002.1, on the reverse strand, counting down.
ATCCCCTGGTACGGGCTCACCTCCGTATTCGTCACGGCCATGACGATCAGGAAGGCGGCGGTTCTCGCATTGGAGGAGAAGAACTTCCAGCCGTTGATGATCCAGTCGTCACCGTCGCGCACCGCCCGGGTCTCGAACCGGGTCGGATCGGCGCCCGCCTGCGGTTCGGTCATCGAATAGCTGGAGAACAGCTCACCATCCAGCAGCGGCCGCAGGTAGCGCTGTTTCTGCTCGTCGGTGCCGTAATGCGCGATGATCTCGGCATTGCCGGTATCGGGCGCCTGGCAGCCGAAAACGATCGGCGCCCAAGAGGAACGGCCCAGAATCTCGTTGAGCAGCGCGAGTTTCAGCTGGCCGTAGCCTTGGCCGCCCAACTCCGGTCCCAGATGCGTGGCCCACAGGCACTGTCGCCGCACCTCCTCCTTGAGCGGCTGGATCGCCTTGCGCCGCGCGCCGTCCAGCGGCACGAATTGCTCGTGCTCCCAGACGAGGTCGAGCGGTTCGACCTCCGCGCGCACGAACTCATCGGCCCAGTCCAACTTCTTCTGGTACTCCGGATCGGTCTCGAAATCCCACGCCATTGCATCTCCTCTCGTTCAGTGAGAATATCCTTCTCGTGATCAAGAACGCAATTCTTTGTGTGGGAGCGGAACCGGAGGTCCGATTGTGAAGGCCGAGGATCAGTTCCATATCGGGATCGTGGCGACGGACTTCGAAGCCACCGTGGCGACGCTGTCCGCGGTGCTCGCCAGCGAGTGGGGGCCCGAGATCGGCGGGCCGGTGGCGGTGCACCTGCCCGACGGCGAACAAGCCGTCGTGGAGTTGAAATGTCGGTACTCGACGACCGTGCCGCGGTTGGAAGTCGTCCGCAGCGTGGCGGGCACGCTGTGGGAACCGGTGGGGGAGGCAGGGATTCATCACATCGGCTACTGGTCCGACGATGTGGCCGCCGACACCGCCGAACTCGTGCGCCACGGATACGTCACCGAGGCCACCCGGCCCGCCGACGCCGGGCGGCTGTTCTTCGCATTTCTACGCGGCGCCAATGGTTTCCGGGTGGAACTGGTCGATCGGGCGGCGGAACCGGACCTGGCCCGGTGCTGGGCGCCGTAACGACGGGCGATCACCCGCTGATTCGGGCCCCCGAGTCGAACCCCCACAGTGCCAGTGTCATCAGCAGGTTAACGCAGATCATGACGGTTATGCTGGCCCGCATCGCGCGACCGGCGGCGATACCGACGCCCACCGGGCCGCCCGCGGAGTAGTAGCCGAAGTAGCACTGGATGGTCGTGGTGATCACGACGAAGACGACGGCCTTCGTCAGCGAGTACACGACATCGGTCGCACTGAGCACCATGCGGAAGTAGTGGTCGTAGGTGCCGGGTGATTGGCTGCCCGCGATGCCGATGGCGAACTCGACCGCGACGAAATTCATTGCCAGACAGACGAGATAGAGCGGGACTATGGCGGCCACCGAGGCCATGAGCCGCGTCGTCACCAGGTAGGGGATGGACCGGATGGCGAGTGTTTCCATCGCGTCGATCTCCTCGGCAATGCGCATGGCACCGAGTTGGGCGGTGAATCTGCAGCCGGCCTGTGACGCGAAGGCGATGGACGCCATGATCGGCGCCAGTTCACGGGTCGACGCGGTCGCGGAGACCAGACCTGTCGCCGGGCCGATGCCGAGCAATTTCAATGCGCTGTAGCCCTCGATCCCCACCAGTGCGCCGCCGCTCGCGCCGAGCACGACAATGATGCCCGCCGTACCGCCGCCGACGATGAGAGACCCGTTGCCCCAGGTGATGTCCGAGATCAGGCGCAGTAGTTCCCTGCGGTAATGGCGCAGGACGATCGGAATGGAGGCGAGCGCGCGCAGGAAGAATATGGCCATATGCCCGAGGCGCATGGCGCCGTGCAGCGGTGCGTCCGCAACGCGGAGCACCTGCCCGATGTGCAGCGGATAGTACGGTGCGGCCATCTCAGAGCGCCTGCCGTGGGAAGAGCATCGTGTACATCTGGGTGAAGCCCACGTTCACCACCATGAGCAGCACGATCGAGGCCACCACGGTGGCATTGACCGAATTCGCGACGCCGCCGGGACCGCCCTTGGTGCTCAATCCCTTCTGGCACGCGACGACGGTCACGATGAGCCCGAACACCACCGCCTTGACCACCGCAAGATACATATCGCCGATGCGCGCGAACGAGGAGAAGGTGGCGATGAAGCTGCCGGGCGTACCGCCCTGGACATAGACATTGAACATATATCCGGCGAGGAATCCGACGAACGCGCTCAGCCCGGTCAGTCCGACCGCGACCAGCACCCCGGCGGCCACCCGCGGCACCACCAGCTTGCGCAGCACCGAAACGCCCATCACCTCGAGCGCGTCGATCTCTTCTCGGATGGTGCGGGAGCCGAGGTCGGCGCAGATCGCCGAGCCGACCGCCGCCGCCAACAGCATCGCGGTGACGACCGGTGCGGCTTGCCGGATGACCGCGAGACCGCTGGCCGCACCGGCGAGCGAGGTCGCACCGACCTGACCCGCGATCAGCCCGAATTGAATCGATAGGGTCGCGCTGATCGGCAAGGCCACCGCGACGGTCGGCAGATATGAGGTTTTGATCATGAAAGCGGCCTGCCGCACGAACTCCTTGAACGCGAAACGGCCTGTCGCGATGTCGATTACGAGATACTGCACCGCACGCACACCCAGGATGAACTGGGCGCCTACGGTATCCAGCGAGGCGACCGGATGACGGTTCAGATAGCCGCGGCCCCAGTTCCTTATCCGGGTGACCGACGGTGCGGAGGATTGATCGATCACATCACACCAGATCCACTTTGCTGGCCAGCCAGCTGTCGCCGACCCGCTCCATGGTCATGACCATGCGGCTGCGATCGATCCGTGGATCTGGGCTCACCGAGTTGGTGACCTCTTGATCGATGAACAGCATTACCTGGACGCGGTCCTTGGTCGCCGACTTGATGCTGGAGTCCACGATGCGCCCCTTGCTGATGGCCTTGTGCTCGACCAGCAGTGTCTTCAATTGGTTACTGGATTGGGTGTATGTGTCTTTGAATTCGCCGGTCGCGCCATTGATGACAGCGGCGAAATTCTGGTCGATATTCTGCGAATCGATGCTCGTCAGCGTGACCGCGTAGGTCTGCGCGGTGCTCGCGGCCTGCCGGGCCGCGGTATCGACCTGGCTGCGGTCGTGCAGTTTCCAGCCGAGCACGCAGGCAAGCACCGAGGCAGATACCGCGACGAAGGCGGTCGCGCCGACCACCGCGCGCGGCACCCAACGACGCCGCCAGAAGGGTGATGTGGCGTCCGCGCCCACGGGCGAGTCCTCGGCTACCTGGTCCGAATCGCTTGTCTCGGTGGCTGTTTCCTTCTCGGGCACGGATGGGTTGTCGGTGTCCGAGCCCGAGTCGGTTGTCTCGGTAGCGTTTTCGGTCTCCAGCACTGATTTCTTCATCGAAACCTCCTGGCCTTCGTTGTTGGTTTGCTACTTCGGCGGTACATATGCCGGAACGTATGCACCGCCGTACGGTGTCGGGATCGACAGCGGCCCCTGCGGTGTCGGATCGGCGGTCGCCAGCGGATCGACTCCGGGCGGGGGGTGCGCGGTGTCGTCGCCCGGGGGCCGTGGCGCGTTGCGGGCTCCGCGCGGTAGGAGCGTCGGATCCGGGTCGGTGCAGTAGGCGTACAAGTAGGGTTCGGGATGGTTCGCGACGGTGACCGGCAGGCGCGGCAGGTCGTAATCGCACTGCTTTCGTGGATAGATGCTGGCGATCGCCCAGAGCGCGCCGTCGTGGAATGCGGTGCCCAAAGCGTCTGCGGTAGAGCCGGCCCGCTGCGTGGGGAAGAACAGATTGTTGATCGCCGGTACGTGCACGTATGACATCTGGGCCACGGTCGCGAGATTGCCGAGCAGTTGGACCATGGTCGGGGAGTTGTCGGCGATGATCTGGTCCATGGTCCGCAGCGCCTCCGGCCCGACGTCGAGCAGGGTGTCGAACCCGCCCGTCATCGAATTCACGCCAGCGGCAGTGCGTTCGAGATCGGCCGCGGTAGCCGCCAGAGCCGGTCCGAGCTCGCGTGCGGTGCCGAGCACCACCTCGCTGGTGCGCAGCAGACTGACAGTCTGCGGAAGTACCGCACCGAGTGTGGTGATCAGGAAGGTGCCACCATCGATGATCGCCGCCAGCTTCTCCGGCGCCGCCGAACTCGCGCCCAACTCGTGCACGATCGCCTGCAGTTTGTCGGGATCGAGTTGTGCGATGGTGCCGTTGAGGTCGCCGAGCAACTGTGCCAGCTGCACCGGCACTGCGGTCCGGTCCTTGCCGATGACCGCGCCGCCGGCTAGATAGGGGCCACCGGAGTTGGTCGGAACGAAATCCAGGTATTGCTCACCGGCCATCGACAATCCGGCCACCCGGATCGCACTGTCGGTCGGGATCCTGGTGCCTGCCTCGATCGACGCGACCGCGACCACTTCGCCGTCGACGATGTCGACCGAAGACACGCGGCCGACGCGGACACCGCGCACGGTGACGTCCCGGTCGGGCAGCAGACCACCGGATTGCGCCAGGTGGACCCGGATCTGGTAGGTCGACGCAAACGGGTTCAGCTCGAGCGATCCGAACAGGACATACGTCGCTCCCGCTATCAGCGTGGCCACCAGGGCGACCAACGAGACGACGAGTCGATGACGGACCAACCGGTCGGTGACTGCGAGGACCGCGCCCGCCGCCGACTCCAGACGGACGCCGAAGGCACGATTCGGGTCCGGGCGGTTCATCGTCCCGGTCCGATCACTCGGCCGTACAACCGGCCCAACGAGTACGCCAACGAACCGGCGAAGTTCTCCCAGTCGGTCTGGCTCGGCACCCGGGCTTCCGGATTACCCGGGAAGTTCGGGTCGGGTGCCGCTCCGAGCGCTATCTGATAGATATCGGCGTCGGCGGTGGCGGCTGCGGCGTTGGCTATCTTGCCACTGACGATGGCTATGGTGTGGTTCAGCGGGGCGAGGTTGGCGTTGGGGTCTATCGCGGCGGTGTTGAGTCCGGCGGCGAGATTGTTGAGGTCGGTAACAAGGCTGCGCTTTCCGGTTCCGTTGATCGACGGAAACTTCGCGAGCTGGCCGGCGATCCGATTCAACTGGGCTGCGAGATCCACGATGTCCTGGGTGCTGGCGGCCACAACATCCAGGGCCGGGCTCGCGGCGGCCACCACATCGTTGACCGCCGACTGTTGCGCGGCCACGGTGGCGGTCAGCGTTGCGGTGTCCTGCACTACCGCCCGGATCTGGTCCGATCGCGCCGAGAGCGTCCGGACCAATGTGGTCGTTTGGGCGATCAGCTCACCCATGCGGTCGCCCCGCCCACCGAATTCGGCGCCGAGACCGTTGATCACCTTCGTCAGATCTCGGATCACACCACCGTTGACCAGCAATGCCGCCCGGGCGAGTACTTCCTCGATGGTCGCCGCCGCCGAGGTCGACGATTGCGCAATGCTGTCCCCATCGTGCAGCACCGCGGCACCGGGAGCCGGATTCGGTGGCGGATCGAGTGCGACGAATACATCGCCGAGCGGTGTGGCCGACCGCAATTCGGCGGTCGTGCCCGTCGGTAGCAGCACCTCGGATCGGATCCGCAGGGTGACCACGGCGGCGTAATCGCGTGCCGTCATGGACTCGACCTCTCCGACATCGGCGCCGTCGACCTTCACCTTGGCCTTGGTCGGGAGGTTGAGCGCGTTGGCGAAGGTGGCCGTCAGCGTGAACGTGTGCGATCCGACCGATGGCGCGGGCAGCGGCATCCGATCCAGCCCCATCGAACAAGCGCTCGCCGGTACCACGCACAGCAGCACGACGGCGGCACTGGTGAAAGTTGCTTTCCTGGTAATCATTTCGGCAAACCCGCGATTCCGGCCAGCATGGCCACGATGCCGAAGTCCGGCCCCATATCGGACAATTTCCCGGTGTTGCAGCCGAGCTGTTTCAAGTCGAGCAGGTTGCACACCTGCTTCACCATCTGCCCGTCCAGCACGATCTTGTCCACATTCACGTGCACCCGACCGGCGCCCACGTTCTGGTCGATCACGGCATAGGCGTTGTCTACGACCAACGGGAACAGATCCATGAATTCCGCGATGTTGCGGTTGTAATCCGACAGACTCTGGAAGATGACGTTCGCACCGCTCGCCGTACTCGACAGGGCGCCACGATTGCGCTGCATGAGATCGGTTGTCCCGGTGAGGATTTCGTTCAATTTCGCGCCGGTGTCGCCGGTGCCGAGATTTTGTTCGGCGAGCAGCTCACTCAGCTGGCGGACCCCGCTGCCGAACTCGCGGATCGTCTCGTCGTTGCGCGCGGCCGCGGCGGACAGCGAGTCCAGATTGTGCACCAGAGTGGTTATCGCGTTCTTGGTGGCGGCGCCATGATCGTCGCCCATGCGCAGCGCTCGGGACAGCTGGTCCAGCGCGGCCTTGATCTCATCGCCGTTATCCGTTGCCACCGCCGCGCCGACACCGACCGCGTCGGCAATCGGGCCGTGCCCCTGCCCGTCGCCCTGCAGTGACGTGGACAGCTTCTCCGCCATGGCCAGCAGACTGTCGAACTCGACCGGCGTCTTCGTGCGATCGGTACCAAGCGTCGCCCCGGCCGCCAGGGTCGGTCCGCCGCGGTAGACCGGGGTGAGCTCGATGTGCCGGTCGGTCAGCACCGAATCCGAGACGGTCACCGCCGTGACATCGGCGGGAATCCGCACCGAGGCGTCCACCCGCATCGTCACTTCGACATGCGCGCCACGTTGCTCGACGCGGTCGACCTTACCGATCCGCATGCCGAGCACATCCACCGGATTACCGACGAAGACACCGGCGGCGCTGTCGAAATGCGCTGTCACGGTGATGGTTTCGTTCAGCCGGGACAGCGGAGCGCCGGCTGTCCCGGCGATCAGCGCGGTGGCCGCGAGTACCAGAACCAGCTTCACGGGACGGGGTAACGATCTCATCGACAGTCCTCCGAATAGGGGGGCAGCTGGATCTTCGCGCGGCCGACCAGCGCACACATGAAGGAGTCGATGAACGCTCCCGAGGACGCGTTGGCCTCCAGTTCCGGCCCGGAGCCGCTCAGGTCCGCCCAGCTGCGCCAGGGCACCGGCAGGATCTGCAATATGTTGCGCAGCAGGTCGTCGTGCCGGCTGAGCATCTGAACCAGCTGGCCGAGGTTGTCGAGCAGGGATTGAATTTCGGGCTGGTCGTCCACGACGATCGGTTGCAGTGTCCGCACCACATTGCTGGTGGCTGCGATGAGGGCGGCAATGGCCTGCCGCTTGGCCGCGACCTCCCGCAGCAGGTCGCGGCCCTGGTCGAACAGCACGCCCAGGCCGGCCCGTTGATTCTCGATGACGGTGGTGAGTTGGCTCGTGCTGGTCAGCAATGTGCCGATCTGCCCGCGTCGTTCCGCGATCACACCCGACAGGATGGTGACGTTCTGCATCACCGACGGAACCAGCTGTGGCAGCCCCTGTAGCTGGGTGGACAGTTCGGTGAGCGCCTGGCCGACCTTATCGGCATCGACCTGAGTGAAGGTGGTCGTGGCATCGGCCAGGGCCGACTGCAGATCATAGGGAACATTGGTCTGCGCCAAGGGGATTCGGCCATTCGGCAGCGCACCGGAACCGGCCGGTGCGAGTTCCACATACCGATTGCCCAGCAAGGTGGTGAGTTTGATCGACGCGGTCGTGGCGGGGCCGAGCGCGACATTGTCGGCGATGCTCAGCGTGACCGTCACGTGTTCACCGGCCAACCGCAGGCCGACCACATGGCCGACCGGCACGCCCGCCACCGTCACCTGATCGCCGGCACCGAGCTGCGCGGCCTGTGCGAAATCCGCCTCCAGACGTCGCTCACCGATATCGAGCGAATTGACCACCAGTGCGGCGGCGACCGCGACTACCAGCAGCGCGATCGCCGCGAATCCGAGCCAGGGCCTGCTGAGTTCTTCGAGTTGCCGACGCGCGATTCGGGTGCGGCTGTTGTGATTCCACGGTATGCGCATGCGCCTCACCTGCACTTGGAGGTGTGTTGGGCAACCCCGCCGGGGGATACCGCGTCGACTATTTGCGGAATCAGCGGTGTCAGGCCCGGGACTAGCGACACGGTCACATCGCAGATGTAGGCGTCGACGTAGCCGCCTTCCTGCGTGATGCGGGCCAGTCCTTTGAGAACCAGTGGCAGGTTGTAGCCGAGGTATTCGAACTTGCCCTTGTTGTCCAGGAAGTGCTGCGTGAATCCGGGTTCCCGAGTCAGGAATTCGACCAGGGTGGGCTGGTCGGCAGCCACGATCTCCGACGCTCGGCCGACCACCTTCGCGATCTGGTCCACGGAATCGAATAGTGCTCGCTGCTGTTGTTGCAGGCCCTCGAAGACGGCTCGTGTCTGGTCGATCACCGTGGTCAGATTTCCGCTCTGCTGGGCCAGATTGCCGACGATGGTGGCGAGATTCGAGATGACCTGTCCGAGCACCTCGTCCGGCCCGGCGAACGATTCGGCCAGCCGGGTCGTCTCCGCGATCAGCGTGGTGATCGAGCCGTTGTCGCCCTGCAAAGCCTTGATCAGGGCAGCGGTGATGTTGTCGACCGCGGTCCGGTCCAGTGTGCCGAACAACGGCTCGAAACCGTTGAGCAGCTTGGAGATATCGAACGACGGCTCGGTGTGGTCGACCGGAATCTCGGCACCGGGTTTCAGTACGGTCGGGTCGCCGTGGTTGCCCATGGCTACACCGAGATAGCGCTGACCGATCAGGTTCTGATACGTCACCGATACGGTGGTGTTCCCGGTGAGCACCTGATCGCTGTGGATCCGGAAACCGACCCGCGCGAGCGTGCCCGCCAACTCGACCGATTCGACCCGGCCGACCCGTACCCCGGCCATCCGGACGTCATCGCCGACACGCAGGCCGGAGACGTTGGTGAACAGCGCGGAGTACTCGGTGGTCTCGCCGCCGATGCCGCGCTGCAGGGTGATCGCGACCGACCAGCTGAGCAGCGCCGAACTGATCAGGAAGGCGATCAGCACGAGCAGTGATCCGCGATAGCTCATCGGGTGCCTCCGCTCGGGTCCGGCGTGATCGAGACATTGGCGCCGCGGGCCAGCGGACCGAACAGAATGTCCGCGGCGGCATTGGGATTTCCGCCGAGGATGTCCGCGATCTGCTCCTGTTCGGCGGGACTGCCGACCGGCCCGATATCGCTATCGAGCAGCGAGGCCGGCGGTTGGAAGCGGCGCGGATCCAAGCCGGGCGGCAAACCCTCGGCCGGGGCGGGTGTCGCCGGACCGCTCGCGCAGTTGGGACCGGCCAGCTCGCCGTATCGGGGGCAGTCCGCCGCGGTGTACTGCCGGTTCGGTGTGAGCTGCACTATGACGCGCGGGGTAAGCCGTTGTGTCTGCGGATTCCACAACCCGTTGAAACGGGTGATCGTTCGCGTCAGCGAAACACTGATCTGCGGAAACTTGCTCGCACCGTCACCGAATGCGCCGAGGGCCGGTGACATATGCGTGGTGATTTCGATGATCTTGTCGGTGTTGTTGTCGAGTCCGGTGCCGACGGTGCCGAGCGTGTGCAGGCCGCCGGACAGCAGCGCGGTGAGTTTCGCGCGCTGCTGTGCGAGCGTCTGCAGCGGCAGTATCGCCTGATGCAGGGCGTCGAGCAGATCCGGTGCCGCCGACTGGAGTTCACGCATCGCCGCCGAGAGCGAGTCGAGCGTGGACGGCACCGCCTGCACCGAGACGACCTTGTCGAGTTCGACGACGATATCGCGCAGCCGTGCCGCCGCATTCTCGATGCCTGCGCCGCGCCCATTGGTGGCTTCGGCGAGGATCGCCAACATGCCCACCGCGTTATCGGTTTCGTCCCGACCGACCGCGGCGATGATCCGCCGCAGCTGATCGAGCGAGGTCTGCAGGCGCACGGTCGCCAGGCTGTGATCCTGGCTGATGCGGGCTCCCGAAGTCAGCACCGGTGCCGCACCGTTGTAGACGAGTTGTACCGAGGGCACCGCGAACACGTTGCTCGGCACCACCCGCGCGGTCACCGTGGCCGGAATCGTCTGCGCGAGGTGGGGATTCAGCTCGATACGGACATCGTTCATTCCGCTATCGGCGGCGGGCGTCACCGCCGTGACCAACCCGACGCGAACGCCTTGGAATTTCACATCCGACTTGGCGGGCAGCCCGTCGCCGACATTCGCCATGACTGCCGTCACCGGCACGGACTTGCGCAGTGCCCCCCGGGAATTCGCGACCATCAGTGTGGCGGCTGCCGCGATAGCGACGATGCAACAGACACCGGTCAACAGCAGGCGAACCGAGGAGGGGCCTCGGCCGTCTGGCTCGAACATGATCGACACGAAATCCACTCACTCTCGCGGGGCGGACGCGTCTCGTGGCGTGAATCGGATGTGCAGATCGGAGAGCCCGCGCAGGATGTAGGTCGGCTCGTAGCGGTAGCGGCGGTCGTCCGCGGGACCGTGCTCATCCGCATTGATCGTGATGTCCAGCATCCGATCCAGAATTCGTTCGAGCGATACCCGACCCTCCACCCGTGCCAGCGGACCTCCCGGGCAGGAGTGCACACCGCGTCCGAAAGCCAAGTGCTCGCGGAAGTTCGCGCGATCGAGGCGGAACTCGTGCGGGTTCTCGAACCGGTTCGGGTCGCGGTTGGCCGCACCGGGGCAGAACATGAGCGTGGATCCGGCCGGTACGTCGACCCCACCGACCTCGGTGGACCGGCGGGCGAGCCGGAAGCCGCTCTTGACGGGTGCGTGCATGCGCAGTGTCTCCTCGATGAAGACCGGGATGCGGCTGCGATCGGCACGCAGCGTCCGCTGCAGCTCCGGATCGTCACCGAGCACGCGGACCGCGGCGGCGAGCAGCTTGGCGGTCGTCTCCTGACCCGCGGCGAAAACGAAGGTCGCCGAACGGACCACATCGAGGACCTCGGGGGTCGACCCATCCGGATATTTCGCCAGCGCCAGCGAGGTCAGCACATCATCGCGCGGCTCGCGCCGCCGATCGCTGATGTAGGCACTGAACTTCTCGTCGAGCCACTCCAAGGGATTGATGCCCACCGCTACCTTGTCCAGCGAACCGACCTGGCTGCCGGGTCGCTCGGCACCGAGCACGACCCGGAACTCCTGGTGGTCCTGCTCCGGAACGCCGAGCAGGTCGGCGATTACCAAGAGCGAGAACGGTTTCGCGTAATCGGCGACGAATTCGGAGCGGCCGTTGGCCAGGAATTCGTCGAGCTGGCGGTCGGCCAGCCGCCACATGAACTCCTCGTTCTCCTTCAGCCGCGCCGGCGTCAACAGCCGGTTCAGCACCGACCGCGCATAGGTGTGCTCCGGCGGATCCATCGTGACCATGTGCTCGTACATGGGCAGTTGGGTGCGGTGCTGCTCGATCTGCGCGCTGATGTCTTCGCCTTCGGGCTGGAACGGCAGTGGCGGGAACGGGCCGCCCACCGCGATGCACGACGAGAACGTCTCGGCGTCCCGCAGTACCTCGGAGACCTCCTCGTATCCGGTCACCGCGAGGACGTTGTAGTGCGGCTCCCGGGTCACCGGGCACTTGGCGCGTAGATGGTCGTAATACGGATAGGGATCGGGCACGAGGGCCGGATCGGTGAAGTAGTCGATGGTATCGAAATCGGTCATCGTCGGCTCCTGGGTCGGGAGGTCATGGGTATTCCACAGTGATCGAGGTGGTCTGGGGAACGGCCTGGCAGGTGAGGATGTAGCCGGCCGCGACGTCGTCGTCGGTCAGCGCGTCGTTCACCTTCATCACGACCCGCCCATCGACGAGGGTGGCCATGCAGGTTCCGCAGTTGCCCGCCTCGCAGGAAAACGGTGGGGTCAGCCCGGCCCGGCGTGCGGTTTCGAGCACGGTATCGCCGGCTCGGCCGGGCTGTGACGTCGTGGCACCGTCCAAGTGAATTGTCACAATTCCATTGGCCACCGCCGCATTGTGAGGTAGCCCGGGTTCGGCGGGCGCGGGAGTGTGCGGGATCAACATCGATCGCGAAATCACTTTCGTGGGATTAGGGGGCAGCGCATGCGGGGAAAGCTGCTCGAAATCGAATCCGAGTTTCCGATTCGATTTGCTACGCCGATGATTGTGCGCGTGGTCGCGGGCCGGGTCAATAGGTGCGAGCAAATATTTCTCGGCTGTCGATTCCTTTTTTCGGCGTCGCTGGAATGCACCTTCACCGCATGGTAATCGGAGGGTGCCTCGAATTAGGGAACCGAAAAATTCGGTCACCCGTATGGCCTAATTCTATTTCTGTTGAACGACCGGATTTCCGATCAGAAATACCACCCCCCGATGTGGCCTGGCCGCGGTGTCGCGGCGACTCGGCCGACGGTGTGGCTGTACTCGGGACCTGCTAGCCCGCGTTCGGTCGATGAGCGGCGTCGTCCTGCGCCGACGCGTCGGCGTCCCGGGATCGTTCTCGTACGAAAGGTGCGGTGATCGATGGATCCAGTACCAATGGCTGCCGCTGGTCGGTGGCGCTGCGCCGCTCGCGAACGGCCCGGTCCTGGTCTGTGTTGTCCGCGGTGAGGCGCCGCACGGTGCGCTCGAGTATCGGCAGGATCTCGTCGATGTCGAGGGTCTTGTCGGCGACCCGCGCGATCAGGGCGTAGATCACGTTGGTCAGTATCAGTCCGATGTCCTCGAGGTACTCGGGATCGGCACCGTCGAGGATCTGTCCGGCTACCGGCAGGACCGCGGCGAACCCGTCGACGCTCAGGCGCGCGCCGCCTGGAGCCGAGTGGGCCCGGTGGAACGCCTCGAGCATCGTTGGATTGCGCTCCCACGGCTCGAACACATGTCGCAGCACGCGAATCACGCCGTCGGCGATCGATTCCTCGGGGGTGGGCGGTGCGATGTCGGGATAGGTGTTGGTGGCCATCCACTCGTGGACCGCGGCGATGATCAACGCGTCCCGGGTGGGAAACAGCTTGTACACGGTCGCGAGGGATACGTGGGCGCGCCGCGCTACCTCGCGCAGTTGAACGGCGTCGTAGCCGTCGGTCTGCAGCAGTGCGAGCACGGTTTTGATGATCTTCTTCGACGGAATCCGTACTGCTGTCCGACTCACCCGAGAACTGTAACACGGTTATCATAGTAACCGTGTTACTGTCGCGATGGAACGCTTTCGGTGGGATGGATCGGCCGATCGGTGACGTGCGGCAGTCGGGTCGATCCGCCGCGACGGACCGCGACGATTTCGGTTCCGACGGCGACGGCGACGGCGGCCTCGGTCCGACCGCTCAGATCCAGGCCGGTAGGTGAATGCGGGCGAGCCGGCTCGGTGTCGGTGAGGCCCGGTCGGGGAGTGCTTCCGGTCACCCCGCCGACGGTCGCGATCGTGTATTGCGTATCGGTCGCGTGCCAGCGCAGTAATAACACGGTCGGTTCCCGCGTGATCGACCCGCTCGGCGACATTTGCGCGACGGCAGGTGCAGGTGAAAGAATCATAAGTGCCTGATAGGAGATCGTAATTCTCAGTCAAGACATATTGAACTCTTGACATCGTTGTGGATACGGTGCTAGACAATTCATCAGCAGCGATGAGCGGCTCCGAGGGGGCCGGATCGCGTTGATTCGAACGGATTGCGATGCCCTTTTTCTCTGTTCCCAGACTTTCGTTGCCGTAGTGCATATTTCTTCCGGTCGAGCGTTTCCCGACACCATTTATCCGGTGGTGGCGGAAACGCTCCGCACAGTGAATGGGAGGCCCGCCTGATGACAGATATCGGGATTCGTCAGGTGACCGAAGCGCCGCCGGCCGGATTCGTCGGCACCCGGGTCCCCAGGGTCGAAGACCTCCGGTTGGTGACCGGCGCGGGCAGTTTCGTCGACGATGTGCATCGACCGGGCATGCTGCACGCCTGCTTCGTGCGAAGTCCGATCTCGCGTGGTCGCATCGTCGGCATCGACACCGCGGCGGCCGCGGCGCTCGACGGAGTGTATGCCGTGTTCACCGCGGCCGACCTGAATCCGGAAGTGCACCAGTTCTCGTACTCGCTGGACGCCCCCGGACTGCCGCCGGTGCCGCGGCCGCCGCTGGCCGAGGGCGAGGTGCGGTTCGTCGGTGATCCGGTCGCCCTGGTGGTCGCCCTCGATCGGTATGTGGCCGAGGATGCGGTCGAGTTGGTGGTCGTCGATTACGAACCGCTCGAGCCGGTCGTCGACTACCGCACGGCACACGAAACCGCCGAACTAGTGCATGCGCAGTGCCCGGGCAACCTAGCCGGCGCGCTGAGCGGTCGTCCTGCGGCAGAGCTCGACCCGATCTTCGATTCCGCCGCATATGTGGTGCGGCAGCGGATCTTTCAACAGGCGTACGCGCCGGTGCCGATAGAGACGCGGGGTTTGATCGCGCAATGGTGGGCTCCCAGCGGGGAGCTGACGGTCTGGGCATCCACCCAGGTGCCGCACGAGATCCGCGGCTTCTGCGCGCGACTGTTGGGTATCGCCGAACATTCGGTGCGGGTCATCATGCGCGATACCGGCGGCGGCTTCGGGCTCAAGGCCGCGCCGTTGCGGGAGGACGTCTGTATCGTGCTGGCCGCCCGCAAGCTGCCGGTGGCGCTGAAATGGATCGAGGATCGGCAGGAAAACCTGATGGCGGGCGGTATGGCCCGGCACGAGCACGGCGATGCCAGCATGGCCTTCGATGCGGATGGCACCATTCTCGCCGCCGCCATCGACTACGTGCAGAATGTCGGCGCGTACCCGACGCCGTCACCGCTGACAGCCGCCATCCCGGTCGGCATGCTGTTCCCGGGTCCGTACCGGGTGCCTGCCGCGACTTTCGATGTGCGGCTTATGTATTCGAACACCGTGGGACGTGTCGCCTATCGCGGTCCCTGGCAGTTCGAGTCGGTGGCCCGCGAGGTGCTGTTGGATGCCGCGGCGCGCCGGATGGGGATGGATCCGGTGACGCTGAGACGACGCAATATGTTGCGACAGGACGAGTTCCCGATGTTCAACCCCAATGGCATGCCGTATTCCGATGTGTCGCCGTCCGAGACGTTCGAGCAGGCACTGGCCATGCTCGACTACGACGCCTTCCGTGACCAGCAGCGGCGCGCCCGAGCGGACGGACGCTATCTCGGGGTCGGCACCTGCACCTACCTCGAACCGACCACCGGCGGTACGCCGTTGCACAGCACCGAAGGCGCGACCATTCGGATCGAACCCTCTGGGAAGGTCAATGTGTATGTGTCGGGCGGATCATCGGGAAACAGCTTGGAGACCACCGTCATTCAGCTGACCGCCGATGCGCTCGGTGTGGACATCGCCGATGTCCACACGATTCAAGGTGATACCGCACTGACACCGTTCGGCGGCGGCACCGGTGGCAGCCGGTCGGGTTCCATGCTGGCGGGCGCGATCGCGGAGACGGCCTCCGTACTGCGTGAGCGGATGGTGGCGATCGCCGCGCACAAGCTGGGCGTGCCCATCGAGGATGTGGAGTTGACCCGCGGACAGGCGCGGGTCCGTGGCGTGCCCGATGCGGCGATGACGCTGGCCGAGATAGCCGACATCGCCTATTTCAACGGATACGACCTGCCGCCGGGAGTGCCTGCGGGCTTGGAGGCCAGCGGCCGATATCGGACGCCGCACATGATGATCTGGGCCAACGCGACCCATGTGTGCACCTGCGAGGTCGACATAGAAACAGGTGCGGTGACCTTGCTGCGCTACATCGTCAGCGAGGACTGCGGGCCGATGATCAACCCGGATGTGGTGGAGGGCCAGATCTTCGGCGGCACCGTCCAGGGCATCGGCGGCGCGCTGTACGAGCACCTCGCCTATGACGACAGCGGGAATCCGATCAGCACAACCTTCATGGACTACCTGCTGCCCACCGCGACCGAGGTGCCGGTCATCGAGGTCGGACATGTCGAGACATCGAGTCCCGGTCCGGGCGGTTTCAAGGGGGTCGGCGAGGGCGGCGCGATCGGGTCCGCGCCCGCCGTGATCAATGCAGTGGTCGATGCCCTGGCACCGTTCGGCGTGGAGGTCGGCCAATTGCCGCTGTCGCCCGCGGCGATTGTGGCACTGGTCGACCGGGCGCGCGCCGATGTAACCGGGACGGTGTCGGCATGAAACCCGCGCCGTTCGAATATCACGCGCCGATCTCCACCACGGCGGCCGTCGAGCTGCTCGCCGAACTCGGTGACGATGCGAAGCTCATCGCCGGTGGGCAGAGTCTGGTGCCGATGCTGGCATTGCGGTTGGCGGTCCCCGAGCATCTCGTCGACGTGCGCCGCATTGATCAACTGTGCGGTATCGAGTCGCGCGTGGACTCGGTGTGGATCGGTGCGGGGGCCACCCACACCACGGTCGGCCGGTCCGCGGAAGTCAACCGAGCGGTGCCACTGCTGGCACGGGCCACCCCGCTGATCGGTCATGCCCAGATCCGTAACCGCGGCACGATAGGCGGCTCGATCGCGCACGCCGATGCCGCGGCCGAATATCCGGCGGTGGCCATGGTTCTCGACGCGCGAATCGAGGCTCAATCGCCGCGCGGGCGCCGCACCCTGTCCGCGTCGGATTTCTTCACCGGCATGTGGAGCACCGAACTGGCCGCCGACGAACTGTTGACCGGGATCGTCTTTCCGGCGCGGCGCGGCCGGTGTGGTTTCGCGATCGAGGAATTCGCCCGCCGCAGTGGCGATTTCGCGCTGGCGGGTGCTGCCGTGGCCGTCGGCCTCGACGCCGACTCCCACATAGACCGGTGCGGTATCGGTCTTTTCGGACTCGGACCCACCCCGAGCAGGGCCACCGCCCTCGAGGCGGAACTGATCGGCCGCGACATTGCCGAAGTCGCTCCCGACGAGGTCGGTCACGCGGCAACGGAACCGTTGGACGCGGTGGCGTCCGATCTGCACGGCACGGCCGACTACCGCAAACGGGTCGGGGCGGTGATGGTGGCGCGCGCTTGGCGCCGCGCCGTTGAGGAGGCGAGTGATGACTGACATCGAAATCGAGGTGCGGGTCAACGGGCGGGCCCGGCGCCATCGGGTGCCACCTCGGCTGACGCTGGCCGACTACCTGCGCGAAATATGCGGGCTGACCGGGACCCACCTGGGCTGTGAGCACGGGGTGTGCGGTGCGTGCACGGTATTGCTGGACGGGCAGGCGGTGCGTGGCTGCCTGGTCCTGGCCGTGCAGGCCGACGGTGCGGAGGTGACGACCGTGGAGGGGATCGCATCGCCGGACGGCCGCCTGTCCCCGGTGCAGGCCGCCTTCCGTGACTGTCACGGACTCCAATGTGGTTTCTGCACACCGGGTTTCATCACCAGCGTGACCGCATTTTTGCAGGAAAGCCCAGATCCATCCGATGACGAGATCCGAGAAGCATTGTCCGGCAATGTCTGTCGGTGCACGGGATATCAGGGGATTGTGAAAGCCGTTCGTGCGGCCGCGGAATCGATCGCGAAGGAGTCCGCATGAAGTTCGAGAACACCTTCAGTATTCCCGCCCCCGCCGCACAAGCCTGGCGGGTGCTGCTCGACCTCGAGCGGATCGCCCCCTGCGTTCCCGGAGCGACCATCACCGGGCGCGACGGCGACGACTACCGCGGCAAGATCAAGGTCAAACTCGGTCCGGTCACCCTGTCCTATACCGGCACCATCAAGATCGCCTCTCAGGACGAGGCGGCCGGGATCGCGGTGCTCGAGGGCGGCGGGCGAGAGGCGCGCGGCAACGGCACCGCGAAGGCGATGATCACCTGCCGACTCGTCGAATCCGCTGGCGTGACAGAGGTTTTCGTCGAAACCGACCTGGCCGTTACGGGCAAGCCGGCCCAATTCGGCCGCGGCGCGCTCGCCGAGGTCGCCGGGACGCTCATCGGAACATTCGCCACCAATCTCGCGGCCGAGATCACCGCAGGGGCGCACACCGAACCCGAATCCGCTTCGGTCGATGCGCACAGCGCCGAATCCGACGTGGTCACCGAGCCACGCGAGTCCGCCGCACCGATCGATCTGCTCGCCGTCAGCGGAATGACCGGTGCGGCGCGCTACGGCGCGATCGCCGCCGCCGTGCTGCTGACCGTTCTGCTTTTGCTTCGCCGTCGGCACCGGGCCGACGGCGGCCACGAATCCAGGGAGTGAATGATGACCGGACGAGTAGAGGGCAAGGTCGCCTTCATCACGGGTGCAGCGCGCGGCCAGGGGCGTAGCCACGCCGTGAAACTGGCGCAGGAGGGCGCCGACATCATCGCCGTCGACGTCTGTAAGCAGCTCGACGGTGTCACCATTCCGATGTCGACACCGGACGACCTGGCCGAAACGGTCGCGCTTGTCGAGGCGACCGGCCGGCGCATCATCGCCGTCGAGGCCGACGTGCGCGATCTGGAGACCATGCAGGCCGTGGTCGACGACGGTGTCGCACAACTCGGTCGCCTCGACATCGTGGTGGCCAATGCCGGGTTGGCCAGCGATGGCGATGCGATGGACAAGATGAGCGAACAGACCTGGCGCGACATGATCGATGTCAATATGACCGGCGTCTGGATGACCACCCGGGTCTCGGTGCCGCATATCGTCGCGGGCGGTCGCGGCGGGTCGATCGTGCTCACCAGCTCGATCGGCGGCCTGCGCGCCGTCCCGAATATCGGCCACTATGCCGCTGCCAAGCACGGTGTCATCGGCATCATGCGCTCGCTGGCAATGGAGTTGGGGGACAAGAGCATTCGCGTGAACGCGATCTGCCCTACGAACGTGGCGACGCCGATGCTGCTGAACGAGCCCACCTTCCGCATGTTCCGACCGGATCTGGAGAATCCGACCGTCGACGACTTCATCCCCGTCGCGCAGATGTTCCACGTGCTGCCGATCGCCTGGGTGGAGCCGGAAGATATCAGCAACGCGGTGCTGTTCCTTGCTTCCGACGACGCCCGTTACATCACAGGGGTGGCATTACCGGTCGACGGCGGCATGATGCTGAAGTAGGGCAGGCCATGGACTCCACCGCGACGCGGTTGTCCGTCATCCAGCGGTGGGCGCTGATGCTGTCCTGTGCGGCGGTGGCGCTTATCGTCGCGTCGATGGCCGCGCTCTACACCGCGTTGCCCGAGATTGCCGCGGCTACCGGCGCCACCCAGCAGCAGCTGACCTGGATCGTCGATGGCTACACCCTCGCGCTGGCCTGTCTGGTGTTGCCCGGCGGCGCATTAGGCGACCGGTACGGACGCCGCAGGATGCTGCTCACCGGTCTGGGGGTGTTCGCGCTCTTCTCCGCTGTGCCGCTGCTGTTGGACGGTCCGATATGGCTGATCGCGGCTCGTTCGGCGGCCGGGGTCGGCGCCGCGCTGGTGATGCCGTCGACGCTGTCGCTGCTCACCGCCGGATTGCCGGAGAGCAGGCGCGGCGTCGCCGTCGGGATGTGGGCCGGTTCCGTGGGTATGGGCGCGGTGGGCGGAATCCTCGTGTCCGGTGTGCTGTTTCAGTTCTGGACCTGGCTTTCGATCATGGCGGCGATGAGCGCATCCAGCGCGCTGCTTGCCGTCACCGGGTGCGTCATCCCCGAATCGATCGCATCGGCACGGCCCGGCATCGACCCGTGGGGCACGCTGACCTCGGCAATCGGCGTCGGCCTGATCGTGGCGGCGGCGACCGAGACGCCTCAGCTCGGCTGGTCGCATCCGCTGGTGATCGGTGCCGCCGTCGGCGGCATCCTATCGATCGGAGCATTCACGCTGATCGAATTGCGGGTGCCGGCGCCGCTGCTCGACGTCCGGCTGTTCGCCGACCGTCGATTCGGCACCGGGACCGCCTCCGTCGCAATTCAATTCCTGGTTTCGTTCGGCATGTTCATGCTCGTCGTGCAGTTCCTGCAATTGATTCTCGGCTACCGTCCGCTCATCTCGGCACTGGCCATGGCGCCGATGATGATTCCGTTCGTGACCATCTCGCCGATCTCGCCGTGGCTCGCCGAGCGATTCGGCTTGCGGCTGCAAACCTTCTGCGGTCTCGCACTGCTGGGTGTCGGGCTCCTGGCGGTCGCCCACTTGACGGTCGATGGCACCTATTTCGATGTCGTCTGGCCGCTGCTGATCGTCAGTCTCGGCATCAGCCTGTCGGCGGCACCTGCCACGACCGCGATCATGGCGGGTGTACCTGCCGACCAGCACGGCGTCGCGGCAGCCGTGAACGACGTATCGCGCGAGGTCGGCGCCGCGATCGGAATAGCCTTGGCCGGAAGCATTCTCGCCGCGGGTTACGGCCACCAGATCGCGACGATCCTGCCGATGCTCCCGCAACAGATGCGCAGTCCGGTCGCCGGCTCACTCGTCGGCGCACTGGCCGTGGCTGAGCATCTGGGCCCGCAAGCGCAACCCCTCGCCGACGCGGCCAAGGCCGCATTCGTCCACGGCGTCCGCCAAGCAGCGGCGATCCTCGGCGCACTGACCTTGGTCGCCGCAGTTGCCATCGGCCTATTGGCTCCGGGGCGGCGCCGTGGTCGAACCCCACCCACCGCCACCACGAGTTCCACTCAGGCGGCCGAACCCGACTAGCCCCGACTGTGCTGCAGCGGCAGACCGAGTGAGGCGAACTGCTGCAGAGCGCGGTACGGCCATCGACGCTCATCAGCAAAGCGGCCGCCGACCCCGAACCTCGGCCTCGTGCCCCACTCCCGATCGAGCGAATGAGCGGCCAGGGACTTACTGGATGACCGCAGGGGTGGCTACGCCCACCTCGACGCGGACTCGATCCTGATAGAAAGCGATGTGGCCGCTCAATATCGCGACCTCCGGATAGGGCTCGGCGTATTCCCAGGCGATCGGATCCGGGCCATCGGCCGGACGCCAGTAGCGCGCCGTGCCCTTGAACGGGCAGCGCGAGGTCTGCTCGTGGGGGACGAGCAGGTCGAAGCGCACATCGGATGCGGGCAGATAGCACACGATGCCGTGATCCTGTTCCGCGACAAGCAGACTCGCGGTCGACTCGGCGAATATCTGGTCGCCGTAGGTGACACGCACCAGATTGCGGATGCGCCGGATATCGACGCGATAATCCGGCCGATCGATATAGCCCGATGGCTCCACGAGGTCTCCTGTGGGTCAGAGCAGGGTATCGGGGGTCGCAGCGCGTGGTTGGAGGCCGCGCATCATCGCGTGCACGCTGTATGAGGCGACTACGGTCCCGTCTTCGGTATGAACCCGGCCTTCGCTCTGAGCGTGGCCGCGCCCAGCGTAGGTGACGCGGGTCGCGTACAGCAGCCACTTCGTCACGTCGACATCGTCGTGGAATGTGATGGTGGCCATGGTGATTCCGGTCGAGATCGACCGATGTGCCATCGCTTCGCCGAAACCCGCGTGCGGGCGCAGCGCGGCGGCCACCGTCCAATGGGTACTGGACTGGGTCAGCAGCGCGGCATGCAGGTAGTCCTGCTCCGGTGCGTCGCGGAATCGCGTCCAGACGAACAACTCCGGCGGGCCGACCCGATTCGGATCCGGGTCGTAAGCGTCGTCGACCACCCGCATATCGCGACCGTCCACCTCGGTGCCCGTAATCGCGAGTGGACGCAGCCGAGCAGGCGGGTCTACCCGGGGCATCGGGGCCGCCGAGCGGATCAGGTCGGGCGCACCGGCATCGAGCAGTACGATCCCCGCGCAGCGCGGCGAATCGAGCTGGCGAATGGTGACCTGCGCGGTGGTGAAGGTGCGCCCGGACCGCAGCGCATCGACCTCGATATCGAGCGGAGCTGTATGCGCGGCCGCGCGCGAGAAGATCATCGATGCCGAGGTAACGCGCTGATGCGGCACGTGTTTGGCCGCTGCCACTACCGCGTCGCCGAGCAATTGCCCGGCTTCGACTACATCGCGGGCCGTCGGACCGTGGGCCGGGGCCAGATATCGGCCAATGGCGCACGGCTGGACATCCATCAGGCGCTGCAGTTCCGCCTGTGTCCATGCAGGTGCCGCGATGTCTGCCCGCATATCGCTGCTCAACATATGGCTCTCACTCAGTGGCCGCTCGGAAGATATGGAAGCAGCTCGATCTCGGGCTCGACGCCGAACGAAGGCAATGCCATAGCCACCACTGCGTAGGCGCCGACGATGAGTACTACGTCCAAGCGGTATTTCGTCGGATCGCCGCGGGGCGGTGGCCCAGATCGTTCCAGACGCAACGACGGCGAGAGCTATGGATAGTTCTCCTTCTCAATTCGAGAATATCATTCTCGCCAGTCGGGATCGACCCTAGGATAACGAGAACGATGCGGTTCGTATCGCCAACGACAGCGCGTACGGCCTCGGGCTACGCCGGGATCCGTGGACCCAGCGGTGACCTAGGCTTCGCTGGCCGACTCGAGCGCGGTCGCCGAGTCCCGGCCCGCCCGGTCGCGATCGCCTCCGCCGTAGAGGGTCTATTCCCATCCGCACGGCGAAGCGACCAGGCGCCTGAGCAGTCTGCGGAAAATCAAGTATCACTACACAATTCGCAAACGAACGTACTCAGCTCGGTGTGTCTACCAGATATTCGTCGAGCGCGTGCGCCGGGCCGGTAGGGTCGGTTCAATGGAGTGGAGTTTCCGGTCGGCTGAACAGCTCGCGGTCGCGTTGCGTGCCGGTGAAGTGACCTCGGCGGAATTGACCGACGAGGCGATCGCCCGGATCGAGCGGGACGACAAGGCGATCAACGCGATCTGTGTGCCGGACTTCGAACCGGCGCGTGCCGCCGCGCGCAGTGCTGACGAGGCGCGTGCTCGCGGCGAGGATCGGCCGCTGCTCGGCGTTCCGGTGACGGTCAAAGAGTCCTACAACATCGCCGGGCTGCCGACGACTTGGGGCATGTCGCCTTATGCCAACTATGTGCCCGCCGAGGATGCGGTACAGGTGTCGCGGCTGAAAGCCGCGGGCGCGGTGGTGCTCGGTAAGACCAATGTGCCGTTCATGCTGGGGGATCTGCAGAGCTTCAACGAGATCTACGGCACCACCAACAACCCGTGGGATCTCGGCCGCACTCCGGGCGGATCCTCCGGCGGATCTGCGGCTGCCCTCGCATGCGGGTTCGGCGCGCTGTCCATCGGCTCCGACATCGGCGGTTCGCTGCGCACCCCCGCGCATTTCTGCGGCGTCTACGCGCATAAGCCGTCGTACGGGTTGGTGGCGAGCCGCGGTCATGTCCCGCCGCCCGCGCCGGCGCTGCCATCCGAGCGCGACCTCGCCGTCGTCGGGCCGATGGCGCGCACCGCCCGCGACCTCACGCTGCTGTTGGACGTGATGGCTGGACCGGATCCGCTGACGCTCGGCGTCGCGTTCGACCTGGCTCTGCCGGTTGCGCGCGGCGAGCGGCTCTCCGATTTCCGTGTGCTGGTCGTCGACGACCATCCGCTCATTCCGACCGGGTCCGCAGTGCGAGCCGCGGTGAACCGAGTCGCCGACGCACTCGTCGCCGGTGGTGCTCGCGTCGAACGGCACAGTCCGCTGCTGCCCGATCTGACCGAGGCCGCGACGCTCTACACGCAGTTGCTGCTGGCGAACCTCGCCGCAATGTATCCCGCGGACAGGTACGAGCAGTTGCGGACCCACGCCGCTGGATTGAACGCGGACGACCGGAGTCTCGACGCGGTGCGGTTGCGCGGCGCGGTGTTCAGCCACCGCGACTGGATCGAGGCCAACAACCGTCGCGAGCGCCACCGCCACGGCTGGCGGCAGCTGTTCGCCGAGTTCGATGCCGTGGTCTGTCCGATCACGCCGACTCCCGCGTTCCCGCATGACCACACTCCCAGTCTGGGAGACCGGCGGATCGACATCGACGGCGTGGCATACCCGTTCGCCGACCAGCTCGTCTGGGCTGGTCTGGCGACCATGCCCGGCCTTCCTGCAACCGCCATACCAGCGGGCCGGTCCCCCGAGGGCCTGCCGGTGGGCGTGCAGCTCATCGGTCCGATGTTCGAGGATCGGACCCCGCTGCGCTTGGCCGAACTGCTCGAGCAGGAGATCGGCGGGTTCGAGGCACCGGAATAGGCCGCACCCCGTCGGATCCTGGTCACTTCGCCAGTGCCGAACGGCAGCGCTCACCGTCCGGCGGCCGGTACGCCGATCCCGCAGCATTGTCGAACACCGCCGGGCGCAGCAGTTCAGCCGAGGCTCGCTCAGATCCATTCCGGCGCAATGAATTTGTCGAGCCGGACGGGAAGTCCCCGGAAACTCCAGCGGTCTGGCGGTGGTTTGTTCCTTCCGAAATGCGCTGCCGCGTCATAGGTTTCGCGGTCTACGCAGTCCCAGTGTCCGGCGGCCGATGTCGAGCAACTGTTGGTGCAGAGTCTGCTGGTCGACGTCGTTCGGTGCGCCGGACGCAGCGCCGGCCAGACCGGTCAGCACCGCGGTGGCCGCGATAACACCATCCGGTCCGGGGGTGGGTGCTGCCAGTAGCGCGACAGGCCGGTCGATCACCTCGCGCCAATCCGGTTGCTCACGCACCACGCGAATGACGCTGGGATCGGTGGTCACGACGGCGGCGATCGATCGGCTCGCCGCGACGAGTTCGGCGTAACCGTTCAGCATCGACTCGGCGCGGGCGCGCGCGGTGCGTTGCTGTTCGGCGGTCTCGATCACCGACCGGAGTTGTTGCAGCAGTGGCCGCAGCACGGCGAGGAGTAGTTGTTCGCGGGTGCGGAAGTGGTAGTAGATCGCGGCCTTGGTGAAGCCCAGCTCGTCGGCGATCATTTGTAGCGAGGTCCCGGCAAAGCTGTGGCGGATGAAAAGTGCTACCGCGGCGTCGATTAGGCGCTGCCGACTATCGGCTTCGCGCGCGACAACATCTGCCCTGGTCATGCCTTCCTTCCGGTGGGCTCGTCGTGGTGCATACGACTGTACTTGACGATCGGCCAGGATTTTACTTTACGAATGGCTAGTGATCTGCTGTACGAACGACTAGCAATCTACTTTACGAACGACTAGCATTCACGCGTGTCGGCGGCCCAATCGGCCGCGGTATTCGATATGACGGGAGCTGCAGATGCCGCATTTCGCGAAGCCGGCGGAGGGGTCGTGGACGGAGCATTATCCAGAGCTCGGCACCGGCCTGGTGTCGTTCGAGGACTCGATCTCGCCGGAGCACTATGAGCTCGAGCGCGACGCGATCTTCGCGCGGACCTGGCTGAATGTCGGTCGGGTGGAACAGCTTCCGCGTATGGGTAGCTACTTCACCAAAGAGCTTGCGGTGGTGAACACTTCGCTGATCATCGTCAAGGACAATGATCAGCGAATCCGCGCATTCCACAATATCTGTCGCCATCGCGGCAACAAGCTGGTCTGGGACGACTATCCCGGGCAGGAGACAGCCGGTACCTGCCGACAGTTCACCTGCAAGTACCACGCCTGGCGCTACAACCTCGCCGGCGAGGCCACTTTCGTACAGCAGGAGCAGGAGTTCTTCGACTTCGACAAGGACCGGTTCGGTCTGAAGTCGGTGCGCTGCGAAGTGTGGGAGGGCTTCGTCTTCGTCAATCTCGATGACGATGCCGCGCCGCTGACCGACTATCTCGGCAAGTTCGCCGCAGGACTGGCGGGCTACCCGTTCGGGAAGATGACCGCGATGTACAAGTACCAGGCCGAGGTCGGGAGTAACTGGAAGCTCTACGTCGATGCCTTCGCCGAGTTCTACCACGCGCCCATCCTGCATGCGAAGCAGTACGTGGCCGGGGAGTCGCAGAAGCTGTCGAACTTCGGCTTCGAGGCGCTGCACTACGAACTGGACGGGCCGCACGGCATGGTGTCCTCATGGGGTGGCATGGCGCCGCCGAAGGATCTGAATATGGTCAAGCCGATCGAAAGGGTATTGCGCAGCGGCAATTTCGGCGCCTGGGATCGCCCGGACATTCCCGCGCTGGACAATCTGCCACCCGGACTGAACCCGACCCGGCACCGGGCATGGGGCCTGGACTCCTACGTCTTCTTCCCGAATTTCATGATCGTCGTGTGGGCGCCGGGCTGGTACCTGACGTATCACTACTGGCCGACCGCCTACAACAAGCACATCTTCGAGGGCACCTGCTATTTCGCCCCGGCGCGCAACGCCACCGACCGGTTGCGGCAAGAACTGGCCGCCCTCACGTTCAAGGAATTCGGCCTGCAAGACTGCAACACCCTCGAGGCCACCCAGACCATGCTCGAATCACGGGCGGTCACCGAGTTTCCGCTCAATGACCAGGAGATCCTGTTGCGGCATTTGCACAAGCAGGCTGCCGACTTCGTGGCCGGGTACCGGGCGCGGTCACGAAACGGATGACTGGACCAACCGCTCTCGCAGCGCGGTGAGAGTCGAGGGCGACAACCCGGCCCTGGTACGCAGGTAGCCCTCAATACTTCCGTGGTTTTCCCGAAGCGTGGTGAGCATGGTGGCCATCGCCAGCCGCGGTGCGCCGAAGACCGCGCGGTAGCGCGCGGGGTCGACATCCTCGGGCAGGCGCGCGAGCAGGCGGGGCAGGCGCCGCTCGGTGAAGTGGATGGCGCTCAATTCGTAGTCGTCGAGAATTGTCGTCTCGTCGACGCCGAGCGCCGCCAGCAGTAATGCGGCGGCGACGCCGGTGCGATCCTTGCCCGCGGTGCAATGGATCAGGGCCGGGGTACCGTTCGCGTCGGCTAAGTCAGAGAGTATCCGCCCGAATATCTCGGCGTCGAAATCGACCATACGGCGGTACATTTCGGCGAGGAAGTCGTCGGGAATTTCCGCGGGCCGGGTGCGGATCAGCTCGGCGTTGGCCCGGGTGTGGGCCGCGGTGCCGCCGATGGTGAGCGGTATCCGACGCACGGTCGCGGGCAGCGCCGAGGGGGAGCGGTCGCGCTCCTCGTCGGTGCGCAGGTCGTAGGCGACGAGCAGACCGAGGCGCTCGACGATGGCGAGGTCGGCGATGCTGAGCCGGTGCGGAGCGTCGGAGCGATAGACCATGCCCCAGCGTGTGTATCCGCCGTCGACGGTCCGATAGCCGCCGAGATCGCGGAAGTTCGTCGCACCCTGCAGGGTGAGGACACGCTCGCGCATTTGCGCCGACTCCTATTTCTGAGAATACTCTTCTTGTGAGTGAGAATAGCCTTGCGGGTCCCGAGGTGGATGTGGTGGGCCGCATCGCCGCCAGGGCTCTCGCCAAACGCGAGGCGACCTATGCCGATGAGGTGCGCCGCCTGCTGGATGCCGCGATGGCTGTCATCCGCGCCAGCGGGACCGCGTCGCGACCGCGCGTAACCGATATCGTCGCGGCCGCCGGTCTGTCCAATGACGCCTTCTACCGGCATTTTCCATCGAAGGACGCACTCATCTCCGCCCTCATCGAGGATGGCGCCGAGCGCCTGGTGCGCTATGCCGCCCGTCGAATGCGCAAAGCGGATACACCGGAAGACCAGGTGCGCCGGTGGGTCGAGGCGGTGCTGTCCCAGGCGGCCGATTCCACAGCGACGTTGACCAGGGCGGTGCTGTGGAACGCCGGTGGGTCAGCTCCGGATATAGATGCCGGATCGCCGACGCCGAGCGATCGGCTCGCCACACTGCTGCACGGCGCTTTCGCCGAATTGGGCAGCCAGGACCCGCAATTCGATGCCGCGCTCGTCGCACACGCGACCGTCGGCAGTCTGACCGATTTCCTCTGGCGTCGGGTGGAGCCGACCGCCGCCGATATCGACCGCACGACCGCGTTCTGCCTGCGCGCGATCACCCCGATCAACTCTGGAGATAGCGCAGCGGAGCGTAATTGGCCCAACCGGTATCCGGCCAGTTGAACCAACCCGCCGATGCCGATGTGCCACCGTCGGGATGCAGGGTGGTGCCGGTGAGGTAGGCCGAAAGGGCCGAGGCGAGGAAGACTACGCAGTTCGAGACGTCGGTGACCTCACCGGGGCGCCCCAGTGGGATGGCGACCCGAGCCCCGGTCGGATCGGACATGGCGCCGTCGCCGTGTGAGAACCTGGCCAGGTTGGGGGTAGGTACGAAGTCCGGGGCCACGTTGTTGACCCGGATCCGGTCCGGTGCGAGTTCGATAGCGAGCGTGCGGCCGAACTGTTCGACGGCCGCCTTCGCGGCGGCGTAGACAGCGAAACCCGGTGCGGCACGGTGCGCTTCGATGGTGGTGATATTGACGATGCTGCCGCCGCGCCCACCGGCCTGCATCCGCGGCACCGCCAATGCGCAGGCGTGGAATACATGCAGCAGATTGGTGCGCAGCAGCGCGTCCCAGCCCTTCGGCGTGGTGTCGGTGAACGGGGCACGGAAGGTGCCGCCGACGACATTGACGAGTATGTCCAGCCGACCCCAGCGCTCGTCGACGGCGGCGAACAGCGCCGTCAGCGTATCGGGATCGCGGGCGTCACCGACCTGCACCAGGGCATCGCGATCGGCCATCGAGCGGCGCAGGGCCTCGGCGGCTTCTGCATCGAGGTCGAGGACCGCGGGCCGGACACCGTTGGCGACCAGATCCCGCACAATCGCCTGCCCGAGTCCGCCTGCGCCGCCGGTGATCACGGCTACCGTGCCATCGAGGCCGCCGCGTTGTTCGAACCATCTCGTCACTCAACGACTCCGTTCGACCTTGTTGAACGGCACGTCGCGGTCGGCGGTGTGTTCGCGGGGCATGCCGAGTAGCCGTTCGCTGATGATGTTTCGGGCCATTTCGGTGCTGCCGCCCGCGAGGCTCCAGGCATTGCGGAACAGATAGTCGATGCCGAGTTGGCCGATGCCAGGACCATCCGGATCGCCGGTCACCGCCGCCGCACCCGCGATCGTGACCGCGGAATCGGTTTGCAGCAAGGCATTTTCGGCACTGAACAGGCGAACGATGGACCCGGCCGCGGGCGGCAGGGCGCCGGTGCCGATGGCGTGCGAGACATGCGCGATGAGTTGGTTGCGGACCACGATCATGGCCCTGGCCGCCCCGATATCCTCACGCACCCGCGGGTCGTCGAGGCGGCCGGTCGCGCGAGCCAGGTCGACCAGCGTGGTGGCCTCCGCGCCGAGATGCGGGCGCTGGCCGCTGGTGTAGGGCGAGGTGCCGCCCATGGCGGCCCGTTCGTGATTCAGTAGCCGCGACGCCGCCGCCCAGCCGCCGCCGACCTCGCCGATCACGGCCTCGGCGGGTAGCCGGACATCGTCGAAGAACTCCTGGCAGAACTCGGTCGACCCGGTGACCTGTTTGATCCGCTGGATGGTCACTCCCGGCGTGGCGACCGGGACGAGGAACAGGGTGAGGCCGTTGTGCTTGGGCACGGCCCAGTCGGTGCGGGCCAGGCACAGCCCGTAGTCGGCGGCATAGGCGCCCGAACTCCAGATCTTGGAGCCGTTGAGGATCCACTCGGCACCGTCGCGATCGGCGCGGGTGATCAGCCCTGCCAGATCCGAGCCGCCACGTGGTTCGGATAGGAACTGGGCCAGGATCTCCGCACCGCGCAGCACCGCCGTCAGATGCGCGCGCTTCTGCTGTTCGGTGCCCAGCTCGAGCAGGGTAGCCGCGCAGATCGCGAGCGTGGGCACATTCAGCACCAGCGGCATCTCGTAACCGAGCGACTCCTCGGTGAAGGCCTGCTGGTGGGTGGGGGTGAGCCCTTGGCCGCCATAGGCTTTCGGGAAACAGATACCCGCGAAGCCGCCTTCGAAGAGGATGCGTTGCAGTTCGCGCGCGCGATCCCACACCTCGTCGTGGTCGGCGACGGTGTAGGTCTGCGTGGTTGGCGGGAGGTTTTCCTTCAGCCAGCGCCGGGCGCGGTCGCGGAAGCTGTCGACTGGTTCGAGATCGGTGGTCATGCGGCGCTGCGGACGAGTAGGTCGGTGATGCGGCGATGATGTTCCTCCGGGGTCCCGTACAGGGCCCGACCGTAGGTGACGCGCCGCAGAAACAGATGCAGGTCGTGTTCCCAGGTGACGCCGATACCGCCGTGGATCTGGACGCAGTCCTGGACGATCACCGGCGCCTTCGTCCCGACATACGATTTGGCGACGCTGACGAATTCGGCTGCCGTGGACGGGTTTTCGTCGATTGCCGCGGCTGCTGCGCGCGTGGTCGCGTGGCAGGCCTCCAGCCAGGTCTTGTTATCGGCCATGCGGTGTTTGAGGGCCTGATAGGAGGCCAGCGGGCGGCCGAAGGTGTAGCGGTCGAACATCCAGGTCACGGTGGCGTCGAAGGCGCGCTCGGCAGCGCCGACCGATTCCGAGGCGCTGAGCGCAGCTGCGATATGCAGTTGTGATTGCGTTGCCGCGGTGGCGGTTTCGCCCTGTTGGACCACGGCATCGGCATCGACGAAAACATCCGCGAACTCGACCCGGGCGGTGCGGCGAACGAGGTCGAGCGTCCAGGTCGGGGTGACCGTCACGCCCGGGGTGTCGGCGCGCACCAGGAGTTGGATCGGGCCGTCCGGGCCGTGTGCGGTGACGAGGAAAACCTCGGCGCGGTCACCGGCTTCGACGCGATCCTTCCGTCCGGTGATCCGGTAGCCGGTGCCATCGGGCTCGGCGCGGGTGTCCGGGGCGGTGAGATCCAAACCGTGGCCCGGCTCGTAGAGCGCCCATGCGGCGATGGCGTCGCCACTGACGATCTCGGCGATCACATCGGTGAACCGATCGCCCGCGGCCGTCAGTCCGGCGAGTACGGCGCTGGTGGGAATCAACGGGCCGGGCGCGCATGTGCGACCGAACTCCTCGGCCACCAGCGCGAGTTCGGTCAGCGGCCGGCCGGAAATCGAGCCGCCGCCGAGACTTTCGGGCACCAGCATCGCCGTCCAACCCAACGCCGCACCCCGGCGCCACCACTGGTCATCGAAACCCGTTGCGGTATCAGCCAGTTCGCGGACCGTCTCGATCGGCACGGTGCGGTCGAGGAACTCGCGGGCTGTCGTCTGGAACAGCCGCTGATCGGCGGTCGGCTCGACACACATGAATTTCGGTCCTCCGAATCAACCACTGAGCAACCTGCTCACCGGGCTGAGACGCGCTGGTCGGAAACCGCGCGCCGCCGGCTCCTATTTGACGGTCTCCGATACCGATGTGAGAATCGGATTCAACAGTTATTGAGAGTAGCATTCTCGCGTGCCGGTCGGTAGATCCGTGGCGAGCGCGCGGTGCCGAAGGGAGCCATCAGTGGTGAACGACTTCGAGGAGATGGATTTCTTTCTCGGGCGGGAGCTCATAGCGGATCCGTATCCGTACTTCGACGCCATGCGCGCGCAGTGCCCGGTGGCGCGCGAGAACCACCACGGCGTGTACATGGTGACCGGCTACGACGAGGCGCTCCAGGTGCTGAACGACACCGAGCACTTCTCCTCCTGCACCTCGGTGACCGGTCCGTTCCCCGGTTTCCCGGTGCCGCTGGAAGGCGATATCGATGCGCTGATCGCCGAGCATCGCGACAAACTGCCGTTCAGCGACCAGCTGCCGACCCTGGACCCGCCGGTGCACACCCAGCATCGCGGTCTGCTGATGCGTCTGATCACCCCGAAGCGCCTCAAGGAGAACGAGGACGCGATGTGGACGCTCGCGGACCGGATGCTCGACAGCTACCTCGCGCCCGGCCGCGGCGACTTCATCCGCGACTTCGCCGGACCGTTCACGCTGTACGTCATCGCCGACCTGCTCGGCGTACCCGCGGCCGATCAGGAGGAATTCCTCCAGGCATTGCAACGCGACCCGCACCGGGAGGGCTCCGCCCTCGGCAGTACCGAGGGTGAATCCATGCACCACAACCCGATCGAATTCCTCTACGGCAGGTTCGCCGACTACATCGAGGACCGTCGTCGCGAGCCGCGCGGTGATGTGCTCGGCAGCATGGCTACCACGATGTTCCCGGACGGCTCCGAACCCACGGTGCTCGATGTCGTCCGGGTGGCCGCGAATCTGTTCTCGGCCGGTCAGGAGACGACCGTTCGACTGCTCAGCTCCGCGCTGAAACTGCTCGCCGAACAGCCGGAACTGCAGCGGTGGCTGCGCGAGGACCACTCGCGCATACCCAATTTCATCGAGGAGGTGCTGCGCATGGAGAGCCCGGTCAAGGGGGACTTCCGGTTGTCGCGGGCGCCGGTCAGCGTCGGCGGGGTCGACCTGCCCGCAGGCAGCACCTTGATGGTGGTCAACAGCGGTGCCAACCGGGATCCGCGCCGCTTCGACGATCCGTCGACCTTCGATCCCGAGCGTTCGAATGCCCGCACCCACATCGCTTTCGGCCGTGGCATCCACACCTGCCCGGGGGCGCCGCTGGCCAGGGCCGAGGCCCGCGTGGCCATCGAGCGGCTGCTGGACCGCACGACCGATATCCGCATCGACGAAGCGGTGCACGGCGCCGCCGACGCACGCGCGTACGAGTATGTGCCGACCTTCGTCCTGCGCGGCCTGACCGCGCTGCATCTGGAATTCGATACCGCGGAAGGTGGTACCCGATGAAGGTCTCGGTCGATTCCGACCGCTGTCGCGGACACGGTGTGTGCCTGTCGTTGTGCCCGGAGGTGTTCGCCCTCAACGACGACGGGTACGCCGAAGTGCAGACTCCCGAGGTTCCGGCTGACTCCGCCAGTGCCGTCCTGGTGGCGGTGTCGGCCTGTCCGGAGCATGCCATCACCGCGAGTTGATCGGCGCAGCTGACCGGCATCTCGAGGAAGAGCGTTATTCTATGGCCGAGAATCACATTGCCGAGCCAGGCGATCCCGTGGCGGGCGACGTTGGTGTGCGGACCACAGCGGCACCGATGACGCCCGGCTGGCATGCCGGTCGGGTACCGGATCGCCCGGCGATCGTGCTGGCGGCCAGTGGTGAGGTGGTGACCTACGCCCAGTTGGAGCAGCGGTCGATCCGGTTTGCCAGGGCCCTGCGCATGCGCGGGCTGGCGGTCGGCGACCACATCGCGATTCTTATGGAGAATAATCGCCCGTTTCTCGAGATCACGTGGGCGGCGCAGCGCTGCGGTTTGTACTACACCGCGGTCAACCGGCATCTGAAAGCCGGTGAGGTGCAGTACATCTTGGACGACTGCGGCGCCACCGCGCTGGTGACCAGCGAGTCGATGGCCGAGGTGGTGGCCGAACTCGACCTCTCCGCCATCCCGGTCCGGATCGTGGCGCTGGGGGAGCTTGTCGGTTTCGAGCAGTACGAGGATGTGCTGACGGCGACATCGCCGCATCCGCTCGGCTCCGACGAATGCGAGGGCCGGGAGATGCTGTACTCCTCGGGAACGACCGGGCAGCCCAAGGGAGTTCGCAAACCGCTGCCCGGCGCTCCGCTCGGCGATCCGGATTCGGCGCCGGTGCAGATCGCGCGGGGTCTGCTGGTGAGCGGCGCCAGCGCGGATGCGGTGTATCTGTCGCCAGCGCCGCTGTATCACGGTGCGCCGCTGGTGTTCTCGATGTCATGGCATCGAATCGGCGCGACCGTGATCGTGATGGAACGCTTCGAACCTCGGCAATGTCTGGAGCTGATCGAGCGTCATCGGGTCACGCACGCGCAGATGGTGCCGACCATGTTCGTGCGCCTGCTGCGGTTACCGGAGGCCGAACGCGAACGCTACGACATCTCCAGTCTGGTCGATGTGGTGCACTCGGCGGCCCCGTGCCCGGTGCCGGTGAAGCGGCAGATGTTGCAGTGGTGGGGGCCGATCATTAGTGAGTACTACTCCGGGACCGAGGATGTCGGAAACACCTACATCAGTGCCGAACAGTGGTCGGCACATCCGGGTTCGGTGGGCAGACCGGCGCAGGAGTGTCACATTGTCGGCGCGGATGGCGAGGAGTTGCCGCTCGGCCAAGTCGGGGTGGTGTATTTCGGTGGGGGACGGCCGTTCGAATACCACCACGATGCCGCGAAGACCGCGTCGGTGACCCATGAGAAGGGTTGGCGCACCCTCGGCGATGTGGGTTATCTCGATGCCGAGGGCTACCTATATCTGACCGATCGGCAGGCCCACATGATCATTTCCGGCGGGGTCAATATCTACCCGCAAGAGGCCGAGAACGTCCTCGCCGCACATGCCGCGGTCGCCGATGTCGCCGTGCTCGGCGTACCGGACGAGGAAATGGGCGAGGCGGTGAAAGCCGTTGTCCAACTGGTCGATCCGCCCGCCGCCGGTGCCGAAATCGCGGCCGAGCTGATCGCCTACTGTCGTGCGGAATTAGCCGCCTACAAATGCCCGCGCACCGTCGATTTCGTCACCGAATTGCCTCGTGATCCCAGCGGCAAGCTCTACAAACGCCAACTACGCGCCCGGTACTGGAAAGGCCACGAGACGCTGGTCAACTGACCCACCTGCCAGCCGGGCGTCCACTCGACGCGTGGCGATCGAGATCAAGCGGAGCTGGTGGCTGGGGCGGCTGATGCCGCCATGGTTTCCACCTGATCTTGATCGCCGGCGGCTCGCGAGTTGGGGCGGGGCCAGGTCCGTCCGTGTAGGCGCTCGATGTCGCTGTTGAAACGTTCTAGGTAGCAGGCGAATTCGGCGCGGTCCTCGGTGGTCCAATTCTGTGTCACCGCTGCCAGTACGTCGATGATGCCCGCGCGCTCCTGGTCGAGGCGCTGATCGCCGGCAGCGGTGACGCGGAACTTGCGTGCGATACCGCCCGCCGGATCGGGGATGCGTTCGACGAGTCCGGTGTGCAGCAGTGTGGCGGTCTGCCGATGCAGCGTCGACACATCCAATCCCAGTGCGTCGCTGAGCTGACGCAGCGACATCGGGCCCTGGATCCGCAGTCGGCTCAGTAGCAGATACGAGCTGCGCTCCAGGGGGTCGTCGGTGCGTCGGTGCTGCGGGCTCGGTCGGTAGTGGCCGAGTAGCAAGGTCTCGAACTCGATCAGTTGCATGCGCTTGTCCATGCCTTCCTTCCCCGGATATGTGCATCGCACACAATGCGTGTATTGTTCACGCGTAATGCATGTTACACATTCAGTGTACGATACACGCTAGTTGTTGTGAGTCCGAGGGAGATTTGCGTGGACAAGCCTGATTCCGCCGTCCGGCCGGGCGCCATCCTGGCGGTGCTGGCATATACCGGCATCGTCGCGTCGCTGATGCAGACGCTCGTGGTGCCTTTGCTCGGCGAGTTGCCGCAGATTCTGAATTCCTCGGCGGCCAATACGTCCTGGGTAGTCACGGTCACCCTGCTGGTGGGTGCGGTCGCCACCCCGGTCGCCGGTCGCCTCGGCGATATGTTCGGCAAGCGTCGGATGGTGATCGCCTCGACCGTGCCGCTCATCGTCGGCTCGGTGGTTTGTGCCATGGCGGGTTCGTTGCTGCCGATGATCATCGGCCGCGGCCTACAGGGACTCGGTTTCGGCACCATCCCGCTGGCCGTCGCGCTGCTGCGAGATGTGTTGCCGCCCGAGCGACTCGGCTCGGCCATCGCGCTGATCAGCTCTTCGCTCGGCATCGGCGGCGCGCTCGGTCTGCCCTTGGCGGCGGCGGTCACCGAGTACAGCAACTGGCGGGTGCTGTTCTGGGCCGCGGCGGGGTTGGTCGCGATCGCCACCGCACTGATCACGGTGATCGTTCCGGAGGGTATTGCCGAAGGGCCGTCGGGTCACTTCGACGGACTCGGTGCGGTGCTGCTGGGGGGAGGTCTGGTGTCGCTGCTGCTCGCCGTGTCCAAGGGGGCGACGTGGGGTTGGACGAGCGGCAACATTCTCGGCCTGTTCGGTGCCGCCGTAGTGCTGCTGCTGGTGTGGGGTTGGTGGGAGCTGCGGACTGTCGAGCCGCTGGTCGATCTGCGGGTAACTGCGCGGCCGCAGGTGCTCGTCACCAATCTCGCAACGGTCGCTATCGGTGTCGGTATGTACGCGTTGCAGCTGAGTGTTCCGCAGTTGATGCAGCTGCCCAGCTCACTCGGCTACGGTCTCGGCCAGTCGATGATGGCGATGGGTCTGTGGATGGCGCCCGCCGGAATCATGATGATGCTCATCTCCCCGGTCGGCGCGAAGCTGTCGGCATTGCGCGGTCCGAAGTTCACCCTTGTCGTCGGTGCCGTCGTCATGGCCATCGGCTACGGCGCCGCGCAGGTTCTGATGTGCAGCACCTGGGGCCTGCTGATCGTGAACATCATCTGCAGCTCGGGTGTCGGTTTCGCCTACGGCGCCATGCCCGCCCTGATCATGGGTGCGGTGCCGCAGTCGGAAACCGCTGCCGCCAATGGCTTCAACACTCTGATGCGCTCGATCGGCACCTCGACCTCCGCGGCGGTAGTTGGCGCGGTGCTCGCACAGCTGACCGTCACGGTCGGCGGTCACAGCATCCCCACCGAGAACGGCTTCCGGGTCGCGTTCATGATCGGCTGTGGCGTATCGGTCTTGGCGGCCTTGGTCGCCATGGCGATTCCGGTTCGCCGTGCGCTCGCTGTCGGTCCGGCCGAGCAGCCCGAAGCGGAAGTCCCAGCACGGGTCTGATAGCTCAACCGCGCAGCGTGGCGCGGTGGGAACGGCGCCCCGAACCCGCACCTGCAGCAGGTTCGGGGCGTCGCCGCAATGGTTGCGGGGCGTCACGCAGGTGCTCGACAGGCTCGGGGCGTCGCGTCGGATGTGGTGTCAGTGCCGCTGGTCGATGGCCGTGTCGAGCAGGCCGAGATCGGTGCCGAGTTCGGCGGCGATCGATCGGACCGCCGCGACATCCTTACCGACGAATTCGCCGACCGATGCGCTGAATTCGGCGACCGACCCCCGCCCCGCGACACCGGTCAGCGCGCGACTCGCCGCACTTCCGTGCGGCAGCGCGGACAACAGGGTGGTTTCCGCGACGCCGAGCCGCTTCCCGAGATCCACTGCCGGCGGTGAGTATTCCGAGCTGAGCGGCGAATACGGCATTATTGACCAACTTGACGCGCTGGCCCGCGCCGAGCGGACCGACATGCAGAATCGGGTCACCGTAGGCGGCCAACACGGGCCGGATCCGGTCCACGGTCTCGTCCGGGCCACCGACGAAGAGGGTGAGCCGTCCGGCCGCGATATCAGGTGGGCCGCCGCTGACGGGGGCATCCAGCACCTGGATGTCGTGCGAGGCAATGGCTTCGGCGGCAATGGCCGCGGTCGTGTGCGGACTGCCGGTGGTGTGCAGGACGAGAGTCGATCCGGATGGCATGGCGGCGAGCAACGGTGTGCCGAGACATACCGCGCGAACCTGTTCATCGGTGAAGACGCACACGATGACCAGATCGGCGTTGGCCCCGACGGCCGCGGCGGCGGATACCGCCTGCGCGCCGATCTCGGTAAGGGCCTGGCGTGCTTCGAGCGACCGGCCGAGCGCGCACACCTCATGTCCGGCTTGGACCAGCCGTTCCACCATGGGACGCCCCATCCGCCCGGCGCCGAGGAATCCGACGCGCATCAGCGCGGATGATCGATCATCGCGAGGGTCGCGTCCGCGGCGTCGAGCACGATGCCGGGTTCGGCGCCCACGACTTCGGCCAGATTCGCGATCAGGCCGACATCCTTGCGCAGCAGCGGCCCGGCGTGCGCGGCGATGCGGTCCAGCGCGCCGCCCGCGGAGACGATACGACCGAGCGCGAAGCTGTCGGCGGTGCCGTGCGAGATCACCTCGCCGAGGCGGGAAGGATCGATACCGATCGCCGAACCGAGCGCGAGAGTGCTTGCCGCAGTAGCGAGATTCGCGGTGAACAGCAGGTTGTTGAGCAGCTTGGCGGTCTGTCCGGCGCCGAGCGGGCCCAAGTGGACAACGGGATCGGCGTAGGTCTCGAATATCGCGCGAGCGCGTTCGACGATATCGGCAGAGCCGCCGACCATCACCAGCAATCGGCCGTCGGCGGCCGCCGCGCCGCCACCGCTGACCGGAGCGTCGACGATCGAAATCCCCTGTGTCACCGCGATATCGGCGAGATCGCGGCAGGTGTCCGGATGCACCGTGCTGTGCACGGCGAGGATCGAGCCCGCGGACATACCGGCCAGCACGCCATCGGCACCGGTCACGACCTCGCGCACATCGGCGTCGCCGACTACGCAGAGGCAGACGAGATCGCTCGCGGCGGCCAGTTCAGCGGGTGATGTGGCGACCTTCGCCGGCGTATCGGCGTACGGCTCGAGCGACGCCGTTCGCCGCGCCCACAATGTTGTCTCGTATCCGGATTCGACGATCCGGCGCGCCATCGGCCCACCCTGGCTGCCGAGTCCGATGAATCCGACCCGCATCACACTTCGCCTTTCGCTTCGGGTCGCCAGAACATGGCGAGCAGACCCGCGGTGGCGACCAGGCCGACACCGAGGGCGATGCCGCCACCGGTCCAGCCCGTTATCTCGATATCGGCGGCGTGATCGATGGACAGCCACCCTGGGCCGAGCAGTGCCAGCGCCAGTGAAACGACCGCGAGCACGAGCACATACTCGTACCCCTCTTTGAATACGAAGAATCCGTTGGTGCGGTGTGCCAGCAGACCCGCGACCGCCATCACCGAGATGACCGCCGCACACGCCAGTGGGGTGAGCAGGCCGACGATCAACAACACGCCCGCACCGATTTCGGTGACGACGCTCAGCCACGCGTGCAGGATGCCGCCGCGCAGTCCGAGACCGCTGAACCAGCGCGCGGTGCCCGCGATCTTGCCGCCGCCCACCCAGTGATTGACGCCGTGGGCGATCATGGTGCCTCCCACGACGAGTCGCACGAGTGCGATGGCCACGTCGACGACGTCCATCAGTTCGCCTCCTGTGTAGCGCCATTGAATTGTATTGCCGGGCTGGAGAATTCGCCGATGTTCCGGGAGACTGCGGCTTCTTCGACGAAGGCCAGTAGTCCGAGGTGGTAGGCGGCGGCTGTATGTCCCATGCTGAGGTTGTGTCCGCTGTTGGGTTGGATATTGAGCACAACCCGTGGCGCGGCGGTGAACCGGGCGGCGACTTCGGCGAGTGCCTCCGGATCGTTGCGCCACACCCGTTCGTGGTCGCCGACGGTGAACCGCACCGGAATCCGAACTTCGGCGGCAAGCGTCGGGAAGGTGACCTGCGGCCAGTCCTCGACCGAATTCCCTTCGTAGCGTGGACCATACGACCCGATCCGCGCACCACCGACCAACTCGGGCGGGTAAAGCCGGGCCGGGTACCACAGCAGTTCGGTGACTCCGCCCGGTACACCGTCACGACGCATGCGGCGGCGCCCCTGCGGATCCGGTCCCCACAGGATGTCGTAGGCCTCCTGCTGATGTTCCAGCCCGGTCCCCGCCAATTCGAGGCCGAGCAATTCGCGTCCGCGTTCGTCGGCCGCCATCCGCAGTGCCAGTTCGCTACCCGCGGAATGGGCGAGCAAGAAGGTGCCCGCGCCGCGGGGCCGCGACCCGAGATGCTGCTCGGCCGCCGCGTACATCAGATCGACACGACGCTGTGGGTCGGCGAGTTCGTCCGCATGCGTATGCGAGCTGCCGTATCCGGGCCGGTCCAGGGCCAAGACGGTGTATCCGGCCGCGGCGGCCAGCCGCAGCAGTGACAGTCGCGGATGATCCGGGCAGTCGAAATACGCCGAGGTGGTGGCCCCGCCGTGCAGGGCCAGCAGCACCGCCCGTGGTGCCCGCGCCTCGGCCAACAACCCCGACATCGGGATGCCGTCGACCTCGGTCACGACCGGAATCGGTTCGTCCCCGGTCAGCAGTGAGAAATCGGATTCGGTAATCGTCATGAATCGCTCCGCAGCAGCATTGCCCCACCGGGGGTGAGCCCGCCGCTGGACACCACACCGATGTGGGCATCGGCGACCTGACGCGCACCGGCTTCACCGCGCAACTGCGCAATCGCCTCGTACAGCAGGCCCATGCCGTGGGTGCGGCCGTGCGAGAGCTGGCCACCATGGGTATTCAGCGGCAGCAGGCCGTCGCGGGCGATGTTCTTACCGCCGTCGAGGAAGTCCTTGGCCTCGCCGATACCGCAGAATCCGAGCGCCTCCAACCAGGACAGACAGTTGAAGGTGAAGCCGTCGTACAGCTCGGCGATGTCGACATCGGTGGGGCGCAACGTGGTTCGGGTCCACAGGTGCGCGGCTGGACCGAGCACCTGTGGTTCGTGGGTGAGGGTGCTCTGATCCCATTCGATCCGCTCGATGATCTGGGTGCCGACAGCCTCCACGAGAACCGGTGGTTTGGCCAGATCACGAGCCGTGTCCACGCTGGAGACGATGACCGCGATCGCGCCGTCACAGGGCACATCGCAGTCGTAGAGGCCGAACGGGGTGGTGATCGTGCGCGCCTCGAGATAGTCCTGCATGGTCAACGGATCTCGGTAGATCGCGGTCGGCTCGAGTTCGGCATTGGCGCGCTGATTCAGTGCGATCCAGCCGAGGGTTTCGCGGGTGGTGCCGTAGCGGTGGAAATGCCGTTGTGCGTTCTGCGCCAAGGTATGTGCCGCCGAGGTGGCGCCGAAGGGGGCCATCCATCCGGGTGTGCGCCCCCCGGAGGGCTTGATCTTGCCCGTGCGCATCAGATCGTTGAAGGTGGCTTCCCATAGGGTGCGGAAACACAGCACATGCCGGGCCAGCCCGCCCGCGACCGCCAGCATCGCAGCGATGACCGCCCCACCGGGGCCGAAGGTTTCGATGCCGCCGTTGTACCAGGTCGGCCGGATGCCGAGGGCGGACTCCAGCGCAGTGACACCGCCCTCGCTGAATCCGCCCATATTGCCGCCGCCGGGATAGGTCGACAGGCCGTCGATATCGTCCAGCG
This sequence comes from Nocardia sp. NPDC050408, assembly GCF_044458905.1. Classification (NCBI taxonomy): domain Bacteria; kingdom Bacillati; phylum Actinomycetota; class Actinomycetes; order Mycobacteriales; family Nocardiaceae; genus Nocardia; species Nocardia sp. NPDC050408. The sequence goes on along the minus strand of NZ_JBITIL010000002.1, from coordinate 971,647 downwards.
TCAGTCCGGCATCGGCGATCGCGCGTTCGCAGGCCTGGATGGTCAGCCGCAGCGGTGGGACCTGCAGCCGCCGCCCGATCGCCGACCTGCCGATACCGGTGAGTGCGACCCGGTCCTCGAACTTCTCCGGCCGCACCATGGGCCGCACGTGCCGCCAGAACTCTTGTGGCGCAATATCGTCCACGGGCAGCGGAGCCGGTTCCGGCTGCGTTTCGACGGGCCGGAACAGCGGCAGCCAGATGTCGTCGTCCTGTTGGAAGACCACCTCGAGTCGCATGCCGAGGACCAGGTCGTCCGGATCGCAGTCGATCACATTGGTGGTCAGCCGAACTCGCGGATCCTCCTCGATCGCGACCTGCGCCACCACATAGGGCGCGGGCAGTCCCGGCACCCCGAAACGGTGGTTGACGGTGAAACCCGCGAGTGTGGCGAAGCCGGAGACGGCACGCACTCCCATCTCGTGTCCACGGCAATACCGGCACACCGGCTGCGGTGGATGGATCAGTGCCGCACAGGATTCACATTCCTGTATGCGCAGCGTGCCATCGCTCCCCGAAGTCCAGAAGAACTCGTTTTCGAGGGTGAGCAATGGCAGTGGACGTCCCGATGCTTCGCCCATATCGCCTCCTCGCTGTGTCGTCAGATCTGGGCGTCGCCCTTGCGCACGGTGACCGGTTCGGCCAGTCGTTGCTCATCGCAGACGCGCTGCAGTTTCGCCAGGGTTTCGTCCAGTCCGGCGCCCAGCCGAGGACCGGGGGTGAAGCCGGCGGGTAGATGCCGCATGCCCTGGATGACGCCGATGGTGTCGTAATGTACGGCGTCCGCGGGATCGCAACGATAGTCCGGCATCCGGTCCAGCACCGCGAGCAGCATTCTCTTGAACACCATGCGCGCCATATTGGAGCCGATGCAGCGGTGTACGCCGAGGCCGAAACTGTAGTGACGATTGCCCCGCCGTTCGATATCGATCTCATTGGGGTTGTCGAACACCTCGGGATCCCGGTTGGCCATCGCCCACGACAGCCACAGCCGCTCACCTTCGGCGAACCGCGTGCCCGCGACCTCGCAATCCTGGGCGAAGGTACGGCCGTCACCCGGTGCGGGGGTGAAGTAGCGCAGGAACTCCTCGGTCGCCGAATCCAGGATGAGATCGCGTTCCCGGCTGAGCAATTCGCGCTGATCCGGATTCTCCGACAGCCATTCCAGCGCGTGCGCGGTGAGCGCGGTGGTGGTGTCGAAGCCGCCGCCGATAATGAGGCTGAGCATGCCGAGGGCGTCCATATCGGAGATCGGCTCGCCGTTCAGGGTTGACTCGGCGACCGCGTGCAGCATTCCCGGACGCGGATTCTGTTTGACTTCGACGTAATTCGTCAGCAGATCCAGACCCATGGCGCGGTGCATCTCGGCGATGCGCGGGGTGTCCGGTGAATCCGGTGGCGTGTATACCGAGGCGTGCGCCGGTTCGTTGTAGATGGTCCACTTGTCCAGCGGGATGCCCAGCATCGCGAGGGTCAGCACCGCGGGCACGATATTGGCCAGCTCGTCGACGAAATCGATGGTGCCGCTTTCGATTTGCTCGTCGATGCTGGCGCGCACGATTTCGTCGACGAACGGAATCCAACGCTGCACCGCCGCGGGGGACAGGTACGGATTCAGCGTCGAGCGCAGTTCCCGCTGTTCGGGCGGGTCCATTTCCAGGATGCCCGCGCGGATACCCTGGCCGCGTTCCGGGGTCGGAATGGAAATCCCCTTGTAGCCACGGCGTTCCCCGTTGGGGTCGTTGTCATTGGAGATGTGCGGGCAGCGGGCCAGTTCGAACACTTCGCGGTTACCCGCGGCCACCCAATGCCCGCCGTAGGTTTCGGTCCAGGCGACCGGGCACTTGCTCTGCATCTGCTGGGTGATGTCGACGAATTGTTCGCGATATTGCGGAGTGTGTCGATCGAAATGAAATTCCGGCCGCCTGCGCTCGGCGTCGGATGCGATGTCGGTCATCGGCGGTTCCTCTATTCGGTGCTGGAGATCGCCCGTTCGGGGCAGGACCGGACGGCCTCGCGCACGTTGTCCTGCTGATCGGCGGGAACGTCTTCGCTGACCGGTGACGAATGTCCGTCGATTTCACTGAGCTCGAACACTTTCGGGGCGATCATCGCGCACAGCGTGTGCCCCTGACAGCGCTCGGCATCGACTCGAACCTTCACGGTATTTCTTCCCTTCAGACGCGGTAGTCGTACCACTTCAGATAGCCGCCGGCATCGACGCGCAGCTGGGTACCGGTGATGAAACGGGACTCGTCGGAGGCCAGGAACAACACCGCGTTGCTGATCTCCTCCGGCTCGACATAGGGGACCGGCATGGCCTGCTGCACGAAGAAGGCGGGTTCGGCGTCGGCACGGGTGGGATGTTCGAGATCCGGGCGGAACGACCGGTACATCGGCTCGCTGTGCAGCATGGGGGTGTCGCAATTGGTCGGGTGCACGACATTGGCCCGAATACTGCTTGCCGCCAAGTGGGTGGCTATCTCGTGGATGTATTGCGACAGAAGGCGTTTGGCAACCATATAGGCGACACCACCGGGATCCTTGCCCGGCTGATCGACCTTCGAAAAGTCCATCAGTGCCGCGGTCGAACCGGTGGCGATGATCGATGCGCCTGCGCCGAGATGCGGCAGCGCCGCCTGTACGGCATTGATTACGCCGATCAGGTTGGTATCGATGACATCGGACCAGGCCTGCCATTGCGGCTCGCCCTTCATACCGGCGATACCGGCTTGCGCCACCACGATGTCGAGATGGCCGAATTCGGCGATACCGCGCTCGATTACCGCGGCGAGTTGCGGTCGGTCGCGCACGTCGGCCTGTTCGGCGATGATGCGCCGTCCGGTCTTCTCGACGAGGCGGGTCGTCTCCTGCAGATCCTCCGGGCGCGATAGCGAGTACTGGATGCTCTCGATATCACGGCAGATATCGACCGCGATGATGTCGGCACCCTCCTCGGCAAGTTTTACCGCGTGGCTGCGGCCCTGGCCTCGCGCGGCTCCGGTGACGAAGGCGACTTTGCCCTGCACACGTCCCACGGGTCTTCCTTTCGGTCCTACTATTTCTGGGCTGCGCCACCCGTGCCGGGCACGGACGGGTTCAGGTATTACGGCCGCCGTTGACGCCGAGGATCTGCCCGGTGATGTAGCCCGCGTCCTCGGAGATCAGGAACGAGCACGCGGCGGCGATATCGGCGGGTCGCCCGACCCGGCGCACCGGGGTGCGTTGGATGTGCTCCTCGATGGTTCCGCCGAGCAGCTGCTTCTCCTCGGATCGGCGCAGCATGGGGGTGTCGATAAAGCCCGGCGGGACCGCGTTGACGGTGATTCCGTACGGACCCAGTTCCAGGGCAAGCGATTTGGTGAGGCCGTTGAGTCCGGATTTGGCCGCCACGTACGCCGCCATGAACGGCTGGCCGGAGTGGGTGCTCGAGGAGGAGATATTGACGATGCGACCCCAGTTCGCGGCCGTCATATCCGGCAGTACGGCCTGGACAGTGTGGAAGACGCCGTGCAGGTTGACGTCGATGATGTGCTGCCACTCCTCGAAGGTGAGGTTCTGGAAGCGGCGGTACTTCTCGATTCCGGCGGCATTGACCAGCACGGTGATCGGACCCAGCTCGGCGCGCACATCGGTCAACGCCGCGGCGATCTCGTCCGGTTTCGTCACATCGGCTTGATAGGCGAAATCTTCCTCGGCGGCCGGGTTCAGGTCGAGGGTGGCGACGTGCAGGCCATCAGCGCGCAGACGCTCGACAATCCCGAGGCCGATGCCCGAGGCGCCTCCGGTGACCACAGCGGTTTTCACGCAAGAATCTCCCTTCCGAATGTTGAGAACCGTACTCTCGCGCTGATCGTATGCGCAAGACTTCCCGGGTGCTGCCGGGAATCGGCATGTGAGGGCTGATGGTCATCCGCGCGCAACGGGGTGTTGCCCATTTCGGAATGTTGCTACAGTCGCGCAAGCGTTGAACGTATGATTCTCCAATAGCGAGAATGAAGTTTCCATTTGCTGTCGAGGAGACCGGATGTCAGTGCAAGAACAAGTGGCCGCCCGGCCGGAGCAGGTTCCGGCTCGGCGGCTGCTCGTCGACGGACAGTTGATCGAGACCGGGCGCACCCTCGCCTCGCTCAATCCGGCGACCGGCGAGGTGTACGGCTACGCGCCGGAGGCGGGCCTTACCGAGACCGCCGCGGCCATCGCCGCGGCCCGCCGGGCCTTCGACACCACGACCTGGGCCACCGACGCCGCCTTCCGCGCGCACTGCCTCGAACAGCTCTACCAGGCGTTTCGCGATAACGTCGAAGAACTCCGGGCGCTGACGATCGCGGAGGTCGGCGCGACGAGGCAGCTCACGCACGGTAACCAGCTCGAAATCCCCTTCGAGATCGTCCGCTACTACGCCGAATTGCTGCCGAAGTTCACCTTCACCGAGGAACTCGACGACGTCGAATTCCGCGGTCAGCGCCATCGGCGCTGGGTCGAGAAGGAGGCCGCCGGTGTGGTGGCAGCGATCGCGGCCTACAACTATCCGCACCAGCTCGCATTGGCCAAACTCGCGCCCGCGCTCGCGGCCGGATGCACGGTGGTGCTCAAGGGCGCACCGGATACGCCGCTGGCCACCCTCGCGCTCGGCGAGATCATCGCCCGCCACACCGACATTCCCGCGGGTGTGGTCAATGTGCTCACCTCCTCGGATGTTGCTGTCGGCGAACGGATGACGACCCATCCCGATGTCGACGTGGTCACCTTCACCGGTTCTACGCCGGTGGGACGCAAGATCATGGCCGCGGCAAGTGCGACGCTGAAGCGGGTATTCCTGGAGCTCGGCGGGAAGTCGGCGGCGATCCTGCTCGACGATGCCGACTACCGGACGGCCGCGCAGTTCGCGGCGTTCAGCATTGTCAGCCACGCGGGCCAGGGCTGCGCGCTGACATCCCGGCTGCTGGTGCCGAGCAAGGACCACGACGCGATCGTCGAGATGGTCGCGCAGAACTTCGCGCATGTCCGTTACGGCGATCCAAGCGATCCGAAAACCTATATGGGCCCATTGATCAGCGAACGTCAGCGGGACAAGGTCGACGGTCTGGTGCAGCGTGCGGTGGCGGCGGGTGCGAAATTGGTCAGCGGTGGCGAGAAGGTCGACCCGGGCTTCTTCTATCAGCCGACGCTGCTGGCCGGCGTCGATCCGGACAGCGAAATCGCCCAGGAGGAAGTCTTCGGGCCGGTGCTCGCGGTGATCCCGTACGAGGATGACGACGATGCCGTACGGATCGCGAACAACTCCATCTACGGCCTGTCCGGCGGCGTCTTCAGCGCCGACGAGCAGCGGGCGCTGGCGGTGGCGCGGCGCATCCGCACCGGCACCATGAGCATCAACGGCGGCAACTACTTCGCCGCCGACGCACCCTTCGGCGGCTATAAGCAGTCCGGTATCGGCCGGGAGATGGGAGTCGACGGGTTGACGGAATTCCTGGAGACCAAGACCTTCGCGGCGGTGGCGCGATGAGCGAGCGCAGCGAGCGAACAATCAACACAGCCGGGCGACCGCTCGTGACGCCGCCGAGCGCTAGCGAGGCGGCGGCATGAGCGGGCCACTCGACGGGATCCGCGTCCTCGAGGTCGCGATGTACGGGTTCGTGCCCTCCGCGGGCGCCGTGCTCTCCGACTGGGGTGCGGACGTGATCAAGGTCGAGCACGCGGTCACCGGTGACCCGCAGCGCGGGCTACGCCAGATCGCCACCTTCAAGGTCGAGGGCGAACCCAATCCCAATGTGGAACATGCCAATCGGGGCAAGCGCAGTATCGGGATCGATATGTCGGTGCCGGAAGGCCGGGCAGTAATCCACGACCTGGCCAAGACCGCGGACGTATTCCTCACCAGCTTTCTGCCGCAGCACCGAAGCAAGTTCGGCATCGATGTCGACGACATTCGCGCGGTGAACCCGGCGATCATCTACGCCCGCGGCAGCGGTCTCGGCCCGCGCGGCGCGGAGGCCGACAAGGGCGGCTATGACATGACCGCCTACTGGTGCCGTGGCAGTGTCGCCGCAACCATCACTCCGCCCGATATCGACGGACTTATTCCCCCGCCCGGACCCGCGTTCGGCGACACCATCTCGGGAACCAATCTGGCCGGTGGTATCGCCGCGGCGCTGCTGAAGCGGGAACGCACAGGTGAGCCATCGATCGTGGATGTGTCACTGCTGAGCAGCGGGCTGTGGTCGATGGGCCACACCATCGCGCTCTCGGCGTATATGGGTGAGCCGCTGCGGGCGTTTCCGACCGGATCACACGGTTCGCCGTCGAATCCGCTGTCGGGGTTGTATGCAACCAAGGACGGTCGGTATCTGTCGCTGGTCATGTTGCAGCCCGGCAAATTCTGGGCCGACGTATGTCGACATATCGATCGTCCGGATCTCGCCGAGGATCCGCGCTTCGCCGATGCCGCGGCTATCGCGACCAATACCGCTGTGGCCGTGGAGATCCTGCGCGAGGTATTCGCCACCCGCACACTCGCGGAGTGGACCGAGCGTTTCGCGACCCTGTCCGGTCCTTGGGCTCCGGTGCAGGACGCACTCCAGGCCGTCGACGATCCGCAGGTGCAGGCGAACGAATATGTCCGCAAAGCCGGTGAGCTGCAGCTGGTTTCGAGTCCGGTGCAGTTCGATCTGACCGCACCCGAGCTGCGTCCCGGCCCGGAGTTCGCCGCACAGACCGATGAGGTCCTGCTCGAACTCGGCCTGGACTGGGACCGCATCATCGCGCTCAAAACCGCGGGTGCGATCACGTAATTCGTTGGAGTACCCATGACATACATCGCTTCGATAGGGACCTACCTGCCGTGCTGGGGCGCCCAGCGCCACCGGGTGCTCGGTGACGACGAGGACGCGATCACCCTGGCCGTGGAGGCCGGTCGGGCCGCGCTATACGATGCCGGTCCGGTGGAACGGGTGGTCGTGGTCAGTCGCGATCTGCCGCTGGTGGAAAGCAGTAATGCCGCGGTCCTGCTGGCAGGGCTGGGTTTGGATCCGGAACTGGAGGTGATCGAGCGGCTCGGCGGCGCGCCCGCCACCCTCGACTCGCTCAGTTCCGCCCGGCCGCGCACGCTGATCATCGGGGTGGATACCGAGCCCGCGGGCGCGGCCGCGGCGTTGATCTCCGATCGCGGCCTACAGGTACGCACCGCCGCCAGGGTGGCGCGCAGTCTGCCGGTGCGCACTCGCAACGCCGTTGGAGCCGTGCACGATTACGGCGATCCGCGACTGCTGCACACGCGTGGCCTGTTGGCCTCGTTGGCGGCGGCTTGGCTCGATACGCCGGTAGCGGTGGCCGGGGTCGAGGATAAACAGGCGGCCGCACTGTGTCTCGGCAATCCGCCGTCGCTGCCGACGGTGGGCGCCAGCGCCGGGCTGTTCGCGTTGGCGGCCATGGCGGAATGGGGTAGCACCGGTTTGCTGGTGGGAGTGGAGCAGGCCAGTCTGTCCGGCATCACGGTGGCCGCTGGTACGGCCGTGCTGCACCGGCGCGAGTCGACGGCCAGGATGCTGCCCGAAGGCGACCTGTGGCCCGGATCCGAGATTCCGATCTCGCTGGCCGCCTACGAGCGCGCATTCGAGGCGAAGGTGCGATGGGAGGCCGGAAAGCACTCCGGCAGTGACGATCTGGACTTCCCACCGCGCTATCGGGTCGCCGCGGACGGCGGTCTGAGCACCGATTACACCCTGGTGCCACTGCCACGCACCGGCAGCGTGTACACCGAGGCCACCGTCGCATTGCCGGTGCCGGGTCTGAAGAGTCCGTACACGCTGGTGATTGTCGAACTCGATGACGTCGGGGTGCGGGCGCTGGCGAAGGTGACCGGCGCCGACCCGGGCACCGTGGCGATCGGGGACCGCGGCCGCATGGTGCTGCGCAGGGTCGCGGTGCGCTCGGGGGTGCCCGACTATGGCTACGCATTCGAACCGGAGGTCGTGCTATGAGGGAAGTGGCCATTGTCGGCGCGGGTATGACACCCTTCGCCGAACATTTCGCACTCGGCGTCAAGGATCTGGTGCCGATGGCCTTCGCCGAATGTGCCGCCAGCATCGATAAGGGCTTGGCCACCTCCGATCTGCAGGCGGCCTGGTTCGGTGCGATGGGGAATACCGACGGCTTCCCTGCCGGGATTGTCGCTGATGCGCTCGGCCTCCCGGATCTGCCCGTGACCCGCGTCGAAAACTCCTGTGCGACAGGCAATGACGCGGTGCGCAACGCCCTGTTCGGCATCGCCTCCGGTGCGTTCGACGTGGCCTTGGTGGTCGGTGCGGACAAATTGCGTGAGACAGCGCAGAAGGACATGCTGTGGGAATGGGAGGCAATGGCGCGCGATATGGCCTGGGACTACCCACTCGGCCTGATCGCGCCCGTCGGATTCGCGCTGCACGTGGCCCGATATCTGCACGAATCGCCCGCGACCAGAGAACATTTGGCCATGGTCGCGGTGAAGAACCATCGGCACGGTGTGCGTAATCCCAAGGCCCGCTTACGTTTCGAGATCAGCATGGAACAGGCGTTGGCGGCGCCGATCGTGGCCGGACCGTTCGGGCTCTACGATTGTGCACCGCAAAGCGATGGTGCGGCGGCGCTTGTGCTCGCCGCGGCGGATGTGGTCGACCGCTACACCGATCGCCCGGTGTGGATCCGCGGCGTCGGCCTCGGCCTGGATTCGGTGATGCACCAGCACAAACAGGATATGACGACCTTCCCGGCCAGCGTGCGAGCCGCCAAGGCGGCCTTCGCGATGGCGGGCCTGACGCCCGCCGATGTCGATGTCGCCGAGGTGCACGACTTCTTCACCGGTATCGAACTTATCAGCTACGAGGACCTCGGCTTCGCCGAGCGATTCGGGGCCGCGAAACTGATCGAGAGTGGGGTCACCGAGGTCGGCGGCGCGCTGCCGGTGAATCCGAGCGGCGGCCTGAAAGCAAAGGGGCATCCGCCGGGGGCGACCGGCGTTGCCCAATGCGTCGAGTTGTTCGAGCAGTTGCGCGGCACTGCGGTCAATCAGGTCGATGGAGCGCGTATCGGCTTGGCGCACAACCTAGGCGGGCCGACAGCGGTGTCGGCGGTGACGATCCTGGAAGGACCCGGCGCTTGACGGCGGGGTCGAACGCCGTCGCACTGGTTTCAGGCAGCGCGAAAAGTCGTCGTGCCGTATTGGACTGGGCAGCGCGGTGTGTCGGCCCGGCGGGGACTGTGCACGTGGTCTGTGACGGGGTCTCGCCGTCGATGCTGTTCGGATCCATTGCGCTGAGCGGGCTGTTCGTCGACGCCGTCGGACTCGAGGCGGTGGACTTCACCAGCACCGCCCGCATTCTCGCAGTGCACGGCTGCGGCTGGAGTTGGTGGTGGGGGCCGGTCGGCGCGCACGCCGTCGCGGTGCGGCGGGCCGCGGCACTGGGCGCGGTCATGGCGCTGCCGACACGCTCGCTGACGCTCCAGGTGCGGGTCGCGGTGCGGCTGCCCGATGCCGACCACGACCTCGCGGCAAAGAAAGGTCGGGCCAGCTAGTCCAGCGCGACTCCGTCTTCGTGCGCCATCCAGTGCACGAAACGGTGCAGCGGATACATGGCGTCGTGTGGGTTGCCGATCGTGCTCGGTCCGGCTTCGCCGAGGCGGACGATGCGCTGCGCGCCGCCGCTGGCCAGCCGGTCGCGGTAGTCGGCCATCCGATCGAACGGAAAGAAGCCGACCGTCTGCGTCGCCACATTGACGTATCTCATCGCCGCATCGAGGCTGTCCACGCGAACCACGTTGGCGGTCTTGTTGATCGGATGGAAGTCCACCGGTTCATCGGAACGGATTACCAGTCCTTTGCCGTCGGTGCGGCCCCAGACCCGGAACTCATCGTCGAGCATCGTCAGGGTGTCGATCTGCTCACGCAGGTCGATATCGAGCGGTCGGGTGTCGCCCGTTCCGGCCGCCCGGTCGACGATGCGGGCGTGCAGCCGTGCGCAGAAGCGGTCGGCGTCGGCCTGATCGGCCTCGACATAGACGAAACGGCTTGCGACACAAGCCTCCTGGTTGAGCACCATCACATCGGCGGCGGCGAGTTCGGCTGCGCGGTCGAGCGCCTCGTCCGAGGCGAAGGCCTCCAGGCCGACCATCGAGATCGACGTCTTCGGATCGAAGGACACCAATTGGAAGCCCGGCCCGAGGTATTTGATCACGTTATCGATCGCCTCGCCGCCACCCCAGGCGACGATCTTGTCGAAATACTGCGGCCGGTACAGCACCCGTTCCACCGCATCGTCGCCGCCGCGCCAATAGAGCGCGGACATCGACCGCACAATGGCATGGTCGGGATCGATATCGGCCATGGTCCGGAGGAGCGCCACCGTGGTGAACGGATCGCTCGAGGACATCTTGAACAGATTGACCGCCTTGACAAGCGCGCCGTGGGCAATAGATTTCACCGCGACGCCGGGGGAGTTGCCGGGCAGCACATGGATCAGTCGGGGTGCGAACGCCCGCACGAAACTCTGGCGACCGGTGAAGTCGTGCTTGGGAATCCACTCGTCCAACGCCCGCGGGTCCGGAAAATTCTGTTCGACCACGGTCTCCAGCAGCCGCTTGTCGAGATATCCTGCCGCACCGATGACCTGCGCCCGCAGCACGGTGCGTGGCAGCACATGGGTGGCCGACATCCGGTCGATACAGTCGCGCACGAAGGGGTTTTCGGGGGCACGCAGTCGTCGACCGGTCTCGACGAGGAAATCGATGATCTCCGCGAGTGGGACATTCAGCAGCGGCGGCACCGCGCTGCGCGGATGCACCGCACGGTCCATGGGTATGCGCGGTGTCGTGAAGGTGACGCCCAGATCGCGCGAGCGGTGCGTGACGTCCTCGCCCTCGAGTAATTCGCCGCGCAGGAAGAACGGGGCGGCTGCCACGGTGTCTGTGGTGGTCAAGACAGCCCCCGCACGTACGCGTCGACGGTTCCGGCGCAGCCGATCTTGTCGTCGCCCTTGATATCGGCGTATCGGACGATGTCATTGCGGATGGACGGCCCCTTGTTGCCACAGGCACAGGGGTCGACATCGAGTGCGATCTTGTCGCCGGTGATGATTCCACCCCAGCGTCCGTCCAGCGAGAGGTCGAAAAATGCGGCGCGGCCTTCGATTTCGCCGGATTCGTGCGGCAACAGGGTCGCACCGTCTTCGTCGAGGATGAACGGCACGATCCATGGTGGTATGTGATACCGATCGCCCCTGCGGCACTTGGGCATTCCGGAATTCAGTTCTTGCATCGAATAGTTCTGGAAGTCTCGGTCGGCCGGAATATTGAAGGTCTGATGGACGAATTGCTGGTAGTCCGGCGGCAATTGCGCGCGCTTGAGCCCACCGCCGACGTAGAGGCAGTTGTCGGGGTGGAAGTCCGCGGCGGAGTAGCCCAAATCCCGGACGATCACCGCCACCTGATACAGCGCATTCCACATGCCCGAGATGTAGAGCTTGTCCGCGCGATAACGCACGAGCGCCTCGGCCCCGGCAATCATCGCTTTGTCGAGCGCCTCCTGCCGCTCACGAGAGGTCCGGTCGAAATCGGCCAGTTCCTCCGGCCGGGCGGTGCCGTCGGCGATCTTCTTGCGCAGCACCACCATTTTGGTCAGCGAGCCGACGGTGATCGGTGGAATCGGCAGGCGGAAACGCTCTTTGGCCGGATCACCGAACGCCGCCTGCTGAGCCGCTGCGATGACGGTGTTCTTCGGGACGGATGCGGTGGCGGCGATCCCGACCATTCGCCGGTCCTGTGCGGGACGCACACCCGAACCCCAGGAGAAGACATTGACCGTATCCTTGCGCGACCATTCCATATCCCGGCCCGAAGCGAGCAGCATGGCCGACTTGCCCGTCGTTCCGCTGGAACAGGAGACGTAGTGCCCCGCGGCCTGCAGCCGTGCGATCCACTCGTCGATATCGGCGATGTCCGAGGTGTCGATCGGGCTGATGGGGTAGGGCGATACGGTGCCGAGCCACTTGCCGAGCCGATCCCACTTCTCCTCGATCAGAAAGCTTTCCGGATAGCTCTTGTAGACCGAGTGCGGGAACAGCAGCTGCACCATATCCGCGCGGTCGCGGATATCGGTGACACCGGCCTCCCGCGCGCGGTGCCCCAGCAGCTTGATCCGGTCGCGGTGCTGCCGGAGCTTTTCGTCGAGTGCCGCCACCTGGGTTTCGCGCAGGTCGGCGGCGCAGTGGTCGAAGCGATCGGCGGCATCGGCCAGCCGTGTCAGAGTTTCGATGGCTGAGCTCACGGGGGAGTCCTTCCCGGTGACGTTGCCCGCTGGAAAAATGGCAACTCATGCGTATCATTATTAGCGATCGGAGGCACGATGACGCAAGCGGCAATTTCGAGGAGGCGGGGATGACGGAGGTCGGTCCGCCGATTCGGCGCGCGGCCGGGCGGCCCACGCGGGCACAGGCCGAGGCGCGGCACGAGGAATTGCTCGATACCGCACTGGATCTGTTCCTGGAGTACGGCTACGAGCTGGCGACGATCGACACGATCGCCGGTCGTGTGAATATGACCAAACGCACCGTCTACGCCCGGTATCCCGATAAGGCATCACTTTTTCTCGCCGCCGTCCGGCGCGCCATCGAGCGACAGGTCGTGCCCCCGGACGTGCTCGCGGGTTTCGATAACGGCGATCTGGCCGAGACACTGACCGCGGTCGCCCGGCTGCGGATCGATCAGGTGATGACGCCGAACGGGCTACGCCTGCAACGCATTATCAATACCGAGAGCTATCGCTTTCCGGAGATCTTCGTCGCCAACTACGAACTCAGCGCCGGACCTGTCGTCGACTTCGTCGCGGGCGTCCTGGACCGCGCGATCGCCGCCGGTACGATCGCACCGACCAACTCCGATCAGGCCGCCCGCGCCTTCATGAGCATGGTCGTCGGCGGCCAGGTGCGCACCATCGTGGCCGGTCGCCCACCCACTCCCGAACAGCTCGAGGAGCGGGTCCAATTCACCGTCGGGCTCCTGCTGGATGGCCTGCGGCCCCGCTGAAATCACTGAGAGGCAACGACTTTGACATTCGAGGTAGGCCGTCCGGTCGCGGTCGTCACCGGAGCCAGTTCCGGCATCGGCGCATCGACCGCCGAAAAGCTGGTGGCACGTGGCTGGCAGGTGATCGGTGTCGGTCGTGACCGACAGCGTTGTGCAGCCGCACGAACGCGGATCATGGCCGCCGTGCGCGACGGCGGCGCATTCGACATGGTGCGCGCCGACTTCACCCTGATGAGGGAGGTGGCGCGTGTGGCTACCGAGATTGCGAGCCGCACAACGCGGTTGGATGTCTTGGTCAACAACGCGGGTGGCGTGCGGGATCGGCGGATCGTCACCGCCGAAGGCACCGAGGCCACCTTCGCGACCAACCACCTCGCCCCGTTCCTGCTCACCAGGGAACTGCTGCCGCTGCTGCGAAAGAGCGCGGCGGGCCTGCCACCTGGATCGGTGCGCGTGCTCGCCGTATCGTCGAGCGCACATCGTGCGACCGAGGGCTTCGATTGGGCGGATCCGCAGAGCCTGAACGACTTTCACCCGGCGACGGCCTACTGCCGCGCGAAACTCGCCAATATTCTGTTCACCCGCGAACTTGCGCGTCGAGCGGCCCCCGACGGCATCATCGCCCAGGCCATGCACCCGGGCGTCGTCGCCAGTAACTTTGCCGCACATGGTGATACGGCGATGCAGGCCCATATGGCCGCCGCCGATACCGTGTCACCGGATGAACCGGCCGAGACTCTGGTGTGGCTGGCAACCGATCCCGAGGGCGGTCGACACGGTGGGCGCTACTTCTACCGGAAGACGGTGGAAACACCGGCAACCGTCGCCCTCGACGATGTCACCGCCGACCGCCTCTGGACCGAAAGCGAGCGCCTGCTCGCGGATTTCGGGTTCTGAAAAGATATGCGCTTGCGCCACGAGCACGGATTGCCTTGCGGCTGTGGTCAGATCGGCTCCCAGATCGTCATCCGAGTATTGGCGGGATCGATAGAGGGGCTCAGCCGCATCCGGCCGTCCTTGGAGCGGGCGATCAGCTCCTTCATGACGATGTCGATATCGCCCTCGATGTCATAGACGGCCAGATATTCGACGGGCTGATCCCCGGTGGTCCGCAAACGATGGCGCGTACAGGATTTCACTCCATCGATCGCGAGCATATCCGGGACGTGGACGTCGTGCTGCCAGGTGTTGTATTCCTCGTCCCGGCCGGGCTGCGGGCGGGAGAAAACCATCAACTTCATATCGTCCCTCGGTCAGTGTGCCTGCTGGGCATAGGCTTCGGCGTATTGTTTGCGCGACTTCGTCGAAATATCCCAACCCGCGGCCTTCGCTCGCAGCGCGCCGACGGTGGCCTGCTCCTTCGGGGTGTGCTCGAACGGATCGAAATTCAGGAACCGGCAGGCGTTCTGCCAGGTGATCTTGTTGATATCGGTGTCGTCGGCGTGGGCGGCATTCAATTCCTTCAGCACGAATTCGGGTGCGTCGGGCCACAGCGAGTCCGAGTGCGGGTAGTCGCATTCCCACGCGATTATGTCCATACCGACCGCGTCCCGATAGGTGAGTGCGGTCGGGTCGGTGACATAGCAGGCGATGACGTGCTCGCGGAAGACCTCGCTCGGCAGCTTGCCGCCGAAGTCGCGCCGCAGCCACCTCTGGTTGGTGTAGTGGCGATCGGAGCGATCCAGGAAGAACGGGATCCAGCCGATGCCCCCTTCCGACAGCGCCACCTTCAGATTGGGGTAGGAGCGAAACGCGGGACCCCACAGTAGATCCTGGACGGTGATCTGGGAGACAGTCGGTGCCAGGCACATCAGATTGTCGATCGGCGCGTCCGGCGCCAGCTTGAGCGCCCCGAATCCGGTGCCGATATGCAGGTTCATGACCAGACCGGTTTCGTTCAGCGCCGCGAAGACCGGTCCCCAGAAGTCCTCGTCGAAATAGCTGGGGCTGCCCTGCAGGTGCGGTAGTTCCGCCATTGTGACCCCGTGGAAGCCCTTCGCCGCGACACGCCGGATCTCGGCGACGGCCAGTTGCGGATCCCACAGCGGCAGAATGGCGTTCGGGATGAACCGGCCAGGGTAGACCTCGCACCAGCCCTCGAGATGCCAGTCGTTGTATGCCTGGATCATCGCGACGGTGATCTCGTCCTTGAAGTGACTCAGGTGGCCGGCGCTGAATCCGGCGAAGGTGGGAAAGCACATCGAGGCCAGGATGCCGTTCGCGTTCATATCCCGTACGCGGGCGTGGATGTCGTAGACACCGGGCCGCATTTCCGCGTAACCAGCCGGGTCGTACCCCCACTCCTCCGCCGGCCAGGAAACGACCGCGTTGAGCCCGGTGACCCCCGTCGGTTTCCCGCGGTAGACCCACCGGTCGACACCCTTGTCGTCGACGATCACCTTCGGTGCCAGGTCGGCCCACTTCTTCGGTACCCGGCCGTCGAACATATCGAGCGGCTCGACGACGTGGTCGTCGATGCTCACCAGAATCATGTCGTCGATGTTCACGTGACTCCTCGCTGTTCGTGGGAACGCCGGGGGTGCGCCTCCACCCCGATCTCGACAAGCGGAGAGATGGTCAGTCTTCATTTCAGAGAATGCCACTCTCGCTGTGAGGTCGACCATACACCCTGCGTGCGGGCGCGGTCGACAAATTCCCACCGGGATATCGGCGGCGAGCTGTCGCAGCCGAGTAATGCCCCTGCTGGATGCTGAACTAGTGCTCAAACTCTGACTGAGCGTACGCACGGATCACGAATCTGCGGCCTCGATTGTGGTCGCGGCAGATTCGGTTGCGGTCGCCCCGAACCTGGCCAGGTACTGCTCGACGAATGCGACCAAATCGGCGTGGCCGAGCGTGACGCCCACGGCATTTTCGGTCGCGATGACGCCGGAGATGCTGGCGATCAGCAGTGATATCACCACCGGTGGCAGCGCGGTGAGGTCGAGCCCGTTGGCGCGGGCGATAAAAGTCAGCGCGGTGACCTGGATATCGCGGAAACGTTCGATATAGGCGGCGATTTCGGTGCGGATGGCCGGGCGCTGGTTGGCCAGGGCCATGAATTCCTGCTGTAGCCGGGTGCCGTGCGGTTCCCGGCTGAGCTGCCACAGCGCATGCAGCGGCTGCTCGGAGAACACGGCTTGGCGCTGCCGTTCCAGATTGGCCTCCGCCCCGCGGCGGAATACCGCCAGGAACAGGTCGTCCATGGTCGGGAAGTAGTAGTGCACCAGCGCGGGTTTGACCCCGGCCAGCGCGGCGACCCGCCGTGACGTCGCCGCGGCATGTCCCTGCTCGAGCATGATCCGCGCGGTGGCGTCCAGGATGGCGAGTCGGGTGGACGAATCCTGCGCGCCGACCCGGCGTGACCGGGTGGTGGTGGCTGTCGACTCGTGCGCGCTCGAACGGCTCCTTGACCTGTCATCCGTCACGGTGTTAAGCATATGCATATCTTGAGTTTGGGCAGTAGTTCAGCATGTCGAGGCGCAACGACTCGCGTGCTGCCGTACCGAAGAGGCGCATCATGACCGTCACGGCCGTCCCCGTCACCGACCACATCGGACTGGAAATCACTGGACTGTCCGGCCATCAACTCGCCGACCGGCGCGTTGCTGACGATCTGCGCGCCGCGCTCGACCGATACGGGGTGGTGATCTACCGCGACGCCCACATCGACGACGACGCGCTCGTTGCGCTGAGTCGCCTGCTCGGCGAGGTCGTGGTCGCGCCGTTCGGCGGGGAGAAGTCGCATCCGGAGGTATCGGCCATCACCCGCGATCCGGCCAAGAGCGTGCTTGCCGCCTATCGGGAGGGCACATTTTTCTGGCATATCGATGGCGCGACCGATGCCATCCCGCAGCTGGCCACCCTGCTGACCGCGCTCGAGGTGGCCGCCGACGGCGGTGGCACCGAATTCGCCAATACCTTTGCCGCCTATGCGGCGCTGCCGGACGCGGAGCGAGTCGAACTCGAAACCCTGCGCGTGGTACACAGTTTCGCGCATGCGCAGTCGCTGGCCAATCCGGATCCGACGGATCGGGAGCGGGCCGCCTGGGCGAAGGTGCCGACCCGGGTGCATCCGCTGGTGTGGACGCGCAAGAACGGCCGCAAGTCGCTGCTGATCGGTGCGACCGCGGCGCAGGTCGTCGGCATGTCGGCGGACGAGAGCCGGGCGCTGCTGGATCGGTTGCTCGAATGGTCGACCCAGTCGCGGTTCGCCTTGCGGCATCAATGGCGGCCCGGCGATCTGGTGGTGTGGGACAACACCGGCATGCTGCACCGTGCCCAGCACTATGAGGTGAGCTCACGCCGGTTGATGCACCGCACCACCCTGGTCGGCGAGGAAGCCGTCGCCTGACGGCGGCGGTATCGACCGGCCCGCCTCCTTGTTTCCGCTGCAGAATGGCATTATCGTGCGACGAGAATTGCATTTCCATTCGAGTTGGTAGCGCAAGCGATGACGCGGGAGTCCCCATGATCGACAACACCAGCGAAGCGCCGATCGACCTGATCTGGGAGCTGACCCACGCCTGCGATCTGTCCTGCATCCACTGCTCGTCCAGCACACCTGGCCGCGATCCGCGCGAGCTGAGCACCGCCGAATGCAAGGCGCTGATCGACGAACTCGAACGGATGCGGATCTGCCGTATCGATATCGGCGGCGGCGAGCCCACCGTGCGCCCCGACTTCTGGGAACTGGTCGACTACGCCACCGCCAAGCGCATCGGAGTGAAATTCTCCACCAACGGAATTCGGATCACGCCCCATGCCGCGCGGCGGATCGCCGGGAACAGCCACATCGATGTGCGGATCTGCCTCGATGGCGCGACCGAGGCGGTCAATGATGCGATGCGCGGCACCGGGGCGTACCGGGCGGCGGTGCGCGCGATGGAGTTGCTTGCTTCGTCGGGCGTCTATGGATTCGAGCTGTCCGTCACGATGACCAGCCGAAATATCGGCCAGATCGATGCTTTCAAGGCAATCGCCGATATGTTCGGTGCGCAGCTTCGGCTGACCCGGCCATCTGGCCGCGTCTCGGACGAATTGCACCCCGCGGCGGACCAGGAGCGGATGCTCGATGACTGGCTGCGCCAGCACGAAACCGATGTCCTGACCGGAGCGTTCTTCCACCTGTCCGGCTACGGCGAATCGTCGCAAGGGTCGAACTTCGGCCGGGTGATGTGTGTGATCGACCCGGTCGGCGGTGTCTGCGCGTTCGCTGACCACAACCAGTTCCACACCGCAAACATCCGTGCCGCAGGCGGATTCGAATTCATCTGGCGGAACTCGGAACTGTTAACCGAACTGCGTAGCCAGCAGAGCAGCACGGCGTATACGGAATGTATGGATGGAGATGGTGATTCGGCGCTGGCGGGGGTCGGCCGCATAGCCGGGTCGAAGCTGTCGGAGGACTATTCGCATCGGCGGCGACCGGTTGCCGAATATCCGGCGGTTCGGAGGTCGGCGTGACTTCGCGTTCGGAGCATCGGCGAGTCGCGCTCGTCACCGGTGCGGCGCGGGGGATCGGTGCGGCAACGGTACGGGAACTGGCGTCTCGCGGCTGGTCTGTGCTCGCGGTGGATCTGGCGACCGATGATCCCGCGCTGCCCTATCCGATGGGCAGCAAACGTGAACTCGTCGCGGTGGCGACCGAGGCGAGCAGTCGAGTGAACCGGGTAGGTGCCGTGCGGCCGTATGTTGCCGACGTACGCGAGCCCTCGGCGCTACAGGCCGCGGTGGCCGAGGCGGTCGGGACCTGGGGCGGGCTGGATGCTGTGGTCGCGGCGGCCGGGGTGATCGCCGGTGGAGTTCCGCTGTGGGAGATGCCGATCGAGCAGGAGCGCGCGGTGCTGGATGTCTGCCTGGGCGGGGTCGTGAACCTGGCGCGGGCGGCCGTACCGGCGCTGCTGGCCCGACCCGCACCGCGATCAGGGCGGTTCCTGGCCGTCGCCTCCGCGGCCGCGACCAAGGGTCTGCCCCAGCTGGCCGCCTACTGTGCGGCGAAAGCCGGTGTGACAGGGCTGATTCGAGCACTCGGTGCCGAACTCGGCGGCACCGGGGTAACCGCGAACGCGGTGAGTCCGGGCTCCGCGGATACCGCGCTCCTGGCCGAGATAGCGCGCCTGTACCGAATGCCCGATCCGACGGGTTTCGCGGGCCGGCAGCCGATCGGACGGTTGCTCGACCCGGGGGAGATCGCCAGTGTCCTGGCCTTTCTGGCGGGGCCGGACAGCAGTGCGATGATCGGTGCGACGGTCGCCGTAGATGGTGGCCTCGCGCTGTGAACAATCCAGCGCCCGAGTGGTTTCTGTTCTTGCCGCAGATCAAGCTGCGCGTCGAGGACATCGTGGAACGGGCTCACGTGGCCGAGGACAGCGGGTTCGACGGCATCGCTTTCATAGACCACCTGGTCGCGCCCGGCGCCGAACAGTTGCCCCTGTGGGAGGCCATGACGGTAGCCGCATGGGTGGCTGCGCGGACCGAGCGACTGCGGATCGGACATCTGGTCCTGTGCGACTCGTTCCGGCATCCGGCGGTGCTCGCCAAGGAGGCGGTGACGCTACAGGAGGCATCGGGCGGCAGATTCGAACTCGGCCTCGGTGCCGGTTCGGTGCCGCACGAGCTGGTGGGATTCGATATCACCCGGGACCGCGCGGCCGCGCGACGCGATCGGCTGCGGCGCAGTCTCGAACTGCTGCATCAGTATTGGGGTGCACCGAATACCGAGGGACCGGCGCAGGTGCCGTCGCCGAGCACACCGATTCCGATTGTCATCGGAGGTACCAGCGCACCCCTGCTGGAATTGGTGCGTGGCTATGCGACCTGGTGGAATCTGCCTGCACCGCAACTGAATCGGCTGTCCGAACTACTGCCCGAGATCGGATCGGCGCGGATATCGATTCAGCAGATGGTCGGCTTCGTCGGTCATGGGCAGGATGCCGCGGAGGTCCGTGCGCGCAGCAGTCGGCGATTCGGTCAGCTGGGTGACAGCCTTGTCGTCGGTGACGCCGCACAACTCCGCACGCACTTCGGCGAGCTCGTCGAGCATGGCGTCGAGCGGTTCTATGTGTGGTTCACCGATTTCGCCGCGCCGGAGACTTTGGCGGAATTCGGCGCGACGGTCATCCGGGAGATGCCGCGCGCCTACCGCAGCTGATCCTTCATCACCTTCCCGGTGGCGTTCAACGGCAAAGCTTTCCGGAACTCCACGACGCGCGGCACCTTGTAACCCGCCATGCGGGTCTTGACCCACACGATCAGTTCTTGTTCGGAGATCGGGTCGATGGTCACGACGAACGCCTTGCCGACCTGCCCGAGCCGCTCGTCGGGAACACCGACCACCGCCACCTGAGCAACCGCCGGATGCTGTAGGAGAACGCCTTCGATCTCGGCCGGATAGGCATTGAAGCCGCCGACGATGAACATATCCTTCTTGCGGCCGATGATCCGTAGCCGGCCGTCGGCATCGAGACTGCCGAGATCACCGGTGTGCAGCCAACCTTCGGGGTCGATCGCCGCAGCGGTCGCCTCAGGATCGTCGAGGTAGCCCTGCATGACGGAGTATCCGCGGACGAGCACCTCCCCGTCATCGGCGATGTGCACCTCGACGCCATCGCAGGCGGTCCCGACGGTCGTCGCGATCTGCTCGAAGGTGTCGCCCGGGCGCGACGCCGTCGCGGTGCCCGCCTCGGTGAGCCCGTATCCGGTCATGATGGATCGGAACGGCAGCTCCTCGTGCACCCGGCGGATCAGTTCGACCGGAATATCGGCGGCCCCGGTGACCGCCGCACGCAGCGACGACAGCTCGTATCGGTCCTTGGCCTCCAACAGCGAGTGATAAAGGGTCGGCGGTCCAGGCAGCATCGTCACCCGCTCGCGCTCGACCAGCTCGAGCACCCGATCGACATGGAAGACCGGGACCGGCAGGATGGTCGCGCCGCGAATGAGCGACGCGATGATCCCGGCTTTGTATCCGAAGGTGTGGAAGAACGGATTGACGATCAGATAGCGGTCGCCCTCCCGCAGATCGGCCAGTTCGCACCATTCCGCATACAGCCGCAGCGTCTGCAGATGATTCATCATGACGCCCTTGGGCTTTCCGGTCGTGCCCGAGGTGTAGATGATGTCGGCGATATCCGTCCCGCGCACCCGCCGTTCGTAGGGTGCACCGCTGGACAGGAAGTCCGACTTCATATCGATCACCGGCACACCGTCCGGACCCGTGTAGTCCACGCCGAGGAAGCCCTGCTGCACCAGCAGCAATTTCGCGCCGCTACGGCGCACGATATCGTCGGCCTCCTCCGCCGTGAACCTTGTGTTGACCGGAACGAGCACACCGCCCGCACTCAGCAACCCGAACGCCGCGATGATCCACTCGGCGGAATTGGGCGCCCAGATCGCCACCCGATCGCCCGCGCCGACACCCGCCGCCGTGAATGCGCCTGCGGCGCGGCGGACCCGGTCGGCGAGTTCGGTGAAGCTCAATCGCAGTGACCCATCGACGACCGCTTCGGCCGAACCGAAGCGGTCGGCCGCCGACAGGACCATCTGCGGGATGGTCTCCCAGCTCATACGCTGTGCCTTCTTGGCGTATGTGTGGGGCCCTGCGTGGTTATGCTTCGCTGCCGTCTCCGGG
>NZ_JBITIL010000002.1:782897-949822 GCF_044458905.1 Nocardia sp. NPDC050408 | reverse complement strand
GCCTGACCACTCATACGCTGTGCCTTTTGGGCGTATGTGTGGGGCCCTGCGTGGTTATGCTTCGCTGCCGTCTCCGGGCCTGACCACTCATACGCTGTGCCTTTTGGGCGTATGACTGGGGCCCTGCGTGGTTACGCTTCGCTGCCGTCTCCGGGCCTGACCACTCATACGCTGTGCCTTTTGGGCGTATGTGTGGGGCCCTGCGTGGTTATGCTTCGCTGCCGTCTCCGGGCCTGACCACTCATACGCCGAGCAGACCCGCCAGGTTGCCGCCCATGATCTTGGCCTGATCCTCGACCGGCAGATGGGTGAGCATGTCGGCGAAGTGCGTGGGCTGGGCCAGGCCTTCGGGGTGCGGGTAGTCGGATCCGAACAGCACCCGATCCACGCCGATGAGATCGATCAGGTCGCTCACTCCCTCCTCGTAGAAGGGACTGACGAAGATCTGGTTTTTGATGGTTTCGATCGGGTTCTGCATGCCGAAGCCTTCGGGCGCCTTCTTGAAGGTTTCGGACAGTTTGTTCATGAGCGGGCCCAGCCAGGCGGCGCCGCTTTCGATGATGGCTACCTTCAGATCCGGATGCCGCAGCAGCGCACCGTGGCACAGCAGTGAGGTCACGGCGTCCTCCACGGGCCGCCATTCGTTGACCATGCTGAATGCATTGGTGACGAAGGGCAGCATCTCGGCGTTGGCACCGTCCCATTCCTGGGTGTAGCGGGCGTAGCCGCTGTCGGAGGTGTGCATGGTCACCGCGACGCCCAGCTCGACCACCCGCTTCCAGAACGGATCGAATTCCGGCAGCGCGAAGGAGCGCGGACCGCGGAAGCCCGGCACCGGAGCGGGGCGGATCAGAATGGCCTTGGCGCCGTGCTCGACCACCCACTCCAGTTCCCTGATGGCCTCCTCGACGATCGGCAGGGTGATCACCGGAACCGCGAAGATCCGGTCCTTGTAGTTGAACGACCAGGTCTCGTGCATCCACTGGTTGAGTGCGTGCACGATGGCGTGGATGGCTTCCGGATCATCGCGCAGGCGCTCCTCCACCAGGCTGGCCAGGGTAGGGAACATCAAGCTCCGGTCGACCTTCAGCTCGTCCATGAGCGCCAGGCGCGGCCCGGGCTCACGGAAGGCGTCGATGGCCTTCATCGGCTCGCCGAAGATCTCGCGGCGGCTCTTGCCCTCCGGGTTGCCGTTCTTGAAGTAGTCCTCCATGGCGCCCGGACGCGCAACCACCGAGAAGGTGGGATTGGGGATGTACTGGCTGATCTGCCCCCGTACCGCGATCTTGGTCCGGCCGTTGACCTCGACGTACTGGATGATGCCCTCGTACCGCTTGGGTAGGTGGCGAGTCAGTGCTTCCTTGGTCTCGTACAGGTGGTTGTCCGCGTCGAACAGCGGATACGGCAGCGGAGTTTGTGCCGACATGAAATCCTCCTTCGCTATTTGCGAGAATCTTATTCTCATTCTCGGTCGGTGGCAATCGGTCGTGGGACGGTCGCCGCAGGGTCGGCTTGGTCGCGCGATACGGAAGGTCGACGTAGAACACATTTCCCGAATCAGTGACCTTAATTCTCTAAATATGGGAAGCTGCCTTCCCAGCGGCGAGAGCGCCAGATCCGGTGGGGCGCCGCTCGATGTAGAACAAGGACTCGGCCTCGACCGATCTCGGATCGGTGCGGCGGTGGCGTCCGTAGAGGAGGAAACGTGAAATCGCAGCGAATACTCGTTGCTCTGCTGGCAGCCACGCTGCTGGCGGCCGGCTGTAGTCGTGGTGGTGAAGAAGTCGAGGGCACCAACACCACCAGCTCGACTGCGTCGGGCGACTTCGGTGATCTGAAGAATGTCTGCCAGGGCGGCAAGCCATCGAGTTCGCCCGCGCAGGGCGTGACCGCGGGCGAGCTCGAGGTCGGTGTCTTCAGTGACGTCGGGTTCACCAAGAACACCGAATTCGTCGATGCGGCAAACGTTTTCACCTCCTGGTGCAATGCCGCCGGCGGTATCGGCGGGCGCAAGCTGGTGGCCACCGTGCGTGATGCGAAGCTCAGGGAAGTCCGCCAGCGGATGATCGAGGCCTGCCGCGAGGACTTCGCGCTGGTCGGTGGCGGCGCCGCGCTGGATTCGCTCGGCACCGAGGATCGGTTGAAGTGCCTGCTGCCGGACTTTCCGGCGCAGGTAGTCGACGTCAAGAACACCGGGTCCGACCTGCAGGCTTCCGGGTCCGGGGCGTCGGCATCTCGCCCGTACAACCCCTACACCGGCTACCACCAGTGGCTGATCACCACCTATCCGGCCTCCGCCGGTGCGGTCGGCATCATCACCGGCGATTCGCCGTCGACCAAGGTGATGGTGCCCAAATTCCAGGAATCGATGACCGCGATGAACGCGTCGGTCGTCTACAACGAGCTCTATCCGGCCACCGGCGTCGCGGACTGGACACCGTACGCGCAGTCGATCAAGAGCAAGGGCGTCAAAGGACTGCTCTTCCTCGGCGATTTCCGCAGCCTGGCCAAGCTGGAGGATGTGCTGACCGGGATGGATTACAAGCTGGACTGGATTGACGCCAACAGCAACGCCTACAACTCGCAGTTCCTGGAGCTGGGCGGCAAATCCCTTGCGGGACAGAACAATTTCGCCGATCTGGCCGGCATCGCGCCGGTCGAGGCGGGCGCGACGGTACCGACCGTCAAGCTGGTGAAGGACCTGTTCGCCAAGTACGCCCCCGGTAAGGATGTCACCTACCCGGTACTGCGTGCGTTCTCCGCGTGGCTGCTTTTCGCCAAATCGGCGGCGGGCTGCGGTGACCAGTTGACCCGCAAGTGCGTGTACGACGCCGCAACCAAGGAGACGGTGTGGACCGCGGGCGGTCTGCAGGCACCAGCGGATGTGCGGTCGACCGGGGGAGCACTGCCGAAGTGCTACAACATCGTGCAGGCAACACCGCAGGGCTGGCGGCAGCCCGCGGAATTCAAGCCCGATAACGGCCCGTACCGCTGCGATATGAACGCCTACGTGTACAAGAACGACTACGGCAAGGGTCTGACCCTCGCCGACGTCGGACTCAGCATCAACGACTTCAAGTAGCGGAGTCGTTCGGCAATGGAGCAATTCCTCGCCTTCGGCATCGTCGGGCTGAGCACCGCGGCGATCTACGCGATCATCGGCAGCGGCCTGGTGCTCACCTACACCACCACCGGCGTATTCAATTTCGCGCACGGTGCGGCGGGCATGGTGTCGGCGTTCGTGTACTGGCAGTTGCATATCGGCTGGGGTGTGCCGGCGCCGCTGGCGATCGCCGCGGTACTGCTGGTATTCGCGCCGCTGTTCGGCCTGGTCTTCGCGTGGGCGTTGGCCCCGACCCAGGGCCTCGGTGACGCGGAGAAGTTGGTGATGACCATTGCCCTACTGAGTGGTCTGATCCTGCTCGCCCAATGGGTGTGGGACCCCAACACGGCCCGCACCCTGCCGAAGTTCTTCGACGAACAGCGACCGCTGCACTTCGGCGTCGTCACCGTCACCTGGCATCAGGCATTGACGATGGTGGTCGCGATCGCGGTGGCCTTTGGCCTGCGGATCCTGTTGTACCGCACCAGGACCGGGGCCGAGATGCGGGCCACGGTCGACGATCGTGCGCTCGTCGGTTTGACCGGCGCCGACCCGCGGCGGGCGAACCGAGTGGCGTGGATTCTGGGCATCGAGTTGGCGGCGATCGGCGGCATTCTGGTGGCGCCGACCGTCGCGCTCGATGCCCCCCAGCTGTCGCTGCTGATCGTCAGCGCCTACACCGCGGCGATCTTCGGTCGGTTGCGCAGCCTGCCGATGACCTTCCTCGGTGCGATTGTGGTCGGCTGTCTGGAGAGCTACCTCACCGGCTATCTGCCGCAGAACGAATATTTGCCGGGCCTGCGGCTGGCCGCGCCCGCGCTGTTGTTGTTCATCGCGCTGCTGCTGTTCCCGCACGGACGGCTGCGCGGGCGCGATCGGCGGCTCAGTCCGGTTCCGCTGCCGACGATTTCGGGATCGGCCGCCTTCGCGGCGGTGGTCGTGGCGCTGGGCGTGGTGCTGGCCACCGTGCTCGGTGAGGCCGATCTGATCACCTACGGGCAGATCTTCGCTTTCGGCGTGATCGGATTGTCGTTCGTGCCATTGGCCGGATACGCCGGGCAGATCTCGCTGTGCCAACTCAGCATCGCCGGAGTCGGGGCGGTCATCTATGCCCAGTACGGCGCGGACGGGCAATGGTGGGCATTGCTGCTGGCAATGGCGGTCGCGGGTGCGGTGGGTGCGGTGATCGCATTGCCCGCGCTGCGGCTGTCCGGGGTCTACCTGGCTCTGGCGACGGTGGCCTTCTCCGTCGTCCTGGACCGGTGGGTCTTCACCTTGCCGACCGTGCACATATTCGGCGTGAAGATCACCTTCTTCGAACAGGGTTCGCTGAATCTGGTCGGGCCACGACTGTTCGGCTGGCATCTCGACAGCACCGCCCAGGTGACCGTATTCGCGGCGGTATGCCTCGCGATGGCGAGCTTCGCGATTGCGATGTTGCGGCGCAGCCGGTTCGGGCGGCGATTGATCGCGATGCGTGACAGTGAGGCCGCCTACGCGACCCTCGGTGGCAATCTGTTGATGGCGAAGGTGCTGGTGTTCGCGCTCTCGGCGGCGATCGCCGGACTCGGCGGTGCGCTGTACGGCATGCAGTTGCGTGCGGTCACCTCCGATCACTTCAACCTGGTGTCCGGATTGCCGATCTTCCTGATCGTGGTGATCGCCGGTCTCGGCGCGGTCGGCAGTGGCTTCTTCGCCGGTGTCGCGTATGCCGGGCCGCTGCTGGTGATTCCGGTGCTGTGGCCATCGCTGTTGAACCTGTCGCAGGTGTTGCCGTCGCTCGGCGGTATCGCCTTCGCGGGCGGCATGCTCGGTCAGGGTGCGATTGCCACCATGCGGGAGGAATGGCTGCCGATGTTCCGCGATCGCGTGGTGGGGCCGGTGGTGCTGGTCGCCTCGGTGCTGCTGTGGGTGCTTCGAGTTGCTGATGTGATCACCGGCTGGCATTTCTTCTTCGGCCTGGTGCTCATGGTGATCGGTGCCCGCGTCTGGATCGCGCGGCAGCAGCGCGTGGCCGCCGAACCCGAAGTGCCGCTCGAATGGTGGGGGATTCGGCGACCATGGCGCACACAGGACGAGGAGGTGTTGGGCCGTGCCACCGCTGCTGCGAGTTGAGGATGTGAGCGTCATCTTCGGGGGCCACCGCGCGCTCGATGGCGCCGGGTTGGTGGCCGAAGCCGGTCGGGTCACCGGCTTGATCGGGCCGAACGGTGCAGGCAAGAGCACATTCTTCGATGTGATCTGCGGTCTGCGTAAACCGGCCTCGGGGAGCGTGCTCATCAATGGGCGCGATGTCACCCGACTCGGCACGGCCCGTCGTGCTCGGCTCGGGATGGCTCGCACCTTCCAGCGTCTGGAATTGTTCGGCCGGTTGAGTGTTCGTGACAATCTGCTGGTCGCCGCGGAACTCGGTCCGCAGCGTCGGCACGGCGCCCGGGTCGTCGACGAGATCATCGAACGGTTGGATCTGCGCGAAGTCGCCGACAGCAGTGCCGATGCGCTACCAACGGGAACTGGCCGATTGATCGAGGTGGGCCGGGCGCTGGCCGCGCGACCCGAGCTCATCCTGCTCGATGAACCCGCCGCCGGTCAGGACCGAAGCGAGACCGAACGATTCGCGGCGCTACTGCGTTCGCTGGCCGCCGACGGCACGGCGGTGCTGCTGGTCGAACACGATATGGGCTTGGTCATGAATGTCTGTGACGAGGTCTATGTGCTCGACCTCGGCAAGGTCATCGCCGCCGGACCACCCGAGGTGATCCGGCGCGACGAAACCGTGCTCGCGGCCTATCTGGGGGCGGCATGACTGTGGACAGCATCGAAACAGCCACGGCGACAACCGATCTTGCCGCCGCCCCACTATTGGAACTGCGCGAGGTGCGCGCGGCCTATGACGCGATCACGGTGCTGCACGGTATCGATCTGAGCGTCGTCGCGGGTCAGGTGGTCGCTCTGCTCGGGCCGAACGGCGCGGGCAAGACCACCACCCTGCAGGTCGCCGCCGGTGTCCATCCGGTCGCCTCCGGCCAACTGCGGTTGGGTGGACGGGATATGACCGGTGCCCACCCGCGCGACCTGGCCAGGGCCGGGGTCTGCCTGATCCCGGAGGGGCGCGGTGTCTTTCCCAACCTGTCGGTGCGCGACAACCTGCTGATGATGACCTTCACGGGCCGCTCCCGTGAGGAGATCCAGGAGATCGCCTTCACCCGATTCCCGATTCTCGGGAAGCGGGCCGATCAGACGGCGGGCACCATGTCCGGCGGTGAACAGCAGATGCTCGCGCTGGCCCGCGGCCTGGCCACCGATCCGGCGGTACTCATGCTCGACGAGTTGTCGATGGGGTTGGCGCCGCTGGTGGTCGGCCAGCTCTACGAGCAGGTCGCTGAAATCGCCCGGCAGGGCGTGGCCGTCCTGGTCGTCGAGCAGTTCGCCGCGGCGGTGCTGGATATCGCCGACCACGCGGCCGTGCTGGTGCGCGGTCGCATCGAAAAACATGGCCACCCCGACAGCGGTATCCGCGACGAATTGGCGGCCCTCTACTTAGGAAGTTCCGAATGACCGAAACACGCGCGGACCGATTCGTCCGCGAACTCAGTGAAGCCAAGATTCCCGATCCCGCTGCCGGGCGGGCCGTGCTGTGGCTGCGCGCCGGCGTGACCCTGATGGTGCTCGGCCTGGTGCTGGCCGTGCTGGCCTACTTCATGTCGCACGGTACCAAAGACCCACTGGCGCAACGCGATGCGATAACCCTCGCAATCGGCGGCGTGGCCGCGAGCGTGGTGGGATCGGCGCTGTTCCTACGGTATTCGCTGACCGGATTCTTGCGCTTCTGGCTGGCCAGACAGTCCTACGATCTCGCCCAGCTGGGGGACCGGTTGAACGGAAAGGCGATCACCCACGACGGTGCCGCCGCTCCCTAGTGTGGCGGCAGCGGTCCGTGGTGCCGCGGCACCGGACGATAATGTAATTCTCATGAATGAGAGCCTGGAGCCGTTGCCCACCGAGGAGCACCACGAAGGTGGGTTTCGGCCGGCGCGGTCTCAGTCGGTGGATCGCACGCCCGACATCTCCCGTGGCGGTCCGCATTACGGCGAGTTCATCGAACAGGTTCGGGGACTGATGGACCGTGTTCGACTGGCCTCCCCTTCCGATGACGTGGCATTGGAGGCCATCACGGCGCTGAAGGAACTCAACGGCCTGTTGGACACGGTCCTGGTCGATGAGTGGTCGGTGCCCGGTTGGGTCCGACCCGACGTGCCCGCGAACGGCAACATCACCCTGCCGCCGTTCGTCGTCGATCGCTCCGACCGCGACGGTGTGTCGGCTCGAATTACCTTCCGCCGGTTCCATGTCGGCGGCAATTCGGCGGTGCACGGCGGTCATATCGCGCTCGCCTTCGATACCGTGCTCGGCATGAGTGGGGTCGCCTATTCGGGGGCGGCGATCCGCACCGCATCACTGACCGTCGACTACCGATCCATTACCCCGCTCGACACGGAGCTGACCATTCGTGCCAGGGTCGAGCGGCAGGAGGCGCGCAAGATCTTCTTGGTCGCGACCCTGCGCGACGGCGACCGGTTGTGCGCCGAGGCGCGCGCACTATTCCTCACCTTGCGGCCCGGACAGCAGTAGTCGCCAATATTCGCAAAACCCCTCTGGCTGCCCGCATCCGTTGTAAGAATGACATTCTCCATATGGAGAGAGAGATTCGCGCAGTGCAGAAGGAAGTTATCCCGCAGATGAGGAACCTCGCCGCGGTGGCCGTTCACCGGCAGAACCGCTGAGGGGTAGAAGTTGTGAACCGCCTCAGCCGACGTGTATCAGCCTGTCCGTGCCCAGTGGTGCATAGCCATGCCGATCTTGCATGCGGGCATGACGCCTTTCTATTCCTTGGCTGCGCCCTTAGTCGCCTTGGCATTCTCTTTCTGTGAGATCGTGATTCTCTCTTTTTTCCAGCTCGAATATCAGTGAGGCAGCAACATGCATCAGATACCCAAAGCGGCCGGATGGGCGGCCGTCGCGATCGTGGCCAGCACGATTTGCGCCGGAACCGCAACCGCCGAACCGGACCAGGCGACTACCCCGTCCACCGCCGCGGTAGTCGATAGTTCCCAGCAGCAGCCCGGTGCGGCGCCCATAGATCCCGGGCAGGAGTACCTGAACGCGTTCACCTCGATCACTGGCGCCTTCGCCAGCGATTCCACGGCCGGCCGGGTGGTCGGGACGACGATCGGTGTGCTGGTCGGGTGCCCATTGGGTGCGGTGACCGGCGGAGCCCTCACGCTCCCGACGGCCGTATTGACACCGGTAGGGATCGTCGGCGGCTGCATCATCGGTGCGAGCACCCTCGGCTTCCTGGGCGGGACCGTCGGCAGCATCGTCACCGGCTCACCCGCGATGAGCAATGCCCTTGGCCAGCAATACAACTCGCTGCATTCCAAGGGACTGATCGCGCAAGAGGTCCCGAATCCCGATTCGGCCCAGTAGCTCTACACCCGACCCAGGAGATAGATGACAATGAACCTCAAGACTCGTGGCGTGGCCGTCACCACCTTGACCGCGGCAGCGGTCGCGATCGCCGCTGGTACCGCGCGCGCCGACGCGGATACCACGGTCGCCGTCGATGCCCAGCAGAATCAATCCGTCACCACGGACGTAGCGCCCGGCGTGCATTTCAGCGACGATCTCGCCACCGGAAAGTCGGTGCTCAGTACGCCGTTCGGCACTGTAGTCATGCAACAGGGCCAATTCGATGTCCGTGATGCCACGGGCCGGACGGTCGCCGGAGCTCCCATTCAGGACGACGCCACTTCGGCACCGGCTGTCCCCGACTCGAGCGCCACACCTGCGGCGCTTCCGGTCACCGCGGCCGCGGCGCCGGTGGCGGGTGACCCCATGTCGAACTTCAACCAGGCTGTCGAGGCTGCGAATCCGCATATGGGTGCCGCCTTCGCGGTGGGTTCCGCGGTGGGTTCGGTGATCGGCGCGGTGGTGGGCTGTCCGTTCGGCATGGCGACCGGCGGCACCCTGATGACGCTCATGTCGGCGGGCACGCTGACGGTCCCCGCGCTCGCGGCGACCTGCCTGATCGGTGCGGTCGCGGTGGGCGGCTTCGGAGCCACGGTCGGCGGTCTCGCCCTGGCCATCCCGGTCGGTCTCGCTGCCGGAACGCAGAAGTACAACCAGCTGCAGGCTCAGCACGCCACCGATGCACCTGCGGCTCCCGCCCATTCGTAATCCCCGCACGCAGTTACCAGCGGGGCGTTCACCGGCTGTGCTCCGATGATCGCCCCGCCGGTGCCGCGACCGCGCTGGTTCCTCGAGACCCGGGGTGTCGTCGTTCCCCGCCGCTCGCCATCCGCGAACTCGCCGGTGCGGCGGCTCGCGGGTCGGTAGGTCGGTTCCGGTCTGTGATCGAGACCGACGACTGAATCCGAAAAGTGCTCGCCCAGCGATCGACCTGAGTTACGGGGTGGTGGTGGACCCAGGTACACCATCATTTCGGGACCGCACTCCCTGGGCTCCCTCCTGCGGCGACGGCATTGTTGATCTCAACGAACCCGTCGGCCTCGCACCGAGCCGATATCCAGAGAGGACAGCCAGCATGGCAACGATGAAGTCGGTTCAGACCAGCACACCAGGCGCGGTCACGGTGGTCGAGCAGCAGCTCCCGACGCCCGGCCCCGCGGATGTGCTGGTGCGGATCCGGGCGTGTGGAATCTGCGGTACCGACGCGACTTTCGTGCACATGGGTGGTATGCCCAAGGTGCTCGGGCCACAGGTCAAGGCCGAGGCTCTGACGCCGGACCAGATGCGGCCGGTGGTGCTCGGCCACGAACCCGCAGGCGAGATCGTCGAGGTCGGCGCGGACGTCACCGGACTGCGAGTGGGTGATCACGTCGTGGTCAATCCGCAGGCCGCCCCGTCGGGCATCATCGGTTGCGGCGGACCGCTGGGCGGTATGAGCGAATATCTGCTCATCGAGAATGCCGAGGTCGGCTCCAGCGTCGCCATCGTGCCGGATTCCGTGCCCTTCGCCGTGGCCGCGCTCAACGAGCCGATGGCTGTATCGCGGCATGCGGTGAACCGCTCCGAGGCCGAGCCCGGTGATAAGGCGATCGTCTTCGGTGCGGGCCCGATCGGGCTGGGTGCGGTGATCTGGCTGAAGCTGCGCGGTGTCGAGCACGTCGTCGTCGCCGACGTGATTGCCTCGAGGCTCGACACCGCGCTCGCGGTCGGGGCCGACGCGGTCATCAACTCCGCCACCGAGGATGTCGCTGCCCGTCTCGGTGAACTGCACGGTCACGGTCGCAATGCCCTCGGCGCACCGCGCCCCGACACCGACATCTACATCGATGCGGCAGGCGTCGCCGCTGTCGTCAATACCGCACTCGCCAACGGCAAGTGGGGTGCCAAGCTGGTTACCGTCGCCGTGCACAAGCGGCCCGAACCGATCGACCTGGGTGCCATCCTGCGTAATGAGATGACCATCATCGGCTCCCAGGGCTACCCCTCCGAGATCTTCGAAGTGACTTCCGAAATCGCCGAGCACGCCGACCGCTTCGCCCGGCTCATCAGTCACCAGGTGCCCTTCTCCGACGTGCAGAAGGCCTTCGAATTGGCCCTCACCCCGGGCGCGGCGGAAAAGGTGGTCGTCACCTACGAGTGAGCCGCAGTGTGCTCCCGCTGGACGGTAACGACGCTGGTGGGCCATCGACCTGCGAAATAGCATTCTTCAATTCGAGAACTACTCTCCCGTCCGATCGACAAGGACTGTGAATGACCGAAGTTACGGCGCGACCGTCCGAACACGCCGAGCCCACAGTGCGCACCGCCGCGGGGTCGGTCCGTGGTCGATGGGAGCACGACGTGGTCGTCTTCCGTGGGATCCCTTTCGCGCAACCACCGATCGGTACCGCGCGCTTCGCGGCACCGCAGCCGGTCGCGAAGTGGGACGGTGTCCGGGACGCCTTCGAATTCGGCCCACCGCCGCCGCAGGAAACCTCGTTCGGTAACCGCTCCGGCACTGTCGCGCTGCCGGACGGCGACGACTGGCTCACGGTGAACGTCTGGACACCCGATCCCGATCCGGCTGCATGTCGGCCGGTGCTGGTGTGGATCTACGGCGGCGCATACAAGCTCGGTTTCTCCGGCAGTCCCGGCTACGACGCGCAACACATCGCGCGGGACGGCGACCTCGTTGTCGTCACGCTGAACTACCGGGTCGGTATCGAGGGCTTCGCGCGCATCGACGGCGCACCAGCCAACCGCGGTCTGCTCGACCAAGTCGCCGCCCTCGAGTGGGTGCGGGAGAACATCACCGCATTCGGCGGGGATCCCGATCAGGTCACCGTCTGCGGGGAATCCGCTGGGGCAGGGTCCATCGCGGCGCTGCTCGCCATGCCGAGGGCGGCCGGACTGTTTCGGCAAGCGATCCTGCAGAGCATGCCGGGCACCTTTTTCTCCGATGAGCTCGGCACCGATATCGCGAGGGCCATCGCCGCGCACGTCGGCCTGCGACCGACGGTGGCGGACCTGTCGGGTGTGGATCCACGGCAGTTGACCGACGCGGGAGCCGAAGTCGGCGCATCGATGCGGCAGTACGAGCGATGGGGTGCGGTGGCCCACACTATTACCGCGTTCTCGCCCGTGGTCGACGGCGAGGTACTGCCGAAGGCGCCGTGGCAAGCGCTCGCCGGCGGCTCTGCCCGCGACGTCACGGTGGTCATTGGGCACAACCGGGACGAATTCCGGCTGTTCCTCGCCCTCGGCGGCCAACTCGGCACGATCGATGACACGCAGGCGGCCGATGCGCTGCAGGTGTTCGGCCCGGGATCCGACGGTGCGGACGCGTACCGTACGGCATTCCCCTGCGCCGGACCGGAGGAACTGTTCGAACTGGTTCAGACGGACTGGCTGTTCCGGATGCCCGCGCTGCACTTGGCCGATGCCCAGGCCGCAGGCGGTGGCCGAGCCTATATGTACGAGCTGACCTGGCACGCACCCGGAAACGGCGGTGTCCTGCGCGCCTGCCACGGGCTCGACGGACCGCTGTTGTTCGCCGCCTTCGGTGCCCAGCTCGGCCCGCTGCTGCTCGGTCCCGAACCGTCGGCCGAAGCGCGGGAACTGTCGGCCTATATCCGTGCGCGCTGGAGCGGGTTCGCCAGGACGGGCGAACCAGGTTGGGCCGCTTATGATCCCGAGCAGCGTCTGACCCATATCCTCGATGTGCACCCTTCGGTCGCCCCTTATCCAGAGGAAACCTCCCGAAGTCTGTGGCGCGACCACGTCTTCTCCGCGCTGCCTCTTCGTGGTCAGCGGTAGCCGACGGCGACGAGCACCGCTCTCGGGTAATCAGCGGCCGATGAAGCCCGGCGCGCGTTTGGCTTTGAATGCCGCGATACCCTCGGCGACATCAGCGGTCTCGAAGAGAGCGGACTGGCCTTCGCGCTCCAGATCGAGTGCCTGCTCCAGTTGGGCGAGGGCCATCGCATTGAACGCGCGCTTGGTGCGGGTATATGCCGCCGTCGGCCCATCGGCGAGCTTGGTTGTCAGCCTTGCGATTTCGGCATCGTAGTCGTCATCGGGCACGAACTGGCCGATCAAGCCCCATTCGGCCGCCACCGGTGCGGGAATGCGCTCGGCCAGCATGGCCATGCGTGCGGCGCGGGCATATCCGATCAGACTCGGGACCAGAGCGGTAGCGCCGCCATCGGGCATCAGGCCGATATTGGCGAAGGCGAGCAGGAGATAGGCGGATTCGCGGGCGACGGTGATATCCGCGGCCAGGGCCAGTGAGCAGCCGACGCCGACGGCAGGGCCGTTGATCGCGGCGAGCACGGGTTGTGGTGCGGCGCGCAGGGCGCGGATCAATCGGTTCGCCGCATCGAGGGTCGCGACCTGTGGACCGTTGCTGGCCGAGTTGGAAAGATCCGCTCCCGAACTGAAGGCCCGCCCGTTGCCGGTCAGCACGAATACCCGAACAGTCGAATCGTCGCCGAGTTTTTCGATGACCGCCGCGGCCTCGTTCATCATGTCGGTGTTGAGGGCGTTGAGCCGTTCGGGGCGGTTGAGGGTCAGCCGCACGATCGCGTCGGTTCGTTCCACGAGGACATCGGGCTGGTCGGGCATTGTCGGCCTTCCGGGTCGAGATCGGATCTGAGCTAATCTAACCAGATTAGGTATACTCTTTCCGGTCGAATGCGGCCATGTCCACTGGAGCGTCGATGCAGTTGGCCCGTCTCGCCGGCACGGTTAGTTTTTAGCTATGCCGGATTCGGAGATCGATCTGTTCGACGAGTTCGCGGTGGAACTCACCGCGGACGGAACTCCGACCGCACCCATGGTGGTGGTCTCGCTGGACGCATTCGGCACAGAAACACCGGACCGAATCGCCCGGACCATCGAACGGATGAATCAGGCACTACCGCTGGTGATCGGGGTGCTGCGCGGCCCTGTGACACCGGGCCTTGCGCCGCTGCTGGAGGCGGCCACACTTACCGTCGCGACGGATGCCACGGCGAGTTCGCTGCCGCAGGCCGTCGTGGTGGACGATGTCGATGCCGCGCTCGATCTGTTACGGGGGGCGGTGCGGCGTTCACCGCGCGCGGCCGTTGCCTGCGGGCAGCTGCTGCGCCAGACGGTGCGATTGCCGACCGTGCCCGCGCTGGCGGCGGAGGCGGCGGTGTACTCGATGCTCCTCGGCGGCACCGAATTCGAGCGTTGGCTGGTCGAGCGTGGCGCGCCGCGCACGGTCGAACCACCATCGCATCCATTGGTCCGGACCTCCCGCGACGACGAGCGCCTGACGATCACGCTGGATCACCCGCAACGCCGCAACGCACTCAGCATGCGGCTGCGTGAGGAGCTGCTGGAGGCGGTGCGCCTGGCGGACCTCGACCCCACGCTCACCACAGTCGAAATCAACGGCGCGGGACCGGTTTTCAGCAGCGGCGGTGATCTGGACGAATTCGGTACAGCGACGGATCTGGTGGCCGCGTACCTGGTCCGGCTGGACCGGGCGCCATGGCGGATCATCGACCGCATTCGGGAGCGCGTCACGGTGCGCGCCCACGGCGCCTGCATCGGGGCGGGCGCGGAGGTCGCCGCCTTCGCGGGCACGGTGATCGCTGCCCCCGACACCTACTTCGCATTCCCGGAAGTGCGAATGGGCCTGGTGCCGGGAGCGGGCGGTACCGTCAGCGTGCCGCGACGGATCGGTCGCTGGCGCGCCGCCTGGTTGATGCTGACCGAACAGCGGTTGGCGGCGGCGGCCGCGTTGGAATGGGGCATGGTCGATGCGGTCGAACGGACGAGGAGGTGATCGCAACGGGTACCTCGGCTACGGCAGCGGTGCTGCGGGATTGGGTGTGCTCGCTGTGCCCGTCCGATGTCCTGTCGCGCCCGCTCGAAACGCAGCCGGAGTGCGCCGCGCTCGCCTGGGCCGCATCCGGCGGCATGGATCTGACCGGACGCCGCGACAGCGCCCCCGCCCTTTCTCCCGCAGCGGCGTACGGACTACTCCTCGAGACTGCCGAGGCCCTGGCGCGAATCACCGCAGAGGTCGGCTCCAAAGTCCGAGCCGACCCAGGGCTGTTACTGACCGGCCGAGCCGGACTCCTGAACCTACGACGCGCCGGTCAGCAAACGGCAGGCGGCGCCGGTCGATTACTGCGAACCTCGGACGGCTGGTGCGCGATCACCTTGAGCCGCCAAGACGACATCGACTCGATACCTGCGATCCTCGGCGTGGATTCGGTGCCCGACGATCCCTGGGAAACACTCACCGAAGCCGCCCGCGAGTGGACCGCAACCGACCTCGCCGACCGAGCACAGCTACTCGGCGTTCCCGCCGCCGCGCTACCCTCCGCTGTCCACCCTGCCGCCGCGCCCCCTGCCGCCACCGAGCTGTCTGCCGCTGCGCGCCCCGCCGCCGCACTTCCTGCCGACCCGCTCCCTAGCGCCGCGCCCCCTGCCGCCGCGTCCGCTGGTGCGCGCCCCGCCGCGGTGCCCGTCGACGCGGACTCTGCCGCCGCGGTGCCCGCTGCCGTGGACCCCGCCGCTGCGCCGTCTGCCGCCGTCCGCCCTGCTGACGTCCGCCCGGCCGACGCACGTCCTCCCGCTGACGTACGCCCTGGCGCCGCGCCCCCTGCCGCTGCGCTGTCTGCGGCCAGGCGCCCGGCCGACGCGCGTCCCGCTGCTGCGCCGCCTGCTGCTGCGCCGCCTGCTGCTGCGCCGCCTGCTGCTGCGCCGCCTGCTGCTGCGCCGCCTGCTGCTGCGCCGCCTGCTGCTGCGCCCCCTGTCAGTGATTTGCCCGATGACGCGGTACGTCCTGTCGCGGGACCATCAGCCGCACCGTCCGCGACGCCGGGTCCCCAATCCCCCTGGCAGACAAGGCGGATCGCCGAACCGGTCGTCGGAGCACGGCTCGACGGGGCGGTGGTCGTGGACCTGTCCTCGATGTGGGCGGGGCCGCTGTGTGCCCACCTGCTCGGGCGCGCCGGGGCGCGGGTCATCAAGGTAGAAAGCACCCGACGTCCGGATGGCGCACGCCGTGGTGATCCCCGGTTCTTCGATTGGCTCCACGACGGGCACGAACAGCTCGCCGTCGACTT
Organism: Nocardia sp. NPDC050408; assembly: GCF_044458905.1. NCBI lineage: Bacteria > Bacillati > Actinomycetota > Actinomycetes > Mycobacteriales > Nocardiaceae > Nocardia > Nocardia sp. NPDC050408. The sequence continues at coordinate 934,105 of NZ_JBITIL010000002.1, read as the reverse complement.
CCATACGCCCGAAGGGCAGGCCAAACTGCGCGAGCTCATATCCACCGCGGATGTGGTGATCGAGGCATCCCGGCCGCGGGCACTGGCAGAACTGGGACTGGCTCCCGGGGAGCGCGTGCATCGCGACGGGCAGGTCTGGCTGAGCCTTACGGGGTATGGTCGCGCCGAGCCGATGCGGGTGGCGTTCGGCGATGACGCCGCGGTGGCGGGCGGGCTGGTCGGCTGGGACGGGGCTGAGCCGGTGTTCTGCGGTGACGCCATCGCCGATCCACTTACCGGAATCTGTGCTGCCCTTGCGGTGTGCTGTGCCGTTCTGGGTGGCGGAGGACAGCTGATTGATCTGTCCATGCGGGCCACCGCCGCCGCCTTTGCTGCGGCCCCCGCGCTCACCCATGGACCGCATCGAGTACTCGCCGATGGCGCGGATTGGGTTGTCGAATGCGCGCGATACGGTCGTTCGCAACGGGTGCTGCGCCCGCGGGTACCGCGCCTGGGTGGCGGGACATGAACGAAATATATTGTTCCCCATGCTGATTCGTGACGCCGAGGTATTCGGTTCCGGTCGGATGGACGTGCGCACTCGCGGCGGTGTCATCGTCGAATGCGCAACCGGATTGGTTCGCCTGCCAGGTGAGGACGAGATCAACGCAGCCGGTGGCTGGTTGTTGCCCGGACTGCACGACCACCACATTCACCTGCGTTCACTCGCGGCGACCTACGAATCCGTTCCGCTGGGCCCACCGCAGGTGCGCACCGCAACGGAGCTTGCGGCGCGACTACGGGAGATTGATCGAAAGCTGAAGCCGGGCAAGTGGATTCGTGGCACCGGCTACCACGAGTCGGTAGCCGGACCCCTCGATCGCGCGGCGCTCGACCGGATAGTCCCGCACCGTCCTGTGCGCGTACAGCACCGCACGGGTGTGCTGTGGCAGCTCAACTCGATGGCGTGCGACCTGGTCGACCTGGACAGTAATGATGCACCGGGTGTGGAACGCGACGAGACCGGTCGGCCGACCGGGCGATTGCGCCGACTGGACTCCTGGCTAGGGGAACGAATCGACTCGCGCACAACGGATCTGGCCGCCGTCAGCGTGGCTGCGGCGGCAATGGGCATCACCGGATTCACCGACGCGACCCCGGGACTCGCACAGGCCGATATCGACCAATTGGCCGAGACGGTCGACGCCGGGCGGATTGTCCAGCGCGTGCACTGCATGGCTCCTCCCGAAGTGTACGAGCCCGACGGCGCACGTTTCACGTTGGGCCCAACCAAGATCGTGCTCGATGATTTCGATCTGCCTGCCTTCGATGAATTCGCCGACCGGCTGCGCGTGATTCATGCGGCAGGCCGGTCAGTCGCGGTGCACTGCGTCACGCGGGTGCAGTTCATCTTGACCATGGCCGCACTGGATTCGGCCGGTGTGCGCGCGGGGGACCGGATCGAACACGGCGCGGTGATCCCGTACGAATCACTGGATTGGCTACGCGGACAGCATATTTCGGTCGTCACCCAACCGCATTTCGTGGTCGAACGAGCCGAGCAGTACCACGCCGAGGTGCCCGCCGAGGATCTGCCGGATCTCTGGCGTCTGCGTTCGCTGCTCGATGCCGGGGTAGGGGTCGCAGCCGGATCCGATGCGCCATTCGGCGCGCCCGATCCGTGGTCGGTACTGCGTGCCGCGGTACATCGCCCGCCGGAATTCCATGCCGCGGAAGGAGTGTCGCTCCTCGCAGCGCTGTCACTGTTCTTCGGCGCATCCGACACCCCGGCGACACCGCGCCGGATCACACCAGGCGCGGTCGCTGACTTGACATTGCTGTCGGTGCCGCCGAGGCAGGCCGCACACCACATCGATGCCGAGCTCGTCTCGGCGACCATCGTGGCCGGTGAGCTGGTGTATTCGGGTCAGTAGACGCCGCACATACCGTCGATCGAGACCTCTTCGACCAGCCCGTCAGCGTTCACCAGGTCGGACTCGTGCGCAGTGCCCTGTTCCGCACGCCCTTCGAACCGATATTGTCAGTTTGTGACGAATATCGAACGATAGCGATGCCCACTAGCGGGCTCGGTTGGATCCCGGTGAGCGGGATGACCTCGAGTATGCCCGGTCTTCGCGTCGGTAGCCGCTTTCCGTAATCCCGAGACAGCCTCGCCAACCCGACCCGAGCTCGGCTTTCACGACTATGATCGGCAGGTCGGGGTCGGCAGTTCAGCCTCGAGAGGTGATCGTATGTTCCGACATTGCGGCTTCGGGGGTTCGCACGCATCGACGACGGTCGATTAGCCGATTCGCCATGCCCGATTCCGAGAACGACCGCACCCAGCGCGATATCCAGTTCGGAATCGTCGCGGAACTGACCGCCGCCGGATTCGAGGATGCCGAGGAGATCGGTCGCGGAGGTTTCGGGGTCGTCTACCGGTGTCTGGAGCGCTCGCTCGATCGCACCGTCGCGGTCAAGGTGCTGACCTCGGAGATCACCGGCGGCGAACGCGAGCGCTTCGTCCGCGAGCAGCACGCGCTCGGCCGACTCTCGGGCCACCCCAATATCGTTGCGGTCCACCAGGCCGATGTGACCGCCGACGGCCGCCCGTTCATCGTCATGCCGTTCCATTCGCGCGGTTCGCTGGATGCGCGATTGCGCGCGACGGGCCCGCTGCCGTGGCAGGACTTGCTGTCGATCGGCGTGAAGATCGCCGGGGCGCTGGCCGCGGCGCATGCCGCGGGCACATTGCACCGTGATGTGAAGCCCGCGAACATCTTGGTGACCGACTACGGAGAGCCGCAACTGGCGGACTTCGGCATCGCGCATATCGGCGGTGGATTCGAAACCTCCGACGGACGCATCACCGGCACACCGGCATTCACCGCACCCGAGGTGCTGCGGGGCACGCCGCCGAGCGCGGTTGCGGACATCTACAGCCTCGGCGCCACTTTGTTCACCCTGCTGACCGGGCACGCGGCCGTCGAACGCCGCACTGGTGAGGCCGTGCTCGCGCATTTCGTCCGAGTCACCTCGACTCCCGGGCCAGACCTGGGCGAAGTCGATGTTCCCGCCGAACTCCGCGCCGCGATCGAAGCGGCGATGGCCACCGATCCGGATCGAAGACCGCGTACGGCAGTCGAATTCGGATATCTGCTGCGCGATGTCCAACGCCATAGTGGGCTCGATGTGGACGCCATGGCGGTGCCCGCGGACGCGCAGCAGCCGCGGTCCGGTCCGATAATGGTTCCCGCACAGCGTGGGACCGGCCCGCGCACCACGGCGCCACCGCCGGTCCCGTCCACCAAATATCGCCCGCCAACCTCGGCCCGTCCCCTGGTGGACCGGCCGCGGCTGCTGCGCAAACTGCAGGAGGGCGGCAATCGTCGACTACTGCTCATCCACGCGCCGCCGGGCTTCGGCAAGAGCACGCTGGCCGCGCAGTGGCGCGATGTGCTTACCGCACAAGGGATGTCGGTCGGCTGGTTGACGATCGACCACGACGACAACAATGTCGTCTGGTTCCTCGCCCACTTGGTCGAGGCGATTCGCCGAGCGCGCCCGGATCTGGCCGGCGGGCTGGTGACAATGCTGGAGGAGCGTTCCAGCGATGCCACTCGCTACGTGCTGGCATCGCTCATCGATGAAGTGCACGACAGCGGTGCGCCGATCGCCGTCGTCATCGATGACTGGAACCTGGTCACCGATGCCGGTACCCGCGCCGCCATGGAATTCCTGCTGGATAACGGATGTCATCACCTGCGGGTGATCGTCACCGGCCGAACGCGGGCGGGATTGCCGCTCAGCCGGATGCGGGTCGGTGACGAACTGGTCGAAATAGATTCCGACGACCTGCGGTTCGACGATGCCGAGTCGGCGGCGTTCTTGCTCGATATCAATCGGCTGAGGCTGGACCGATCGCAGGTCGCCGAACTGCTCGACTCGACCGAAGGCTGGATCGCGGCATTACAACTCGCCTCGCCTCGCTGCGCGGTAGCCGTGACCCCGCCGGATTCATCGATCAACTCTCGGGCCGAAATCAGGCGATCGGCGAATACCTCGTAGAAAACGTGCTCGATACGCTGGATCCGGAGCTGCTCGACTTTCTGCTGGCGACCTCGATCACCGAAAAAATCTGTGCCGGACTGGCCGAAGCACTGTCGGGCCCTGCGGCTGCGCAGCTGTTGCAGCAGGTCAAGGCCCGAGATCTGTTCCTGCGCAATGTCGACTCCCTGGACAATATCGGCGGCGAATTCGAGTGGTTCCGCTATCACCGTATGTTCGGCGACTTCCTGCGTCGCAGGCTCGCCGAACAGGATCCCGACCGATGCCTGCGGCTGCATCGCATCGCGGCCGACTGGTTCGCCGATCACGCGATGTTGAACGAGGCGGTGGATCATGCACTGGCCGCCCATGATTCGGTGGGTGCGCTGCGATTGATCGAGGATCGCGCGACGGAACTGCTCGAGAGTGCCCGCACGGCCACACTGCTCGGGCTGGTCGCGAAACTGCCGACCGCGGTCGCGGTATCGAGTGCGCGTCTACAACTGTTCGTGGCATGGGCGAATATCTCGCTGCAGCGGCCGGTGCCAGCCGAGGCGGCGTTGGATCGGGCCGACGCGGTGCCGGGTGCTGGTCAGCCGGATATGGACGACATCACCGATCTCAATGTCGAGGCCGCGCTGGCGCGTGCCGCGTGCCGACTCACCTCCGACCGAGTCGCGGAAATGCCGGAGCTCGTCGCGCATCGGCTCGAGACGGAGGTCAACCCATTCATCGCGACCATCGCGGCGGGCGTTGGATCGGCCGCCGCCCTCTATCGGTTCGACTTCGACGAGGTGTACCGGTGGCAGCGGTGGGTGGCGCCGCATCGGGCCCGGGTCAAGGGACCGACCGGCTTGCTGCACAGCTACGGCCTGACCGGTGTGGCTGCCTTCGAACAACTCGATATCGCGGCGGCGCAGGCGCATCTGGAAACCGCTCGGGCGCTGGCACTGGAGACCGGCCGCTATTCCTACATCACGCGCATGACGGGCGCCTTGCTCGGTGCACTGTGTTATTGGCGGGGCGACATCGACGAGGCCAAGGGGCTGCTCGACGAGAGCGTCAAGGCGGGGCCCGAAGGTGGTGCCGTCGAATTCATGTCGGCGACCTATGGCATCGGCACGCGAATCGCGGCACTGCGTGGCGATCTCGAGGCAGCGCGGGAGCGGCTCGCCGAGGGGGCGAAGATGGCGCACAATCTCGCGCTGCCCCGGTTGGCCGCGCGCATTGTCAACGAACGGGTCCGCCTCGGCCTGCCCATCGCCGCGGACGAGGTCGCCGCACTCGAGCGACTGGAGCCCTACCGCGCCGAAGGCGACGGGATCACCATCCTGACCTCGGAAATCCAGTGGGATTCGGCGATCCGGCTGCTATTGGCGGATCGCTCGGCTGGAAGCATCGAGACCGCCACCGTACTGGCCGAGCGGTTGGTCCGTGGCCTCGAACACCAGCGCCGCCCGCGGGCGCTATTGGAGGCGCGACTGCTGTTGGCGTGCTGCCTGGCGAGCGCGGGCCGTTTGGAAGAGGCTGTCGCGGTGCTGGATCCGGTATTGGCGCGGTGCGCTGAACTCGGCCTGCCGCGGTTGGCGGCTGATGCCGGAACTGCCATCGAGCCCGCCGTCGTCGCGCTCATCGGTACCGATCCGGCGCTGCGCCGGACGCCGCTGACATTTCTGACGCAGTTGCTGCCAGCCGGTACCGGGCGGCAGTAGCTCGGGAAAACATTTGTGGCGTGGATCACAGTCGTTCGTCTTGGGTCGGCCGCAGAGGCTATATTGAGTGCACTGAATCTGGCTGTCACTCATTCGCCGGTCATCGCGTGCGAGGAGTGGACACATCGATGTGTTGCATGGCGAGGACACGACAATGGCTCGACACAATTCACCGACGGCGCTCGTATGCCAGCCCGAATGGAACCCGATTTCGCTGCGCCGGTCTCGCCCGTGTGGTGACGATTGCCGCATCCGAGTGCATTTTCACGGGCACCCCACGCTGCAGTATCGCGCGGCGCGGGAGGCCGCCGAGTGTTTCGCTGCGGCCGTGCGCGGATTGGGCGTGGATGTCGACATTGATACCGAGCTCGACGAGGGGCTGCTTCCGCTGCCCTGTGCGCGGCTGTGGACCTCTTAGCCAGATCCCGACAATGAGGAGTCTCTTTTCGCATGACGATGATCGATGCCGCGATCCTGGTACTCCGGCTGGTGGTCGGGCTGACCATGGCCGCGCACGGCTATAACCACCTGTTCGGCCCGGGTGGTGTGGCCGGTACGGCGGGGTGGTTCGCCTCGATGGGACTGCGGCCGCCCCGGGTGCACGCGATATTGAGCGGTGCCGGGGAGTTGGCGGCCGGAATCGCCTTCGCGGCCGGGCTACTCACCGCGCCCGCGGCGGCGTTCATCGTCGGCAGCATGGCGGTGGCCGCGGTCATCGCGCATCGGAAGAACGGCTTCTTCGTATTCAAGGACGGCTACGAGTATGTGCTGATGCTCGCTGTGGTAGCCGGTTGTATCGCGGCCATCGGGCCGGGCACGGCCTCGCTCGATAGCGCGCTCGGCATTGATACGACGCTCGACGGTGGTCTCGGATTGGCCGTCGCGGTAATCGGTGGCGTCGGCGGCGCGGCGATTCTGCTCGCCGTGAGTTGGCGGCCGAAAACGCAAGCAGAATAAGGGAATTCGACGACCCCCGCACCGTCGTGGTGCGGGGCAGTTCGCTATCTCAGAACCACGCGCCTCGCTCGCCCATGGCGACCAGCTCGCCGAGCGCTTCGCTGGGCAAGGCGATCCGTGGCGCGGCAGGTATATGGCGTGGCCGGTCCGGCTGCGGTGTGACGCCGAACAACTTCTCGGATATCGCGTGCGCGGTATTGGCGACCAACGGCGCCAGTCGTTCGAGTGCGGCCTGGGCGTCGCAGACGATGGATATCGCGCCGATCGGCCCGTCCGGACCGCGCACCGCCGCACCGACACAGGCGATATGCGAATAACATTCGCCGCGCTCGAAGGCCAGGCCGTTGCGCCCGCGGATCCGGCTCAATTCCTGATGCAGGATGCCGATATCGCTGATGCTTCGGGCGGTTCGCCGCTGGATCGCGCCCTTGAACTGTTTGTCGACCCGCTCGGGTGACAACCAGGCGAGCATGCTTTTGCCGATGGCCGTGCAGTGCGCGGGGGCGCGGCCACCGACCCGTGATGGAATCTCCACCGCGGCCCGGCCGCCGAATTTATCCAGGTAGTAGACCTCGGTGCCATCCAGTACGGCCAGGTGCACGACCATCTCGGTGCGCACCGCCAGCGCGTGCAGTAGTGGGAAGGCCGCGGCACGCAATGCGTTGTGGCCGTCTTCTCGACCGCCGAGACCCAATGCTAGGGATCCGAGGCCGTACTCCCGGCCGTCGCGCTCGAGCCAGCGCAGCTGAACGAGATGTTTCAGGATGCGGTGGGTCGAGGACCGGGGTATGTTGGTCCGGCCGCTGACCTCCTCGAGCGTGAGGCGCGTCTGGGCGCCCCCGAACGATTCCATGATCAGTGTCATGCGTTCCACGAGCGAGGGGGATAACGCAGACTGCTCTGCGGCGTCGGCAGCTTCACTGATCCTCAACATCGAGGTCATCTCAGCGCCTCCTAACTTGGCCGGACTCGTACTTCAGCGGCCAGTCTAAACACGCGAAGGCGCCGGATCGGCGGAAATCGCCGAAATTTATACAGATCGGTACAGAGAACCTTTTGGAACAAAGAGGATACTGATCTGCCTCCCGGCTGTTACTCGCCGCCGGGCGCTCCTGGGCTCAGCCGGAAATGGATGCTTCCGGCCGAGCCTCAGGCTACTGAATATTGCTCGTGCTCAAGCAATCTCGGGTATCGAGCCTGTCATTCGGCGGCGCCCGCGAGGTCGAGTGCCGCGAGGTAGGAGAAGACGAGAGACGACCCGACCGGTGTCCCGGCGCCCGGGTACACCCGGCCGGACATGGCGGCCATCGTGTTACCGCTCGCGTACAGGCCCGCGATCGGCTCGCCGTCCTCGCGCAGCACGCGAGCGTGCTCGTCGGTCTTCACACCACCCTTGGTGCCGATGTCGGCGAGTGCGATGGTGGCGGTGTAGTAGGGCGGAGTGTCGATCGGCGCCACGAGCGGGTTCGGGTAGCCGTTGTCGAGGGGCTGCACGTAGTTCATCACGGGTCCGGCGGGGAACCCGATGACGTACTGGGTCATCTGGTCCCAGGCGGTCTCGCCACGGTGGAACTTCTCGTCGACCCCCTTGTCGGCATAGGAATTGAACTCCTCGATCGACTTACGGAGGTTCTCGGCGGGCACGGCGATGAGATCGGCCAACTCCTCGATGGTGTCGGCCTTGCGCAGCGCACCCGATTCGAACCACTCCGGGCGGGGCGGCACGGCCGGGTCGCCACCGAAGCTGTCCCGGTCGATGTGGCGCTGATCGAAGATCCAGTGGCACGGAGTGTGCGCGACGCCGGTCTCCTTGTGCAGACGCAGCATCTCGCGCCCGGCCCGGTCGTAGGGCAGCAGTTCGTTCATGAAGCGCTCGCCTGCGCTGTTGACCCAGATGCCGCTGCGGCTACCGGTGTGGAAGACCGGTCGTCCGCCGGGTTGCACGAGACCGGGGATGTACCACGCTTGGTCCAGCAACTCGGTGGCCGCTCCGATCGCGACGGCAGCCTGCAGCGCGTCGCCGGTGTTCCCAGGAGCGCCATCGGACCAGTCACCGTGGTACGGGGCGACCTTGTGCTTCTCGCGCAGCTCGCGATTGCGCTCGAATCCGCCCGCGGCGAGGATGACGCCGCGGGTAGCGCGAATCCGGACCCGCTCGCCCTTGCTGACCGCCTCCACGCCGACCACTCGGTCGCCCTCGACGATCAGGCTCTCGAGCGCGGTCTCGAGCTTGTAGGAGCCGTTCCCGGTCTCCAGGAACGCCTTCAGCGTTCGCGCTATGAGCGCGCGGCCGCCGGTGAGCACGGGTGCCGGCTCTCCGCCCCAGATCTCGATGGGCAGCAGGTCGCGGATCAGCGGGGCGAGATCACCGAGTTCGGCGGCGTCGATCTCGGCCGGGAAGATGGTGTTGCCCGCGACCGTCGCGCCCGGCTTCTCCGCGAAGTAGTCGGGCACGGGCTGGTAGAAGAAGGACCCGAACCGCGGGTTCTGCTCGAGTTCGTCGATCAGTATCGGCCCGGTGCGCAGGTAGGCGTCTTGCAGGGCTTCGCGGGACGGGTCGTCGACGATCTCGCGGAGGTAGCCGCGCACCGTTTCGACATCGTTCTCGACGCCCGCGCGGCGCAGCGGGGCACTGCCCGGAAACCACAGTCCCGCACCGGAATAGGCGGTTGTGCCGCCGAGGCGGTCGGTCTTCTCGATGACGAGCGTGCGCAGGCCACGAGACGCGGCGGCGTAGGCGCCGACCAGCCCTCCTCCGGACCCGACGACCACGACGTCGTAGGTTTCCTCGTCAGCGGGCATGAGTATCTCCTTGCTTCCAGACCGCGAATCTCCTGCCATCGCCCGCCCAGTGACCTGGGTCACCCGGAGCGTGGATCTCCTGAGTGTGGGGGCTGCGGCAATCGGGCCGGGATCGGTTTCCGCTGTGCGGAAGGGGTGCCTGCTCCGGCCACGGCGACCGCGCGGCTTCCGGTGGGCGGAAATTCTCCTGGTGGCGCGCGCCACACGAATTAGCGTTCCTGGCCGTCAATCGATTTCAAGGAGAGCTTGCATGACTCTTTCCCACGACTACGATCCCGGCCCGCAGATCGCCCATGCCGGTGGCATCAATCTCGGCACGACGGACCTGGAGCGTTCGCTGGGGTTCTTCCGCGACCTGCTCGGCATGGAGGTCGTCGCGCAGACCGACGACGGTGTGGCCTACCTGCGCGGCTACCAGGAGCTCACCCACCACTCGCTCGTGCTGACCCAGCAGGACGAGGCCACGGTGAACACCTACAGTTTCCGGGTCCAGCGCCCGCAGGACGTCGAGCTCTTCCACAAGCAGCTCGAGCAGCAGGAGATCGAGTCGATCGAACTGCCCGCCGGGCACGAACTCGGCCGCGGCACCGCGATCCGCTTCCTGGTGCCGGGCAGTGAGCACCCGTTCGAGCTGTACTACGACATCGAAAAGCCGGTTGCCCCACCGGAATTACGCTCGAAGCTGCTGAGCAACAGCTCGCGCCGTCGCGGTTTCGGCGTGCGCCGCCTCGACCATCTCAATGTGCAGACCAGCGCGAGCACGGTGAATCAGTCCGAGCAGTGGCTGCGCGAAGCGCTGGGCTTCAAGCGCCGTGAGTTCGCGATGATCCCGCAGTTCCCGGAGACCATCATGGCTTCCTGGCTGTCGGTGACCCCGCAGGTGCACGACATCGCGATCGGTGTGAACGCGGAGGACGCGAAGGCACGGTTCCACCACATCGCCTTCAATATCGAGAACTACCACGACATTCTGCGGGCCGCGGACGAGATCCGTGATCTCGAGATCGACTTCGGGCACGGTCCGGGCAAGCACGGCATCGGTCAGGCCATGTACCTCTACATCCACGATCCCGGCTCCGGTCACCGCGTCGAGCTCTACTCCGGCGGGTATTTGATCATGGATCCGGATTGGCAGGCGCTCGAGTGGAAGGTGCCCGAGCTGATGTACGGCCAGACCTGGTACGGCGATGTCCTCGACGTCGGCCCGGGCGCCGGATTCCTCACCACCTCGCCGTCCGCGGGCCTGAAATGACGCAGCGGACCGCTGACGTCGATGGGCTCACCGTCAACTACCACGAGGTGGGCGAGGGTGAGCCGCTGATTCTGTTGCACGGTTCGGGGCCCGGCGTCAGCGCCTGGTCGAACTTTCAGCACAATCTGCCGGTCTTCGGCGAGCAGTTCCGGGTGATCGCGCCCGACCTGCCGGGCTTCGGCAGTAGCGCGCTTCCCGAACTCGACGAGATCTACCCGGTGGTCGCCGCGAAGCGAATCGCGCGGCTGATGGATCACCTCGGCATCGATTCCGCGGTGTTCATCGGCAACTCCATGGGCGGAGCGGTAGTGGCGGAACTGGCCGCGCTGCATCCCGAACGGGTGCGCCGGATGGCCATCATGGGCTCCGGCGGACTTTCGGTCGGCATCTTCCAGACCGACCCCAGCGAGGGCTTTCAGCGGCTGTTCGAATTCCTCGGCGATCCCACCCGCGACCGCATGATCGCCTGGATCAAGGCGATGGTCTTCAACCCCGCGCTGATCACCGACGAACTCGTCGACGAACGCATGCGCAATGCCACCGCCGAGGGCGTGGTAGATCGGATGAAGGTGATCTTCGGTTCGATGTTCGATCCGAAGCTGCGTCAGACGTATACGCCGCTGTGGACCAAGGCCGCCACCATCACGACCCCGACGCTGATGCTGTGGGGCCGCGACGACCGGATGCTGCCCTACGACCAGGCGCACTTCGCGAACCGCTGGCTGCCCGATGTCGAACTGCACACCTTCGCCCGCTGCGGGCATTGGGTGCAGATCGAGCGCAAGTCCGATTTCGAGCGGGTGGCGATCGAATTCCTCACCCGCAAACCGTCCGCCACGTAGTCCACTCGACTCCGGCGCACCATGCGTCTTTCCAGTGAGCGGAAAGTCCGTGGTGACCGAATGGACCAAGGAATCACAATGACCCAATCCCCTCGCCAGATCGGCACTTTCGGTGGCCATCGCGGCGGCACCTGTAGTTTCCCAGTAAGTAGGAGGTGTGCGTCGTGGCACACGAAGTAGTCCAACGTGTCGAGGAGCTGGGGCCGGAACTGGCCGCACTCGCCGAGGAGAACGAGAAGCTCGGCAAGCTGAGCGACAAGACCGCCCAACTGCTGCGTTCGGCCGGGGTGATCCGGCTGCTGCAGCCCAAGGAGTTCGGCGGTTATGAAGCGCACCCGCGCGACTTCGCCGAAGCCGTGATGGCGGTCGCCCAGCACGACCCCGCCGCGGGCTGGGTGTGCGGCGTCGTCGGCGTTCATCCGTGGGAGATGGCGCAGATGGATCCCCGTCTGCCGCAAGAGGTTTGGGGCGAGAACCAGGACACCTGGATCGCCTCGCCCTATATGCCGATGGGCGTCGCCGATCCGGTCGACGGCGGTTACCGGCTCACCGGGCGCTGGCCGTTCTCCTCGGGCACCGACCACTGCGACTGGGTCTTCCTCGGCGCACTGCTCGGTGACGGCACCGGCAAACCCGCCGGGCCGCCGACCGTGTTGCATGTGGTCGTTCCCCGCGCGGACTACAAGATCATCGACGATTCCTGGGACGTGGTCGGCCTGTGCGGCACCGGCAGTAAGGACGTCGTGATCGAGGGGGCGTTCCTGCCCGACTACCACGTCATCGTCCAGGACGAGATCATGCAGGGTGCGGCGGCCGAGAAGCGCGGGCTCACCGATACGGTGTACAAGCTGCCCTTCACCACCATGTTCCCGCTCGGGCTCACCGCCGCGGTCATCGGGATCTGCGAGGGCGGACTGGCCGTGCACCTGGCCCAACAGCGCGACCGCGTCGCGGTGACCGGTGTCCAGGTGCGCGACGATCCGTACACGCTCTACGCCGCGGGCGAAGCGGCTTCGGAGATCGAGGCCTCGCGGATTCAGTTGATCGAAGGCGTCAGTCGGCTCTACGACCAGGTGGAGGCCGGAAAGCCGGTCACGCTGGAGGATCGGTCGAATATCCGGCGCAATCAGGTCCGCTGTGCCTGGCGGGCGGTTTCGGCATTGGACGAGATCTTCGCACGCTCCGGTGGAAACGCCGGTCGGCGTAGTAACCCGATCCAGCGGTACTGGCGTGACGCGCATATGGCACTGCAGCACATGATCCACGTCCCCGGTACGGCCTACCATGCGAATTCCCTGGTCAAGATGGGGCTCGAGCTGCCGCCGTCGATGATCGTGATGGTCTGACGCGAGCGCGGTAGGGAGGACCGATCATGAACGAGATCCGATCGATGCAGGAGACGGTCGTGGCGATCAACGCGCGCCACTTCCGGGATGTGCTCGGCCATTTCCCCACGAGCGTGGTCGCGATCACCACACTCGACGACGATCGGCGCCCGCACGGGTTCATCGTCGGGACGTTCACCTCCGTCTCGCTCGACCCGCCCCTGGTGTCGTTCCTGGTGGACACATCTTCCACCACCCTGCGACGCATCCGCGAGACCGGGCGGTTCTGCGCAAATGCGTTGGCGGGCAACCAGGAACACGTGTCGCGGCGAATGGCGTCCAGGAGCGGCGACCGGTTCGAGGGCGTGCCGTGGCAGTCGTCCGCATTGGGCAATCCGGTATTGGATGGCGTTGTCGCGTGGGTGGACTGCACCGTTGCCCAGATCGTCGAGATCGGTGATCACGTCCTGGTCGTCGGGCAGGTGCACGAACTACGGGTGGAGTCGGTGCGTACTCCGCTGCTGTTCTTCCGCGGCGGGTACGGCGACTATCTCGCGAGCGCGCCGCTGGTATTGGAGCGGCTCGTCGGGTGGTAATCACCTGAACCCGGTGTGGCAGTGCGCAATTCGGCGACCCCGATGGCAGGGCAGGCCATCGGGGTCGCCGTCTGTTCAGACCAGCATTTCGTCGACGTACAACCCGAACGCGCCGCGGCCGCACAGCGCCAGTGACGATTCGACGTCGTTACCGGCGTGGATGCTGCCCGTATGCGCGTCCCGCCAGGCTCTTTCGATCGGATTGCCGCGACGTCGTGACATACCGCCCGCGGCCTGGAAAACCAGATCGATCGCGGTGATCGCACGCTCGGTGCCGCATACCTGATCCCGGCGGCCGCGCAGTCGTAGCTCCATCGAGATGTCCTCGCGGCGGCGCGCCCGCTCGTACAGATCGTGCAGGTTCCGGTGCAGCTGCAGGACGGCGGCGTCGACATCGGATTCGGCACGTGCGACGGCGATCTGCACGGACCGGTCCGTGCTGAGACCGCCGCCGCCGAAACTCGGTCGGTTGAGATTGCGCATGCGCGTGAGGAATTTCTCCAGACAGCCTTCGGCCAAGCCGATCATCGGCGCGGTGACCGAATAGCTGTACATCGTGCCGAACGGCATGCGATACAGCGGGCCGGTATTCAGTTTCTGGCCGGGACCACGACGATGGGTGACGTCGTAATTGCGCGTCGTTCGATATTCCGGGACGAAAATACGATCGATGTGCAGATCATGGCTGCCCGTGCCGCGCAGGCCGACGGCGTCCCACACCCTATCGATGCGGTAGTCCGCGCGCGGTACCAGCGCGGACACGATATCCACCGGATCACCGTTGTCCGCGTAAACAGTGCCGCCGAGTACTGCCCATGACGCATGCGCGCTGCCGGATGCGAAGCGCCAATGTCCACTGAGTTCATAGCCACCTTCGACCGGCGTCAACCGGCCGACCGGCGCATAGGACGGACAGATCAGCGCATTCGGGTTATCGGACCACACCTCGCGTTGTGCGCGTTCGTCGAAAAGCGCCATATGCCACGGAACGACTCCGAGTACCGAGGTCACCCACCCGGTGGAGCCGCAGGTGCCCGCGATCATTCGGACCACGTCGTAGAACTGATTCGGATCGGCCTCCAGGCCGCCGGTCCATTTCGGTTGCAGCAGCCGAAAGACCCCGGTGGCGATCAGGTCCCTCATCGTCTGTTCCGGAATTTCGCCGGTCACGTCGACCTGGGCCGCGCGTTCGGCCAGTTCCGGCAGCAGCCCGTGTACCGCCTCGGCTACATCGTTGTCCATGCGGTAATCCTGCGCCTCGAGCACCGCGTACTCCAGCCGCACACCTCGGATTCGCACGCGGCTGCCGCTCAACGGGATTACCCGCCGTGGCCGCCGCGGCGGCGGTTCGGCCGTCCCGCTCTGCGGAAGTTCGCCGCCAGTCGAATGTGCGGGTCATCACACTGGTGGAGCTTTCGTCCTCTGGACGGAATTGCTCGCGACGAGTGAACAGATCGAAGGAGATCCGTAGATGAAAAAGTCGGTCTATTTCAGATTGCAACGCTGGTCGGCGTGGAGCGGATTCCTGGTTCTCGTACTCATGCTGACCGCCTACGGGGTCGGCCATTTGCTATCACCCATGAGTCCGACGATGAGCCAGGGCGAGATCGTCGACTTCCTCGTGGAAAACCAGCACGGAATTCTGCTGTGTGTGGCCATCATGGTGCTGACGGTGCCATTCGAATATCCGTACGTGGTCGTGACCAGCATGCAGATGAAGCGGGTCGAAGGCGGCTGGGGCTGGCTATCGATGGTCCAGCTGACCACCGGTGTGGTCGCGCCGACCGGTTTCTTCTACCCCTTGGCGATTCTGGCCGCGGCCGCATACCGGCCCGAAAGCCATTCCCCCGATGTGCTGTCCGCGATGACCGACATTTTCTGGCTGATGTATGTGGGCAATGCCTGTATCTTCGTCCTGCAGGTCTGGTCGATCGGATTCGCTTCCTACTTCGACCAGCGCGCCAAGCCGATTTTCCCGCGCTGGTACGCGCACCTGAGCATGCTCCTGGGTGTACTGCTCATCTCGGGCGCCTTCGTATTCCTCAACAAGACCGGCCCGTTCGCGTGGAATGGCATTCTGGCCCAGGGTATTCCGGCGCTCGCCTACCTCGTGTGGAAGGTCGCCACGCCGCTGGTACTGCTGAAGGCGATCAAGGGCGAGGAAGCCGAACTCGCCGAAAAGGACACCGTCGAGGCGGAGCCTGCGACCGCATAACTCTGGTGCAGGCTGCCGGTTTCGTGCGGGTGGCACGAAACCGGCAGGGCACGTCTTCGAAGCCGCGGGGCACGGCATGTTCCTCGGGACAGCACCGGAGGACCGGGAGAGGGCCGGGGAAATCCGCCGATTCGTCGACGAGCGTTGGGCGGGGCGCTGACCCGAAACTGCGCCGGGTCTCGCAATTCTCATTGCGAGACCCTGCCACAGTCGTTGCTGCGCAGCGTAATTCGGCTAGACGGAGAGTGCGAAACCGCCTGTTACGCGGAGCGTTTCGCCCGTGACGAAGGACGCCTTCGACGAGACCAGATAGAGCAGTGCCTCGACGATGTCGCGCTCCTCGCCCTCGCGCTGCAGAATCTGCTGACCCATGACGCGCTCGGCCTCGTCGCGAGCGAGTTCGGCGCGAATGGTCTCGGTGAAGATCAGGCCCGGTGCGATCGCGTTGACGCGAATGCCGTCGGGGGCGAATTCGCGGGCGAAGGACATGGTCAGGCCGCGCACGGCGAGTTTGGAGACGCCGTAGACGGTTCGGTTGGCGTAGGCCGCAGACGACGAGATATTGACGATCGATGCCCCCTCGCGCCCGGTCATCGCCTTGTGCGCCGCCAGGGTGCAGTTGACCACGCCCATAACATTGACATCGAATACCCGCCGGACCTTGGCCAGGCCGAGTTCGGTGAACGGTCTGTTGTATGCGGCGTGCAGGCCCGCATTGTTGACCAGGATGTCGATACCGCCGTGGCGTTCGGCGACCGCGTCGATCATCGCGGCGACGCCGTCTTCGTCGGCGACATCGCAGGCCACGCCGGTCGCATTGCGGCCCTGCGCGATCAGTTCCGCGGCTGCGGATCCGGCGACCTCGCCGTCGATATCGGCGAGCACGACGTGCGCGCCCAGTTCCGACAATGCGGTGCCGAATGCCTTACCGAAGCCGCGGCCACCTCCGGTGATGACCGCGATCTTGCCTTCGTGGTCGGACATCGCGTCCTCCTTCGAACAGGGCACCGTAATGCGATGCCCGACTTGAACTTTCGCGTTCGGAACCGCGATCACTTCGGGGCGAAGCGCTGGCCCGCGTCCAAGCGCAGGCACTGGCCGTTGAGCATGGGGTTGTCGATGATGGCGAGGGCGAGTTTGGCGTACTCCTCCGGACGGCCGAGCCGCTTGGGGAAGGCGGCGTCCTTGACCAATTGCGTCCGCATCTCGTCCGGGATTTTGACGGTTATACCGGTGTCGAACAGGCTGGGCGCGATGGCGAGCACCCGAATGCCGAGGGAGCCGAGATCACGGGCCATGGTGAGACACATACCCGCGATGGCGGCCTTGGCGGCGCCATAGGCGACCTGACCGATCTGGCCTTCGAAGGCCGCGATCGACGAAGTATTGATGATGACGCCGCGTTCGCCGGTCTCCTCGGGATCCTCCGGTTCGTTGCGGCTCATATGCACTGCGGCGAGCCTACTGATGTTGAAGGTCGCGACGGCGTTGAGGTCGAGCACCTGACGGAAGGTCTCGAGGTCGTGCGGACCTTCCTTGCCGAGCGTGCGCTTGGCCTTGCCGCCGCCCGCCGTGGTGATCGAGACATGCAGTCCGCCAAGGGAATCCACCGCATCGGCGAGTGCCTGCTCGGTCGCTGCGAAGTCGGTGATGTCGACGGGGTGGAAGCTGGCGCCGAGTGCGGCGGCGACCTCGGCGCCCGCCGTACCGGGACGGTCGAGCACCGCGACATCGGCGCCGCGCGCCGCAAGCAGTTCGGCACTGGCCCGGCCCATGCCGGAGGCGCCGCCGAATACGACGACCTTCTTGCCCTTGATTTCCATGGAATTCCTTCTCGCTCAGACGGATGCGGGCGACTCTTGCAGCAGAGTGCACAGCCGGTCCCGATGGACGGTGACGCCGCCGTAGAGGACGGCGTCGGTCTCGGCTCGACGCAGGTAGAGATGCAGGTCGTGCTCCCAGGTGAACCCGATGCCACCGTGTAATTGCAGGGCGCGGGCCGTGACCTCCCCGGCAGCGGAGGAGGTATAGGAGGCGGCTACACATGCCGCGCGCACGGCGTCATCGGCTTCGGCGGCCATCGCCGCGTAGTAGGTGGCCGCGCGAGCGCCGTGCACGAACATCGCCATATCGGCGCACGCGTGCTTGACGGCCTGGAAGGTGCCGATCGGACGCCCGAATTGCACGCGGGCCTCGGTATATTCGACGGTGAGTTCCAGCATGCGCGCCATCGCCCCGAGGGCATCGGCGCATCGCAGTACCGAGGCGTAGTCGAGCAGCCATTGCACCTCGGTGGGCCCGACCTCGAGGCGACGCTCGGCCGGAACGCGCACCTGCTCGAGCCGGACTTCGTAGAACGCGCGCGTCAGATCCAGCACCTGCTGGCGCCGCAGGGTGACCCCGGGACTGTCCCGGTCGACGAGGAATGATGTCGGGAGGCCCTCGTGCCGCGCGGTGACCAGCAGCCAGCGGGCGCCGCCCGCATCCTGCACCGCGGTCTTGACTCCGTCGAGAATGAACCCATCCCCGTCGCCCCGGGCTTCGGCGTGTACCCCGTCCAGAGTCCACGGTGCCCGAGGTTCCGCGAAAGCCCAAGTGGCCCAACCGGATCCCTCGGCAAGCGCGGGCAGCGCCTCGGCTCGCAATGCGGGTGAACCCGCGGCGGCGATCGCGGCACCGACGACGGCGGTCGATATGAACGGGCCGCGCCCGAGCCCGCGCCCGATCTCCTCGGCGACGAGTGTCAGCTCGACCAGGCCCTGGCCAGCACCGCCGTACTCCTCGGGTAGAGCCAGGCCGGGCCAACCGAGCTCGGCGGTGAGCCGCCACAGCTGCGGGTCGACGTCTTCGTCGCGTTCCATCCAGTTCCGTAACGTCTCGATCGGCGCCCGGTCCGACAGTAGGTCGCGCGAGGCAGCGCACAACATCGTCTGCTCGTCGCTGAGCTCGAAGTTCATCAGTCACCACCCGATGCCGAAGACATAAACGTCATTGCGAAGGTATCCTTTTTTACATCTCGAGTCGAGATTCACCACGCTTTTCGCCTCGGATCTTTCAGGCGGCGCAGTAATAGAGTACAACGAATTATATGACTGACGCCGTTTTGCTCTCCGCCTGCCGTACCGCCATCGGCACCGCCCGCAAGGGCACCCTGCGCGATACCAGCGCCTTCGATCTCGCCACCGTTGTCGTCCGGGAGGCGGCACAACGCAGCGGCCTGCCGCCGGAGCTGATCGATGACGTCGTGCTCGGCGAATCCGTGGCCGGTGGCGGCGATATCGCCAGGTATGCCGCGATCGAGGCCGGGCTCACGCACGTTCCCGGCTTGGCGCACAACCGGCATTGCGCTTCCGGATTGGCCAGTATCGCGACCGGCGCCGGGAGCGTGCTGGCCGGGATGGATCGTGCGGTGATCGCCGGTGGGACCCAGTCGTTCTCGACCGCTCCCGTTTCGCGGCGGCGGATTCCCGGTACCGACGACTGGCAGGACCCGTGGAGCTCGCCGTCGCACGTGTCGACGCCCGAGGCGCCGAGCAACGATATGGCGATGCTCGTCGGTTGGAATACGGCGCGGCTGGCCGGAGTGTCCCGGGAGGAGATGGACGCCTGGGCTCTCGGGTCGCACGAGCGGGCCGTCGCGGCGATCGATGCCGGCCGGTTTCTCGACGAGATCGTCCCGGTCAAGGTCACCGATCGGGACGGCGGGGTGTCGGTCTTCGACGTCGATGAACATCCGCGCCGCGGTTCCAGCATGGCGAAACTCGCGGCGCTGAAGCCGCTGCATCCGGAGATCGAGGGTTTCTCCATCACCGCCGGTAACTCCAGCGGATTGAACGACGGCGCGGCCGCGGTGGTCGTCGCCAGTTCCGAACTGGCCGCCGAACACGGGCTCGCACCTCTGGCCACGGTGCGGTCGTGGGCCAGCATCGGCGTCGATCCGGTACGCACCGGCCTCGCGCCGATCGATGCGATCCGAAAGGCATTGGACCGGGCCGGAATCGGCATCGGCGATGTCGATCTGTTCGAGATCAACGAGGCCTTCGCGTCGGTGACGGTGGCCGCCGTACGCGAGTTGGGCCTGGATCCCGAGCGGGTCAACCCGTTCGGCAGTGGTTGCAGCCTCGGTCACCCCATCGCGACCACCGGCACCCGAATGGTGGTGACCCTGGCCCACGAGTTGCGCCGCCGCGGCGGCGGCACGGCGGTCGCGGCCATGTGCGCGGGCGGCGGCATGGGTTCGGCACTGGTACTGACGGTCTGAACGCCCGTGATCGAGAGGCAGGACGAAGGACTGGGTGCCGCAGTCGGACGCTGACAGTCTGACTGTCGAAGGCGTAGGTGTTGAAGCGCCGAATGCCGGTGCTAGTGGGTTGGATGCCGGTGGGTTGGACGCCAGTCGGCTAGGTGCTGGTGGGCTGGACGCTGGTGGGCCGGATGTCGGAGGGCTGGATGCCGGTCGGTTGGATGCTGGTGGGTTTGATCCGGGTCGGTCGGATGCCAGTGGGCTGGCCCCTGGTCGGCGAGACGCCAGTGGGCTGGATGCCGGTGAGCTGAACGCTGGTCGGTTGGATGCCGGTGGGTTGGATGCCGGTCGGCTGGTCCCTGGTCGGGGGGACGCCAGTGGGCTGGACGCCGATGCGCTGAATGTCGAAGGGCTGGACTGTCGCTGGGTGGACGGCGTGCTGTGGCTGACCCTGGACCGGCCGCGAGTGCGCAACGCGATGACGATCACCATGCGGCGGGGGCTGATCACGGCGATGCGTGCCGCAGATGCCGATGCGGCGACCCGATTGGTGGTACTCACCGGCACCGATCCGGCATTCTCGGCGGGGATCGATCTGAAGGAGGCGCTGGGCAACGGCGCAGGATCACCGCGCGGCGCACGCACCGACCCGGCGGCGGTCGTGCGCGCGGCCCGTACGCCGGTACTCGGGGTGATCAACGGGTTGCGCTTTACGGGCGCACTGGAATTGGCGCTGTCATGTTCATTCCTCATCGCCTCGGAACACGCGAGTTTCGCCGACACCCATGCCGCGATCGGATTGCCGCCGGGCTGGGGAATGAGCGCACTGCTACCGCGGGCCGTCGGTGTGCGGCTGGCGCGTCAGATGATGCTCACGGGGGAGCGGATCGATGCGACCCGGGCGCTGACGGCGGGGCTGGTGAACGAGGTCCTCCCACATGATCGGCTGCTCGACCGGGCTCGGGAACTCGCGGATCTGATCCGTCTCGCCCATCCGGACGCCGTCGCGGGAACACTCGAACTACTCGCCGACGGAGAAGGCACCAGCCTGGCCCATGCCCTCGCCCTCGAGTCGCGCGCCAAACTCCGCTGGCGCTCAGACGTCATAGACGTAGCCCGCCGCTTCACCTCCCGAACCCGTGCCCAGGGCACGCGAAACAACGACCGAGAATGTACTGGTTGAGTGGCGTTCTCGGCGTTTGCCGCCACCACTACATTCTCGTGAGCCAGTGGGGTGCTTCGCGAGCGAGCACTCTGGTTGTGGCGGCCAGAGTGCTCGCTGTCGGGATGCGGGGGTTCCTGTCTATTTGTTGACAGGTCTTTCCATTTCGGTCACTTCGCCGGTGCGGGCATCGGCGAGCTGATCGTGGTGAAGTACTGCATGGCCGCCATGATCGCGATCGGGGCGGTCACCAGGATTTGCCCGGCCAGGGTGCCCAGCGCACCGATGGCCAAGATCCCGCCGACACAGCCGATGGCCGCGGCAGGAATGAACGCACCGAACAATCCGACGATCGTCGCCGAGGCGACAGTGGCACCGGCGATGCCGCCGAGCACACAGCCGATGGCCCCGCCGGCGATGCCGCCGACCGTGCTGCCGATTGTCGCTCCCATCGTGATGGTGCCCATCATTCGGCCGAATGCGGCCTGTTCCCGGTCGTACTGAGTCTTCCAGGGGGCTTGGTCCTCGAAGGGCAGCGCGACCGGTTTGTACACCGCGTGTTCCCGGTCGAACTGCGGTGTCAACGTCGCGGTACGATCCGTGATCTCCGCAGCGATGGGAAAGACGAAATCGTCTACCCGGAAAGCCAATTCGGCACCGGCGAGGGTGGTCCCATCGGCTGCTTCGATCTTGAATACCCCGTCTTCCACAGCCATCGAACCGGCATCGGTCGTGATGATCGTCGACCTTTCGGTGGCATTCGCCGTGTAGTTCACACCACGGTCGTCGGCCTGTGGTGTGGCGGCCCCGGGGGGTGCGGTAACGGCGAGCGCGGATGCCAGTAACACACCGGCTGCTGCGATCTTCCTCATCCTCTGTTTCTCTTTTCTTTCGGATCCCTCGGACTTCGATGTGGAGGGACGTCTACTTCGGCACGACCTTCAGGTCCGGAATCTGCTCGCCGCAGGCCGGAGCGCCATTGGTGTCCGGGACGAACTTGTCGCCGCGCAGGATCGAGACGAAGGTGCAGTTGCCCGGGGAGCCGACCGAGTAGGAACCCCGGTTCTCGAAATCGGCAGGCTTCGGGAACAATCCACCGGCGGTCCAGGTCTTATCGGTGCGCAGCGCGGACATCAACTGCTCCTGGCTGGCATTGCATCCAGCCTTCTCGAGCCCCTCGATCAGCAGGTCCGCGCTGACCCAGCCGACCGCCATCGAGAAGGACGGGATACCGGTCTCCGAGCCCGCGTATTGCTTCAGTGCCGCCGAAAATGCCCGAGTCGCTTCGGTATTCATCTCCGTCGGTGCGAAGGAGGTCATGAAACCGACGCCCTGGCCCGCCGCGATCGCTGGCGGCGACTTCAGCAGATCGGCCCCGTAGCCGGTGGCCAGCAGCACGGACTTCATCTCGACCCCGGCTTGTCGCAGACCGGTCATGAGCGCGAATCCGGTATCCGGAATGACCGGTGCGTACAGCACATCGGCACCGGATTCCTTGATGCCGAGGACATAGGGGCCGACATCGGTGGTACCGAACGGAATGCGGATGTTGACATAACCGCGGGCGAGCCCGGCGTGCTCGGCCGACAGCGCCGCGCCTTCCGCCGACTTCGTGGCACTGGGGGTGTTGTAGGAGAGCACGGCGACCTTGGTGCCGCCGATCTTCTTCCAGTAGTCACCGAGGGTCGTCGCGGTCTTGTTGTAGTCGGTACCCGCCGTCGCGGCGAAGAGGTTGTCGTACTTCGGGTTGAACCACTGCTCACCGCCGTCGAACCCGGCGCCGAGGAACGGCGTCTTGCTCGCCTGGGTGCCCGCGTACTGCCCCGCGCCGTAGAAGTACGTACTCACCGGCAGCACCGCGTAGACGTGATCCTGTTGCACCAACTTCTGTGCCGCGGTCAACGCGCCCTGCGGTGTGGACTGGTCATCACCCACAACGACGTCGAAGCCACGCGCGGCGCACTTTCCGTTCGCGGCCTGGTAGGCGGCGAAGCGGGCCTTCACCCCGGGCTCGGTACCTGCGTAGTTGGCGGTCGCGGCACCGCTGAGCGAGGTCAGCACCCCCACCTTGACCGGCCCGCTCGTATTGCCCGCGCCGCCGGAGCCGCCGCTGCCGCACGCGGGAACAACAAACATTGCGGCGCATAACCACGCTGCGATCGCACCGACTCTGCGCATCTGCACTCCTCTAGCTATCGCCGGTCCAGCTACGGGTGCCGGACGGCTGTGAGAGCTACAGTGGAGCATATTCAGTACCCTCTGTATCCAATTTTCAGCAAGAATCCGGACAAAATCCTTGACGATGACCCTCTATTAGCGCACTCTTACCCATACCTCCAGAGCGTCGAACTTTTAGGGGCCTCACCGTTGCTCTCCTACGTTCTCGCCGGCTTAGCCCTCGGAGCGATTTACGCAATCGCCGCGGCATCGCTGGTCGTCACCTACGTTTCCTCGGGCGTTTTCAACTTCGCCTTCGGCGCCATGGCCTTCGCCGTCGCCCGCTTCTACTTCTTCCTGCACGTCGAGCACGGGTGGTCGATGCCGATCGCGGCCGTGGTCGCGATCGGGCTGTTCGGCCCGGGTCTCGGTATCGCGCTCTACGCGTTGCTGTTTCGCTATCTGCGACTGCGTTCGCCACTGGTCAAGATCGTCGCGACGATCGGCCTATCCGTCGCTTTGCCGCCGCTGGTCAACCTCGTATTGGGGCATCTGGTGAACACCACGGCACCGGGTCTGGCGCCCCAGCCGCTGCGGATATTCCACGTGTTCGGTGCGGTCGTCGATATGAACCAGGTGATCACCTATACCGGGCTGGCGGTGGTGCTACTCGTCGGCACGGGGCTGCTGCGGTATACCGATATCGGCCTACGTGTTCGGGCCTTGGTCGACTCCGAGGCACTGACCGCTATGTCCGGTGTCAGCCCGACGCGGGTGTCGCTCGGCGTGTGGGCATTCAGTGCACTGTTGGCCGGACTTGCGGGTGTGCTGATCGCCCCGACCTCGGGACTGACGGTCGAGGGCATGACCTCCCTGATGTCGGCCGCCTTCGCGGCGGTGGTCGCGGCGCGGCTGCGCAGTCTGCCCATGGCGGTCTCGGTCGCGCTCGCCATGGGTGTGGTCACCAATGTCATCCAGCGCTACCTCGACCCGCAGAGTCCGTTCTCGGCGCAGATCGTGCCCAGCATCCCGTTCATGTTCATGCTGGTCTTCCTGCTGTACTACGCGGTGCGTGGACAGGCGGGCGATACCACGGCGGGCGGCGCGCTCGATCGCGCGATCCGCACGGCGAATGCCGGAGCACCCAGCGCCTCGGTCGGATCACGCACCGGGCGGACCCGACCGACAGCCGCACTTGTCGCAGCCGTGATCACGTTGATCATCGTTGCGGTACTGCCCCTGGTACTCGAGGACTTCTGGGCCGGTCTGGTCGGTGCGGGTATCGCGCTCGCGATCGCGCTGCTGTCCTTCACGCTGGTCACCGGTGAGGGCGGCATGATCTGGCTGTGTCAGATCACCTTCGCCGGACTGGGCGCGATCTTCGCCGCCGATCTGACCACGAACTCCGGATGGTCGCCGCTGGTGGCGGTTCTGGTCAGCGCGCTGTGCATCGTGCCGATCGGTGTGATCCTCGGATTGCTCACGATCCGTTTGGGCAACCTTTACGTCGCCCTGGTCACGCTGACCTTCGGCCTGCTCGCCCAGAACCTGATCTTCATGCGGGATCGGTTCTACAACTCCGGCCAGGGCATCTATATGCCGCGTCCCGAATGGGCCACGGACAACGCGACATTCGCGCTGCTCGCGCTGGTGGTGTTCGTCGGGCTGGGTCTGCTCGTGGTCAATCTGCGGCGTTCGACCGCGGGACTCGCGGTGACCGCGGTCCGGTGGAGCGAGCCCGGTTCGCGCACACTGGGCTTGAGCATTCTTCCGGTCAAGGTGCTGGTATCGGCGCTGGCCACCTTCGTCGCCGCGATCGGTGGCGGCTTCCTCGCGCTGAATTACCAGTCGGCACTGCCCGATTCGTTCAATGCGTTCACCGGCCTGGTGTGGCTGGCCGTCCTGGTCACCCTGGGCTCGCGGTCGATCATGGGCGCACTGGTCGCGGGAGTGGCTTTCGCCGTGCTGCCCAGCGTATTCCAGACCTACCTGCCGACGAGCTGGGCCGAGATTCCGGTCATTATGTTCGGTTTCGGTGCGATCATGCTCGCCCGCAATCCGGACGGGATCGTCGCCATGCACGCGCGCCAGCTCGACGATGTCATCCGGTGGTGGCAGCACCGACGGCCTGTCACGAGTTCTGAGATGGGAAAGGCAACAACAGATTCCGACACGACAGCGGCTGCGAACGTGCGTGTCGAGGAACCACAACTGACCCCGGGAGAGCTGGCATGAGCGAGCGAAGCGAGCGATCATTCAACACGGCCGCCAACGCGGTCATGCCGGAACCGAGCGTCAGCGAGGTGCGGGCATGACCGCGACCACCGATAGCACCCCAGCGCGAATCGAGGCCAAGGGCGTGACCGTCCGCTTCGGCGGACTCGTCGCCCTCGATGACGTCGACCTGCGGGTCCCACCTGCCTCCATCGTCGGTCTCGTCGGCCCCAACGGCGCGGGTAAGAGCACCTTGTTCGCGGTGCTGTCCGGACTGTTGAAACCGAGCTCCGGTTCGGTCCTGATGGACGGTCACGATGTCACCAAGGCGAGTGCGCAGTCGCGCGCCCGACGCGGCCTCGCCCGCACCTTCCAGCATCCGGAACTGTTTCCCGGACTGACCGTCCGCGAACACGTGGTGCTCGGCTACCGGCTCCGGCACGCCCGCAGCCGGATGTGGACCGACCTCGTGACGGCGGGCGGTTTCCGCCGAGCCCCCGCCGACGAGGACCGGCGGGTCGGCGAGATCCTCGCCGCCCTGCAGCTGACCGGGCACGCCGATCTGCCGGTGGCCGGACTGCCGCTGGGCACCAGTCGGCTCGTCGAGATCGCCAGGGCGCTGGCCGTAGATCCGTATGTGCTACTGCTCGACGAGCCGTCGTCCGGGCTCGACGCCCGCGAAACCGATGAGCTCGCAGGCACATTCACTCGTGTTGTCGCCGATCACGGTGTATCGCTGCTGCTGGTCGAGCACGATGTCGATCTGGTGCTCGGGCTCAGCGATGTCGTCCATGTGCTCGATTTCGGCGTCAAGATCAGCGAAGGCACCCCAGCCGAGGTCCGCGCGGATCCGGCCGTGCGCGCCGCATATCTGGGCGAGGGCCCCGACGAGGAAAGGACCTCGGCATGACCACAACGTCTTCCCTGCTCGCCGTCCGCGATCTGAGTGTTCGCTACGGCGCCGCGCGCGCACTGCAGGGCGTGACCTTGGACGTGCACCCGAACAGCGCCCTCGCCGTGCTCGGTCCCAACGGTTCCGGAAAAAGCACCCTGGCCAGGGCTCTTTCCGGGCTCGTTGCACCGGCGGGCGGAACCGTCGAGCTCGACGGCCGCGAAATCACCGGTGCGACACCGGACCGGATCCGGCGCGCGGGCCTCGTGCATCTGCCCGAAGGGCGCGGCGTATTCCCGACCCTGACCGTGCTGGAGAATCTGCGCATGGCCACCGCGGCCGACCGGCGGCGCAGGGCCGTGGCCATCGATCATGCCTTCGAGATCTTTCCCGTGCTGCGGCAACGGCAGCGTCAGGCCGCGGGGACCCTGTCCGGCGGCGAACAGCAGATGCTGTCGCTGGCCAGGGCGCTGATGGTCGAACCGCGGTTGGTGATCGCCGACGAGATGTCGCTCGGTCTGGCGCCGAAGATGGTCGATGTGGTCTTCGAGAGCCTGCAGCGGGCCAGGGCAGCCGGTGTCGCGGTGATCATGATCGAGCAGTTCGCCAGTCGCGCACTGGCTTTCGCCGACCACTGCATCATCCTGCAGCGCGGCCGGATCGCCTGGTCGGGTGCCGCCGACGAAGCCGGTGACGAACTGCTGCGCGGCTATCTCGGTGACGCCACCGCGGCCTGAGGTATTCGAAAAAGGGACCCAGTTGCCTTGGCCTCCGTCGGATCACGCCGCTTCGATGACGGACCGCCTCATAGCACAGGAATTCGATGCCCAGGGAGATGGCCGGCCCGTTCCAGGTGACGATGATGCCGCCGAAGCCGTAGCGCGGGTAATGCGCAGCGAAGACTTGAAAGAAGGTGTTGCCGCATTCCTGGAAAAGCGCCCACCGCAGTGGCGGGGGCGCTGACCAGTCAGGCGACGTCGACCGGGGCCTTCTTCACGCTCTTGTCGAAGCCCACGACATCGGCCAGAGTGCCGCCGAGGATGATCGCCCGCTCGTCGTCGGGGACCCCGTCGAAGTTGAAGTCGATGCATTCCTTGCTACTGCGGAAGGTGCCTTCCGCGTGTGGATAGTCGTTGCCCCAGATGACGGTCGACATTCCGGTGATGTGGCGGGCCTTGACGGCCACCGGGTCGTCGGCGAACTGCACATGGATCTGACGTTGGAGGTATTCGCTGGGCGCGAGCGGGTAGGGCCATTTCCCGTTGATGGCGAACAGTCGTCCCATGGTCGGCTGGTCGTTCGGCGGACGGGTGTCGTCCCAGAACCCGAGCCACCAGTCGGCGTCCTGGCCGATGCCGGTCCGCCAGGACTTGTCCATCATGCCCATGAACGAGACCAGCCAACCGGCCCCGAACTCGGTCAGGTTGAAGTGCAGGTCAGGGAACCGTTCACAGACACCGCCACCGATGAGGGATGCGATGATGGCCTGCGGGCTGGCCGATGCGGTGTTCCCGCCGCCCATGGTCCGGCCCGCGACCATATCGTCGGTGAGCTGTCCCTTGCCCATATTCATGGCCGTCATCAGGCCCTTGACGGTGGTCGCCGTTTCCGACACCGACTCCTTGACCATCACCCCGCCGGTGGCGACGTGGAAGAACACCGGCAACCCGTGCGCCTGCGCGGCCGCCCACACCGGGTCGTACTCCCGTGACCAGTAGGGCAGCGGCGGGATCTCCGGCAGTAGCAGGGCGCCCAACCCCATGCGCGCACATCGCTCGATCTCGGCAACCGCATCTGGAACGTTGGTGAGCGGGATCGCCGCCGTCGGGCGCATCCGGTCCTTGTACGGGAGATACCGTTCGACGAGATAGTCGTTCCAGGCCCGCGCGTGCGCCATCGACAACTCGTGGTCATCGGTGAACAGGACGAACAGCGACAGGTTCGGGAACATCACCGAGGCGTCGACGCCATCGAGATCCATATCCCGGATGATGTTCTCCGGCTCGCCGTCCGGTGTTCGCCCGCCGAGCTGGCGGTACTTGGAGATGGTCCAGCCGTCGAACCCGACGGTGTGCAGTTTCTTGAACTCGGTGTGCCCGCCCGCCACGATCGGTTCGTCGAGGGTGAACTCCTCCTCCCAGAGGGCGCGGTCCCGAAGATGTTTGGGCAGCCGGGTTTTGAACAGGTCGACCGGCTCGATGATGTGCGTATCGCCCGATACGACGAAGAAATCCGACACGTTGACACCTTGCTTTCTTGACAGTTCCGCGCACCGGGCGCGATTAGGAACTTTGCCTCATTAATGAGACTGAGTGTCAGACTAGCGCGAAAGATTCAGTTATGTCACGAAATTGCAAAGGGTAGCGTCATGCCCATGAGCGGAACCAAGCGCACGAGACTGATCGCCCGCGCCGCAGTGCGAGCCGACCTCGCACAGGTCGCCTATGAACTGACCCGTGAGCGGGGGTTCCACAACGTCACCGTGGATGACATGGCCGCAGCTGCCGGGGTATCCCGCAGCACTCTCCTGCGATATTTCGGCAGCAAGGAGGAAGCGGTGCTGAGCGCCTTCGACGCACACGCCGACCGGTTCGCGGACGCGCTACGTGCCCGGCCCGCCGAAGAGGACGACTGGACGGCGCTGCGCCGGGCATTGGCCGGGGTCACCGAGTTCTATCTGGAGGACCCGGTTGCCGCGCTCGCCATGACGCGACTCATCTTCGATACCCCGGAGTTGTCCGGGCGGCAGTTGGAAAAACAGCACAGTTGGCGACCCGCCCTCACCGCTGCGCTGGCCGAGCGGGCGGGCGTGTCGGGACCCGTCCCCATCGCGGTGGAGATCAAGGTCGCCGCTGCGACGAGTTGCCTGAATATCGCTGTCGAGCGCTGGTCGGCGTCCGATGGCGAACTCGATCTGGCGCAGTTGCTCGATGAAGCTTTCGACGCGCTCTCGTCAGTGCGCAACGGGCGCGTCCACTAGTGAATCGGCGGGGTCGCCCGCTCAGGGGTGACCCCGCCGAAGGGTGGTCAGATGATGGAACCGACGTCTTGCGCCACGATGTGGTCGAGTGCGCGTTCGGCGACGGCGGCGATGGTCATCGATGGGTTGCAGGCAGCGCTGTTGCCCGGGATCAGCGCACCGTCGAGCACATAGAGTCCGCGCTGCCCGTGCACGCGGCCTTCCAGATCGCAGACCGGGCCCATATTCGCACCACCGAGCGGGTGCCAGGTGGACGGGGCCGCCAGGTTCGTATCGCCGAGAACGCTTGCCGGGCCGGCGATCTTCTGCACTAGCGGACCGATGGTGCCGTTCTGGATCACCGCGTCCCCGTCCTTGGGCCAACGCAGCACGGCCTCGTCCTTGCCCGAGTCGTAGACGAAGCGTCCGCGGGCATTGCTGACGCCGTAGCCGACGAGCATGGTGGTTCGCGCATCAATGCCCGCAGGCGGGATCGATGCCTGGATGACCGTGGCGGCTTTCGTGGGATCGTCCCAGTTCAGGCTGCCGTAGACGACCGGTCCGCCCTGCGGGTAGCCGAGATCGCTGTCCAGGCAGGTCCAGGTGTAGATGCGGTCGGCGTTGGTGCCCCAACCGCTGCCGAGTCCGTCCGGCAGATCCGGGATGGTTCCCTTAGCCTTGGCTCGCACCAGCAGTCTGGTGGTGTTGAGGCTTCCGGCGGCCATGACCAGTGTGCCCGCGGTGAGGATCTTGTTCTCCAGCACCGTGCCGGAGGAGTCGGTCCGGTCGACGTAGACGGTCCACCGTCCGTCCCTGGCGCGTTCGACCGCGGTGACGTGGTGGAGTATTTCGACCTGCACCCGGCCGGTGGACTCCGCCGCGGCGATATAGGTGACGTCGACGGAGTGTTTTCCGCCGTTGTTCACGCCGAGCGCACCGTCACCGTTGGTATAGGAGGGCTTCATCTCGCCACGGAGTTCGGCGAGCGCGTAATTCCAGTCGATCGGCATCGGAATCTTCGACACCGGCAAACCGGCCTTGCGTACATGCTGTTCGAAGACCCGGACGGCCTGATAGTTCGGACTGGCGATCAGTTCGTCCGGGGCGACCGCGAGCTGCAACATCTGCGCGACGCGCGGATAGTGGACCCGGTTCATTGTCGGCCAATCCAAGCCGTCCGGGAACTGCGTGGCGAATGCAGCCTGCGATGGCTGCAGCGACATGCCTTGGTACACAAGCGATCCGCCGCCGACACCGGCCGCGCACAGCGCCGTCATATTGTCACCTGACACCGTCTCGAGCAGTCCGGCGTAGGGGTCGAACGCCACCGGCTTACCGAACAGCTCCGGCGCGGACTCGTACCAGAGAATGCGCTTATCCGGCGACGTGGCATGCGGGAACGTCTCCGCGTTCGGGCCTGTCGGCCAGCGTAATCCGCGCTCCAGCATCAAGACCGGAACTCCGGCCTGGGCTAGGCGCAGCGCGGTGACGCCGCCGCCGAATCCCGTCCCGATCACGATGACCCGATGGTCTTCGCGGACGAGCGGGACACTCCTCATATTTGTCGCGATACCGCTGCCGCCGGCGGCAATTCCCGTACCCGCCAATGCGACTGCGGCACCGGCGGCGCCACCGAGAAACGACCGGCGCGTGAATGCGGACATGTTTGATCGACCTCCTGATCGCGGTGATCGGATCGGATCCCCGCGGGGATGTTGAGAGCAAGGAATACCGGCCCGCGCGGCAGTGGATTTCGCGCGCGGGGTGTCGGGGGAACTCCCGGCGGCGAATCCGGCGGGACGTTGAGAGGAGGAATACCGGCCCGCGGCAGTGGATTTCGCGCGCGCGGGGGTTCGGGGGACCTCCCGCGGATGTCGGTGAGTGCAGGGAGTTGACGACATCCGCGGGAGGTCTGGCCCGCCGACCGGACGTGGGCTCGATGGGTGACGGCCGTCGGCGGGGGATCGGGTGTTGCGGGAGTGGGTTATTCGGCGTGGTCGGCGCCGCCACGCGCCGCTGCCCGGCCATGCCGCAGCATCACCGCCAGGACCAGTGCGATCACAGCGGTGCCCAGTGCTAGCCAGAAAGTCTGGGTGTAGCCGCTGTCGCCGAACACCTGCGGTATCGGCTGGACGACGTGGTTGCCCATGACGTCGATGCTCGCCTTGATCGGATTGTTGTTGAGCAAGGCAGTGACAACCGCGAGGGAGACCGACGTGCCGAGGTTGATGGTGACACCGAGCATGCCGGTACTGATGCCTTGCTGTTCCTGCGGTACCGCGTCGACGACGAGATTGGCCACGGCGGCGTAGAAGAAGCCGAACCCGATCCCGGACAGCGCGTAGAACACCGAATAGGTGGCCCAGCTGTAGTCGACCAGGAGGTAGCCAACCCCCGCGACCACGTTGACGGCGAAGCCCAAGATCGCCGGAATGCGGGCGCCGTATCGGTGCGCCAGCCAGCCGCCGAGTGGGCCGGCGATGACGGCGACGAGCCCGGCCCAGAGTCCGACGTGCAGCGCGTACTGCAACATGGTGAAGCCGTTGCCGTAGCTGTAGCTGGGATCGAGGACCACCTTCACCATGTCGACCGGGAGCGTGGCTCCGGTCATCTCATGGGCTTTGGCCACGACACCCTGTGCGACCTGGTCGCGCAGCCCGTCGGCATTCGGGGTCTGGGTCATGTACGCCAGCGTCAGCGGCTGTATCGCGATGATGCCGACACCGAAGAAGGACATCAGCAGCACCATGCTGACCTTGGGGTTCAACAACAGCCGCAGGTCGACCATCGGGCGGCTCACCCGGGTTTCCACCACGAAGAAAAGTGCCAGCAGCAGCAGTCCGCCAACCAGCCAGGCGATGCTGGTTGCGCGGCCCCAACCCCAGCTTTGGCCGTTGTCCAGGTAGAGCAGAACCAGCAGCGTACCGGCGGACAGCAGCACCGCGCCGAAGGGATCGATCCGATCGCGTACCCGCAGCTTCGATTCCGGGACTACGAGCATGACGAGCAGCGTCATCACGGCGGTGAAACCGCCCAGACCCCAGAACAGCGACCGCCAGGAGAAGTGGTCGAGCATCACACCGCCGATCACCGGCGCTATCGCAGCGGCAATACCGATCCCGGCGCCGACGAAGCCGAGCGCGGTCGCCACGAACCGCCGCGGCATCAGATCCCGGATCAGGCCGAAGGCAATGAACTGGCTGGCGACGGCGAACGCCTGCAGACCACGTCCGATCAGGAACAGCGTCCAGTTGTCGGTGACCGCATCGATCAACGAGCCGACGACGAACAGCACGCCGCACGCCACGAACAGCCGCTTCTTGCCCCAGATGTCGCTCATCTTGCCCAGCAGCGGTGTCGCGGAGGCACCGACCAGGCCGATCAAGATGACCACCCAGTTGATGTTGGCCCCGACGTCGGGGAAGGTGGCGCTCATATCGTGCAGTGCCGGGGTGATCATCGTGTACTGAACGGGGACGACTTCGGTCATCAGCACGATGAGCGCGAGCACCGCGTAGATGCGAAGTCGCGAGGCGTTCTCGAGCCGACCGGTGTCGACGGCGACGTCGACTTCATCCGGTGGAGGAGTGGTGGTAGCGGACATAGAACGCTCCAGGGGGAGAAACGATGAGATGGGAGTCACATGAGGTGGCTCTTGGCGGCGGACGATATGAGCTCGCATCCGTCGTCCGCGCATTCGTCCTACTCACCGGAAATTCGTGCATATCCGTGCGGCGACCTTTGGTGATGCGGTCGAGACCGGGGCGCGGCGGTAGTGGTTGTCGCCCTCAGCGGTGTCGCGCCGATGAGCTACGAGCGCGCTTTGCCCGCTGAGCGGAACAACGGATATGCGATGCGTCATCGAGGGCTTTCATGTGTCTCCCAACACACCCCCTTCACAAGGACGCACTATGACCCATCTGTTCGTTCGCCGTGTACTGGCCACCGCCGGGGCCATGGCAGTGGTTTCGGCGACTGTTATCGGTTGTTCCAGCTCGAATGACGACTCCGCCAGCACCACCACGACGGCGACGAGCGCCGCGGCGGCGCAGGCCACGTCCGCGCAGGCCGATTCGAACGACCCGGCGGTCAAGGAAATCACCGACGTCTTCGTCGCATTCTTCGACGGGAAGACCCCCGCCGACACGAAAGCCGGTCTCGTGGAGAATGGTTCGACCTTCGCCCCGACGCTCGCGGCGCAGGCGAGCAGTCCGATGGCCGCCGGTTCCACGGCAACGGTGTCCAATGTGAAACTCGACGACAGCACGCATGCCTCGGTCACCTACACCGTCCTGATCAACGGCAACCCGGCCCTGCCGAATCAGGCGGGCAAGGCCATCAGCGTCGACGGGAAGTGGAAGGTCGCCGCGGCGACCTTCTGCGGTCTGCTGAAGTTGCAGGGCGGCGCTCCGGCCAGCTGTTGATCGCCGCGATACGGGTCGGTAACTCGGTTTCTACTGAGTGAGACGGCGACCCGCGAAATTCGTGCGGTCAATAGCATCGGCCATGAGCGCAGCGCCTGGTGAAACTCGACCAGTCTGCATGGGATCCGTTGTTGTCCAAGATTTTTCGTATCACACGCCGAGTATCGGGCGGCAGCAGCTCGCCGATGCTCATTCGGCCGTCGATGAAAGGCATACACGCTGTGGTGAATGAATTAGCTGGCAAAGTCGCCATCGTTACCGGCGGCGCGGCTGGAATCGGCGCGGCCGTTGTCGAGCTGTTCGCGGCCGAAGGCGCCCGGGTCGTCATCGCCGACCGGGATTCGGATGGCGGTGAACAACTGGCCGAACGCCTCGGCGCGGACGTCATCTTCACCAAGACCGATGTCGCGGATCCCGAGCAGGTCGCCCAGCTGGTCGCCACCGCCGTCGAGCGATTCGGCGGTCTCGACATCATGGTCAACAACGCGGGCATTTCCGGTGCGATGCATGCCGGATTCCTCGACGACGATCTCGCCGATTTCCATCAGGTCCTCGGTGTCAACCTGCTCGGTGTGATGGCGGGAACGCGGGAAGCGGCACGCCATATGGTTGCCAACGGGGGCGGCTCGATCATCAATGTCTCTTCGATCGGCGGTATTCAGGCGGGCGCCAGCGTGATGTCTTATCGCGCATCCAAAGCGGCGGTAATACATTTCACCAAATCGGCCGCGATGGAATTCGCCGCCGCCGATATCCGAATCAATTGCATCGCACCCGGAAACATTCCGACATCCCTGCTCGCCTCGGCCGTCGCGAACATGAGTGCGGAGGAAGCCGAAAGATTTGTCGGCGCCGCCCGCGAGATCATGCGAAATACCAAACCGCTGCGGCGAGACGGCGAAGCCCGCGATGTCGCCGAGGCCGCACTGTATTTCGGCAGCGACCGGTCGGCGTATGTGACGGGCACGCTCCTGCCGGTCGACGGTGGCACCGTCGCGGGCATGAAAAGCCAGGTCAAGGGCGTTCGATGAAAGTGATTGTCGACCAAGACAAATGCCTCGCGAACGGTCAGTGCGCGCTGTACGCGGGCGACGTATTCGACCAACGCGACGAGGACGGCGTCGTCGTATTGCTGAACGAACATCCGGCGCCGGACCGGGCCGACGACGTCCATCAGGCAGCTGCGGCCTGCCCCGCGCGCGCCATCAATATCGAGGAATGACGGAGACCCATGTCCGATACACCGAGCGGAACCGCGACCGACGCCGCCGTGCCCCAGTATCCGATGGAGCGCTCGATGCGCTGCCCCTTCGCGCCGCCGCCCCTGGAGCTCGAACTCGCCGCGGCGAATCCGCTCAGCCGAGTGCGGATCTGGGATGGCAGCACGCCGTGGTTGATCACCGGATACGCCGAAGCGAAAGCCCTGTTCTACGATCCGCGAGTCAGCGTCGACGACCGTCGCCCCGGATTTCCGCACTGGAACGAAGGTATGCGGGCCATGTCGACCGTGCGTCCGGGATCGGTATTCAATCGGGATCTCGACGAACATGCCCGACATCGCAGAATGCTGACCAAGCCCTTCGCCCTCAAGCGCGTCGAGGCACTGCGGTCGGCGATTCAGAAGATCACCGACGAGCATATCGATGCCATGCTCGCCGGACCGCGTCCGGCCGACCTTGTGGCGGCGCTGGCATTGCCCGTGCCTTCTCTGGTCATCAGTGAACTGCTCGGCGTGCCCTACGAGGATCACGAATTCTTCCAGGACCGCAGCAACGTCGGACTCGGTCGAAACAACACGGCCGAGGAGACACAGGCCAACGTCGTCGAGATGATCAATTACCTGGCCGATCTGGTGGATGCCAAGGCCGAGAATCCCGCCGAGGACGCGATTTCCGATCTGGCGGAACGGGTCAAGGCCGGTGAGATCGATCGATGGGAAGCCGCCATGCAGGGCGTCGGCCTGCTCTTCGCGGGTCACGAGACCACCGGCAACATGATCGGTCTCGGCACCCTCGCCTTGCTGGAGCATCCCGAACAGCTGGCGGTTGTTCGTGACACCGACGATCCGAAGGTGCTCGCCAATGCCATCGAGGAATTGCTGCGTTACCTCAGCATCATCCACACCGGGCAGCGGCGGGTCGCCATGGAGGACATCGAGATCGGTGGCGAGGTGATCCGCGCCGACGAGGGCATCATCATCGACCTCGCCCCGGCGAACTGGGACCCCAACACCTTCCAGGAGCCGGGCCGGCTGGATTTCGACCGCGCGAATGCGAACCAGCACATGGCATTCGGGCACGGGCGGCATCAGTGCGTCGGCCAGCAACTCGCCCGTGCGGAATTGCAGATCGTCTTCCAGACGTTGTTCCGCCGAATTCCGACGCTGCGCCTGGCGACGACGATCGACCGGGTCGATTTCAAGCACGACCGGCTGGCCTATGGGGTCTACGAATTGCCGGTCGAATGGTGACCAATTCCGATAAGAAATGCATGGGAGGCAAGTGATGTCAAGCCCGACGAAGAACGTCTCGCTGTATCCACCCGAGGGCTACGGCGCGCCGAAGGACAGGCAAGGTAACGCCACGGGCGACGTGGGTCTTCCCCCGGGGACGGAGGTGTGGTCGGCGGATAATCACATCTCCCTCTCGGACGATATTTTCTTCCAGTACCTTCCCGAGGAGCTGAAGGCTCAGGCGCCGCGGATCTGGTATGAGGAAGGTGCCTATCAGGTCGGCGCGGCTGGACATTCGTTCTTGCCGCCCGAATTCAGTGCCGTCCTGATGCAGTACGACGACCTCGTCGGCGCGGCCAGCGGCAACCTCGAGGCCCGTATTCAGCAGCTTGCCGAAGACGGCGTTTACAAGGAACTGGCGTTTCCGAACGCCGTCTTGGCGCTGTTCTTC
Source organism: Nocardia sp. NPDC050408 (assembly GCF_044458905.1). Lineage (NCBI taxonomy): Bacteria > Bacillati > Actinomycetota > Actinomycetes > Mycobacteriales > Nocardiaceae > Nocardia > Nocardia sp. NPDC050408. The sequence continues at coordinate 897,424 of NZ_JBITIL010000002.1, read as the reverse complement.
CATTCCGACAAGGAAATGCGCGAGCGCTTGTTCCGGATCTACAACCAGTACATGGCGGGCCTGCAGGAGCGCTCCAAGGGGCGGTTCTATGCCGCGGGGCTGATCAACTGGTGGGATCCGGCCGGTACGCGCCGGACCCTGGAAGAGCTGAAGTCGTTGGGGCTCAAGACTTTCCTGCTGCCGCTCAACCCGGGTACGGACGCCGACGGCAACCAGATCGACTACGCCAGTACGGCGATGGACCCGGTGTGGGACGAGATCGAAGCGTCGGGCGTGCCCATTTCCCATCACATCGGGGAGACCGGGCTCAAGGCTCCTTGCGAGTTCAATACCCTCGTGGTCGGGATGATGGTCAATGTCGACTCCTTCCGGGAGATGTTTTCCAGGTACATCTTCTCCGGCATTCTGGACCGGCATCCGAAACTTCGGATCGGCTGGTTCGAGGGCGGGATTTCCTGGGTTCCCTCGGCACTGCAGGACGGCGAACATCTGTACGCGTCCTACCTGCATATGTGCGAGCCGAAACTGAAGCACGACGTCCGCTACTACTGGAACAAGCACATGAGCGCAGCGTTCATGGTGGATCCGCTCGGCTTGCAGTTGATCGACCAGATCGGCGTGGACAACGTGATGTGGTCCACCGACTACCCGCACAACGAAAGCACCTTCGGCTATTCGGAGAAGTCGCTGCAGCTGGTAATCGACGCGGTCGGCCCGGAAAAGGCAGCACAAATCGTCAGCGGCAATATCAAGAAGTTCCTGGGTATCGAATGACTAATTCTCCGACAGCGGTAGGGACGTCGGTCCGGATTCCGGACGAACCGGATCGCGCCCGCATGCGGCGCGAAACCGGAGCTCGGTTGCGGGCGGCGATGGCGGAGCAGGGCGTGGATGCGCTGGTTCTGCTCGAAGATCAATCCGTCATGTACGCGACCGGAGCGAGCTGGCCGCTCGGCGACGCCGGTTTGTCGCATATCGAGTGCCCGGTCGCGGTGGTTCTGGTCGATGACGAGTGGCCGCACCTGTTCCTGCCCTTCCGTGAGGGCGCGGCCACCGAAACCGAGCTGCCCGCGGATTATGTTCACGGCCCGGTCTATCTCGAATTCGATGAAGGCGTAACCGATTTCGCGCGGATCCTGGCCGAGCTCGTCCCCAGCGGGGCACGGATGGCCGTGGACCAATCCACCGGAGCGATGCGGCGCGCGGAGCAGAGATTGTTCCGGTCCGGTCCGCCCACCGACGCGGCCCTGGTGCTCAGCGCGGCCAAATTGGTCAAGACCCAGGACGAGCTGGCCTGTATTCGCACTGCCTGCCGGATTACCGACACCGCGATGGTCGATGTCCAGGCGGCGCTGGCACCCGGAATCCGCCAGATCGACCTCTCGGCGGCATTCGTGCGGCGGGCGTTCGGGCTCGGCGCCACCGCCAATATCCTCGACCCCATCTGGCAGGTCATGCCGGAAAGCAAGCAAGCAGGCGTCTGGACCGTCCACGACGATCTCGCGCTGCCCTTGCTGACAACCGAACGGGAGCTGGCACGCGGCGATGTGCTGTGGACCGACGTGAGCATCAGCTACGGCGGCTACTGCTCCGACTTCGGCCGAACCTGGGTCGTTGGCCAGGACCCCACCCCGCGGCAGCAGGCGCAATTCACCAGATGGCGGGCGATCTTGGACGCGGTGCTCGCGGTGACTCGCGCAGGAGCCTCGCTGAATGACCTGGCCAGGGCGGCCATCGACGCCAACGGCGGCGAAAAGCCCTGGCTGCCCCACTTCTATCTGGGGCACGGCATCGGCGTCGGCCCCGCCGAGATGCCCATGATCGGCACTGACCTGGGCGAAGACTTCGACAAGAACTTCGTCCTCGCACCGGGCACGGTGGTGGTGCTGGAACCGGTGGTGTGGGAGGACGGCACCGGGGGCTATCGCAGCGAGGAGATCATCGTGATCACCGAGGAAGGCTTCATTCCGTTGACCGACTACACCTACGCCCCCTATGGCAACTGAAATCCTGGCCGACGAACGCGCACTCCGTCTCGGGCGACGGGCGCGCGTGCTGGCCCAGATGGAAGCCCACGACCTCGACCTGCTCGTACTGGGCAGGCAGGCCAATATTCGCTATGTCACCGGTACACCGCAGCTGTGGACCGCGGGGACCAGGCCGTTCGGTCCCGGATGCGTCCTCGTCCGCGAAACCGGCGACATTCATCTGTTGAGCACTTGGGACGAAGGCGTTCCCGAGGACATTCCGCACGAGAACCTGTACGGAATCATGTGGAATCCGCTCAACCTCGTGGGGGTGCTGCGCCAGATCGGCGGTGCCGCCACCGCCAGGCGGGTGGGCACCGATGCCCTGTCCCCGCTGTTCTCCCAGTTCCTGCCGATGGCATTCCCACAGGCGGAGCTGGTAGACGGCGAACAGGCTATGCGGGCCGCCCGGCGGATCAAGACTCCCGAAGAAATTGTGGTGCTTCGGGATTCGATCCGCATCGCGGAAGCGGGCCTGGCGGCGGCGGTCGCCGAACTGCGGCCCGGGGTCACCGAGAAGACCCTGACCGGAGTCATGCTGCAGGCTATGGCGGCCGGGGGCATGAGTACCCCGGCCACTCAGGACGCCGCATGGGTGACCGCAGCGGATCACCCGTGGCGGCGTGCGCCGGGTGATCGGCGTGCGCAGGCCGGTGACCTGGTTGCGTTCTCCGCGGGAGTCATCGGAAATGGTTACATCGCCCAGATCGGCCGGACCTGGCCGACGTGGGCGCCGAAAGACGGCACAACCGCGCTCTACGAGCGGTGGGATCAGCTCTGGTCGCGCCTGCTCGGTGCTTGTCGGCCGGGTCGACTCGCCAGCGAATTCCTCAGTGCTTACGAAGCCGCGGGCGAACCGCTGCCGCCGCTGCCGGTGGCACATGCGCTGGGGCTGGGGTTCGACGCACCCGTGGTATCGCCGCAACTTCCGGCAACCGCTGCCGCGGAGTATCTGGAACCCGGGATGGTGCTCGCCGTAACCGGTTATGTCTGGGAGCAGGGTATCGGTGCGGTCTTCGGGCGGGAGATGGTGCTGATCACCGCCGATGGCCCCGAGGTGCTGACCTCCGGTCCGTCGTGGAACAGCAACGCGGGCATCGCGATCGGAGCGGCGAATGAGTGAGCCCGCGCCTTCCGCGGAGGAAATCATCCTCTACGAGAAGGATCCCAAGACCAAGATCGCGACGATCACGTTCAATCGGCCCGACCACCTCAATGCGCCGACCATCGCCGCTCGGGTGCGCTATGCCGATCTGTTGCACCGCGCCAGTGTCGACGACGACGTGAAGGTACTCGTAATCCGCGGCGAGGGCGATGATCTTGGCACCGGTGCCGATTTGCCGGAGTTCATGGCGGCGCACACCAACCCCGATCAGGGGCCCAAGCTCGCCGAATTCCGTATCGGCGCAGACGAAGTCACCTATCCGCCGCAGAATTCGTTCCGGCACGGCGCCACGCTCAGCTCGTGGTATGCCAACTCCCACTCCGGAATTCGCAGTCTCCAGGATTTCAAGAAGATCAGCATCCTGGAGGTGAAGGGCTACTGCTACGGGTGGCACTTCTACCAGGCCGCCGACGCCGATCTGGTGATCTCCTCCGACGACGCGCTGTTCGGCCATCCGGCCTTCCGATACGTCGGGTGGGCGCCGCGCATGTGGTGGTGGGCGCAGACCATGGGTCTGCGTAAATTCCAGGAGATGGTGTTCACCGGGCGGGCGTTCACCGCCGCGGAAATGTACCAGTGCAACTTCCTCAACAGTGTTGTCCCGAGGGACCAGCTGGAAGCGGAAGTGGACAAGTACGCACAGGCCTGTGCCAGCAACCGGCCCACGGACACCGTGTTCATGCAGAAGTCCTTCTTCGAGTTCATGAAGCAGTACCAGGGCGAATATCTGGGCAGCATGATCAGCGGACTCTTCGAGACGGTCGGCGGCTTCGCGGCGCCCGATACCGACGACATGATGTTCGACCAGGCCATGAATCGCGGAATCAATAACGCGGTCAAGGACAACGACAGCAAGTTCCCGCCGGAATGGCGGCTGAGCAAGCGCGCTCGGGAGCGGAAGGACTAGCTCGTGGAACCGCTCGATGGTTATGTGGTCGTCGATTTCTCCAGCGGAATCGCGGGAGCCTACTGTACGAAGCTGCTGGCCGATGCCGGTGCCGAGGTCGTCAAAGTCGAAGCGCCCGAGGGCGATCGGTTACGGAGCTGGTCGGCCTCGCACGCCGAAATCCCGTCGGGTTCCGACGGTGCGCTGTTCGGTTTCCTCTCGTGCTCCAAGCACAGTGTCGTCGCCGATCCGAACGACGCCGGTGAGATCGACTTCGTGGACCGATTGCTGGAATGGGCCGACGCCGTGGTGTGGAGTCGCGGGTCGCGGGTGGCGGAGCATCCGTCGTTCACACCGGAAGCCATCCGGCACCGCCATCCCCATCTGACGGTCACCTCGATCACCCCATTCGGTCTGCATGGTCCCTGGCAAGACCGACCGGCGACCGAGTTCACTCTGCAGGCGTGGTCGGGCGGGATCATCGGGCTCGGCCGCGGCGCTCCCGACCGTGCCCCGGTCCACGTTGGAGGTCGAATCGGCGAATGGGTTGCCGGGGCATATGCCGCCGCCGGCACCTTGGCGTCGCGGGCACGGACCCTCGACACCGGCGTGGGCGCGCTGGTCGACCTGTCCATGCTGGAGACCCAGATCCTCAGTCTCACTTACTATTCCGTCACGTTCTTCGAGGCGCTCGGTCGGCTGATGCGCCCGGGACGAGGGCTCATGGTGCCCGGGGTGGCCAGCGCCAAGGACGGCATGGTGGCCGTCGGATGCGGGACCGCCCAGCAGTGGTTCGACCTGTGCGCGATGGTCGGCCACCCGGAGTGGATCGACGAGAGCGCACCGTTTTCGATCAGTGGGCGGGCGGGCGATCTGGCAAGTGAGATCGCTCCGTGGTTCGCCGAGCACACCGTCGAGGAAATCCGTGAGCTGGCAACGGCTTTCAGAATTCCGAATTCATTGGTAGCCAATGGCGAGAACATCGCGGAGATGGAGCATTACCGGGCGCGCGGGTCGTTCGTGGCCAACCCCCGCGACAGCTACATCCAACCCGCCCCGCCGTACCGCCTGGGGTCCGAACCACCGCGCGCACCCAGGCCCGCCCCGCGCCTCGACGAGCACGGGGAACGATATTCCACCACACCCCCGGCCGCTCGGCAGACGACGGCCACCGATACGGCGAAAGCATTGCCCTTCAACGGACTTCGCGTGCTGGACATGACCGCCTTCTGGGCCGGCCCGTCCTGCACACACTTGCTCGCCATGCTCGGTGCCGAAGTGATCCACGTCGAGTCGACCACCCGCCCCGACGGAACCCGGCTCATCGCCGGTGTCCCGCTCAGCGAGGAACAGTGGTGGGAACGCTCGCCGATCTTCTCGAGCCTGAACACGAATAAGAAGAGCGTCACACTGGACTTCCGGAGCGAGCGCGGACTCGAGGTGCTGCACCGGCTGATCCAGAGTTGCGATGTGATCGTCGAGAACTACACCCCGCGGGTGCTCGAGCAGATCGGGCTCGACTACGAGAAGGTGCGCGCGCTGCGCCCCGACGCGATCATGCTCCGGATGCCGGGATTCGGCCTCGACGGGCCGTGGCGGGACAACCCGGCCTTCGCCTACATCATCGAGGATGCGTCCGGACTCACCTGGTTGACCGGCCATCCCGACCAGAACCCGGTCGAGCCGTTCTCGATCGGCGATCCGAATGCCGGTCTGCACGCCCTGAATGCGCTCCTGCTCGCACTGGAACATCGGCGGCGTACCGGCGATGGCATGCTCGTCGAGGCGGCGATGGTGGATGCCGCGATGAATGTCGCTGCCGAACAGGTGATCGAGCACTCCGCATACGGGCAACTCCTTGTGCGCGACGGTAATCGGGGACCGGAAGCGGCACCGCAAAACCTCTACCGGACCGCCGATACCGACGAATACGGCGGCAACGACTCCTGGGTCGCCGTCGCGGTGGCCAGCGATGAGCAATGGTCGGCTTTGTGCGATGCGCTCGGTCGGCCCGACTGGGCGATGGAGTTGGCGCTGTCCACTGCCAGTGGGCGTCGCGAGCAGCACGACCTCATCGACAAGAACCTCGCCGCTTGGTGTGGGCAGCGCAGTGCAGGAGAGATCGTCCAAATCCTTTGGGACGCAGGCGTTCCGGTGGGCAAAGTCATGCAACCGCATCGCGTCGCCGAACTGCCGCAACTCGAGTCGCGTGGCTTCTACGAGTACGTCGAGCATCCGGTGAACCCGACGGTGCGGCACAGCACGGTGCCGTTCACGCTGTCGGACGGTCCCGAACGCTGGCATACGCGCCACGCACCCTTGTTGGGGGAGCACAACCAGGAAGTGCTGGCGGGACTCGGACTCACTGCGTCAGAGATCGCCGCACTGGAAGACGACGGTGTCATCGGGCGGGCGCCCGCAATGGGTAGGGGAAAGTGATGAACGACTGGGACCATACGACCGACTTCCTGGTCGTCGGCAGCGGCGCCGGGGTCGTTGGCGCGCTGCGTGCCCATGTCCTCGGCAAAGATGTTCTCGTCGTGGAGAAGTCCGACCTGCTCGGCGGATCGACCTGCATGTCGGGCGGTGTGATGTGGCTGCCCAACAATCCGCTGATGCAGCGCGAGGGCGTGTCCGATTCGCTCGACACCGCCATGGCCTATTTCGACTCCGTCGTCGGTGATGCTGGCCCGGCGTCGTCTCCGGCTCGGAGACTGACCTATGTCAATTCCGGAATCGAGATGGTCGCGTTCCTCGAATCCGAGGGCCTGAAATTTCGGCGCTGCGAGGGATATAGCGACTACTACGCCGGAGTTCGGGGCATCGAAGGCGGATCCGCCCGGGGCAGATCAATCGAACCGGAGATCTTCGACAAGAAGAAACTCGGGGCGTGGTGCGATCGGATCCGGCCCGGCTTCGCTGGCAGCATGGTGATCTACACCGTGGAAGCGGCGCCGATGTCGTTGATGCGCACGCGAATCGGCATGGCAACCATCGCCAGGGTCGGACGGCGCACCGTCGACGGACTCATTCGCGGACAGAAGTTGGCGGCCAATGGCGCGGCCTTGATCGCCCGGTTGGTCGACGCGCTGCTGCGGCGCGAGGTGCCGATCTGGACCGAGTCCGCGCTCACGGATCTCGTGGTCGAGAACGGCCGGGTCGTCGGTGCCGTCATCCATCGCGAGGGCCGGGATGTGCGCGTGCGTGCCCGGGACGGGATCTTGCTCGCCGCAGGCGGTTTCGCCCGCAACGAGACGATGCGCAAGGAGCATTCGGACGGGCTGCCGGTCGGCGCCGACTGGACCTCGGCCAACCCGGGGGACACCGGGGAGGCGATCCGGATCGCGGAGGGTCTCGGAGCCGCGACCGACATGCTGGACGAGGCGTGGTGGATGCCCTCGTGGATCATGCCCGACGGCACCCCCGGCATGTGTCTGTCCGAGCGGTGCAAGCCGGGCTCGCTCATCGTCGATGCGAAGGGCCTTCGGTATTTCAACGAGGCCTGCTCGTATCAGGAAGCCGGACAGCAGATGTACGCGCGGCACCGCGAGAACGGTGCGGCGATTCCATCCTGGCTGATCATCGATTCGCGCCACCGGTCGCGCTACGTGTTCGGGATGGCGCCCGCGGGCTGGACCCCGAAGGAGTTGATCACCGGCGGTGTGCTGAAGCGCGCTGACACTCTGGAAGACCTTGCGCGCCAATGTGATATCCCCGCCGACACGCTCCGAGAGACGATCGATCGGTTCAATCTGTTCGCCGAAAACGGCGTCGATGAGGACTTCCATCGCGGCGAGGGCGACCACGAGCGATTCTATGGCGATCGCACCCACCAGCCGAACCCTAGTCTGGGCTCGGTCGAGAAGGGGCCGTTCTACGCGGCCGCGCTGTACCCCGGAGATATCGGTACCAGCGGTGGGCTGCTCTGTGATGAGTTCTCCCGGGTATTGAATACGGATTACGAGCCGATTCCCGGGCTGTATGCGACGGGCAACTGCACTGCCTCCGTGATGGGACGCAAGTATCTCGGAGCGGGAGCGAGTATCGCCGCGTCGGCGGTATTCGGTTATGTCGCAGCGGATCACGCTTCTTCGGCCGCCGGGGTGGCCTAGTGTCTGGTGCGGAAACTCCTGTGCAGCAACGGCCCTCGCCATTCCGCCATGCTCTCAGCGAAAATCCGCTGAGGCTTTCGGGCCATCGCGGGAATATGGATACGGGCAGAAAGCATGCCGGAATGACGAGTTTCGTACTCGACTTTGCTGAACGAGGTATCAGCGACCGGCTCGTTCCGTCCCGATCCATCACCGCCACGCATTTCGGAAGTTGTTGAAGACATGCATCTCTCAGCGATGGTCGAGATGATCGAGTCGGGATTCGCCGACCGTGTCCTGTTGGGCGACGCCGACCGGCGAGTGACCGGGGCCGAACTCGGTGCGCTGGCGAGGGGCGGGGCGGCGACGCTGCGCGATTCTCCCGCGCTTGTGTATGCGGGGGAGAACCACCCGCTACTGCCGGTCGCTCTCTTGGCGGCGGCGTGCGCGGGGGTGCCGTTCGTGCCGGTGAACTACCGGTTGGACGACGCTCAACTGAACAGTTTGATCGACCGGCAATCCGACGCTCTCGTGCTGGCGGATGCGGCGACCGCGCCGCGAGTGACGGCGCGGGCACACGTCTTCGACGACTGGCTGGCCGCTCTGCCCACCGACATGCCATCCCTGGAGCCGCAGTTCAACGACGACGCCGTGGCGGTCGTGCTGTACACCAGCGGCACGACGGCCGCCCCGAAGTCGGCACTACTCCGGCACCGCCACCTCATGGCCTACCTGCTCAGTACTGTCGAATTCGGCAGCGCCGATCCCGAAGAGGCAGTACTGGTTTCAGTACCGCCCTACCACGTCGCAGGCGTCGCCAACATGCTGTCGAATCTGTTCGCCGGGCGACGCCTGGTCTACCTGCGCGCCTTCGATCCATCGGTCTGGCTCGACACGGTCCGCGCCGAAGCCGTGACCAACGCGATGGTGGTCCCGACGATGTTGGCGCGCATCGTGGACGCGGTAGCAGCCGACGGCGCGAACCTCCCGACGCTGCGCTCCCTGTCATACGGCGGTGCGAGGGTTTCCGAACGCATACTGCAAGAAGCGCTTATGCGATTCCCCGAAGTCGGATTCGTCAACGCCTACGGCTTGACCGAAACCGCATCGACAATCGCCATCCTCGGCCCCGAAGACCACCGAGCCGCCCTGCTCTCCGACGACCCACTGATCCGAGCCCGCCTGTCCTCGGCCGGACAAGTGCTGCCCACGATCGAGATCGAGGTCCGCGGCGACGACGGCCACGCACTACCACCGGGAAAATCGGGCATCATCTTCCTACGCGGCGAACAAATCTCCGGCGAATACGCCACCGGCAGCCTCCTGGACGCCGACGGCTGGTTCTGCACCCGCGACAAAGGCCATGTGGACCCCGACGGCTACCTATTCATCGAGGGCAGAGCCGACGACACAATCATCCGAGGCGGCGAAAACATAGCCCCAGCCGAGATCGAAGAGGTTCTACTGTCACATCCGGCAGTCGCCCAAGCATGCGTGGTCGGACCGCCGAGTGACGAATGGGGCCAGACCCTCGCCGCAGCGGTAGTGCTCCGCGCAGGCGCTGTCGCAACCGATGAAGAGTTGCGCATCCTCGTCCGCTCGCGACTGCGCGGCTCGAAGACCCCGGAAACGATCGTCTTCCGAGATTCGTTGCCGCACACCGACACCGGAAAGCTACTGCGCAGGCTCGTGCTCGAGGACCTGAGCGCACCTTAGAGAGGTAAGAAACCCCATGGCACTATCCCTTAAGCCCGGTACACGCGTCTACAGCGCCGTCGATTCGACAGAACTGATCGTCGTCAAAGTCCCCGCGGACCCGATCGAACTCACCATCGGCGGCGCCCCCGCAGTGCTCTCCGCAGTGGAAAAGAACGCCACCGCCGCCCCGGCCACCTCCAACGTCGGCACCGCAATAGGAAAGCGCTACACCAACGCCGACGCAACAGTCGAATTGCTTTGCACCAAGCCAGGTCCCGGAATTCCCGCCATCGATGGCGAGGCGCTGGAGCTCAAGGCGGCCAAGCCGCTCCCGGCATCGGACTGACCGGTGTCGCGCTGGATGGTAGGCCTGAGCCACCTTCAATCAGCGTTCGAACCGGATCGGCGATGCACAGCCACTGTGCAGTAGAGCTCGATCGGTTATGCCGTTCACGGACGAGGTCGCGACGGCGTTGTCTCCCCAGCATGAGGGACACCGCGAACCCGCCGCCGGTGTTCTATTTGGTGGTAGCGGGCAGACCCCTTGGGTGCACGTATTTGGAGCCATCGCACATCGCGCCCGTATTTGCATTGGATGGGTTCCCCGATGAAGTCAGGTCATCAGCTGTGCGCCATGACGAGATCGCGGTAGGGAAGGTTGACCACGGCGTGGTCGGCGATTCCGAGCTCGTTTTCAATTTGTTCGAGATGCGCGGTTGCGACGGTGGTTTCGGTGGCGGTGACTTCAGTTTCGACGAAGGTTCCGGCTCCGGTGACTGTGTCGATGCTGACCACGATGTCCTCGCGGTAGGGGTGGCGGTAGGTGGTGCGGGTTTTCTCGACGCGGACGAGTTCGACCATGCCGATAGCGGCGAGGAGTTCGTTGGCAGCGTCGGCCTGGTCGGGACCGTCGAGGATCACGTTGGTTTCATGCTTCGCGATCACGTCGGTATGGCTGTGTGTGCTGGCGGTCGACGGCGGCTTGTAGGTGACCTCCGCGAAGCCTTCGCGGTGTCGAACCCGCAGGCATTCAACGGTTTCCATGTAGTCGACGTCGGGGCGGCTGTAGTAGGTGTCGACCTCGGTGAGCTGACCGGCCTGCCGGTAGCCCAGTTCGGCAAGCCGGACAAAGAGGGTGTCGCTGTCGGGAAGTTCGCGCTTGCGTTCGACCTCGATCAGGTGCATGGATGGATCATCCTCTCGTGTGGATGGCGGTGTGCACGCGGGCCAGATTGGGTTTGGAGCAATGCAGGCGAACGGTACCGAGGGCCTGCTGAAGCGCGGCCGCGTCGGTGACTGGGATGTTCTGGAAAAGGATCATCTGCTTGGCATCGATCAGCGGGTTGGGAAGCTGCTTGGTCAGAAAGCGGTTGTAGTAGTGCCTGTGCCTGACAAGGACATCAGCATCCCTGACAGGCATCAGCACCGAGTGTGAATTGGACTCCGCCTCAACGGTATTAATCGCGAATGCAGCCATTAGTTCGTCGGCGGTGAGGTAGGCGTATGTTTCGCGGCCCTCACGCTCGAGCCAGCTTCGCCAGATCTCGGCGCAGGATTTGTCGGTCTCGGTGGCAGCAAGGAATAGATTCAGGGCGACATCGGTGACTGCGTCGAAGATGTCGCCGTCGACGACGTAATGGTCGGCGTAAGGTTCGCTGACTGCCAATATGTTCTCGCGGTCGGTGGCCGATATCCAGCCGCTGTCGGTGAATTCGAAGTGGACGCGTTTGTGTCCGGAGCGGAAATCGATCCAGTCGCCGGACAGTTGGCCATCGAGTATGGGTGAGAATCCGAGAACTCCGCAGCGCCAGATGTGGTCGCGCAGTGTGATGTAGTGGCGTTGTACTTCACGGAACACACCGATGGGTGCCTGAATGACCGCGCAGATGCGGGTATTCAGGTTCATGGCCGGGACGATGCGGGAGTCTTGGCGGACGGTCACCTCGTCGTCGTGATGATGGTAGGGATGGACGCCCTCACGCAGGTAGTGCGGTAGGAACAAGCGTAGAAACTGCAACCACGACTGCGCGCTGTAGGACTGGACCGCCGGTTCGTGCAGCGAGGTCGCGTCGACGGCGTATACGTCGCGGTAGACGAAGAATCCATAGGGTTTCAACACGGTCGGGAAGGTGCGCATCATCGAGTGCAATCCGTTGTATGCGCCACCGTAGGAATAGACCTCGTGCAGCAGTGCCGACGCACTGATGACGTCCACCGGCTCGGGTACGAGAGTTGCTAGGTCGTGCGCCCAGCCTTGCACAAGGGCGCACTGCCCCACAGAGTTGAACCGGTCGATCGCCCGCGCCAGCGATTGCGAGCGGACACCAGGGGCTTCGATGAGAGTGAGGCGTGGTGTCTTCGGCTGATCCTGAAGTTGCGCGGCGAGAAATTCGACCGCGGCGCCGCCGCCGGGGCCTATCTCGACTAGATGTGGGTCGGTGTCCGGGATGCGAGTGAGTGCGCGGTGCACCAGCAGCCCCTTTTCATAGCCGTGGTCGTTGGCTGCGACATCGAGATAAGTGGATTCGGATTTGTGTTCGTGGGCAAAAGGATTGGTCATGCCGATCATGGCGCACCGCTGAGAGTCCGGGACCGCCGGGCTGGGGGCGGTCTGATGGCGTTCAAGGTTCGAGGAACAAACGTTCATTCGGGAGGCGGGGTAGTCCGTCGGTGTCACCCGGGATGACGGTTACGGCGTCGTGATAGTGGTAAGTGCGCCAGTCCTGCACGAACAGCAATGCCGCGGTGACGCAGGCGGCGAAATCCATTCGCACATCGTGCAAGTGGACCGACAGATGAACGTCATCCTCCTCCGGACGAGGTGAGGTTGAATGTCCTGTCATGAAGTGGACTCGTCGGTGCTCGATCGAGCCCGGTTTGTGCGAACGACGTGAAGGAGGCTGGCGGGCAATCGATCCGGGGGATTCGAACTCATCCATTCCATGGGCGCTCCCGGGCACGTCACCTCCACGGATTATGGGCGAGTTGGGCACCCAGCGCATGAGCGTCAGCGTCGGGAGCGGTGAGGCCGTCGAGCACTTCCAGCAGCGTGTGAATGTCAGGGCCGACAGTTAGCGGCGCACTGTAATCCAGCGGAGGGAACGGCAGGCCGCGAGCAGCGGCGCGTTCGCGGGGAGTCGTCATGGGCGGGACGAGCTTGCCCGCGCGGACGAGACAGCTCAGCGCACTCGCTTTGCGAGGGCAGGCGGTGGCCCGACATGCTATGTGAGTCTGCATGATTCGGCGAGAATCAGCGAGCGTCAATGGGTGATCGGGATGTGCGTGGGCAGGGTCGACGCCCCCGGGCAACGCAGCGGTCCAAGTCGTCGGAGGGCACACCGTTTCGAGTGTGCAGAAGTCACACACGCGGGCCGGTGTGTTATCGGTCGTGGCCAAGTCGTAGATGATCAACGCGGCCGCACGCACACCGAATGCGATACTGAGCGTGTACCCGATCGGATCGGGGTGACGCTCGGGTGGCCGGACTGTGTACAGGTAGCGGTACCCCAGTTGCTCGGCGTGGCGGCGGGCAGCGATCGCGTGGCGTGATGCGGCAAGTCCGGATTTGTCCGGACGTACCAGGCCAACGGCTTTCAGCTTCATCTCTTCCATCGCTTCAGGACACCGCGCTACCGGGTACGCGCATAAGACGTGCGCGTGGTGGAGGTGTGCGCAGGTGGGGTGGGGGTGTGCACGGGGGGCGTGCGAATCCGGCTGAGGATGGCGCGGGGGTGTTGCTCGTGCCACACTCCGGCTATGGGACGCCAGCCCAAGCAGCCGAACCGGGAACTGGATGAGCTGCTCGACGAGTCCGGTATCAGCAACAAGGGTCTCGCGCGGCGGGTCGTGGAGCGAGGGCGCGCGATCGGCCTGGACCTGGCGTATGACCATCGATCGGTCGGTCGATGGCTTGATGGTCAACAGCCGAATTCGCCAGGGCCGGAACTGATTGCGGAGGTTATGACCGAAGCTCTCGGCCGTCGGATCACTGCATCGGCGTGCGGAATGTCCGGTGGTCGGGATCCGGTCGATTTGGGGTTGGAGTTCTCGCTGAGTTTGGCGGAAGCGACGGCGTCGGTAGCGGCGCTGTGGAGGAGTGACGTGGAGCGCAGACGGTTCCTGCAGGGCGCCTCATATGCGGTGGCGGTGTATCCGGCTGCTTCGATGCGCTGGCTAACTCTTCCCGGACCGGAACACCCTGTCTCAGTGGGTATCCGGCGCGTTGGTCAAAGAGATGTCGATGCGGTGCGCACCATGAGCGCAGCATTTCGCGACCTCGACAACAAGGTCGGCGGTGGCAAGGTGAGGCCGACGATCGTGCAATACCTGCACAGCTCCGTCGCACCATTGCTGCGCGGCAACTATGCCGAGCAAATCGGCCGCCAATTGTTTGCCACGACAGCCGAACTCACCAAACTCGCGGGATGGGCCGCCTACGACCAGGAAGAACACGGACTGGCCCAGCGATACCTAATCCAAGCGTTGCGGCTGGCCCGCGCCGCCGGAGACCCCGGTCTGGGAGCGGAGATTCTTGCGGCCATGAGCCATCAGGCCACATACGTCGGTCGACCAGGTGATGCTGTCGATCTGGCTCGTGCAGCCCAAATCTCCGCTCGCAGTGCGGGACTGGCCGCGCTGGAGTCAGAATGCCATATGGTCGAGGCCCATGGCCACGCCGCACGACTGGACGACTCGATGTGCACCGCATCGATTACTGCGGCCGAACGCACGTTCGCCAAGGCAGAATCGTCTGACCGGCCAGCATGGCTCGCCTACTTCGACAGCGCGTACATGTCTGCCAAGATCGCCCACTGCTTCCGGGAGTTGGGAGACAATGCGCGAACCGCGCGGTTCGCCGAACAATCGCTCGACATGTCCCATGGCTACCTGCGCGGACGCGCCTTCAACTTGGCGCTACTCGCTTCCGCCCGCGCGAGCGAGGACCCGCTGGAAGCCGTACGCATCGGCCACCAGGCACTCGATATCGCGGCGGGCTTGTCGTCGCGACGCAGCTACGCATACCTGGGTGACCTGCGCCAACGACTGAGCCCCCACGCCGCCATGCCGGATGTTGAGGACTTCCGGCAGCAGGTCCGCGAACTCACTACGCGTCGAGACTGAGCGCGCGATAGATCGCGACAACGGTTGCCGCACCGATGATCTCGCCTCGATCGATCATCGCCGCCGCGTCAGCCAGCGGTATCCAACGGATGTCTTCGGCTTCGTTGATGTCCGGCGCCGTGTCGGTGAGGTCGGCACCTCGCGCTATGTAGATCTCTTGTGGCTGGTCCAGGCTTCCGATCGACGGCTGATAGGTGACCAATCGCTCCATCGACTTCGGCCGCCAGCCTGTTTCTTCCTCCACTTCGCGCGCAGCGGCGGCAGCAACGTCTTCGGCGTGGTCGACATAGCCACCGGGCAATTCCCACACCCACTTGTCGATGATGAACCGGTGCCGGTACATCAACAGAGCTTCGCGGTTCTCGTTGAGTACCAATGTCATCGCACAGCGCGGCATCCGTGCCACGTACTGCGTGAACTTCACGCCATCCGGCAGCTCGACATCCACAGTCGACAACCGAATGTGTCGGTTCTCGTCTACCAGCTTCTCGCCGTGGATCTTCCACTGGGTGCGCTTCACGGCTCGACCCTACGCCCGCGGGAATACCTCGGGCTGCTCCTGTCGTACTTGCCATATGGCTGCAGACTGTGAATGCGCCACCACTGGTATGCCCGCTCACGGCTGCCGATAGGCACGTGCACCGTAAGTTCTGCTCAGGCGGCGGCGATCTCGAGTAGCGCGTCGGTCACCGCTTGCGGTTCGGTAGCAACCGAGCCACCCGTTGATAACACCAGCTCCCGTGCCCGCCACCGTGCACCACAACGAACGTAGCCATTTCTCTCCTGAAGCCTGGTGCGTTGCCTGTGCGGGGTCAACGAGTGCACAGGCAACGACGGTATTGCCCTATGCGGCAGGGCCTTTGGCAGGAGCCGCGGACAAGCCTGGGGTGATCAGCCGGCGCTCGACCAGGATTCGGGCGTCGGCGAGGATCAGTGGCAGGGCCGCCGAGCTCGGGAGGGCTGGGCCGAGCCCACCTGCTCGAATCAGATGAGCCTGGGCGCCGTACCGCCCGAATGCCAGCGCGATCGAGGTGGCGGCGCTCGGGTCGGCGTACCGGTGCTGTGGTTCGGGGAAGCACCATTGCCACGACCCTGCCGAGGTCGCGAAGCGCAGTTCGATGTAGTCGGACCGGGCCGGACAACGCAGAGCGATATCGAGTGTGGCAGGCAGGAAGGGCCTTCCCGACAGGGTCGATTCGGTGAGTGTGGCTACTCGGGTCATGGCCGACTCCTATTCGTTTGATGCGGCACCGGCGAGGTCGAGTGCGGCGAGATACGCGAAAACGAGGCTCGAACCGATCGGTGTTCCTGCGCCCGGGTACGCGCCGCCCGACATCGCCGCCATGGTGTTGCCGGTCGCGTATAGACCTTCGATCGGCGTTGCGTCCGAGCGGAGTACACGGGCGTGCTCGTCGGTCACGAGACCACCCTTGGTTCCGATATCGGACAGCACGACGGTGGCCGCGTAGTAGGGCGGGGTGTCGACGGGGATGAGCAGCGGGTTGGGGAGGTCGGTCGCCAGCGGCACGATGTAGTTCTGCCGGGGATCGGCCGGGTAACCGACGATGTACTGGAACATCTGGTCCCACGGCGCCTCGCCGCGATGGAAACGCTCGTCGACACCGGATTTCGCATAGCCGTTGAACTCCTCGATCGACTTGCGCAGTTTCTCCGGCGGCACGCCGATCAGATCGGCCAATTCTTCGAGAGTGTCGGCGCGGCGCAAGGCGCCCGATGCGAACCACTCCGGACGCACCGGCTGCTCCGGATCGCCCCCGAAGCCGTCACGCTCGAGCTGCCGGTGGTCGAAGACCCAGTGCGCGGTGCTGTGCGTAACGCCGGTTTCGAGTTGCAGCCGGGCCATTTCGTGCCCGGCGCGATCGTAGGGCTGCGTCTCGTTCATGAAGCGCTCGCCCTCGGCATTGACCCAGATCCCGCCGCGGGTGCCGGTATGGAAGACGGGCCGACCGTCGGGCTGCACCACCCCGGGGACGTACCAGGCCTCATCGAGCAGGTCGGTGGCCGCGCCGATCGCGCGACCGGCCAGGATCGCGTCACCGGTGTTGCCCGGCGCGCCGTGGGACCATTCGCCGGTGAGCGGTACGGGCGAATACTGCTCGCGCATCTCACGGTTGTGTTCGAAGCCGCCCGCCGCCAGGATCACGCCGCGGGTGGCGCGGAATGTGCGGCGCTGGCCGCCGCTGACCGCAACCACACCGGTGACCCGGTCGTCCTCGACAACGAGGTCGGTCATGGCGGTTTCGAGCAGGTAGGAGCCGTTGCCCGTTGCCAGGAAGGCTTTCAGCGCCCGGCCGATCAGTGCGCGGCCGCCGACTAGCACCGGCCCTTCGTCGATACCCCAGCGTTCTTCCGGGACGGAGCGCCGGATGAGCGGGGCGAGTTCCTCGAGTTCGGCTACCGAGATTTCCTGCGGGAATATGGTTCGCCCGGTGGCGGTGGATCCGGGACGCCCGTAGAAGTATTCGGGCACGGGCTGGTAGGTGAAGGACCCGAACAGTGGGTTCTGCTCGAGGTCGTCGATCAGCTGGGGCGCGGTCCGCAGATAGGCATCCTGCAGCGGTTCGCGCGAGTTGTCGGCGACAACGTCGTGCAGGTAGGTGCGTGCGGCCTCGGGATCATCTTCGATGCCCGCGCGCGCGATCGGGGCGCTGCCGGGAAACCACAGTCCCGCACCGGAATACGCGGTGGTACCGCCGATCAGCGAGGACTTTTCCAGCAGGAGTGTGCGCAGCCCGCGCGCGGCGGCCGTATAGGCGGCGATCAGGCCACCTCCTCCGGACCCCACGACCACGACGTCGTAGGTTTCCTCGTCAGCGGGCATTGCGTTCTCCTTGTCGAATCGAGGCGCTCCGGTCCTTGCGTGGCGACGCAGGCTGACGCCGCCGAGCCCTTCGTGCACCGCGGTGTTTCGCTGATCTGCCGCAGCCGGTCGCGACGCGATATGGCCGGTGGGGTGACCTGGTTCACGGGAATTCGGATGTCGGATGAGTGTGCGACCTGCGATGTCGGGTCGAGTGCGGGATTCCGCTGAGCGGGATGGCGCCGGTCGCGGTGGGGGAGCAGTCCACGGTGGCTCGTCGGGAGGCAGCGCGTCCCAGTGTTCGGAAAGTCCGGCGTGCGCTGCCCGGTTTCCCGCTCAAACTTGCCAGCCAGCAGGACATTCCGACTCGAAGGAGAGCTCGCATGGCTGGTTCGCACGACTACGATCCCGGCCCGGAGATTGCCCATGCCGGTGGCCTGAACCTGGGGACGCCGGATCTGCGGCGTTCGATCTGGTTCTTCCGGGACCTGCTGGGCATGGAGGTGGTCGCCGAATCCGACGGTGTGGCATATCTGCGCGGGTACCAGGAATTGGTGCACCACTCGCTGGTGCTCACCCAGCAGGACGAGGCGCGGGTGAACAGCTACAGCTTCCGGGTGAAACGGCCCCAGGATGTCGAGCTGTTCCACAAGCAGCTGACCGAGGCGGAGATCGAGGCGGTGGAGTTGCCCGTCGATCACGAACTCGGCCGCGGCACCGCGATCCGCTTCCTCGTGCCCGGCAGCGAGCATCCCTTCGAGCTCTACTACGACATCGAAAAGCCGGTTGCCCCACCGGAATTGCGCTCGAAGCTGCTCAGCAACAGTTCCCGCCGCCGCGGTTTCGGAGTTCGGCGGCTGGACCATCTGAACGTGCAGTGCAGCCCGACCACGGTGAACCAGGCCGAGGGCTGGCTGCGCAACGCGCTGGGGTTCAAGCGGCGGGAGTTCGCGATGATCCCGCAGTTCCCGGAGACCATCCTGGCTTCCTGGCTGTCGGTGACCCCGCAGGTGCACGACATCGCGATCGGTGTCAACGGGGAGGAGAAGAACGGGGCGTTCCACCACGTGGCCTTCAATATCGAGAACTACCACGACATTCTGCGGGCCGCAGACGAGATCCGTGATCTCGAGATCGACTACGGGCACGGTCCGGGCAAGCACGGCATCGGGCAGGCGATGTACCTCTACATCCACGATCCCGGCTCCGGTCACCGCGTCGAGCTCTACTCCGGCGGGTATTTGATCATGGATCCGGATTGGCAGGCGCTGGAGTGGAAGATCCCCGAATTGCAGTGGGGGCAGACGTGGTACGGCGAGGCCCTCGATGTGGGCCCGGGCGGCGCGTTCCTGTCGACCACACCGTCGGCCGGGTTGTGAGAGGATCGGTATGACGCTCGAATCCCAGGGCACCCATGACGGTGTGCCCGCCTACTATTTCGACAATCGCCTATCCGGTCCACTGCTGAGCCATCATGAGCAGTGGGACCGACTCGCCGGCACCCACTCCGCGTTCAGAAGTACTGTCGCACAGGGTTATTGGGTCATTACGGACGGCCAGGCGATTCAAGAGGCGCTACAGGACTGGCGGACGTTCTCCAGCACCTCGGTGACGGTGCTCGAGCCGAATCCGAAATTCCTGTGGATTCCGGAGATGCTGGATCCGCCGCTGCACACCAAGTGGCGGCGGCTGCTGGGCAGCGAGTTCGGGCCCAAGTGGGTCGCCGCCCGCGAGCCGGAGATCCGCAAGATCGCGGCGGATATGATCGACCGGCTGCTGCCGAAGGGGGCCGCGGATGTTCTCGACGAGTTCGCGCGCCGGTTCCCGACCCTGATCTTCATGCGGCTTATGGGCCTGCCCGAGCAGGATCTGGACCAATTCCTGGAATGGGTCCATGAGATGCTGCACCTGCCGCACGCCGAGGATCCCGACCACCGTCGCCAACTTGCCGCGATGACCGCTGCGTCGGCCTATTTCGAAGAGCAGATCGCGCTGCGTCGCGACGCCCCGCGCGATGATCTGCTGTCGCGCATGATGAGCTGGCGCATCGATGGCGAGCTACTCAGCGACGCCGATATGCACGCGTTCTGCATTCTGATGTTCCAGGCCGGTTTCGATACGGTCCCCATCGCCATCGGCTGGGCCATGTACCACTTCGCCGCGCATCATGAGGATCGCGCGGCCATCGTGGCCGACCCATCGCTGATCGCCAATGGCGTCGAGGAAGTCCTACGTGTCTATTCGTTCGTCATTCCGGCACGAAAGGCGACACGGGATACCGAGATCGGCGGCTGTCCGGTGAAGTCCGGCGACATGGTGATGCTGCCACTAGCGGTGAGCAACCGGGATGCCGAGCGGTTCGACAATCCGCTCGAGGTGGATCTGCAGCGCGCCACGAACAACCACATCGCCTTTGGTTCGGGACCGCACCGCTGCTTGGGTTCGCACCTGGCTCGACTGGAGCTGAACGTGGCGATGGAGGAGTGGCACAAGCGGATACCGGAGTACCGGATCGCACCCGGACAGCAACTCGAGCAGACCGGAAACATGTATGGCCTGATGTCCTTGCGCCTCGAATGGTGAACCACGGCCGGCACACGATACGAAAGGCATTACCACGTGGGAATTCGTGACCGGCTGACCCGACTGCTTGCCGAGGCTCCCGCCGATGCCGAAGCGATCGAGCACGAGGAGACCTGGTGGACCTGGGGTCGGATCCAGACCACCGCGCGCTCGGTCGTGGATGCACTGGAATCCGCCGGTTTGGGCGCGGGATCCCGAGTCGGTGTGGTCCTGGAGAACCGGCCTGAACATGTCGCGGTTGTCGCCGCGCTGATCGCGACCGGTCGATGCGTCGTACTCCTCGCTCCGCTGCAACCGGCGCCGCGGCTGGCCGCCGACATCATCGCCTGTGACCTGCCCGCGGTTGTGTGCGGATCCGTGCTGCTGGCCCGAGATGGCGTACTCGATGCCGCGACGACGGCCGGTTTCGCCCTGGAACTGCGGGACGACGGTTCGGTGCGACGCGTGAGCGGCACGATCCGCGCGTCGGCCGTGACGAATCCGGGGACCGTGGTGGAAATGCTCACCTCGGGGACGACTGGCGCGCCGAAGCGCGTGCATCTGCGGACCGAGCAGTTGGATCAGGCACTGACTTCCGGCGGGCAGACGGCCAGGGACGACCGATTGCTTTCCACCTCCGCGGTACTGGTGAACGCGCCGCTGGTGCATATCGGCGGCCTGTGGCGGGCACTGGCGTGCCTGGCCACCGGTCGGCGGATGATTCTCATGCCCAAGTTCGTCCTGGAACCATGGGTCAGCGCCGTGGAGCGGCATCGGTTGCGTGCCGTGAGTCTGGTGCCCGCGGCATTGCGGGCGGTGCTCGATTCCGGAGTGTCGCGGGCGCGGCTCGCGAGCCTACAGGTCGTCACCTCCGGGACAGCGCCATGCCCGAAAGAGTTGGCGGACTCGTTCTTTCGCACCTACGGCATCCCGGTGCTGATGACATACGGTGCCACCGAATTCGCGGGCGCGGTGGCGGGTTGGACGCTGGCGCTGCACGAACAGTGGTGGGACCTGAAGGCGGGCAGCGCCGGTCGCGCCTTCCCGGGCGTCGAGTTGCGGGTGACCGGCGAGGATGGCGTCGAACTCGGCGGTTGGACGACCGGACGGCTCGAGGTCCGCACCGCGCAGACCGCGGCGGGCGCCGGCGAGTGGGTCCAGACCAGCGATCTGGCGCGGATCGATGTCGACGGCTTCCTCTGGATCGACGGCCGCGCGGACGACGCGATCATCCGCGGTGGCTTCAAGGTCCAGCCGGAGACCGTCAAGCGAGTGCTGGAGACGCATGCGGCGGTGCGCGAGGCCGCGGTGGCCGGACTGCCCGACGCCCGCCTCGGACACGTACCCGTGGCGGCGATCGAAACCGAACCCGGACTCATACCTCCCGACAGCGACGAACTCGTCGAACTCTGCCGCGCTCACCTGCTGCCGTACGAGGTACCGGTGCACGTGGTGGTCCTGGACCAGCTACCACGCACGCCATCGAGCAAGGTGAGCAGGATGGAACTGCTCGACATCGTTCGGGAGCGAAGGAGCCGATCATGACGGCACTGACGATCGGATTCATCGGCGCCGGCCGGATCGGTGCGGCGATGGTGGAGCGATTACTGGCGGCGGGGCACCGGGTCCGGCTGTACGCACGGCGGCCGGAGGTACGGGACCGGCTGGCGGCACTCGGAGCAGAGCCCGTCGATCGGGCCCGGGATATCGCGGCCGCGGATGTCATCGTCAGCTGCCTGTTCGGCGACGAGCAGATATCCACGCTGCTGCCCGAGGTCGTCGGCGCGATGGGGGAGGGCACGGTACTGCTGTCGCACACCACAGGGACGCCGGAGGTGCTGCACGGTCTGGACCGGTTCGCGCCGATCGGACAGGCCGCGCTCGTGGACGCGACATTCAGTGGCACACCGGAGGCGGTGCGTGCGGGTGAGCTGGTGGTCTTCCTCGGTGGCACGCCCGAAAACGTCTCGATCGCGCGACGGGTCGTCGAGTGCTATGCCGGAACGGTCATAGAAACAGGTGGGCGGGGGTCGGCGCTGCGCGTGAAGTTGATCAATAACCTGCTCTTCGCCGCGGTCTCACAGCTCACCCTGCAAGGCCTGACATTGGGCCGCGGGGTGGGCATAGACGAAGACGTAATGCTCGAGGCGCTCGCGGTGAGCAGTGGCGGTACGACGGCTGGACGCTATATCGCCGACCGTGGCGGATCGGAATCCTTCGCCGCCGCGGTCGCACCTTTTCTGCACAAGGACGTCGCCGCCTGCCGAGCCGCATTGACCGATTCCGGCGTAGATTTCTCGGGTCTGCTCGGCGTGGCCTGCGGCGGACCGATCGACATCGGCGATATTGCCCCTAAAGAGGAAACTTAATTTCGATATCACCATTACACAGCGGCTCTCTTTCGCTACACTCGCGCCTGAGGTTCGAGCTCCAAGAAGGAGGCTGGCCAATGGCCTCAGTGGTGAATGACAATGCGGTCGCCACCTCCGAACGACACGAGGCGCCACCGTCCATGGTGGAGCGGATGACACTGATCATGGATTCGTTCGGTGGTCCGCAGATCCGGCTCTCGCTCGAGGATGTTGCCGGACGCACAAATCTGCCGCGCTCGACGACTCATCGCATCCTGGAACAGCTGGTTCGGCTGCGATGGCTCGAGCGCAACGGTCGTGACTACGGCCTCGGTCAACGGGCGCTCGGGTTCGGCGGCCGGGAAGAGGGCCACGGCGCGTTGCGGACCGCGGCGTTCCCACTCCTGCACAACTTGTCGGTGCGCACCGAAATGGTGGTGCACCTGGCTGTTCTGGACGGCGCCGAGGCGTACTACCTGGACAAGTTCGGCGGCAAGGCCGCCGTCCAGGTGCCGTCCGTCGTCGGCGGCCGGGTACCCGCGCACTGCACGGCCGTCGGAAAGAGCATGCTGGCGTGGCTGTCGCCGGAACAGATCGACGATCTGTACCGCGATGTCCTGGTCAAGCGGACCGCGCACAGCATCGGCGATCTCGAGGTCCTGCACCAGGAGTTGATTCGCATTCGTGCGCGTCGCGGCCTGGCTTTCGAGCGCGGCGAATGCTTCCAGCACATCGCCTGTGTGGGTGCGGCCGTCCGCGGTCCCAAGGGGCCGGTCGGCGGGATTTCGCTCGTCGGCGATGTGCGAGCACCGCTCGAGCGGCTGGCGCCGCTGGTCGCCAATACCGCGCACGCGATATCTGAAAAGCTGATGGGCGACACCGCGCGCAAACATTCGGCGCGCTTCGAACCCGTCGTCGTGCGGGATGAACCGCCGATCCCGGCACTCACCGAGACCCTCGGACGAATCGTCGCACTGGGCGAACGCGGTGAGTGGTTCTGAGGTTCGCGCACGTATCCGGACCGCTTTCCGCTGAGCGGAAACAACCACGGGTCCACCGGGTTTCCTGACCAAACTTGCGTTCAGTCGGCCGTCGGCTCGACCGTTGCGCAAGAGAGGTGAGGGCCCATATGAGTCCGCTTCCGGATCCGGTGTCGATGGGTGCCAGGCGCTTCCGCGACGTGCTGGGACATTTTCCGACGAGTGTCGTCGCGATTACCACCACGGCATCCGACGGGCGTCCGCACGGGTTGATCGTCGGTACCTTCACCTCGGTTTCGCTCGAGCCGCCATTGGTGTCTTTTCTGGTGAACCGATCCTCGTCGACGCTGGCAATGATCCAGGAGGCGGGCGGCTTCTGCGCCAACGCGCTCGCGGGCAACCAGGAGCCGACGTCACGCCGATTGTCGGCTCGCGGATCGGACCGTTTCGAGGGCGTGGTCTGGGCACCGTCACCGCTGGGCAATCCGGTGCTGGACGGCATCGTGGCATGGGTCGACTGCAAGCTCGAAAACGTGGTCGAAATCGGTGACCACTATCTGGTCGTCGGCCGGGTCAGCGATCTGAATATCGAGTCGGTGCGAACACCGCTGCTCTTCTTCCGCGGTGGGTACGGCGACTACCTCGCCAGTGCGACGCTGCTGATGGACCGTCTCGTCGGCTGGTGGTGACCGGGTCCGGATTCGGACTCAGACCAACATGTCGTCGACCGGCAATCCGAATGTGCCGCGGCCGTAGAGCGTCAATGCCGTGCCGACATCGTTGGACGCGTGAATGCCCGCGATATGTGCGTCACGCCAGGCCCGCTCGATCGGATTGCGACGGCGCAGCAGCATCCCACCGGTCGCCGCGAAAACCAGATCGATCGACGTCAACGCGCGTTCGGCGCCACACGCCTGATCACGGCGGGCGCGCAACCGCAACTCCAGCGGAATCTCCTGTCGCGCACACACGCACTCGTACAAATCGCGAAGGCTCCGGCTCATCTGCAGGATGGCCGCGTCGATTTCCGCGCTGGCGCGCGCCGCGGCGGTCGGCTGATCCGCGGTGATACTGCCGCCACCGAAACTGAGCCGGTTACTGTCGCGCATCCGGCTCAGAAAGACATCGAGGCAACCCTGTGCCATGCCGACCATGGGTGAGCTGTTCGCGTAGGTGTACATGGTTCCGTATGGCATCCGGTAGAGCGGGCCTGGGTTCGCCTTATGTCCCGGGCTCTCCAGTCGTGCGATGTCGTAGAACCGCGTTACCCGGTGTTCCGGGACGAAAATCCGGTCGACGTACAGATCGTCGCTGCCCGCGCCGCACAGTCCAGCCGCATCCCACACCTTCGAAATCCGATAGTCGACGCAGGGCACCAGCCCGCTGACCATATCCACCGGCTGGCCGTTCTCGGCCACGATGGTGCCGCCCAGCAGCGCCCACGACGAGTGCGCACAACCGCTGGCGAATCGCCACTGGCCCGAGACTTCGTAACCTCCGGCGACCGGAACGAATCTGCCGACCGGCGCATAGGACGAGCAGATCAATGCGTCCGGATCGTCCGACCACACATCACGTTGCGCGCGCTCATCGAAAAGTGCCACATGCCAAGGGGCCAAGCCGAGTACCGACGTCACCCACCCGGTCGAACCGCACGCGGTGGCGACCATGCGCACCGCGTCGTAGAAGTCCAGCGGATCGGCCTCCAGCCCACCCTGGGCTTTCGGGCGCAGCAGTCGGAAGATGCCGGTACCGATCAGATCGGTCATCGTCTCGACCGGTATCTCGCCGGTCTCGTCGACCAGCGCCGCCCGTTCGGCGAGCGTTGGCAACAGTTCGCCGACCGCTGCGGCTACGTCTGCATTCATGCCGGCTCTCTCGTGTCCTCGCCCCCTACGCCATTGGCTCCACGGCGGAGCGTAACAGGCACCGGCACTGCCCGGCCGATCAGCGGGCGGCCCAGCTGATCGCCTTGGTCTGCAGGAATTCGTCTAGGCCGAATTCGCCCCACTCCCTGCCGATTCCGCTCTGCTTGTATCCACCGAACGGCGAGCGCGGGTTGACCCCCGCACTGCCGCCGTTGATCGCTATGCCGCCCGCGCGGACGCGCGTGGCGATCTCATACGCGGCCTTGGTGTCGGCGCTCCAGACAGCACCGGCCAGACCGTATGGGCTGTCGTTCGCGATGCGTACCGCCTCGTCGTCGGTGCGGAACGGAATGACGACGCCCACCGGGCCGAAGAACTCCGTCTGCGCGATCGTCATCGAATTGTCGACATCGACAAACAGGGTCGGTTCCACGAAGTAGCCCTTGTCCAGCCCGGCCGGGCGCCCGCCACCGGCGACGATCCGCGCACCCTCCTCCTCGCCGACACGAATCAGCTTCTCTACCTTTTCCCGCTGCGCCTCGGTGATCAGCGGGCCCATCGTGGTGGATTCCTGTGCCGGATCGCCGACCCGGACACCGGCGAGCGCGACGCGCAGCCGCGCGACCAGTTCGTCGTGGACGGATTCGTGCACGATCGTGCGGGTCAGGATCGAACAGCCCTGGCCCGCGTGCACCGTGATGCCCATCAGTGCGGACCGGACCGCCCCGTCGAGGTCGGCATCGGCGCGGACGATATTGGCGGACTTGCCGCCGAGCTCGAGCACGACCTTCTTGATCGAGCTCGCGGCCTGGGTATAGACCATCCGTCCGACGGTGTCCGATCCGGTGAAGCTGACCAGGTCCACCATGGGATTGGTGGTCAGCTCCCGGCCCGCGTCGATATCGCCGGTCACGATGTTCAGCACACCCGGCGGCAGACCGGCGGCATCGGCGAAGTCACCGATCAGCAGGGATTCCAGCGGGGTGGTCGGCGCGGGCTTCAGCACGGCGGTGCATCCCGCGGCCAGGGCCGGTATCACCTTCATCATGCTGAGGAAGAACGGGAAGTTGTAGGCCGCGATCAGTGCGCAGACCCCGAAGCCCTCGCGCCGGATCTGTCCCTGGGAGATGCCGATGCCCGGCGCGATCGTGGGTTCCATCGGGCGCTCCCACGCGAAGGTCGGCATGACGCGTTCGGCCATATCGCGCAGATGGGCTACCGGCACCCGGGTTTGCAGGGTCTCGGCCAATGAGCGGACCGAACCCGCCTCGGACATATTGACGGCGACGAGCTCGGGCAGGCGACGCTCCATTTCCTCGGCCATGCGCAGCAGTACCGCCGCCCGCTCGGCAGGCTTCATCCGCGGCCATGGCCCCTCGTCGAATGCCTTGCGCGCGGCCGTGATCGCGCAACGCACGTCCGGGATCGAGGCTTGCGGGACGTAGGCGATCGTCTCCTCCGTCGCGGGATTGCGCACACTGATGAGCTCGTCCGATTCGCCGTCGGTGCGGTGCCCGTCGATATAGAGCTGCGTCGAGAACGAGTACGCCGTGGTCATGTTCGGTCTCCTGATTGCCGGATCTGCGTCGGTCTTCTGGGCAGGCTCACCTGCGGCGCTGCCCGCACAGCACGCTTTAAAAGTGTACTGAATAGCTGAACTGGCTGATTCGTTTGTCCGATTGCCGCTGAGTGGAAAGTCCGATTGTGTGACCCGACCCACAGGGAGTGTGCTGTCGCGTACGTCTTCGCCCCACTCCGAGCAGGGCGAACGCGATCACCAACCACAGCCACGGCTCGATTGCTCGGTGCGAGTCGGAAACGAGAGCTCCGTGGCAGCCCCCGAAAGGACTCGTTCGATGAGCCCTGCAATGCAATTCGACGAATCGCCCGATGTCGCACAGTCATGGACGCCGCGGCTGGTGCTTTC
Organism: Nocardia sp. NPDC050408; assembly: GCF_044458905.1. Taxonomy (NCBI): domain Bacteria; kingdom Bacillati; phylum Actinomycetota; class Actinomycetes; order Mycobacteriales; family Nocardiaceae; genus Nocardia; species Nocardia sp. NPDC050408. The sequence goes on along the minus strand of NZ_JBITIL010000002.1, from coordinate 869,927 downwards.
CCTGGCCTCGATCGTGCTGACGCTCGAGATACTCACCCTCAGCTACATGATGGTTTCGATGGCGGCCCCGGAAATCTCCATGCATTTCCAGACGACGCAGGGTGCCTGGCTGCTGACAGCATTCCTGCTGGTCGGGGCTGTGACGGGTCCGCTGCTCGGCAAGCTGGCCGATATGTACGGCAAGCGCAAGATCCTGTTGTCCTGCGTCGCTGTCTCGGTGCTCGGCTCGCTGGTCTCCGCGGTCGCGACCAGTTACGCGGTGCTGATCGCCGGGCGAGCGTTGATGGGGGTACTCACGCCGTGTGTCTTCCTGGCCTATTCGCTGATCCGGGATGTGTTCCCGAAGAAGACAGTCGCGCTCGCGGTCAGCGTTACCACCAGTGGTTTGGGACTCATCGCGATACCGGCTCCGTTCATCACCGGCTGGCTGCTCGATGACTACGGTTTCCGCAGCATCTTCTGGTTGTTCGTGATCGGGCTCGCGGTCTTCGGCACCCTGATCTCGCTCACCACCGGCGAATCCACCGTGCGGGTGCGGTCGCGGATCGACTTCGCCGGTGCGCTGCTGCTCGGTTTCGGCATCGCGGGCATACTCGTCGCGGTCAGCTTCGGTCCCAGCTGGGGCTGGACGACCGGTTCGACGCTCGCGTACCTCGTCGGCGGCGGCGTGCTGGTGGCGGCCTGGTTGGTTTCGGCCGGAATCGTGCGCGATCCGCTGCTCGATCTGGATGTGGTGCGCAGGCGGCCGGTCCTGCTGATCTCCATCGGCTCGGGCATGTGTTATGGCTGCAGTGCCCTCATCACGATTCTGCTGCCGATGATGGTGATGACTCCCGCCGCCATCGGACTGGGCTACGGATTCGGTGTCAGCGCAAAGGGATTCGCGGTCTTCCAGGCGCCTATCGGCGGCATGGTCGTGGTCGGCGGAGTGGTGGTCGGCGTTCTGGTCGGCCGCAATGTTCGGCCGCGGTTGCTGATGATCGTCGGCCTGCTGCTGTTCGCGCTCGCTTTCGTGCTCATCGCGGTCAAGCATGACGACAAGGCGCTGCTGCTCGTGTTCGCTGGTATGGCGGGCACCGGTATGGGGCTGGGCTACGCATCGGTTCCGAATCTCTTGATCGAAGCGGTTCCGCCGCAGTTGCAAGCCAGTACGGCGAGTGTCGCGGGCGCCGCGCAGAGTGTCATCGCGGCGGTCTTGCCGGTGCTCGCGTTCACGGTGCTGAACAACTCCTATATGGCACCGATCCCGCTCGAAATGACTCATGGCGCCGTGCTTTACACGGAAAAGGGATTCCAGGTCGCATTCCTGATCGGCGCGGTGGCCTGCGCCATCGGCGCGCTGCTCGCCGTGCTGCTGCCCCGTAAGATCGAACAACTTCCGGCGCCTGTCGCGCAGGATGCCGAGGCTCCGGTACTGGCGCACTGATCGAGCCGAGGGCGGCCGCGTGCGAACGCGGCCGCCCTCTCTCAGGATGTGGCGCCGATCAGGGCGAGGCTGGAATGGGCATATGCCGCACGACGTTTGGGACTCACCAGATACGACGGCGGGGCGAAGTAGCCGACATCGCGGGGCAGTGCGTCGGCGCGGCGCGCGAGGGCCGCACGGGCGTCGGCGGTGGTCCCGCACAGCGCGATCTCGGCGAGCATTTCGTCGGTGACCGCCTTGACCATGCCGTCGGTATCGCCCGCCCGGAATGCCGAGCGCAGTTGTGCCACAGGGCTTTCCCAGCCGTGATGGGTGACGTAGGGGTCGTAGGTCTTGACGGTGAGGTAGAAGGCGATCATCCGCTTGGCGTCGGCGATGGCGCGTTCGGGTGCGTTGTCATCGATCGCGGTGATGATCCAACCGTGTTCGAGTGGGCTCCGACCACTATCGGCCGCGCCGCGGTCGACCGCAGGGCGCACGACGTCGCTCCACCAGGTGCGGGTGAACAGGCCGTGGCCGATCACACCGTCGCCGACTCGGCCCGCGGTGGCAGCCATCCGGCTGTTGAATCCGGCGAGCAGCACCGGGATATCGAGGCGGCCGAGCACCGGAGCCCGGACATCGGCGTCGATCGAGTAGAACTCCCCGGAGTACTGGATCTTTTCGCCGTTTTCCGCATGCAGCCAGGCGCGCACCACATCGATGGTCTCGGCGATCCGGTCCACGGGACGATCGGCGGGGACGCCGAACCAGTCGCGGTTGATCCGGAATGCGGCGGTGCCGAGGCCGAGGAACAATCGGCCGGGCGCCTGGCGGTGCAGTTGACGCAGGGCGGTGGCGTGCGCGTACGGGGTACGCGCGAAGGCGTAGGCGATGGCCGGGCCGACCAGTGCGCGTTCGGTATTGGCGACGATCTCGGCCACGGTCAGGTAGGCGTCGTGGTCGACGAAGTCCCCGGTGCAGAAGGCCTGCACACCGGCCTGCTCGGCCTCCCTCCCGACGTCGCGGCCGGGCCACGGCATGCCGAACTTCATCGAATTCTCCTCTTGGACTTTGTGATCGGTGATGGAAGCGCGTCAGCGCAGCGTCCATTTGCTGCGCGGCACCGCGGCGCGGTCTACTTCGGCCTTGCCGATGGGGTTTCCGATCTGGGTGTAGGACAGGCCGGTGCGCAGTGCCTGGGTGCGGCCGGTGTCGAGCGACTCCCAGATCGCCCGGACCGTGCCCTGGATGGCAGCGGGTGGTTTGGCGGCGATGATGCGGGCGATCTCGTCGGCGCGATCCCAGAGTTGATCGCGCGGCAGTATCTCGCTGACCAGGCCGATCTGCATGGCGCGCTCGGGGGACAGGCGCTCGTCCAGGCCGAGCAGCGCGATGCGCAATGTCTCACCCAGCGGAATGCGGCGCGCGAGCCCGATCGGCTCCAGCGCCGCGGTCAGTCCGTAGCTGACATGCGGGTCGAAGAAGCTCGCGTCCTGCGCGCAGATGATGATGTCGGCCTCGTTGAGCCAATAGAACGCGCCACCGGCCGCCATCCCGTGCACCGCGCAGACCAGTGGTTTCCACACCTGGTTGAGCTTGGGCGACAACTTCTCGCCGGGATCGGTCTGCGACCAGACATTGGTGTGCCGGTCGATGCCCTGTTTGACGTCCATACCGGTGCAGAATGCGCGGTCGCCCGCGCCGCGCAGCACGACGACACGGATATCGTCATCGAACTTCACTCGCTGCCAGATGCGATCGAAGTCCTCGAGCATCTCCTGATTGAAGCTGTTCATCGCTTCCGGTCGGTTCAGGGTGATCGTCGCGACGTGCTCGGTCACGTCGAACAGGACGGTTTTCAGCTCCATCCGGAAACTCCGATGTTCGTGGGTCGGCCTGAATGCGGCGCAGCAGCCGGATTAGAGTGTAACAAATTGTTCTACCAGCGACATTGGAGTGCGTGCTGGTCGCCGTCCGAATCGAACCGCTTAATATGTGGTAGACAAGCAATAGCAGCGCGCTGTCCGGCACCTCGGGCTGGCCTCGGACTGCTGCGGGTTCTAGATAAGTCGTATACTCTTCTCTGGTCTCGGTCGTCCGGATGTGCTCGTGACGGCGGCGGTCGGGGCGAGATGCACGACGAGATCCACGGAGGAAGTTGCGATGAAGCCACGCGTGGGGCAGACGCTCGCCAGCACGGTCGACACGACGACGGTCATTGTCGTCCGCGCTCCGCAGGTCGACCTCGAGATCACCTGTGGCGGTGCGGCGATGGTCGATCCGAAGGGCCCCGACGGCGTCCCGGTGGGCACCGCCGATCCCGCACAACTCGGCGGTTCGCAGCTCGGCAAGCGCTACGCTGACGAGGAAATCGGTGTGGAACTGCTCTGCACGAAAGCGGGTCAGGGCACGCTGGCGGCGAACGGCGTCGCGCTGCCGCTCAAGAACGCCAAGCCGCTGCCGGCCTCGGACTGAAAGCGCATCGATGAACGTAGCGATGCTGTTGGATATGGCCGCCGACGGCTTCGGCGACCGAATCGTGGTCGGGCGGACCGACGATGGACTGACTCCGGTTCGGCTGCGTGAACTGGCCGCCGGTGCTGCGCGGGTAGTTCGTGCGGCCGGTGCCGACGCGATCGTCTACCTCGCTGTCAACGGTCCGGCCTTCCCGGTGGCGCTGTTCGCGGCGGCCCAGGCGGGTGTGCCGTTGGTGCCGGTGAACTACCGCCTCGGTGCGGAGCAACTGGACGCGTTGTTGGCGAATCACCCACGCGCACTTGGTATCGCAGATCCTGAGCAGGCCGAGGCATTGCGTCGGGCGGGGTTGTCGGTGCGGAGTCCCGAAGAGTGGATTGCTGCCGCGGCGGATGCCGGTGGCGACGATGACGAGGTTCCGGCGGCTCCGGAAACACCGGCGGTATTGATCTATACCAGCGGCACGACATCCGCGCCGAAGGGTGTGGTGCTGCGGCACCACAACTTGGTGTCGTATGTGCTCGGGACGGTGGAATTCGCGGGCGCGGACGCCGACGAGGCCGCGCTGATGAGCGTGCCGCCGTACCACATCGCGGCCGTGTCGAATGTTTTGACGAACCTGTATGCCGGGCGTCGGGTGCTCACCCTCGAACAGTTCAGCCCCCAGCAGTGGCTCGAACTCGTGCGTGAGCAGCGGATAACGAATGCGATGGTCGTGCCGACCATGCTCGCCCGGATCATGGACGGTGACGGGCTGGACCGCGCGGTGCCGTCGTTGCGTGGGCTCGCTTACGGCGGCGCCAAGATGCCGGTACGGGTGATCGAGACCGCGCTGCGCGAGTGGCCCCATGTCGATTTCGTCAATGCCTATGGGCTGACGGAGACCTCGTCCACGATCTCGGTGCTCGGGCCCGAGGAGCATCGCGCGGCCGTCGCCAGTGACGATCCCGCGGTGCGTGCCCGCATCGGTTCGGCCGGTCGGCCGGTGCCCGGTATCGAACTCGAGGTTCGCACCGAATCCGGCGGTGTCGCCGCGTCCGGGCAGCCCGGCCAGATCTGGGTGCGCGGCGAGCAGGTCTCGGGTGAATACGCCGGGCACGGTGCCTCGGTCGATGAACGCGGTTACTTCAACACCCGCGACCACGGCCGCCTCGATGCCGACGGCTATCTCTACATCGAGGGCCGGGTCGACGACACCATCATCCGCGGCGCGGAGAATATCGCGCCCGCCGAGATCGAGGACGTCCTGCTGCGGCATCCCGACGTGCTCGACGCGGTGGTCGTCGGTGTGGCCGACGAGGAGTGGGGTCAGCGGATCGAGGCCGTCGTCGTGCCGCGCAGCGGAGTGCACGTCGATGCCGAGCAACTGCGCGCGCAGGTGCGAAAGACATTGCGCGGCTCCAAGACTCCCGATCACATCACGTACTGGCCGGAACTGCCGCGCACTGCGACCGGCAAGTTGGTGCGCCGAGATATCGTCGCGGCGCTGACGGCCGATCGTCAGCCGACCGCAGGGTGAGTATCAGCCAACCGGGACCGGTATCGCACGACGCCACGGTCGAGGGGGCCGTCGCATGGGTGCGGTTCGACCGGCCGGACGCACGCAACACTCTCGCCGAGATGCGCATCCGCTCGTAGGGCACCTGCAATCTGATCGCCGCCGCGCCGACCGCAGTCGCGAAACACCTTCTCGCTCAGAGCCTTGTGCGGAGGCGCAGCAACGACATCGTGAGCCTTTCGCTGAAACGTGAGCCGGCACATATGGTCCGCCGATCGTACCGACGAAAGGATAAGGGTGAGTATGAGCATTGTCGCGAATAGTTCGGCGTTGATGCGGGACCTAACCGCGCGTAGCGCGACCGCGGTCCGTAGCTGGGCGCCCGGCGCCACGGTTGTCGGTATCGAACCACTCACGGGCGGGACATCGAGCCTGACCTACTTGGCCGAATTAACGGGTGCGCCAACTGGATACGAACGTGTCGTGCTGAAGGTGGCGCCGCCCGGTTTGGCACCGGTTCGCAACCGAGATGTGCTGCGCCAGGCGCGGATCATGGAAGCACTGGCGGATCGACCAGGGGTGCGGGTGCCGAAGGTTCTGTTCCACGACGGGGGCGCACCGCCGACGGTCCCACCGTTCGTCGCCATGGACCGGGTGCCTGGTACCTGCGTCGAGCCGGTGCTCGTGCCGCGCGGCACGCTGCCCGCGAACCAGGTGCGGGCTCGTGCCTTGGACGCGGCCAGAATGCTCGCCGATCTGCATCGGGTGAACCCAGGGCACACCGCGCTCGCGACTGAGCCGGTGGTCACTCTCGGCGCTGAGATCGACCGCTGGACAAGGGCTTTCATCACTGTGACGGACGATCTGCGCACCGGATACGAAGCGGTCGCGGACCGCCTGCGCGCCACCGTGCCCGCCGCCATGACACCGGTCTTCACCCATGGTGATTACCGACTCGGCAACACACTGTGCGAGGCCGACCACATCACCTCGATCATCGACTGGGAAATCTGGTCCCTCGGCGACCCCAGGATCGACGTGAGCTGGTTGACCTTCTTCACCGACGAGGCCGCACATCCGGCGTCGGTATCCGATGAGCCGACCGGCATGCCGGGCAAGGCCGAACTGGTCGACGCCTACCAGGAGGCGCGCGGCGCCGCCCTGCGGGACCTGCCGTGGTTCGAGGCGCTCACCAAATACAAGGAGTCCGCCGCGACCGCCTTGCTGATCAAACGCGGCCGCAAGTCCGGCCAGTGGAACGACATGCACCAACGCATGCTGCCCGCCCTCCCGCTGCTGCTGGACGAGGCGATGGAACTGCTGGGCCGATACCGCCGATCTAGACGGGGTGATACGGATCGGGCGCGCCGATAGCGCGAACGCGGTGAGGCGCACCCCCGGAACGTCGAAGTCGGTCGCCGCGTTCACAATGCGGGTCGAGGGCCTCGAAATATCCTCGGCAACTGCGTATTCCGTGGCTTTCGCTACTGCGGCCGCCAGCGCCGCCGTCGCTCCGATCCTGTCGGCCATCCTGGTGGGCGTGCGACTTAGGCAGCGAAGACCGCTGTCGGTGCGGTGGATCCGTCGGTTACTTTCGGGCGTGCCGGTACTCCCGGCTGAACAATTCGCGCAGCGGGGTTTTGCGCAGGTCGCCCTGGTGGGTCCGGAGGTTGGTCCAGGCCGCCGTCTCGGCGAGATTCATCCGCTGATCGTGGACCTGTCGAGGAGGGCGAGTATCTCGTCGGTGGTGCCGGTTTCCGCGATCTTGGGAAACACCTTGCGCAGCACGTAGTCGTGATCTTCCTGATCCAGATCGGTCACCGCGTCGGTGGCGATCGTGACGTTGAAGCCGTACTCGTGTGCGCCACGCGCGGTCGATTCGACACCCATACTGGTGGCGATACCGGTAACCACGACCTGGGTGACGTCGTGCTCGCGCAGCCACGCCGCGAGCACGGGATCGTGGAACGCGCCCCAGACCCGTTTGATCACGGTGTGGTCACCCGGCCGCGGCCCCAACTCGGACAGCAGCGCGACGGCCTCGGCCGCCGAATTCGCGGCCGCCGAGCTGGACTGTCCGCCCGCCGCGCGAGCACGGCTCGCCTCGGTGCGGCCGGGCGCGACGCCGGCCGCCGTCACGATCACGACCGGCAGGTTGCGTTTCCGGAACGCGTCGGCCAGCCGGATCGACTGCTCGACAATCGACTTCGCGGAGCGCACGGTCGGCAGCGCTACCACCGCATCCTGGAGGTCGACGACGACCAGCGCGGTGTGCGCATCTATTTCGGTTAATGGCATGTGATCACCTTTCGGTCCGAGAGCAACGTTATTCTCTACCGGAAATATTAATTCCGTTGTCCGGCAGTCGGATCAGCCCTCAGTACAGCCCGCCGTCCACCCGGATCAGTGCGTCGGTGGTGTAGCTGGAGGCGTCGCTGGCGAGGTAAAGCGCGGTGCTGATGATCTCCTCCGGCTTACCCGGCCTGCCGAGCGCACTGCGGGTGGTGTGTCGTTTCTCCGCCGCCCAGGCCTTGGAGATATCGGTGAGGAACGGGCCCGCCGAGATGGTGTTGACCCGCACCTTCGGGCCGTACTCCTGGGCAAAGACAGTGGTCAGCACATTCAGGGCGGCCTTGGCTCCGGCGTAAGGGCCGAAGCGCGGTTGCGGCAGCAACGCGCCCGAGGAGGAGATATTGATGATCGAGCCGCCGTCGCCGTCGGCCATCCGCCGCCCGATCAGCGATGCGAGCCGGAACGGGCCCTTGAAATTGACCCCGATCACCTTGTCGAACAGCTCTTCACTGGTCTCCTCCGAGGACGGCGCCAGCGGCGACATACCGGCATTGTTGACCAGGATGTCGACCTTGCCGAACTCCTCGTACGCCGCGTCGGTGAGTCGGCCGAGATCGTCCCAGTGACCGACATGCGCCGCGAACGGCAGCGCGCGCCGCCCCAGCGCCCGGACCTCCTTGGCGGCCACCTCGCAGGCCTCGAGTTTGCGGCTGGTGATCACCACATCCGCGCCCGCGGTGGCGAAGGCGCGCACCATTTCCAGGCCGAGGCCGCGGCTGCCGCCGGTGACCAGCGCGACCTTGCCGGACAGGTCGAACAGCCCCGCCGTCATGCGTTCACCCCACCGCTCAGGCTGTCGTCATTAATGATGTGCGCGTAGCGCTTTCGCGCATCCTCGAGCTTCGGCGGAATGTGCTCGCTGGGGAACAGCCCCTCGGCGGGCCGGTACTTCTTCAGCATCTGCTTGGCGACAGTGGTGCGGTGCACCTCGGTCGGACCATCGGCGAGGGCGAGATTCGGGGCGGCCATCCACCACTTCGCCAGCGGCAGCTCGTTGGTGGTGCCGAGCGATCCGTGCAGATGCAGTGCGCGCTGGATGATGTCGTGCAGCACCTTGGCCATCGCCACCTTGCACATCGCGATCTGTGTGCGGGCGGCGCCGTGCGGCTGCGTGTCGATGATCCAGGCGGTGTTCAGCACCAGCAATCGGTACTGCTGCAGTTCGATCCAGGAGTCCGCGATGAACTGCTGAACGGCCTGCTTATCGGCGAGCAGGGTGCCCTGGGTGCGGCGCGACAGCGCTCGCTCGCACATCATGTCGAAGGCGCGGGTGCATTTGCCTACCGTGCGCATCGCGTGGTGGACGCGACCGCCACCGAGGCGGGCCTGGGCGACCTTGAAGCCCTCGCCGGGTGCGCCGAGCATGGCGTCGAGTGGAACGCGGACCTGGTGGTAGCGGATGTAGCCGTGGATGCCCTCATCGAGGGCGTCGCGTTCATCCATGGTTCCGACATTGCGCTTGATCTCGATGCCGGGCGTCTCGGCGGGCACGATCAGCATCGACATGCGGGCGTGTGGCGGCGCATCCGGATCGGTGACGGCCATGACGATGAGGAATGCCGCGTACCTGGCATTGGAGGAGAACCACTTCTCGCCGTCGATCACCCATTCATCCCCGTCACGCCAGGCGCGACACACGAACTCCTTCGGGTCGGCGCCCGCCTGCGGTTCGGTCATCGAGAAGGTGGAGACGATCTCGCCGTCGAGCAGCGGCTGTAGGTAGCGGGTCTTCTGCTCCTCGGTACCGAACATGGCCAGGATCTCCGCATTACCGGTGTCCGGTGCGGCGGTGCCGAAAACCGTTGGCGCCCAATAGGATCGGCCGAGGATCTCGTTGAGGTAGGCGAGTTTGACCTGACCGTAGCCCGGCCCACCGAGTTCGGGGCCGAGGTGACAGGCCCACAGGCCCTGCGCCCGGACCTGCTCCTGCAGCGGCCGCAGGATCGCACGGGCCTTTTCATTACCGGTGTCGTACGGGTCGCCGCCGTGCGGGAACAGCAGGTCGAGCGGCTCGACCTCCTTGCGCACGAACTCCGCGGCCCAGTCCAGCTTGGCCTGGAACTCGGGTTCGATCGTGAAATCCAGCATCGGGTCCTCCGAAAGGGATCAGTGGGTCAGGTAGGTGCGGGCGGCCATGAGCAACGGCCGGATGCCGTGGCGCATCCGTTCCACCCGCTCGGTGACCTGCCCGCGGCGTACGGCGTTCTTGACCAGCAGCGCGGATGCGGCGGCCTGTTTGTAGCGGACCAAGGCGTCGAACCAGCCGAGGTCCGCGACCGGTGTGCCGCGCGCCGTCTCGTACGCGGCGAGCAGTTCGTCGGGTTCGAGCGTCGGTGCCGCGGGCGCGACGGCCGTGGGATGGGCGGGATCGGACATCAGTCGCAGCCACGCCAGGTCCAGGCGCGGATCGCCGACCGACCAGATTTCCCAATCGATCACAGCCCGGATTTCGGTCCCGACGCACTGCATATTGCCCAGCCGCCAGTCACCGTGCAGGAGTGCGGGCGGCAGCGGCTTCGGAACTGCCGTGGTGAGCAGTGTCCGGCACTCGACTTCGTCGAGCTCGGCATCTGGTTCGAGCACACAGGTGGCGAAGGCCCGCTGCCACCGCTCGACCTCGGTGTCGAGGGCGACCGCCGGTTCGTCGATGCCCAATTCGGCGGGGCCGACCGTATGCAGTGCCGCCAGCATGCTGGCCGCCGCCGCCGCCCGCGCACGCACCTCGTTCGGAGCGGGGCGACGTTCGAGCTCGAGATGGCGCGGTTCGTAACCCTCACCGTCCGCGAAGGACATGACGAACAGCGGCGGAACTTGCGGCGGTGCGCCGACATCGGAACCGAGCACCCGCGGCACGGCCACGGCGGGCACCGCGGCGAGGGCGGTGAGTGCGCGGGCTTGGCGCAGCACATCCCGGTTCCGGACCGGCTCGAGACCCGGCGGAGCGACCTTGACCACGACGCGAACTCGCTCATCGGTCACGGCCGAGTAGGTGAGGCTGGAAGTGCCACCGGTCAGCTGGGTCAGCTCGTGCAGTGGACGGCCGATCGCCGCGGCCGCACGGAGCGCGATATCGGCGGGATCGGCAATGCCGATCCGCGGTCCTACGACCTGTGACCCCTCGGCCATTCCAACTCCGTTCGACAGAACGCCATACCACCGTGCAAGAAAACGATTCTGGTGAATCGATGTTCGAACAGTACACTCTTTTATATGACGAGTCCACACGTCGGGGACGACCCCGTCGATGGCGAATCCCTGGTGGCCCGGGCGGTGCGGCGGCGAACGGGGGATCGCTACGCGATCGCACGGGATGAAGTGCGCCGCCTGCTCGACGCGGGCATGGAGCTGATGCGCGACGATCCGGACGGAAATCCGCGAATCGTCGAGATCGTCCGCCGGGCAAGGGTTTCCAATGACGCCTTCTATCGGGCATTCCGGAGCAAGGACGATCTCATGGCCGCGATCGCCGACGACGGAGCCCGGCGGTTGCTCGGTCATATCCGTCGCCGATGTGCTCGCTATACCGACCCCGTCGATCAGGTCAGGGCCTGTATACAGGTGGTTTTCAAGCAGGCGGCCGACCGGGAGGTGGCCGCGACGACACGGGCGGTGCTGCGCAATACGTCCCGCGACGGGCGATCGGCCTTCGGTGGTGTCGAGCTGCGTCGCCGGATCGCCGAACTGCTCGCGGTGCCGTTGGCGGCGGGCGGGAGCCCGGATCCGGACCGTGACGCCATGGTCGCCGCATGTGCGATCTTCGCCGTGATGGAGCAGTTCCTGTGGACCGAGCGGGTGCCGACGGCCCTGGATGTGGAGCATCTCGTGGCCTGGATCGTGCCATTGAAGCCCAGGGCGGCCGATGCGGTCTGAGGCCGCACAACCTTGTGGTGTCGGTTGAATAGCGGATACTCTTCTTGAATTACCGACGCTAAGAGGAGCTGGTTCGATGCACAAACCGATGCAGGGCGTGCGCGTACTCGAGGTCGCGCAGTTCACCTTCGTCCCGGCGGCGGGTGCGGTGCTCGCGGACTGGGGCGCCGACGTGATCAAGATCGAGCACGCGGAACGGGGCGATGCCCAGCGCGGACTGGTCAGGGTGCTCGGCTACGAGGCGAACAGCGCCGGATCGTCGTTCTTCCCGATCATGGAGGGCCCGAACCGGGGCAAACGCAGTGTCGGTCTCGCACTGGAGAAACCGTCCGCACGCCGGGTGCTAGAGGAGTTGATCCGCAGCAGCGATGTATTCCTGACGAATTTCCTGCCGCAGGCGCGAGCCAAATTGCGGATCGACCTCGAGGACGTGCGCGCGATCAACCCGGACATCATCTACGTGCGAGGCAGCGGCTTCGGTGTGCGCGGCGAGGAGGCGACCAAGGGCGGCTACGACAGCACGGCATTCTGGGCGCGCGGCGGCAGCGCCGCCGGGGTGACCCCGCCCGACGCCGACCGTATGACGCGGATGCCCGCGGGCGCCTACGGCGATTCGATCGGCGGCATGACCATTGCCGGTGGTATCGCGGCCGCCCTTTACTCGCGGAAGATGACGGGGGAACCGTCGGTCGTTGACGTCTCACTGCTCGGCGTCGGCGCCTGGGCGACGCAGTTCACGGTCAATCTCGCATTGATGAATGGTGGTCCGCTGCCGGTGAATACGCCGCCGCGGCACGGTTCGGCCACGAACCCGCTCATCGGGGCGTACCGCACTTCAGATCAGCGGTGGCTCGAATTGTCGATGCTGCAACCCGGCCGCTACTGGCCCGAGTTCTGCAGGCTGGCCGGTCGCGCGGAATTGGCCGCCGATGAACGCTTCGACAGCACCGAGAAGCTGATGGCCAATGCGGCGCGGGCCGCCGAGCTCGTCGCCGAGATCATCGCGGCGCGTCCCTTCGACGAGTGGGTCGAGATCCTCGGCAGTGGGGAGGGGCAATGGGCGGCGGTGCAGAACGCGTGGGAGGTCGGTCGGGATCCGTCGCTGCGTGCCAACGATTTGATCGTCCCGGTGGTCGATGCCGACGGCGTCGACCGTGAACTGGTCGCCAACCCGGTCCAGTTCGACGAAACGCCGGTAACCCTCACGCGGGCACCGCAATTCGCCGAACATACCGACGAAATCCTGCTCGGGCTCGGTCTCAGCGAGGAGGAGCTGATCGCGCTGAAGATCGACGGCGCGGTCACCTGACCGGGAGACATGCCGAAGGGAATGTGTCCTCGTCGGAAGCTGAATGTCCATCCCATGGGATAGCGCCTCGACTGGCGCTGGCAGTCAAATAGGCTGCTAATTGCGAGTTGTTTCAGCGCACGACGAGGAAGAATTCGTCAACAGAAGGCAAAAGAGGTTACGAAATAAGGGCTGGCCGATATATTGGACCAGCACGACGAGTCGAGGCATGCCGGGTCGCGGCATGCGCGTGACGTACTACGAGGCCGCGATGCGGCATGGGTGCGGCCGTAACGCCCACCGGCCCGCGGGGACGCGAATACAGCAGCCCGGTGCGGCCGCCTTCCAGAGAGGATCAGCGATGAGCACTGCGCTCGAGCCCGAGGGCACCTACGACGGTGTCCCCGCGTATCACTTCGACAACCGGCTCGGCGGTCCGGTCCTGAGTCATCAGCGGCGATGGGATGAAATCGCCCGCACCCATTCCGGATTCCGCAGCACCATCGCGCGCGGGTACTGGGTCGTCACGGAAGGTCGGGCGGTGCAGGAGGCGCTGCAGGACTGGCGCACCTTCTCGAACACCTCGGTGACCGCACTCGAGCCGAATCCCAGGTTCCTCTGGATTCCGGAGATGCTGGATCCGCCCGTGCACACGAAATGGCGGCGACTGCTCGGCAACGACTTTTCCCCGAAGACCATCGCCGCCCGTGAGGCGGAGATCCGGCAGGTCGCGATCGAGCTGATCGATCAGCTGAAGGACGGCGGCAGTGCCGATGTCCTCGACGAATTCGCCCGCCGGTTCCCGACCATTATCTTCATGCGGCTGGTCGGCCTGCCCGAGGCGGATCTGCCCATCTTCCTGGACTGGGTGCACGACATGCTGCACCTGACCTACGACGAGGATCCAGAAGGGTCCCGACAACTTGCCGCGATGCGGGCCGTTTCGGATTACTTCGACGAGCAGATCGCACTGCGGCGCGAGGCCCCGCGTGACGATCTGCTCTCGCGGGCAATGAATTACCAGATCGATGGCGAGCCGATCAGCGATGCGGATATGCACGCGTTCTGCATTCTGCTGTTCCAGGCGGGCTTCGATACGGTCCCGATCTCCATCGGCTGGGCCCTCTATCACTTCGCCACCCATCCCGAGCAGCGCGAGGCGATCATCGCCGACCCGTCGCTGATCGCGACGAGCGTAGAGGAGATCCTGCGCGTCTACTCGTTCGTGGTGCCCGCCCGGAAAGCGATGCGCGACACCGAGATCGGTGGCTGCCCGGTCAAGGCAGGCGAGATGGTGATGCTGCCGCTGGCGGTCACCAATCGCGATCCCGAGCGGTTCGAGAATCCGCTGGAGGTGGATCTGCATCGCACCGCGACCAATCACATCGCATTCGGATCCGGTCCGCACCGTTGCCTGGGTTCGCATCTGGCGCGCCTGGAGCTGAATGTGGCGGTCGAGGAGTGGCACAAGCGGATTCCGGAATATCGGATCGTGCCCGGACAGGAGCTGTCGCAGCACGGCAACATGTACGGCATCCAGTCACTGCGCTTGGAGTGGTGATCGCCGTGACGGATTCCCCTGTGACACAAATACTCCGCGCCGCGGATCTCTATCACACCGGGATAGTGGTGCCGGATATCGAGGAATGGAAAGTGCGGATGACCGAGCTCGCGGGCTACCGGTGGACCGCGACGCAAACCGCCGAAGTGCCGGTCCGGCTGGCCGACGGCGAGCGGGTGATGCAGCTGAGCTTCACCTATTCGCTCGACGCTCCGCACATCGAACTGGTGCAGGAGATTCCCGGGACACCGTGGACGGCGGCGCCGCCGCACGTCGCGACGCACCATCTCGGCTACTTCTGCGACGACGTCGCGACCACATCGAAGCGGCTCGAGGCGGCGGGATTCGCCTTGGAGGCCTGCGCGGTGGTCGACGGCGAGCCGTCGATCTTCGCCTACCACCTGGCGCCTTCTGGTGTGCGGCTCGAGATCGTCGACCGGTCGCGGATGCCGGACTTCGATGTCTATCTGCGCTCGAAGTTGCCGCGGTGATGGCCTTTTCGTTCACGGCGGAGCAGGAAGAACTCCGCGCTACCGTGCGCCGTTTCCTGGCGGACAAATCCCCGAGTGCGGCGGTGCGGCACTGGATGGAAACCGAACCGGGCCACGATCTCGCGCTGTGGAAGCAGATGGCCGAGCAACTCGGCCTGCACGGCCTGGCATTGCCGGAGGAGTACGGCGGATCGGGCGGCGGTCCGGTCGAATTGGGCATCGTGCTCGAGGAGATGGGGCGGGCGCTGCTACCCTCGCCATATTTCTCGACGGTCGCACTAGCGGGCCAGGCGCTTTCCACCTGCGATGACGAGTCGGCCAAGGCGCGCTGGCTGCCCGCAGTCGCCGACGGCTCGCTGACCGCGACACTGGCGCTGGCCGAGGAGAGCGGCTCGTGGCGGCTGGCGGATGTCACCACCATGGCGACGCGGGCGGGGGAGGCCTGGACGCTGTCCGGCACCAAAATGTTCGTCGTCGACGGCGACAAAGCCGATCTGCTGCTCGTCGTGGCGGGCGGTGAGGCCGGACTCGGACTGTTCGCCGTGGACGCAACCGCGGCCGGGGTCACCAGAACCCGGTTGGAGACGCTGGATCCGACCCGCCGACTGGCCAAGATCGACCTGAACAACGCTGTGGCGCAACGGATCAGCCCGCCCACGGATGCCCCGGCGTATCTGCGCCGCGTTCTCGACCTCGCGGTCGTCGCGCTGGCCGCCGAGCAGGTCGGTGTGGCGCAGGCATGTCTGGACGCCGCGGTCGAATACGCCAAGATCCGGGTTCAGTTCGACCGGCCGATCGGCTCGTTCCAGGCCATCAAGCACAAGTGTGCGGACATGCTGCTCGAGGTCGAGGCGGCACGCTCGGCCGCCTACCATGCCGCCACTGTGGCGGCCGCCGGTTCGACCGAGCTGTCGACGGCCGCGGCATTGGCGGCGGCGTACTGCTCGCAGATCGGTACCCATGCCGCCAAGGAGAACATCCAGATCCACGGTGGCATCGGATACACCTGGGAGCATGACGCGCACCTGTATCTGAAGCGCGCGAAGTCCTCCGAGCAGCTGTTCGGCGGCCCGGCTTCGCATCGGGCGCGGCTGGCCGACCTCGTCGGAATCTAGCGGCCGGGCCGGGAGATGTCGATGGCGCTGGCCCGGCCCGTAATCCGCACGCGGCCATGGCTTTCCGACGACTGCGTGCGGACGTCGCCATGATCCTGTCAGGCGCAGCATCACGCCTGGAATGCAACGGCGGGTTGGCGGGCCAGGCCCCATACACGCGGACGTGGCAGTGGCAGTACGGTGCCGCCGAGATCCATGGTCTTCGTTCAGAACGGTTTCCTGACACCGCGCGTGGACCGACTGCGGCAGCGGCCGGGCCAGGAGATGTCGACGGCGCTGGCTCGGCCCCGAATCCGCACTCTGCCAAGGCTTTCCGGCGACTCGCGTGCGGAGGTCTCGGTGGTCCTGTCAGGCGCAGCATCACGCCTGGAATGCAGCGTCGGGGTGGCGGGCCAGGCCGCGTACACGCGGACATGGCGGCACCGTGTCGCCGAGATCCATGGTCTTGGTTCAGAACGGTTTCCTGACACCGCGTGGACCGACTGTGGCAGCGGCCAGGCCCGCGGGCGTCACCCGGTCGGCCGCGCGTAACCGACGGTCGCTGTCTCCCCAGTTCGAGCTGCTGGCGCCGACCGCGCTGGGGTATCGGGTGGAGCGGCGGTGTCGCGGTGTAGCCGCTGCAAGTGATCCGTGTAGTGCCGCCGGGATCCGCTCGGCCGCTGTAGCGATGTCGGCGCGGGTGTGGGATCCGTTGATTCCGCAAACGGTTGGGGTAACGGTGCCCTGAAATGAGTCGGCTGAGCCAAAGTAGGCATTAGGTCCGCCGCTCTCTTTACTGGTGCCGCGGTCCGGTTCGCGCGCTGGAATCAGGTGGCAGATTGGAAATCTGGTGCGGAAATCTGCACCTTCATGCCACGGATGTGATCTATCAGGCTTCTCGGGTGTCTGTTCGAATGAATAAATCAGTGTACTCTTATTCGAGTGGTGAGCTCGTGGACTCGATCTCCGCGCAAGACGGAGTGGTCCGAGCAACGGCCCGATGCGGCGCTATCGCGCGGAGTCGAACACCTCGACCGACGTTCTCGCCGAGCAGGTGCTCGGCCTTCCGAAAGGCTGATCACATGGGAATTCGCGACCGACTGTCCCTGTTGCTGGCCGAGGCGCCCGCCGATGCCGAGGCGATCGAGCACGAGGAGCGCTGGTGGACCTGGGGCATGGTCCAGCAGACCGCGCGGACCGTCGATGCTGCGCTCGATGCCGCTGGCCTGCGCGCCGACGCGCGCGTCGGCGTTGTGTTGGAGAACCGTCCCGAACATGTCGCGGTCGTCGCCGCGGTGATCGCCTCCGGGCGCTGCGTGGTGATGCTCAGCCCGCTGCAGCCTGCCGCCCGGCTCGCGGCCGATATCGCCCGCTGCGAGCTTCCGATCGTTATCGCCGGGTCCGAGGCGCTCGCGCGTGCGGGCGTACTCGCCGCGGTGACCGCGCACGGTCTCGCCATGGAACTCGGCACCGATGGTGCGCTGCGTCCGGCGGGTGGTGCCACCGCCCCTGACGCCGCGACCAATCCGGGCGTCGCCGTCGAAATGCTCACCTCCGGCACGACCGGTCCGCCGAAGCGGGTGCACCTACGCGTCGGACAGCTCGACCACGCCCTCGTTTCGGGTGGACAAACGCCGAAGCCTGGTCGGCTGCTGACACGATCGGCGGCACTCGTATCCGCGCCGCTGGTGCATATCGGCGGGCTGTGGCGGGCATTGGCCTGTCTGGCCACCGGGCGTCGCATGATCCTGATGTCCAAATTCGCCTTGGAGCCGTGGCTGCGTGCGGTGGAACGCCACCAGCTGCGTGCGGTGAGTTTGGTGCCCGCGGCCCTGCGCACCGTGCTAGAGGCCGATGTGCCGAAGCAGCGGTTGGCGAGCCTGCAGGTGGTTACCTCCGGCACCGCGCCCTGTCCGCCCGAACTCGCCGACGCGTTCTTTCAGAAATACGGTCTGCGCGTCCTGATGACCTACGGCGCAACCGAATTCGCCGGTGCCGTCGCCGGGTGGACACTGCCGATGCACGAGCAGTGGTGGGACCGCAAGGTCGGCAGTACCGGGCGCGCCTTGGACGGCGTCGAGCTGCGCGTGACCGACGAGAACGGCATCGAACTGCCGACCGGGAAGACCGGACGGCTCGAGGTCCGAACCGAGCAGACCGCACAGGGCGCCGCGGTGTGGGTGCGCACCAGTGATCTGGCCCGAATCGACGAGGACGGGTTCCTGTGGATCGAGGGCCGCGCCGATGACGCCATTATTCGCGGCGGCTTCAAGGTGCAGCCGGAGACGGTCCAACGCGTACTGGAAGCGCACGACGCGGTGCGGGAGGCGGCGGTGGCCGGACTGCCGGATGCGCGACTCGGCGCGGTGCCGGTGGCGGCCGTCGAGATCGAACCCGGACGCACGCCGCCCGCGGTCGCCGAACTCGTCGCGCTCTGCCGTACTCAGCTGATGCCCTATGAGGTGCCCGCGCACATCGTCGTGCTCGACGAATTGCCGCGTACACCGTCGAGCAAGGTGAGTCGCGTGGAACTGCTGGATATCGTGCGAGCCCGACTCGCCGAACGCACGACGGCCTGACCGTAAGGATCGAGGAGGATCTGTGACGAGCACCGAGGACAAGTCCGCCGAGCAGTTCGGCGTGCTGACCGACCAGGCGATCGAGCGGTCCCGCCGCCGCCTCGGCATACCGAATCCGCAGCGCAATCCGCCGCACAACTACCAGGTGACCTGGGATGGTGTGCGCCACTTCGCATTCGGCTACGGCGACGACAATCCGCTGTACTGCGACCCGGAATACGCGCAACGCACCCGCTGGGGTTCGCTCATCGCGCCACCCACCTTCCTGTACACGATGGGCGAAGATGCCGCACCGAAGCCGGACGCCGAGACCAAGGCACTGCTGAAGGGCGACCCCTTCGCCGGACTGGGCTCCTATCAGGCCGTAATGGAATTCGAGTGGTGGCAGCCGCTGCGCCTCGGTGACCGCAGCAGGGTCCTACAGACACAGGTGGGCGTGCAGCCCAAGCGCAGCAGCTTCGGTGGCCGCACCGCGCACGTCACCCAGGATTACCTGTACACCAACGGATCCGGTGAGATGCACGCCGTGCGGCGCGGTACCTGGATCAATGCCGAGCGGCACACCTCGAGTAAGCGGGCCAAAGAGAAAATGGAGCAAACCCCCTATACGCCAGCGCAACTCGCCGAAATCGACGCGGCGTACGCCGCCGAGACCAGGCGCGGCACCGAACCGCGCTACTGGGAGGACGTGGCGGTCGGCGAGGTGCTGCAACCCAAGGTGAAGGGGCCGCTGACCACCACCGATGTGGTCGTCTGGCATCTGGGCTGGGGTATGCAGCTCACCCCACCGGGCGCATTCAAGATCGCCGCCAATATCCGGCGCAAGGCACCGGGGCTGTACCCGGCCAACGGGTTGAACATTCCGGATACCGTGCAGCGGCTGCATTGGGAGCCCGCGCGGGCACAGGAGCTCGGCCTTCCGAATTCCTATGACTACGGCGGCATGCGCGAGACCTGGCTGTGTCACCTGCTCACCGACTGGATCGGCGACGACGGCTGGCTGTGGAAGCTGCGCTGCGAACACCGCAAATTCAACTACATCGGCGACACCACCTGGGTGCGCGGCACCGTCGTCGACAAGCGACAGGCCGACGGGCGCAACGAGATTCACCTCGAGGTGCGCTGCGAGAACCAGCGAGGTGAGATCACCACCCCCGGCACCGCCGTAGTGCTGCTCCCGACACGAGATCACCCCGTCGAACTCCCCACGCCCCCCGCCCCTGATCTGGACGGCATGGTGTCCCACGAACTGGCCCGGTTCAGCGTCACCGGCTGACCCCCGGCGACCGGGACCGCGCTGCCGCAGATCTACTGACGACCGCACACAGTGAAACACGATATAGCTTGTGCGAGGCCGTCAGCGGCTATACGGCAGCGCTCCCGATCGCCGAAGCACCCAGTGGCACGGACGAGTTCGGTGCCATGCCGCGCATGTTCTGGCGTGACGCGCGCGAGTTTGCCCGGCGAGATCGTGCGCGGCGCGCGAATCCGTGCGCTGCACCATCACATCACGCCGAGTTGGCGGCCTGACACCGCCGTGTGGCAGGGAGGGTCAGTGCCACCAGGGGGCGAGGGCGTCGAGGTGGCGGCGCATGCGGTGCCGGGCGATTCCGGCATCGCCCTGGACGATCGCGTCGAGGATGAGTTGGTGTACGTGTTCGACTTCCGCAGCGGCGGTGTCGCCGGGGAGAGGCTGATCGTGTCCGGCCGCATGGCGGCGGAAAAGCTCGGTGATGATCGACAGGAACAGCGAAAGTACCGGATTCCCAGCCAAATCGGCCAATTCGGTGTGGAAGAGGTCGGCCTTGCGCGGGTCGTCGGCGGGACCGTCGGTCGGCCACCGGACCGCTGCCGAAAGACGTTGCGCCACTTCGTTGTCGCCGTCGGCGTGGCGCGCGGTCACCCGGGCGAGGGTGCCGAGTTCGATGGCATTGCGGACGATTCGCAGATCGTCTGCGGTGACGCCCTCGTATTCCAGGAACAGCGCCATCGTGTCGATACTGGCTTGCGGTTCGGGTTCGGTGACGACCAGTCCACCGCCCGGCCCGCGGCGCATCTGGGCGACCGCGTGGTATTCGAGCAGTCGGACGGCCTCGCGCAGCACCGCACGGCTGATCTCGTAGCGGGCGAGCATATCGGTCTCCGAGCCGAGCACCATGCCGACCTGCCAGCCGCGCGCGGCGATATCGTCATGAATCCTGGCGGCGACCACCTCGGCCAGCTTTGCCCTTGGCCCCTCGACCATTTCGGGTTCGATCACATTGCCCGCGACCCGCTGGCCACGACGCACCCGATGCTTTTCGATCCAGGCGGCCACCGACTCCAGGTGTGCGGTCAGATCCGTCTGGGCTCGCGCGCCGTCGCCATCGATGACGGCCTCGATGATGGCCCGATGCGCGATACGTGAAGTCTCTTTGGAGCTCAGTATCTCGGCCTTCGAGAGCCGGCGTGAGGTATGCGCATATCGTGCGGTGAGGCGGGTCAGTACATCGATGAACAAATGCAGCACCGGATTTCCGGACAATGCACCGAGCATCGGATGCAACGGATCCTGCGACTGAACCTCAGGCGCCTCGGCGTGGCGGAGTTCGTGTTCGAGTGCCGTGCGCAGGGTATCGATTCCGTCCTCGGTGATCCGCTCCGCGGCAAGACCCGCCGCGATCGGTTCCAGCAGCAGCCGGGCCTGCAGCAGATCCGACACGCTGGTGCCGATGTATTCGAGGTAGATCACCATGGCTCGTGTCGCAGGCCCGGCATCGGGAGCGCAGACGAACAGGCCCCCATTGGGGCCGCGCCGCATCTTGGCGACCTGATGATGTTCGACCAGCCGCACCGCCTCGCGCAGCACCGCTCGGCTGACCCCGAAGCGTTCGCGCAGGTCCACCTCGGATCCCAGGGATTCGCCGACCGGCCAACCGCGGCGCATGACATCCGCCTCGATACGACGGGCGATCTGGGCCGCGAGTTTGCCGACCGGTGCGCCGGTCTCGACGGTGGTGAGGTCGGAGTCCTGCTCGCTGTCGGCGGGCTCGACGTCGACGGCAGTCACTATGGGCCAACTCCTCAATGCGGATTTTGCGGATCCTCAGTCTACTGGCCGGTTGGCCAAAAGCGTGTGCGACGTGCGGGGGGAAGTGGTGAATGACGGGATTAGGGCCACTGTTTGTCACTCACTCACCGGATCAAGCGCCCAGCATCTGCAATCCACCGCTGACCGCGATCAACTGGCCGGTCATATAGCGTGACCCCGGTCCGGCCAGGAACACCATAACGGGCCCGAGGTCGGCGTACGGATCACCGAGTTCACCGCGCAGTGGGATGGTCTCGCGCAGGCGTTCGGCGAGCGCGGCCGAACCCGCGGGGCCGAGATGCTCCCGAAGCCGTTCGGTGCCCGGCGTCTCGACCGCAGGTGCGAGTGCGTTCACCGTGACATCGAACTTTCCCCATGCCGCCGCCGCGGACCGGGTCCATGCCTGCACACCGGCCTTGGCCGCCGCATAGTGCGGCGCGAGCGGATTTCCGCGAATCGCTTCGCCCGAACCGAGATTGATGATTCGACCGCCCGTGTCGCGCATGCGCTCGAACGCCGCCTGATTGGTGAGGATTGTGGTCCGAAGGTTGGCGTCCAGTACGAAATCGAACTCGTCCTCGGTCAGCGTCTCCGGCGTGCTGGCCTGCCAGAGGCCCGCCGCGCTCAGCAGGATATCGAGTCCGCCGAGGATCGCGGTGGCCGATTCGAAGGCGGCGGCGACGGAAGCGCGGTCGCGCGCATCGCAGGACAACCAGTCGCAGCGCCCCTTCAACTCATCCGGCGGGGGTGTCTGATGGAAGAGGCCGACGACATCGGCGCCGGCATCGAGGAACGCGGCAACGGCCGCGGCGCCGATTCCGGTGGCCGCACCGGTCACCACGGCGCGGCGGCCGGTGAGCGGGCGGTCCGCCGCTACCTGCTCCTCCTCGGAGGTCGTGCGCATCGCAGATCCTTTCGTTAAAAAGGAGTATACTCTTTTTACTGTGTGATCAAGGTGTATCGCGGAGAATGCCGCGAATCCCTGGTCGAACCGTGGGTTAGAGTGGCCCCATCGTGGGGCGTGTGGCGCGACGATGAGGAGGAGATAGCGATGCAGCTGGAGTCCACGCCGGAGCTCGAAGCGTTCCGAAAGAAGGTGCGGGCATTCGTCGCCGAACACGCGCCCGGAATCAAGACCCACACCGGTGTGCGCGCGCCCGAGCCCGAACTCATGCCCGCGATCCGCGAGTGGACCGCGAAGCTGTTCGAGGCGGGCTTCCTCGGCATCAACTGGCCCGCCGAATACGGCGGTCGGCCCGACGCGCATCCGCTCGAACCGTTCATCGTCGTCGAAGAGATCACCCGGGCCCGCACCTGGCAGCCCATCGGCGCGGCCGCGCTCGCGTCGGCCGCGGTGATCGAATTCGGCACCGACGAGCAGCAGGCGCGCTTTCTACCCCGCATCCGCACCTGCGAAGACGTGTGGTGCCAGTTGTTCAGTGAGCCGGGTGCGGGCAGTGATCTGGCGGCATTGCAGACGCGCGCGCGGCTCGAGGGTGAAGGCGACGACGCCGTGTTCGTCATCGACGGTCAGAAGGTCTGGACCACCAACGGCCAGCACGCGGATATGGGATATCTGCTCGCGCGCACCGACCGTGATGCGCCGAAACATAAGGGCATCACCGCATTTGCGCTCGATATGCGCAGTCCGGGCGTCGACATCCGGCCGCTGCGCGAGATCACCGGAACCACCGACTTCAACGAGGTATTCCTCGACGGCGTCCGGATTCCGGTCGCGAATGTGATCGGCCGGGTGGACGACGGCTGGCGGGTGGCGATGAGCAGCCTCGGCCACGAGCGCTCCGGCGTGGCCGCGCGTGGGGTGGAGTTGTTCGCCGTGCTGGACGATCTGCTGCGACTGGCCGGGGCGACATCGGTCGGCGGCAGGCCCGCACTCGAGGATTCGGCCACGCGGCAGGCGATCGGTGAGCTCGCCACGCGGGTCTACGTCAACGCGGCAATGGTCGGCCTCGCTCAGTCCCGGATGCTGCACCACACCGAACGGCCCGCCGACGCTCCGATCGGCAAGATCTTCTTCAGCGAACTCAATTACGACCTGGTCGAATTCGGGATGCGGCTGCAGGGCACCGAGGCGCTACTGACCGAGGCCGACCCGGATGCGGTGGCGGCGGGCTGGTGGCAGGACGCGCACCTGTATTCGCGTGCCTACACCATCGCCGGTGGCGCGAACGAGATCCTGCGAACCCAGGTTGCGGAGCGGGGACTGGGGTTACCCCGAGAATCCCGGTGATGACGGTCGTCGTTCCGCGCGAGATGGTGCCGCGATAGGTAGTACACGGCCGCTCGCCATCCGGCGCGGGCGGCCGCGCCGGATGCGGCATCAGAATGAGTAAGGACCGAACCGGCCCCACGCGATCACGGCGGCGAGCACGAATAGCACCACGCTGGGCGTGATTTCGGCCCATTCGCTCCGCCGCGCGTGCGTCAGGGCGGCGCCGATCATGATGATCGCGACGCCGACCGCGGCGATCGGGGTGAGTATCGGGACGATTCCGGTGAGCGCGGGCAGCACGAGGCCGAGCCCGCCCACCACCTCGACCGCGCCGATCGCCTTGACCTGCTGATCGGTGAAGCTCTCGACCCAGGACATCTTGTCGGCGAGTTTCTCGCGCGGCTGGGCCAGTTTCGTCGCGCCGGCGGCCACCAAGACCACGGCCAGCAGGCCCTGCAGGATCCAGAGGAAGACGTTCATCGAGAACTCCTAGTCAATCGCTCGACCGGAGGCGGTGAGCGGGCAAACGCGAACAGAATCAAAAACGGACTTTACCCCGCTTTCATTCCCGGCGGTACCTTGGAACTCGTGGAACCGACCGCACTACGCCTGGGTCTGCCGCGCAATGAACGCGGTGATGCCGCACGCAATCGACGACGTCTGCTGGATGTCGCACGGCAGTTGGTCGACGAACTCGGCGTCGAAAAAGTGACTATGGACGGACTGGCCGAACGTGCCGGACTCGGCAAGGGCACGGTATTCCGCCGATTCCGGACCAGAGCGGGCATCTTCCACGCGCTGATGGACGAGGACGAAAAAGTCTTCCAGCAATCGGTGCTGTCGGGCCCACCGCCGCTGGGCCCCGGCGCCGACCCGATCCAGCGCTTGATCGCCTTCGGCCGCGCCCGCCTGGATTTCCTGTTCGACCACATCGCGATCGCCCGCGCATCCCTGGACGCCAACCAGCCGATCCCCGTCGGCGCGGCCACCATCTCCCAATTTCACATCCGCATGCTGCTGAACCAGGCGCGCGTCGACATTCCCGACACCGATGTCCTCGCCATCCAGCTGACCGCGGCCCTGGAAGCCCCCGTCCTGCTCTATCTGCACACCGCGACCGCGGCGGATGCCGCCGCCGCGCGACATCAATTGGCTGACGGGTGGCAGCGGCTGGTCGAACGACTCACCACGTCGAACCCGTTGGACACCTGTCTCGGCGTTCCGGTAGGACGCCACGGCGGGCCTGCCGATCCTGGATAGGATTCAGGATACTCTAATATCGCCAGGGTGCCTCGGGTTCACCTGGTCGGTCGCCCTGTGCTCAGGTCGCGACAAGAACGTGACTCGAAGCTGAACCGGGACATCGGAAGCCGCACCGACCTGATCCTGTCCGGCGGCGTCAATATCTACCCCCGAGAAATCGAGGACGCACTCACTCTGCACCCCGCAGTAGACGACGTGGCCGTGATCGGCATCTCCGACGCCGAATTCGGCCAACGCGTCCACGCTGTCGTCCAACCCGCCGCCCCAGCCACCCCAGGCCCGGAGTTCGCCGCAACCCTGATCGCCTACTGCCGCGAAAACCTCGCCCACTACAAATGCCCCACATCGATCTCCTTCGAGGCGGTGCCTCGTCTCCCCAGCGGCAAAATCCTGCGCCGCGAACTGATGAAGGCCTACGAGGACCGGGCGTAGCTTCGACGCTGCGGTGATCGGGTGCCTACGCCCGTTTCAAAAGCATTGCCCCGGAAGGGACACCGCCTCCCGCGGTGACCACCGCGACTCGTGCGTCGTCGACCTGACGGCCGTGGGCATCACCGCGCAGTTGCAGCATCGCCTCGCGGATGAAACCGTAGCCGTGCAGCCGACCGGCCGAGAGTTGTCCGCCGTGCGGGTTCAGGGGGAGGGGGCCATCGAGGGCGATGGTTTTACCGCCTGCGATGAAATCGGTTGCCTCGCCAGGGCCGCAGAAGCCGAGCCCCTCGATCCAGGAGAGGGCGTTGAAGGTGAAGCCGTCGTAGAGGAGGGCGACGTCCACGTCGGCGGGGGTCAGGTCGGTGCGGGTCCAGAGGTGGGCCGACGGGCCGCGGGACTGTGGGGTGTGGGTCAGGGTGTCCTGGTCCCAGCTGAGCCGCTCCAGGATCGCGGTGCCGACGGCCTCGACCAGCACCGGTGGGTGCGGGCGGTCGTCGGCGGTTTCGATCGCAGAGACCACGACCGCGATCGCGCCGTCGCACGGCACATCGCAGTCGTAGAGCCCGAAGGGCGTGGTCACCATGCGGGCATCGAAGTAGTCGTCGATGGTGAGCGGGTCGCGGTAGAGGGCCTCCGGGTTGCGGGCCGCCCCCGCGCGTGTGGTGACCGCGATGGCGCCGAGCGCTTCGCGGCCGACACCGTACCGGTGCAGGTAGTGCGAGGCGTTGCAGCCGATCCACTGCGCGGCCGACATGGCCCCGAATGGGGCCCGGAACTCCATCATCCCGCTCGCGCGTCCGCCGTCGGGATGCCATTCGCCCGAGCGCAGCAGCGCACTGTGCGAGGACTCCCAGACCGTGCGGAAGCACAGCACATGCCGACACAGCCCAGCCGCGACCGCGAGCATGGCGGCGGTGATGGAGCCGATCTGCCCCGGCACCTCGCGTGCGCCGTTGACCCAGGTCGGAGTCAGTTGCAATGCCTCGGTCAGGGCGGTGATGCCGCCTTCGCTCATCCCGCCGGGGACTGCTCCCGGGTAGGTGGACAGTCCATCGATCTCGCTCAGGTCGAGCCCGGCGTCCGCCACCGCGGCCAGGCAAGCGTCGACGGTCAGCGAGATCGGGTCGACCATGAGCCGTCGACCCACTTGTGATTGCCCGACTCCGGTGAGTGCGACCTTGTCCTCGTACTTGCGTGTGGAAGCCATGGGCCGCAGCGCATTTCGTACCTCGCGCGGCTCGGGCAGCGGCCCGGGCCCTTCGGCCGCTTCGGTTTCCGGGTCCGGCTCGAACAGCGGAAGGTACACATCCTCGACCTGTTCGAAACGCACACGCACCCGCATCCCGATGTGCACGTCGTCCGGCTCACACCCCACGATATTGGTGGTCAGTCGCGCCCGATCGTCCTCGGTGAGCGCGACGACCGCAACCACATACGGCGGCGGGAACTTCGGCAACCAGGTCTGATGGTTCACGCTGAACCCGACGACCACCGCCTTCCCGGAAGTCGGTGCGAGCGACACCGCGCGCCCGCGGCAGGTCGGGCATATCGGCATCGGCGGATGGAAGAACCGCCCGCAGTCGGCGCAGTGCGAAATCCTGAGCACGCCGTCGGCACCGGATCGCCAGAATTCCGCGCTCGCGAGTGTCGTTTGCGGAAGCGGACGATCCGGGGCGGAAGTCATAATGTCGCAATCCTCGAATTTCAGTGCAGCAGTTCGATAATGGTCGCGTTGGCGGTGCCGCCGCCCTCACACATGGTCTGCAATCCGTACCGCAGGTTCTCGCGTCGCAGCTGGGCCAGCAGTCGCGTCATCAGAATGGCACCCGAACCGCCGAGCGGGTGGCCGACACCGATCGCGCCGCCGAGCGGATTGAGCTTTTCGGCATCGGCACCGGTTTCGGCGAGCCAAGCCAGCGGCACCGGCGCGAAGGCCTCGTTGACCTCGAACGCACCGATATCGTCGATGGACAGTCCGGCCTTGCGCAGCACCTTCTCCGTCGCCGGGATAGGCCCGGTCAGCATCAGGATCGGGTCGGCGCCGCTCACCGCGCCGGAGTGGTAACGCGCGATCGGGGTGAGCCCGAGTTCGCGGGCCCGTTCGCTGGTCGTGATGAGCAGCGCGGCCGCACCGTCGGCGATCTGGGACGAATTGCCCGCGTGGATCGTGCCGTCGGGCTTGAACGACGGCTTCAGCCCGGCCAACTTCTCCGCCGTGGTACCCCGGCGCAGTCCTTCGTCCACGGTGAATTTGGTGCCGTCGACCTCGATCGGCACGATGTGGTCGTCGAACACACCGTCGTCGATCGCCGCGGCCGCCTTGGCATGCGATTGTGCCGCGAACTCGTCGAGCTGGGTTCGGGTGAAGCCCCACCGTTCGACCATCAACTCGGCACCGATGCCCTGGTTGAACTCGAAGTTGTCATAGCGGGCCAGCACCGCGGGACCGTAAGGCTGTCCCGTGGTCCGGTGCGAGCCGAGCGGAACCCGGGTCATCGTCTCCACACCACCGGCGACCACGAGGTCGTACTGCCCGGCCATGACGGCGTGCGCCGCGGAGTCGATGGCCTGCTGGCTGGAACCACAGGCCCGGTTGATCGTCACACCGGGCACGTGTTCCGGCCACCCGGCCGCGAGTACCGCGAACCGCCCGATATTGCTCGACTGGTCACCGATCTGGGTAACACAGCCCCAGACCACATCGTCCACGATGGCGGGATCGATTCCGGTGCGCTCCACCAGCGCATTGAGTACCTTCGCGGACAGATCGGCCGCGTGCACCGGCCCGAGGGTGCCGTTGCGTTTACCGATCGGGGTGCGGACCGCATCGACGATGACGGCGTCTCTCATGATGGACCTCCTCAGTCCTGTGGGTCGGCACGGTGGCGACCCGGTCTGGTGTTGGTTGCCTGCCTGGCGGCACCGCTGTGGACGAGCTCGTCGCCGCTGCCGATGCCCCAATCCTGAAATACCGCGCGGGTGTCGGCGCCGATGGTCGGTGCGGTAGCGCCTGGTCGCGCCGGGGTGGCCGAAAACCGCGGCGCCGCAGCGGGTTGGACCACACCGTCTCGAGTGATCACACTCCCGCGCGCGGCCAGATGCGGATGCGCTGCCGCCTCGGTGAGGCCGAGTACGGGCGCGACGCAGGCGTCGGTCCCCTCGAACAACTGGGCCCATTCGTCGCGGGTGCGTTCGGCGAATCGTTCGGCCAATATATTTCGCAGCTTCGGCCAGGTCGAGCGGTCGTGCTGTT
Source organism: Nocardia sp. NPDC050408 (assembly GCF_044458905.1). Classification (NCBI taxonomy): domain Bacteria; kingdom Bacillati; phylum Actinomycetota; class Actinomycetes; order Mycobacteriales; family Nocardiaceae; genus Nocardia; species Nocardia sp. NPDC050408. The sequence continues at coordinate 841,060 of NZ_JBITIL010000002.1, read as the reverse complement.
GTGCGGGATCGATATCGAGGTCGAGCAGTTCGATCAGCTGCCGGTAGAACTTCGCTTCCAGCGCACCGACGGCCATGTGTCGACCGTCTTTGGTCTCGTAGACGGAATAGAACGGCCAACCACCGTCGAGTTGGTTGACCCCGCGCTCGTCGGTCCACGCACCGCGCGCGAGTTTGGCGAAGGTGCTCGCGAGCAGATGCGCGGTGCCATCCACGATCGCCGCATCGACGACTTGGCCGCGGCCGGTTCGCTCGACGGCATACAGCGCGGCGAGCACCCCGATCACCAGATAGCAACCGCCGCCTCCGAAATCACCGACCAGATTGAGTGGGATCTGTGGTGGTCCGCCCGCTGATCCGATCGCACTCAGCGCGCCCGTGAGGGCGATATATCCGATATCGTGCCCGGCCGCGGCGGCCAGCGGGCCATCCTGACCCCATCCGGTCATCCGGCCGTACACCAGCCGGGGGTTGCGAGCCAGGCATTCGTGCGGCCCGATACCGAGACGCTCGGTGACGCCGGGACGAAATCCTTCGATCAGGACGTCGGCACGCTCGATCAGGTCGAGCAGTGCGGCCGGGCCCGACGGATGCTTGAGATCGAGTACCACAGAACGCTTCCCGCGATCGGTCACATTGGTCGGGCCGCTCGCGTCCGGCTCATCGGCGCGTTCCGGTCGATCCACCCGGACGACCTCGGCACCGAGATCGGCGAGGAACATGCCAGCGAAGGGGCCGGGACCGATGCCGCCGAGCTCGACCACCCGGCACCCCGCCAGCGGTCCGCCGGTCATCAGCGACCTTTCCAGATCGGTGCCCTCTTTTCGGCGAAGGCGGTGGCGCCTTCTACGGCATCGGCAGAGGAGAACACCGGCTGCGCGATCGCGACCTGTGCGGCCCAGCCCTCCTCCAGCGTCCAGTCGGCGCTGGAACGGGCGATCTGCTTGGTCGCCGAGACGGCCAAAGGTCCATTCGCCGTGATCGTTTCGGCGAGCGCCAGCGCACCCTCCAGCGCGGCGCCCTCCTCGGTGAGCCGATTGACCAGGCCGATCTCGGCCGCTCGCTCGGCGCCGATCGGATCACCGGTCAGCAGCAACTCCAATGCGATCGCGAACGGCACTCGCCGGGGCAGCAGCAAGGCGGCGCCGCCACGGGCGACCAGCGACCGCTTCACCTCGGGCACGCCCACCCGCGCGGTGCGGGCCGCGACCACGAGATCGCAGGCCAGTAGCAGTTCGAAGCCACCGGCCACGGCCCAACCCTCGACCGCCGCGATCAGCGGTTTGCGCGGCGGCGTCATCGTGATCCCGCACAGGCCGCGGCCTTCGATCGCGGGACTCTCACCGCGCAGCCACGCCTTCAAATCCATTCCGGACGAGAAAGTTCCTCCGGCGCCGGTGAGCACGCCTGCCCATAGCTCGTCGGACTGGTCGAGCTCATCGACTGCGGCCGCCACCCCGGCCGCGACCCCGGCGTTGAGCGCGTTCTTCGCCGCCGGGCGATTGATCGTTATGACCTGGACCGCGCCCCGGCGCTCCACAAGCACTTCGTCCGACACATCTTCTCCTTCGCGCACTGGCCGTCGATCGGCGCCGCTCTCGGGCCCGTCGATTCAGAACAGTATACTTAATTTGGCTAATTTTCCGAATGAATGCGTATACTGAATTCGTCGCGGCGGCCCTTGGCGGCCATGGCGACGCGCTCGCTACGAGGAGGTAACCGGATGCGCCGGACGCTGTTCACCCAGGACCACGAGGACTTCCGCCTCCTGGTCCGCGATTACCTCGCCCGCGAGGTGGTCCCGGAGTACGAGCAGTGGCGCGCGGCGGGCCTGGTCCCCCGCGAACTGTTCACCTCGCTGGGCAAGCTCGGCATCATCGGCACCGCCGTTCCCGAGGAATTCGGCGGCGGCGGTCAGGACGACTACCGCTACAACGTGGTGCTCCAGGAAGAGTGCGCGCGGGCGGGTGTGACGCTCGGCGGCCTGCGTACCCATCTCGACATCGTCGTCCCGTACTTCCTCGGCCTGGCCGACGACCCCCAGCGGTCCCGCTGGTTCCCGGGCCTGGCCTCGGGTGCGCTCTACACCGCGATCGCGATGAGCGAACCCGGGACCGGTTCGGATCTGGCGGGCGTCGCGACCAAGGCGGTCCGCGGCGGCGACTACTACGTTCTCAACGGAGCCAAGACCTTCATTACCGGTGGCTACCATGCCGACCTGGTTATCGTCGTCGCACGGACCAGCACCGATCCGGACAATCGCCGCGCGGGCCTTTCCCTGCTGGTGGTGGAGAAGGGGATGGCGGGCTTCACCGTCGGGCGCAAACTCGACAAACTCGGTCTCACCGTGCAGGACACCGTCGAGCTGTCTTTCGCCGATGTGCGCGTCCCCGTTGCCAATCTGCTCGGCGCGGAAGGCGAGGCGTTCTCCTACCTCGGCCGCAATCTGGCGCAGGAGCGGCTGGCCATCTCGGTCGGTGCGGTCGCGCAGGCCAGGGCCGCGCTCGAAATGACCATCACCTACGTGCGGGACCGGACCGTATTCGGTAAACCGGTAGCGCACTTCCAGAACACCAAATTCGAACTCGCGGCCATCGCCGCCGAAGTCGAGGCCGCCCAGACCATGCTCGACGCGGCCGTCACAGCATTGGTCGCCGGCGAATTGAGTCCCGTCGACGCGGCCAAGACCAAGCTCTTCTGCACCGAGATGCAGGGCCGGGTGGTCGACCGCTGCCTGCAACTGCACGGCGGCTACGGCTACATCCTCGAATCCCCGATCGCCCGGCTCTACGCCGACGCCCGGGTGAGCCGCATCTATGGCGGCACCAGCGAGGTCATGAAGACCATCATCAGTAAATCCCTTGGCTTATAAGGAGTTTGGTATGCACATCGACGGTTCCTCGGCACTGGTCACCGGTGGCGCCTCCGGGCTCGGCCTGGCCACCGCGCGTCGGATCATCGACCGCGGCGGCCGCGTCGTCCTCGCCGACATCTCCGAGGAGCAGGGCGCCAAGGCCGTCGCCGAACTCGGCGACGCGGCACAGTTCGTTCGTGCGGATGTGACCGACGAGGCCGAGATCTCCGCCGCCCTCGATGCCGCCGAAAAGAGCGGTCCGCTGCGTTTCGTCGTGCACTGCGCCGGCCGCGGCGGCGACCGGGTCCGGATCATCGACCGCGACCGCACCCCGGGCGAACTCGCGACCTTCGCCGAGGTCGTGCGGATCAACCTGATCGGCACCTACAACGTGCTGCGCTTGGCCGCCGCCCGCATGGCGGCGAACGAGATCGTCGACGGCGACCGCGGTTCCATCGTCCTCACCGCATCGGTCGCCGCATTCGACGGCCAGATCGGACAGACCTCCTACACCGCATCCAAGGCGGGCGTGCACGGCATCACCTTGGTCGCTGCCCGCGATCTGGCCAGCTGGCAGATCCGGGTGAACACCATCGCGCCTGGCATCATGGACACCCCCATGCTCGCCCGGCTGCGCGAGGACATCCGCGAAAGCCTGGCTGCCACCGTGCCGCATCCCAAGCGCCTCGGTGATGGCGACGACTACGCCCGCCTGGCCATCGAGATGCTGGAGAACCCCTACCTCAACGGCCAGACCATCCGGCTCGACGGCGCCATCCGCATGGCGCCGCGCTGAGCGCCGCACCGATCGCAACCATGGAGGAGCCAGGTGACTCTCACGTTCAGCGAGGAGCAGGTCGAGACCGATGAGCAGTTCCGGGCACGCCTGCGGGCGTTCCTGACCGACCATCATCCCGGTCGTCGACCCAAGGATCCGGCCGAGCGACTGGCCTGGCAGAAGGCCTGGTTGGCAACGCTTTTCGACGCCGGATACGCCGGTCCGAGCTGGCCGCGGGAATACGGTGGGATGGGGCTGAGCTTCGGGCGTCAGGTGATCTACCAGGAGGAGTACGCGCGGGCACGGGTGCCTGGCCCGCTGGGCACCGGTCTGGGCATCGCCGCGCCGACGATCATCAAATACGGCACGGCCGAGCAGAAGCAGCGCTTCCTGGCTCCCATGCTGCGCGGCGATATGGTTTGGGCGCAGGGGTATTCCGAGCCGGGTGCCGGATCGGATCTGCCCGCGCTGCGCACCTCGGCGCGGCTCGAGGGCGGCGGTCCCGACGATCCCGACGCGGAGTATGTGGTCAACGGGCAGAAGGTGTGGAACAGCGCCGCCGATATCGCCGACATCATCTTCACCCTCGTCCGCACCGGTCCGCCGGGATCGCGGCAGGAGGGGATCAGCTATCTGCTGATCGATGCGCACGCACCCGGCGTGAGCGTGCGGCCGCTGCGTGATCTGACCGGCGACGCGCACTTCTGCGAGATCTTCTTCAGCGATGTGCGGGTGCCGGTCGTCAATCGGATCGGCACGGAAAACGGCGGTTGGCCACTGGTGCGCACCAGCCTGGGCCATGAGCGCGCGGCCGGGGCGATGAACCAGGCCGCGATGTACCGGCGCGTACTCGATGAGCTGATCGAGCTGGCGCATGAGCGGGGGGTGACCTCGGATCCATTGGTGCGTGATCGATTGGCGGACTTCGAGATTCGGGTGTCGATCATGCGGTTGACTGGCATGCGCACGATCGCCGACATCATGGCAAAGGGCGAGCCGGGGCCCGCATCGTCGACATCGCGGCTGTTCATCGTGACCTTCGAACAGGACCTGCACGAATTCGCCGTCGATATGCTCGGCGCCTACGGTGTGCTCGGTCGGCGCGATCCGCACGCCGTGCAGCGGGGTCGCTGGGTGTGGGGCTTTCTGCGCACCCGGGCCTCCACGATCGGTGCGGGAACCGCGGAGATCCAACGCAATACCATCGCCGAACAGGTGCTCGGCCTGCCACGCGATCCGGCGATGCCGTCGGTTGGGCGGACTCGATGAGGGCGGCGCGCTGCACCGAATACGGTGCGCCCGCTGGACTGTCGGTCGTCGAGCTCGACGATCCCCAGCCCGGTCCCGGCGAAGTGCTGATCCGGGTACATGCCGCTGCGGTCAACTACCCGGATGTGCTGGTCATCGCGAACCGATATCAGGTATCGGCACCGCTGCCTTTCACACCCGGCAGTGAATTCGCGGGTGTCATAACGGCTTTGGGGCCCGGAGTGGCGGGTCCGCCGGTGGGTTCGCCGGTGGCCGGAGCCGCGCTTACCGGTGCGTTCGCCGAACAGATCGTGGTGCCCGCCGCGGGTTTGCGCCCGATTCCGGACGGTCTCGATATGGTGCACGCCGCCGCGTTTCACGTCACCTACGCGACCGCCTACCACTCGCTGGTCACCATCGGCGAGGGGAAAGCGGGGGAGTGGGCGGTGGTGCTCGGCGCGGCGGGCGGGGTCGGCTCGGCCGCGGTCGATGTCGGCACCCGGTTGGGACTACACGTCATCGCGGCCGCGTCGAGCGAGGACCGGCTCGTGGTCACGCGCAAGCTCGGCGCCGAGGCCGGAATCGATTATGTCCGTGAGGATCTGAAGAAGCGGTTGCGCGAAGTCACCGGCGGCGAAGGCGTCCACCTGGTGATCGATCCGGTGGGCGGCGACTACTCGGAGGCCGCCCTGCGCGGACTGCGGCGCGGCGGCCGATTCGTCACGGTCGGGTATGCCGACGGGAAGATTCCCAGCATTCCGCTGAATCTCGTACTGCTCAAAGAAGCGACCGTACGAGGCTTCGAGATCCGGATGTTGCGCCAGTACGCCAAAGATGCCGTAGCAGCCGGTGATCGTGCGCTGGCCGCGATGGTTCGTGACGGGATGCGTCCGCTCGTCTCCCAGGTCCATCCGCTCGCCGAAATCGCCACCGCATTGACCGACGTTGCCGAACGCCGCACCACCGGAAAGATCGTCCTCGATATGACTGCCACCTGAGCGGCACCACCACCATGGTGGCGGTGCCGCCACCGTCGAAGCGGTCACGCTGTGCGGGCGGCTGGATTCCACGATATCGGCGATGGCATTCATTGCCGGGTTTGCTTTCGCGGACGGTTATTCCTGGATGGTGATGACCAGCGCCGGGCAGACCGCGGCGGCCTCCCGGACATCGGCGGCCTGATCCTCGGGTGGGTTCGCGTCGAGCAGGATGACGATGCCGTCCTCGTCGCGCTGGTCGAAGACATCGGGGGCGACGGCCACGCACTGTCCGCAGGCGACGCACTTGTCTTCGTCGATGGTGACTTTCATGGGGGACTCCTTGTTTGTTAGCGCCGACGTTTGTCAGGCCCGGCTGGTCGCGGCCGACCGGGCCTCGACGATTTCCTGCCTGCGCAGGCGGGTCTGTTTGGGCATGTTCCAGCCGACGACGCCGGTGACTCGACCCTCGAGGGTGTAACGGGCGACGAATCTGCGCTCGTCGGTGGAACCGTTCACGATCTCGACGTCCGCTCCGGTCGGGAGGGTGCCGTGGACCTGGATCTTGGTGTCGAACTGATCGGTCCAGAAGTAGGGGATCGGGGTGTAGGACTGTTCGGCGCCGAGCAGATTGGCGGCGACCGCTGCGGCCTGTTCGGTGGCGTTGGTGCGGTTCTCCATCCGGACCAGGCCGCCCACGTGGTCGTCATACCAGCGGGCGACATCCCCCGCGGCGTAAATACCTTGGGCCGCACGGCAATAGGAGTCGCACACCACGCCGTTGTCCAGCGTCAGTCCGCTGTCGGTCAGCCATTCGGTCGCCGGGACCGCGCCGACCGCGACCACGACGACATCGGCGGGCAGTTCCTCCCCGGTATCCAGCCGCACCCCACCGACCCGGCCGCCGTCGTGGATGAATCCGCTGACTCCGGTGCCGAGCCGCATCCGCACCCCGCGTTCGGTGTGCAGATCGCCGAGCAGGGGTGCGATCACCGGACCGAGTTGTCCGGCCATCGGCGCCAACAGGGGGCCGACCACGGTGACGTCCAGGCCCATAGTCCGTGCGGTGGCGGCGATTTCGGAGCCGAGTACGCCTTCACCGACCACCACGAGCCGAGTGGCGCGCAGCAGATCCGCGCGCAGGGCGACTGCGTCCGCGAGATTACGCAGCACGTGCACACCGGCCAGGCCGTCCGCGCCGGGCAGTGTGCGGGCGTGCACCCCGGTGGCGATCACGACGGCGTCGGCCTGTACGGCCAGCCCGGATTCGGCGTGCACGATGTGGTTCACCGGGTCGAGGGCGACCGCGGTCTCGCCGAGGACCAGATCCATCGGCATCGCGGCCAGATGTGTGGTGGGGCGCAGTTGGGCCTTCTCGGGTTCCCAGGCGCCCGCCAGAATCTGCTTGGACAGCGGCGGCCGGTCGTAGGGAAGTTCGGGCTCGGCGCCGAGGATGGTGACGCTGCCCTGATATCCATTGCGCAGCAAGGCTTCCGCGGTGGACAGTCCGGCCGCGGAGGCACCGACTACCAGTACGCTCTCGGGTACATACATGGCTGAATCTCTTTCGTAGGTCTGGTGGTCGGGGTCAGACGAGCTGCAGGCGCCTGCGCAGCAGGGCGGCGCCCGCCCCCACCGAGACCAGCCCCATGGCGACGCAAGTGGCGATCTGCTGGATACCGTCGAGGCCGAGGCTGTCGGCCACCGGTTCGAAGCCGACTGCCAGCGCGATGGCGAGGTTGAACAGGAACAGCAGCCAGAGGGTGGGCTTCGCGGAGAGCCGCGTTTGGACGGACTTCATGTCGATTCCTTCGAGATCGGAGCCGGTTAACGTCTGGCGTAAACGATTCCGTCTCCGGCTCGTCGCAACGAGGGAGTGCGGTCCCGAAGTCGAGGTGTACCTGGCTACACCCCTCGGCGGTACCGCGCTACACCGTCGGCGGGCATCGCTTCGCATAGCCTGGTCACATGCGGAAAACGGTGCGACAGGCGGCGCGGGCAACCGCCCAGCTGGCCAATGCCGCGGCGCTGGCCTTCGGCTCGTACCTGTTCATTGCCATGCTGTTGCTGACGCTGGCCGGTGCGCTGTCGCTGGTCGGCATCGGGATGGTGCCGGTGACGGTCCAGTTGGTGCGCCAGTTCGCGGGTAGCAAGCGGCGCCAAGTGGCGACATGGACCGGTCGCGCCGTCCCCGAGGCGTATTCGTCGATCAGCGGCCCGCTGCGGCAGAGTCTGCGCGCGGTCGTGCGCGACCCGACGACGCTCGCCGACCTGCGCTGGATGCTGGCCTACTACTTCTACGGCGCCCTGGCCTATCTGGCGATACCGCTGTGGCTGATCGGCTTGCCCGTCGACGGGGTGTGGTGCGGTGTGCTCGGCCGAAAAGCGCTGGTACTACCGCTGATCGGTCGATTAGCCGATCTGGATGCCAATTGGTCTCGCTCACTGCTGCGACCCCCGCCCAAGGCGTGGCTCGCGGCACGGGTCGACGAGCTGACGCAGACCCGTACCAGTGCGATCGCCGCACACGGCGCCGAATTGCGCCGCATCGAACGCGATCTGCACGACGGCACGCAGGCGCGGTTGGTATCGCTGTCCATGCGGATCGGTCTGGCGAAGCGCGCCATGGACCGCGATCCCGCGAACGCGCGCAAACTGCTCGACGAGGCACAGCAACTCACCGAGGAGGCGCTGACCGAACTGCGCCACATCGTGCGGGTGATCCACCCGCCGATCCTCACCGACCGCGGCCTCGCCGGTGCGATCCTGGCACTCGCGACCGACAGTGGTCTCGATGTCACCGTGGACGTAGACGAGGTGTCGCAGGGTCCGCGCGCCCCGGCGGCGGTAGAGGCGGCGGCCTACTTCGTCGTCGCCGAGGCATTGACCAATGCGGCCAAGCACAGCGGGTCCGAGCGGGCCGATGTGCGAATCACGCGGATACCCAATGGATTGCGCGTGGTAGTGCGTGACGAGGGTAGTGGCGGAGTCGAGGATATGTTGCGGGGCAACGGTTCCGAGGGGTCCGGTGTGCTCGGCATGCAACGTCGGGTCGCCGCACTCGATGGGACCTTTACTGTGACCAGCCCCGTCGGGGGTCCGACCGAAATCGAGGTGGATCTGCCGTGCGCGTGGTGATGGCCGAGGACAATGCCCTGCTACGGGAAGGACTCGTCCTATTGCTGACCTCGGCCGGACACGAGGTCGTGGCCGTGGTGGGCAGCGGACCGGAGATTGTGCCCGCATTGCTCACTCACCGTCCGGATATCGCGGTGCTCGATGTCCGGCTGCCGCCGGCCTTCCGGGACGAGGGTCTGCGGGCGGCGCTGGCCGCACGCAAGGAGTTGCCTGGATTGCCGGTGCTCGTGCTCTCGCAGTACGTCGAGGAGTCCTATGCCGCCGAATTGCTCGGCGGCGGAGCCAGTGGGGTCGGCTATCTGCTCAAGGACCGGGTGGGTCGGGTCGACGAATTCCTGGAGGCGCTGGAGCGGGTCGCGGGCGGCGGCACCGCGCTCGACCCCGAGGTGGTGAGTCAACTGCTCACCCGCCGCCGGAATTCACCCCTGGACTCGCTGACGCCACGGGAGCGCGAAGTACTCGAATTGATGGCGGCCGGGCACGACAACGCCACGATCGCGGAAACACTCGTTGTCACCGAACGCGCGGTCAGCAAGCACATCGGCAATGTCTTCCAGAAACTCGGGCTGCCGACGACAGATAGCGGACATCGCCGGGTGCTTGCGGTACTCGCCTACCTCAATAACGCCTAGCGGCGGGGGTGGTCGAGCACGAGCGCCCCGTCCAGAGACCTGCGGGCAGGTTCTCGACGAGGCGTTGAGTTCGGGCTGTTGGGGATGAACGGTGTTACTCGATGGTGATCGCGCGCTCCGGACAGGCCATTTCACCCTCGCGCGCCGCATTCTCCAGATCCGCGGGCACTTCGCCTTCGAACGGCAGGGCGTAGCCGTCGTCATCGAGTTCGAACAACTCCGGGGCCGCGGCCGCGCACCGGGCGTGTCCGGAACACAGCGAACTGTCGATCGTGATCTTCATCGAACAACTCCGTTCTCGAGAGTAGAGATTTCGCCGAGATTCATCGGCCCGGCGTAGGCGATGGTCAGCAGTTCCGTCACCAACATCGCCGTCGGCGCGTGCGCCCGCCGTGATGACGGGCTCGGCATAGGCGCGCACCACCTGACGCGCCGTCGCCCCGGGAATCCGATCGTCGGGAGCGTAGTCATGACCGCGCCGCGCTGCCGCTCGGCTGCGTCACGACCACGAACGTGGCTGTGTCGGTTGTTCGCTCGCTCATGGCTTGGTGGTCGAACCCGCGTCGACGGTGAATTGCAGTCCCGTCACGTAGCGCGCTTCGTCGGAAGCGAGGAACAGCACAGCATTCGAGATATCCCGTGGCTCGACGTGGGTGTGCAGCGTATTCATCGCGGCCAGCGCGAACAGTGGCTCGCGTTCCTTCAGTTCCTCCATCGGCACGCCTACCGTGATGCCAGTGTCGCTGACGCCGGTGGGATGCACGGTGTTCACCCGAATCCGGTGTTTGGCAAGCTCATTGGACAGCGCCTTCATCAGGCCGACCACCCCGTGCTTGCTCGCCACATAGTGGGCGTAGGGCACATGGCCCCGGATACCCGCGGCCGAGCTGGTAATGATGATCGAGCCGCCCGCATCGGCGGCGATCATGCCGGGTACCGCGGCACGCACGGTATTCCAAACGCCCTTGAGGTTGACGTCCATGGTGACGTCCCACTCCTCCTCGGACAATTCCCAGGCGCGACCGGCACTCATCACCCCGGCATTGGCGACAATCGTGTCGAGGTGACCGAATTCGGCCGTCGCCGCGTCCACCGCGGCCCGCATATCGCTGAGCGAGCGCACGTCGGCCTGGACTACGACGCACCGCCCGCCGACGGCCTCGACCAGCTTCGCGGTCTCCTCGAGCTGTTCCTTCGTCGCCAGCGGATAGGGCAGCGCCTTGCTGATCTCCTGGCAGACATCGGTGATCACGACGGCGGCCCCCTCTTCCGCCAGCCGCACCGCATGCGAGCGACCCTGGCCGCGCCCAGCTCCGGTGATGAGTGCGACCTTGCCCTCTACACGCCCCATACCAACCTCAGTTCTATTGTTGTGCAATGCTTTCCGTGCCGCTGACCGACGTGACGAGTCAGCGGCCGAGCAGATCGGCGGCTGCCTCGCGCAGCGCGCGGAGCCGGGTTTCGAGCAACTCGCGCTCGGCGGCGTCGGCCGCACCGAGTTCGGGCAGCCGCGCCTCGACCTCGCCGATCTCCTCCTGCAGGCGGCCGTAGGCCTCCTCGCGGGTCAGCAGATCCAGTTCCGTCCAGTCGGAGCGCTCGGACTCGGGCTTGCGGCTCATGCGGTACCTCCTGCGGCATGATCGGGGCCCTGTGTGGGTACGCGGCGCCGCCGCCTCCGGGGCTGATCGCTCATGCCGGAAGGTTGTAGAGCCGACGGGTGTTCAGTTCGACCATCTGGTGTACCTCGTCGTCCGGTACATCGGCCAGTACCTCGGCCGCGTAGGCACGGCTCTTGGGCCAGTACGAGTCGGAGTGCGGGTAATCGCATTCCCAGGTGATGCGCTCGACCCCGATGTGGTGGCGCACCTCGATGCCGAACCGGTCATCGATGAAGCAGCCATGGAAGTGCTTCTTGAACAGGTCCGAGGGGCGAACGTCTTGATTGATGTTCTGGTAGAAGCGATGCCGCTCCCAGGTGCCGTCCATCCGCTCCAACATGTACGGCATCCAGCCGATGCCGCCCTCGGATAAGCCGACCTTCAACTTGGGGTGCCGATGGAACACCGGCGAGAACAACAGGTCCGCGGTGGCGAACATGGAGTTGCAGCCGAACAGCGAGATGGTCACCGCGAACGGAGCCTCCTCTGAGGTCTTCGGCGGCTTGCCCGAGGTGCCGAAGTGCAGGCACAGCGGCATATCGGTCTCCTCGAGCGCGGAGAACATCGGGTCCCAATGGTCGCTGTAGAACGACGGCAACCCCAGCGGCGCCGGATTCTCCGGGAAGGAGATCGCCTTCGAGCCCTTGGCGGCGACCCGGTGGATCTCCGCGACACAGGCCTGCACATCCCACAGCGGCAGAATGCTCAGCGGGATCAGGCGGTCGGCCGGACCGGCCGCGCACCACTCGTCGAGCACGAAGTCGTTCCACGCCCGCACAGACAGCAACGCGAGTTCCTTGTCCTGGCTCTCCAGGAATACCGTGCCCGCGAAGCGCGGGAAGGAGGGAAAGCACAGCGCGCCCCAGACGCCGTCGAGGTCCATATCGCGCAGTCTGGCCTTCGGGTCATAGCAGCCCGGGATCATCTCGTCGTAGCGGGTCGGTTCGGTGCCGAACTCCTCGGGATTCTTACCCGCGACGGCATTCAGTCCGATGTAGGGGTACACGCGGCCCTCGTAGGTCCACACCTCCGCGGGTGCGGCGTAGCCCTCCCGATCCTGCTCCACGATTCGCGGACCGGCCTCCCGGTACTTCGCGGGCAACCGGTCCACCCACAGCCGTGGGGGCTCGATCAGGTGGTCATCGGTCGACAGCAGCTTCATCCATGGCTGCAATGGCATCTTGTGCTCCCTCGTCCAGATCGCGGCGCGCCGGAGTAGTCCCGCAAATGGGGCTTGCTCCGCCCTCGACATACGCAGCGCAGAGCCGAAGCCAGCTGTGTGCTGGCACACAAACTCTATATCACTCCGCTTATTGTGTACACCTGATTACTTCTCACTCAGCGGAAACTGTGCCTTCGTCAACTAATCAAGCAATATTCAGTCTACCCATTTACAGTCGAACTAACTATGCTCATGGCACCAGCTCGCCGGGATCGCGCGGCCGCGCCGTGTCCACGGCAGCGCCGGAGTGGATCCGCGCCCGCATTCGAGTGTCCCGCCGTGCCGCCAGAGTCGATGGAAGGAAACTCACGATGGGTCGAGTACAGGACAAAGTCGTCTTCATTACCGGAGCCGCCCGCGGTCAGGGGCGCGCACACGCGCTGCGGCTCGCGGAGGAGGGCGCCGACATCATCGCCGTCGATCTGTGCGAGAACATCCCCACCAACGGTTATGCGCTGGCGAGTCAGGACGACCTCGACGAAACCGCCCGCCTGGTCGACAAGCTCGGGCGGCGCATCGTCGCCCGTAAGGCCGATGTGCGCGACCCGGCCGCATTGAAGGCCGCCGTGGCCGAAGGGGTTGCCGAGTTCGGCAGGCTCGATGGCGTTGTCGCACAAGCCGGTATCGCCCCGTTGGGTCCGCAGGACAGTGCACTGGCCTTCATCGATGCCATCACCGTCGATTTCAACGGCGTCGTCCACGCCGTCGAGGCCGCCCTGCCGCATTTGAAGGCGGGGGCCTCGATCGTGGCGACCGGATCGCTGGCCGCGCTGATTCCGGCGAGCGTCGACAACCCCGCCAACGGTCCCGGCGGTCTCGGTTACTCCTTTGCCAAGCGCACCGTCGCCGCCTTCATCCACGATCTCGCGACCGTACTCGCATCCCGGCAGATCAGGGCCAATGCGGTGCACCCGACGAACGTCAATACCGACATGCTCAACAACGAGCTCATGTACCGCTCGTTCCGGCCCGATCTGGATAATCCGACGCGCGAGGATGCCTTGGTCTCCTTTCCCGCGACCACCGGCATGGGCAACCCCTATGTCGAACCCGAGGACATCGCCGACGCCGTGCTCTTTCTGATTTCCGAGGAATCCCGGTGGGTGACCGGCATGCAGATGCGTGTCGACGCCGGTGGTTACGTCAAGAAGCGCCCCCAGCTGCCGACTTTCTGACCAGGTGGGTGGGCAGTGGTCGGCTGCCCACCCACCCCATTCAGGCTCGGGACGAGCGCACCACATACCGCGCGATCACATTGCGCTGAATCTCGTTGGTGCCCTCGCCGATTTCGAGAATCTTGGCATCGGCATAGAAGCGCGAGATCTTCGACTCGCGCATATAGCCATAGCCGCCGTGGATCTGGACGCTGGCGCTGGCCGCTCGATTGGCCACCTCGGAGGCGTACAACTTGGCCATGGCCGCCGCTTGGCCGAACGGCCTGCCCTCGTCGGCGAGCCATGCGGCGCGATAGACGAGGGCGCGTGCCGCTTCGACCTCGGTGGCCATATCGGCGAGCTTGTGCTGTACCGCCTGGAACGCCGAGAGCGGCTTGCCGAACTGTTCGCGTTGGGACGCATGGGTGGCAGCGAGATCGAGCGCCTCTTGGGCCAGGGACAGCGCCAGTGCCGCGACGCTGATGCGGCCGCCGTCGAGCACATCGAGGAACTGCCGTAATCCGTTGCCCTCGTCGCCGATCAGGTTCTCGCCCGGGATCCAGCAATCGTCGAAGATCAGCTCCCGCGAATCCATCGCATGCCAGCCGAGCTTCTTCATCGGATGGCCGACGGTATAGCCCGGTGTGCCGGTCGGCACGAAAAACGTTCCGTACCTTCTGGTTCCGTCATTATCGGTGCCGGTCACCGCGAGAATCGTGACGCCGAGACTGATCTCGGTGCCCGCATTGGTGATGAACATTTTGGTGCCGTTGATGAGCCATCCGTCACCGTCACGCCGAGCGGTGGTCCGGATACCGGCCGCATCCGAGCCCGCGGTCGGTTCCGTCAGTCCGAAGGCGCCGATATGGGTGCCCTGCGCGAGCGGCGTCAGCCATTTCGCCTTCTGTTCCTGGGTGCCGAAGGTGGCCAGGGGTAGCGAGGCGATGGTGGAGTGGGCGTTCCAGCAGGCGGCCAGCGACTGATCCGCCGCGCCGATCATTTCCATGGCGGCCACATAGGAGACGAACCCGACATCGGTGCCGCCGTACTCGGGGGCGACGAGCAATCCGGTCAGGTCCAACTCGCCCATTTTCAAGAAGACCTGGGACGGGAATCGTTCCTGCTCCGACCAGGACTCGGCATGCGGCTCGATCTCCCGTTCGGCGAAGTCACGGCACAGCTTCTGTAGCTCGATCGCCTCGGCTGGCAGGTCTAGATCCATAGCGAGTCCGTCCTGTCGTCTGGTCGCCAACAGCGACTCTTGTTTTTTCGAACACTCGGTATAATATTTACCATCGGTGCCGCACGTCAACAGTCGCACCGAGTGCGAGGCCGTCGACCGATCGGTGAGAAATCCATGACAATGACTGAATCCAATTCGCGGACAACGGACTTGGGGAATGCGGCGACGCTGACCGAGATGTACCGGAGAATGCTGACGATTCGGCGGTTCGAAGAGCACGCCGCCCGGCTCTACCGCGACAGCCGGATACCGGGATTCCTGCATCTGTCCATCGGTCAGGAGGCATCCGCGGTCGGCGCCTGCTGGCCACTGGACGACCGGGATGTGGTGACCTCGACCCATCGTGGCCACGGCCACTGCATCGCCAAGGGCCTCGATGTCGACGGCATGTTCGCCGAGCTCATGGGCAAGGAGAGCGGAACCTGCAAGGGGCGCGGCGGTTCCATGCACATCGCGGATCCACGCAAGGGGATCTTCGGCGCGAACGGCATTGTAGGTGCGGGCCTGCCGATCGCGGTCGGCGCCGGCACCGCCGCCCAGCTGCGCCGGGGCGGCGGCGTGGTCGTCGCCTTCTTCGGCGACGGCGCCATCGCCCAGGGGGTGTTTCATGAATCGGTCAATTTGGCCGCGGTGTGGGACCTGCCTGTCATCTTCTTCTGCGAGAACAACGGCTACTCCGAATTCTCCGCGGCGGCCGACCAGCACCGGGCGACCCTGCGCGAGCGCGCGGCGGGCTACGGCGTCGAATACCACGGGGTGGACGGCAATGATGTCGTGCAGGTCGCGGCGCTACAGCGCGAGCTCGTTACTCAGCTGCGCGCCGGTGCGGGCCCGATGATCGTCGAGGCCACCACCTACCGCTGGCACGGGCACTACGAGGGCGATCCCGAAAGCTACCGGGACGCCGAAGAACTCGCCGAATGGAAGAAGCGCGATCCGCTGGTACTGCTCGGCGACACCATGCGCGGGCGCGGGCTGGCCGAGCAACTGACCGTCGTCGAGCGCGAGGTCGACGCAGTGATCGAGCACGCGATCGAGCAGGCCACCGCCGCACCGTACCCCGCCGCCGAGACGGCCGGCGATTTCGTCACCACACCACGTGCCGACATACCGGAACCGGCGACACCGACCGACGGATCGCTGAAAATCATGCATGCGATCACCAATGCGTTGAATCGTGAGCTCGCGGACGATCCGACCGTCTTCCTGGCGGGCATCGATGTCGGAAAGGGCGGCAATGTCTACGGATTGACGCGCGGTCTGGCCGAGAAATACCCGGGCCGCGTCCGTGACACCCCGATTTCCGAAAGCGCGATCATGGGGACCGCGGTGGGTGCGGCGATGGCGGGCTACCGCCCGGTCGTCGAACTGATGTACTTCGACTTCATCGGCGTCTGCCTGGATCAATTGATGAACCAGGCGGCCAAATTGCGCTTCATGACCGGCGGCGCGGTGACCATGCCACTGGTGGTGCGCACCCAGTTCGGTGCGGGCAAATCCTCCGGCAGCCAGCATTCTCAGAGTCTGGAGGGTCTGCTCGCGCACATCCCCGGGCTGACGGTGGTGATGCCGTCGACTCCGGCCGATACCTACGGCTTGTTGCGCGCCGCGATCCAGGATCCCAATCCGGTGATCTTCATCGAGAACCGCCTGCTGTACGGCAAGAAGGGGCCCGAGCCGTCGGCGGATCACATTGTGCCCCTCGGCAAGGCGATCGTGCGACGACCCGGCGTCGACGCGACCGTGGTCTCGTATTCGAAGATGATGTACGACTGCCTCGCCGTGGCCGATCGCCTGTCCGCCGAGGGCATCGAGGTCGAGGTCATCGATCTGCGGACCATCAGTCCGCTGGACTTCGATACCGTCCTGACCTCGCTGCGCAAGACGAATCGTCTGGTGGTCGTCCATCAGGCCGTCGGTGAATTCGGCGTCGGCGCCGAACTGGCCGCCCGCGCCGTCCGCGAGGGATTCTGGTACCTGGACGCGCCGGTGATCCGAGTGACGGCCGGTCCGACACCCGCGCCATACAGCCCGACGCTGGAGCAGATCTGGCTGCCCGACGAGGCGCGCATCGAGGCCGCGATTCGCGAATCCTTGGACGCCCACCCGTGACCGACGCCGAGACGGTAGTTTCTACCGACCGTTCACTCTGCGTATACTCGGTTCGCACGCGACCGAGGGAGGGATGAAATGGCTCGACCACCAGGACACGGACCTGCCTACGAGGTCAAGCGACAGGAAATCATCGATACGGCCGCGGCGCTATTCGCGAAAAAGGGTTATGCCGCGACCGGGATCATCGAGATCGGTGACACGGTCGGCCTTGCCAAGGGTGCGCTGTACTACTACATCGGCTCCAAGGAAAATCTGCTCGTCGAAATCCAGGGCAGGGTGCTCGACCCGTTGTTGGTCGTCGCCGCGCGCATCCAGGAGTTGGATGCTGCGCCGCTGGTCAAACTTCGGTTGTTGTCCGAGGAATTGCTGAATGTCATATTCGGGCGCCTGGACCATATCTGGGTGTACGAACACGACTATCGCCAACTGACCGGCGAGAATCTGTCCCGCATGCTCGAGAAGCGCAAGGAAGTCGAGAATGTCGTGCGGTCGCTACTGGTCGACGCGATGGACGACGGATCGCTGCGCAAGGCCGATCCGACCCTGGCCATGTTGCAGTTTCTCAATATGCACAACCGCACCTATCAGTGGCTCGATCCGGATAAGCGGTGGGATGCGAAATTCCTGTCGAAGTCCTACTGCCACACCCTCTTCAATGGCTTCGCTGACGGCGAATGTGATCTCGAGGCGCTGGAGGCGCAGGTCGAGGCGCAGACGGTGGCGAGTAGCGCCTAGCATCTGGTCGATCCGAACGCCGCGTTCGACAACCGTGTGTTGTCCGACGCGGCGTTCGGCGTTTCCGGCGGTCGGCCCGCGAGACCTTGACAGAATTGCGGTTTTGGTTTTGTATACCGAGTGTTCTAATTAATTGACAGTCCCGACATGGGAGGCCGGCATGGGTTCGAGGCTCGAAGGCAAGACCGCGGTGGTGACCGGCGCAGGTGGCGCGCTCGGCTCGGCGGTCGCGCTGCGCTGCGCCGAGGAGGGGGTTCGCGATCTCGTCCTCGCCGATGTCGATGTCGATGGCATGGCTTCGCTAGCGGATACATTGCGCGCCAAGGGAATTACCGTGGCAGCGGAGCGGCTGGACGTCGCCGATGGTGACGAATTCGACGCACTCATCCGGTCCGCGGTCGAGCGCAGCGGCACCGTCGATGTGCTGGTGAACACCGCGGGCATCGTGTCGCCGAACGCCCGCATCCACCACCTGTCCACCGAGGACTGGCAGCGCACCATGTCTGTCAACCTGACCGGCACTTTCCATGGCATCCGTGCCGTAGCCCGCGCGCTGCGCAAGAAGTCGAATGTCTCCATCGTCAATATCGCCTCCGTCAGTGGGCTGACCGCTTGGGCTTATGCCGCGCCATATTGCGCCTCGAAGGCTGGGGTGATCCACCTGACCCGCGTCGCCGCACTCGAATACGCCAAGGAGGGGATTCGGGTCAACGCCGTATGTCCCGGCACCTTTCCGACGGCTGTGCACGACGGCCTGCCCGCCGAAGCGATGAATGCGATCGAGGCGAAGCATCCGCTCGGATTCGGTGCGCCCGCCGACATCACCGGCGCGGTCGTCTATCTCGCCAGCGATGAATCGCGTTGGGTCACCGGGCATTCCCTGGTCGTCGACGGCGGCTACTCATTGCCGTGATGTGGCGCAACCGTCGCGAATGGTTGTCTGCCGCGCCACGGTTGATTAGTCTGATCGGTACAGAAAACTTTCAGCTTCCTCTTCACAGCGAAGGCCCGTGAATGTTCAACTTCGCCGCCGTATTCGACCGGAACGCGCAACAATACGCAGCCGAAATCGCACTGTCCGAAGGCGATCGGGCGTTGACCTACGCCGAACTGCGCACCCGCGTGCATGCGCTGGCCCTCACGCTGCGTGAGCTGGGAGTCGCACCGGGCGACATCGTCGCCGTGCTGCTGTACAACCGGATCGAATTCGTGGAAACCATGCTCGCGGCCAATCACATCGGCGCCGCGATCATGCCGCTCAACTATCGGTTGTCTCCGGCGGAATGGCAGTACATTCTCGAGCATTCGAATGCCGGTGCCATCGTCACGGAGTCCGAGTTCACCACGGGCATCGACGCATTGGCCCCGTCCTTGCCGCAGCTGCGACACCGCGTGACGCTCGATGCGGCACCTGATCCGTCGTGGCTGGAATACGACGCGCTGGTCGCGCCGAATATCGGCCGGACGACGGACGTGGTCGATGTGGAACCCGATGCGCTGCAACGACTTATGTACACCTCGGGAACGACCTCGCGCCCGAAGGGTGTGATGATCTCCCACCAGAACCTGACCTGGAAGAATCTTGCGCACATCCTCGAGTTCTCGCTGACCGCCGCGGACAACACCCTGGTCTGCGGCCCGCTCTACCACGTCGGCGGAATGGATCTGCCGGGCCTGGCCACCTTCCACGCTGGTGGGCGATTGAGCCTGATTCGCCGTTTCGACGCCGCCGCGGTAGTGGACGCGATCGAACAGCTTCGCCCGACCAATGTCTGGCTGGCGCCGTCGATGATGAACGCACTGCTGCAACTGCCCGATATCGCCGAGCGAGACACCTCATCGATCCGCTTCATCACCGGTGGTGGCGAGAAGATGCCCATCCCGCTGCTCGACCGGATCGCCGATGCGTTCGCGGATGTCTGGTTCGCCGACGCCTACGGTCTCACCGAAACCGTCTCCGGCGATACCGTCAACGATGTCGAGCACATGCGATCGAAGGTCGGCTCGGTCGGGCGGCCGGTGGCCGATGTCGAGGTCGCCATTGTCGACGAGCGCGATACCCCTGTTCCGGCCGGACAACTCGGCGAGATCGTCATCCGCGGGCCCAAGGTGACGTCCGGCTATTGGCGTGACGAGGCGGCCACCCGCTCGGCCCTGCGCAACGGATGGTTTCACACCGGCGATATCGGCCGCCTCGACGAAGACGGCTACCTCTACATCGAGGACCGCAAGAAGGACATGATCGTCTCGGGCGGGGAGAATATCGCCACCCCGGAGGTCGAACGGGTGCTGTACGAGAATCCGGATGTGGTCGAGGCGGCGGTCGTCGGCATGCCCCATCCGCGCTGGGGCGAGGTGCCGAAGGCATTCGTGGTGCTGCGCGCCGGCAGCCACTTCGACGCCGAGGCGCTGAAGGATTTCTGTCGCACCCGCTTGGCGAAATATAAAGTGCCCGCGGAGATCGAATGCATCGACTCTTTGCCGAGAACTCCTTCCGGGAAGGTGCTCAAGCGCGTATTGCGCGACGGGACCGCCTGAGTTCACGCGGCTCTCGCACACCCTCGGACGCTGTCGCACAGCGACTCTCCGCACGACACGCCGGGCTGAAAACCAGAAGCTTTGCGCGAGCTCGGATTTGACCGAGGTTTAGGTAGCGACGGGCTCATCCCGACATTGGTCTCATCAGGATGGGGCCGTTGCGCCCGCCGATATGACCTGGCGGGATTTCCTGGTGCAGGCCAGGCTGATTCGGGCCATGGTCGCACTTGCGCAGCCGGGAGTGAAACATCCTGGAGGTCGCCATGTCGGTCGGCTTCGGCAGCGCCAGCGCCTTCAGTCGCGCCCACCGCAGCTTCGCGGGCTGCACCCCGGTTGAGTACCGCCACGGGGTGGCGGCCCGATGAGTCGGCCATGGTGTAGCCAGGTACACCATCCATTCGGGACCGCGCTCCCTAGCCCCGGCACGTCATCGCCGGCATCGTCGAGGTAACGTCCACCTCGGAGTGGAGAACGTCATTCTCCGGGTTTCTCGCCAATGGCGCCGGTTTTCGCTCAAGCTGATTACCTGTGCGGCGCGCTCCGCAGCTCGAGGACTGCCGGGCCGGGCCCGCGGCCGCAACAGGAGGATCGGATGACGACAGTAGGTATCGCGACCGGCGCGGGCCGAGGCATGGGCAATTCGTGTGCGCAGCGCATGGTCGACACGGTGGATGTATTGCTGCTCGTCGACCGGGACGAGGCGACGGTGACCGCGGC
Source organism: Nocardia sp. NPDC050408 (assembly GCF_044458905.1). Taxonomy (NCBI): domain Bacteria; kingdom Bacillati; phylum Actinomycetota; class Actinomycetes; order Mycobacteriales; family Nocardiaceae; genus Nocardia; species Nocardia sp. NPDC050408. Next base: position 820,052 of record NZ_JBITIL010000002.1, on the reverse strand, counting down.
GGCCGAGGAACTGGACCAGGCCGGGCGCGCGAGCACTGAACCATTCGTTCTCGACATCACCGACGTCGACGGGTTGGCCCGACTCGCAGCGCGCACAAGCGAACTCGGCACACTGCGTGCGGTCGCGCACGCGGCGGGCATCTCGCCGAGTATGGGGGATTGGCGCCGGATCTTCGAGGTCGACCTGATCGGCACGGCTCGACTGGCCGAGGCGCTGAGGCCGCTCGCCTCGACGGGCACGGCGCTGGTGTGCTTCGCGTCCATGTCGCCGCTGCTCGATCCCAGCGTGCCCGATCCCACCGCTTTGGCGATCCTGGATGATCCGCTCGACGATAAGTTCCTGGAGCGCATGCGTGAGACGCTCGGCGTATCCATCGAGAATTCGGGCATCGCGTACAGCTGGGCGAAGCGCGGCGTGCACCGGTTCGTCCAGCGGGAGGCGCTGTGCCTCGGTCCGGCCGGTGCGCGCATCTGTTCGGTATCGCCTGGCATCATCGCGACGCCGCAGGGCAAACAGGAAGCCGAAGAACATCCGATCATGGGCAAACTCGTCGAGGGCTCCCCGCTGCGGCGGATGGGCAAAGCGGGTGAAGTGGCCGCCGTAGTCGCATTCGCGCTGTCCGATCAGGCGAGTTTCCTCAATGGCATCGACCTGCTCGTCGATGGCGGTGCTTATGCCGCGGTGCAGGTCGCGGCCGGGAAATAGGTTTACTCTTTGTCGGGCTCGGCCGCTCATGGCCGAGCTTGATCTCTGCTGCGGGGCCGACGACTTTCCTTGATTGTACCGACCGATAGGTCTAACATTCGATTGTTGCCCGGCACGAGGCAATCGAACGGGAGTCGCAGATGAGGTTTGTTCACGAGGCAGTCGCGTGACCGCGCCGGATCGAGTGCTGGTGGTCGGTGCGTCGGCGGCCGGACTGTCGACGGTGGAATCGCTGCGGCGCAAGGGGTTTCAAGGTCCGATAACGGTGCTCGGCGATGAGTCGCATGCGCCCTACGATCGGCCGCCGCTGTCCAAGCAGGTGCTCTCCGGTGCGTGGGCACCGGATCGGGCCGCGCTGCGCAAGCAGGAGATGCTGGCGGCGTTGGATGCCGAATTCGTACTCGGCGCCGAGGCGACGGGATTGGATCCGAAGACCCGAACCGTGCGCACTGCTGCCGGGCACGAATTGCGGGCGGAGGCGGTGGTCCTCGCCACAGGTGTGCGGGCGCGGACATTGCCCGGTCAGGACGACCTGACCGGCGTGCACGTATTGCGCACCCTCGACGACGCATTGGCGCTACGGGCGGATCTCCTGATCAGCTCGCGGTTGGTCGTCGTCGGCGAGGGTGTCCTCGGTGCCGAAATCGCCGCCACCGCACGCACACTCGGGCTGGACGTGACGATGACCGGTCCGCAGCCAGCCCCCATGGCTTTGCAGGTCGGCCCGATGGTGTCGAAACTGTTGGCGGACTTGCACACCGATCGCGGTGTGCGACTGCGACTCGGCACCGGCGTCGTCGGCTTGGACGGCGCGGACGGTCGGGTTACCGGCGTGCGGCTCGACACCGGCGAGTTGCTGGCCGCCGATGTGGTGGTGGTCGCGATCGGCGCGGCCCCGGCGACCGACTGGCTGAAAGACAGTGGACTGCAGCTCGATAACGGTGTGGTCTGCGATTCTCGCTGCCGCGCCGCCGAGGGAATTTACGCCGTCGGCGATCTGGCGCGGTGGCATCACGAGCAATTCGGCGAGTTGATCCGCCTGGAGAACCGGACCAATGCCACCGAGCAGGCCGCGGCCGTCGCAGGTGTGATCATGGGGGAGGACCAGCCATACGTGCCGGTGCCCTACTTCTGGACCGATCAATTCGACGTGAAGATCCAGGTGCACGGCAGGCTTCCCATCGGCGCCGAGGTCGACCTCGTCGACGGTGACCAGGCGGGCGGAAGGTTCGTCGCGCGGTACCGCGACTCGGGTGTGGTCACCGGTGTCCTCGGCTGGAATATGCCCAAACAGACTCGCCTGCGCCGACAGGAAATCGTCGATGCGCTCGCCAGTCCGGCCGCTGCCAGCGCTCGGCCCTGATTGCCTTCAGCCCCAGCTCAATTCACCGAAAGACCAGGAGAGACCCCATGAAGGTTGTCATCGACGAAGACAAGTGCGTCGCGGCCGGACAATGCGTTGCCGCCGCTGCCGAGGTCTTCGACCAGCGCGACGAGGACGGCATCGTGGTGCTGCTGAACGAACATCCATCGGCCCAACAGGCCGAGGACGTCCGTCAGGCGGCGGCTATCTGTCCCGCGATGGCGATCTCGATCGAGGAATGAAATGTCGACCCAAGGAGAGCCGATCATGACCGAGACCGTGGATATCCCCGAATACCCGACGCCGCGAGATGCCAAGTGCCCCTTCCTGCCTCCGCCGGAATTGCGTGAATTGCACACCGCGGGTCTGCCGCTCTCGCGGGTGCGTACCTGGGACGGCCGGACCCCGTGGCTGATCGCCTCGCACGCCGCGCAGCGACAGGTCATGGCCGACCCGCGGGTCAGCGCCAACGACCATCTGCCCGGATTCCCATATATGACCCCGGCCATCGCCGAGACGATCCACGACCGGCCGAAGACGCTGTTCGACACCGACGGCGCCGAGCACGCGCGGTTGCGCCGGATGCTGACGAACTCGTTCACGCGCGGGCGGATGGAGAAGGTTCGCCCGGCGATCCAGCGGGTCACCGACGAACTCATCGACAAGATGTTGGCGGGGCCCAATCCGGCCGATCTGGTGGAGGCGCTCTCGCTGCCGCTGCCGTCGCTGATGATCTGCGAGCTCCTCGGCGTCCCGTACGAGGATCACGACTTCTTCGAGGAACACGCCAAGATCACCAATGGTCGGGAGTTGACCCCGGAAGAGAACAACGCCTCGAATGCGGCGCTCGGCGCCTACCTGGGCAAGCTGATCGTGGCCAAGATGGAAAACCCCGAAGAGGACGTGGTCTCGGACCTCGCGGCGCGGGTCAAGGCGGGCGAGCTGGATATGCCAGGCGCCACCATCATGAGCATGATCATGCTCATCGCGGGTCACGAGACCAGCGCGAATATGATCACGCTCGCGACCGCGCTACTGCTGCAGAATCCGGACCAGCTGGCGCTGCTGCGCGAAACCGAGGATCGGAAGGTCATCGCGGGCGCGGTCGAGGAACTGCTGCGCTACCTGACCATCCCGCATCTGTTGCAGCGGCGCATCGCCACCGAGGACATCGAGGTCGAAGGTCACACGATCCGAGCGGGGGAGGGCATCATCAGCTCCTTGCCCGCGGCCAACTTCGACCCGGTGGCCTTCCCTGAGCCCGAGAAGCTCGATCTCCAGCGCGAGGCGCGCCATCATCATGCGTTCGGCTGGGGTCCGCACCAGTGCATCGGCCAGCAGCTCGCACGCATCGAACTCGAGGTCGTATTCGGCACCCTCTACCGCCGCATCCCGACGCTGCGGCTGGGAGTCGACTTCGACCAGCTGCGGTTCAAGGGTGATTCGCTTGCCTACGGCATCTACGAACTGCCCGTCGCCTGGTAGCGAACAGTATCCTCATTTTAAAGACTGGACCGACCGGTACAAGTATCTCCGATACAAGGACCGGATGCGCCCGACCGCCGCCATCCCTGTCACCGATGTTCCGGACGCGGTCGCCGAGATCGAACGCTGTGCCCGCGCCGGACTCGGGGCCATCCTGCTGCCGGAGCGTCCGCCGGTGCCGTACTGGTCGCGGCATTACGACCCGATCTGGGCGGCCGCGCAGGCCAACGGAATGCCGGTGTTCTTCCACGTCGCCACCGGCGGGGTTTCGGTCAAGGAGGAAACTTCGGAGACGGCGGTCACCGTCAAGGGGCTGATGATGGCCGTCAATATGGGCAAGGGGCAGCTCACCGATGACATGGTGGCGGGCCGACTATGGGTGGCGGCAATACCGCCTCGGCGATCCCGCAGGGCATCATCGCCGACATAGTCGGCGGCGGCGTATGTGAACGCTTTCCGAATCTGCACTTCAACCTGGTCGAGTACAGCGCGGGCTGGCTCGTCTCGTACCTGGGCGTGATGGACCGGTCGTGGCGGACGGGTACCGGACAGGTCCCCGACGAGGATCGTGCGGCCATCCTGGGCGGCACCCTCGCCGATATCGTCGGCTTCGACAACTCCAAGAAGCTCGCGGAGGTTCCCGAGGGCGTTTGACCCGCGCTAGCGTGCCCGGAGCGCGGGCCGCTCCGGGCACGTCGCGTTGTCAGTGCACCCGCGTCGGCCGGATTCGCCTCCAGATCCTTGGGGACTACCACGGTGCCGTTGCCGGGGAGTGGGAATGTCGAGCACTCCCACCCAGAGTCGAATCCACCCAGCCGCGAACCCGGCTTCATCGGCGGATCGAGCTGTCAGAACAGGTAGCGTCCGCCGTTCACGCTGAGCGTCTGTCCCGTGACATAACCGGCTTCGTCGGAGGCCAGGTAGGCGACCGCGTGGCCGATGTCCTCCGGCTGCCCGGCCCGCTTCATCGGCATATGCGCCGCCGCCGCTTCCACATCGATGGTCTGGCGGGTCAGCGGGGTATCGATGAATCCGGGCGGAACGTGGTTGACCGTGATTCCCTGTTCGATGAACTCGACCGCCAACGCCTTCGTCAAGCCGATCACGCCACCCTTGGATGCCGCGTAGTGGGCCATGCCCGGGGCTCCGGTCTGCGCGGACGATGAGGAGATATTGATGATCCGGCCCCACCCGGCCGTGAGCATGTCGGGGATCAGTGCCTGCGTGACCAGGAAGGGACCCTTGAGATTGATCCCGATCATCCGATCCCAGGATTCCTCGGCCAAGCTCGTGAAGGGCTCGTATGTGGTGATTCCGGCATTGTTGACCAGCACGGTGACGGGTCCGAGCTCGGCGTGGGTGCGGGCTGCCGACTCGGCGATGGCGTCGGCATTCGCCGCGTCGCCCGCCACCGCGATGACTGTACCGCCCGCCTCGCGGATCGCGGCGGCGGTCTTCTCGGCGTTTTCGAGGTTCAGATCCCAGATCGCGACCGCGGCGCCTTTGGCCGCGAGTACGGTCGCGATGGACTTGCCGATCCCGCTACCGCCGCCGGTGACGACGGCGATCTTGCCTGCAAGTGACATTTTCGTTCCTTTGCGTCGAAATCGGTTGCCGGGCTGGGCTATTCACCCAGCGCGGCCCTGGCGGCGGTACGTGCCGCGGTCGCGCGCGGGAATCCGGCATAGCCGCTGGAGTGGTAGATGACCTCGGCGATCTCGTCCTTGGTAAGTCCGTTGGTCAAGCCGATTCGGACGTGGTGGCCGAACTCGTTCTCGGCTCCGAGTGCGATCAGGATGCCGAGGGTGACCAGGCTGCGATCGCGTGGCGTGAGCCCCTCCCGGCCCCACAGCTGGGCCCAGACGCTGACCAGACCGATCTCGACGAGGTCCTCGCCGATCTGGCCGTCACGCAGGTCGATATCGCCCTCGGGAAAGACGCCGGGGAGGGCCGCGCGCATCACCGCGAGACCTTCGGTGCGCAAGTCGGTGTCCTTGGTTGTCATCAGCGACTCCCATCGCATTCCGTGGTGCTACTGGTAGTCGGCAATCTTAGAACAATCGGTCGGTACAATCAATGCTGGAGGGGCTGTTGATTCCGACCGGATTCGGCTCTAGTCTCGTGACCAACGTCATAGACCGACCGGTCGAAACATCTTTGGCGTCGTACAGCAGGCGACCCATTCGAGAATTGGAGAACGTATGAGTGGATCGGCGAACGCCGCTGGTGCGACAGCTGACGCGGTCGACGTCCTGGTGATCGGCGCGGGCGTGACGGGCATCTATCAGCTGTACCGGGCCCGCGAGGAGGGCTTCACAGTCGAACTGCTCGAGGCGGGCGACGGCGTCGGCGGGACCTGGTACTGGAACCGCTATCCCGAAGCGCGTTTCGACTCCGAAAGCTACACCTACGGCTACCTGTTCTCCAAGGAACTGTGGGAAGAGTGGGAGTGGTCGGAGCGGTTCACCGGCCAGCCGGAGAACGAACGCTACTTCAACTTCGTGGTCGACCGATTCGATCTGCGCCGGCACATCCGGTTCGGCGTCCGGGTGACCGCCGCGGAATTCGACGAGTCGGCCGGGATCTGGACGGTGCGCACCGATGACGGCACCGAGCATCGCGCGCGCTTCCTCGTCGCCGCGACCGGTGTGCTCTCGGTGCCGTTCATCCCGGAGGTGCCCGGACGCGAGAGCTTCGGCGGCCAACAGCATCACACCGGCCGCTGGCCGACGACCCCGGTCGATTTCACCGGCAAGCGCGTCGCCATCATAGGCACCGGATCCAGCGGCGTGCAGATCGTTCCGGCCATCGCCGACCAGGTCGCAGCGTTGACGGTGTACCAGCGGACTCCGGACTGGTGCACGCCACTGAACAACGCGCCGCTCACCCCGCAGGAACGGGCCGAGATCAAGGCCGACTTCGAACGCATCCGCGAGACCCTGAACACCTCGCCGAGCGGATTCCTGCATGACTTGCCCAGCCGCTTTTCTGCCGACGATACGGCCGAACAGCGACAGGCCTTCTTCGAAAAGATGTGGAACAGCCCGGGTTTCACGAAGTTGACCGAAAACTACATCGACTTCACGACCAACCCCGAAGTGAACAAGGAATTCTGCGAATTCATCGCGGACAAGATTCGCGGCATCGTCACCGATCCCGAGACGGCCGAGAAACTCATCCCGAAGGACCACATCTACGCCGGTCGGCGTCCCCCCTTCGTGACCGGCTACTTCGAGGCATACAACAAGCCGAACGTTTCGCTCGTCGCGCTCAAAGAGACCCCGATCATCCGTATCACCGAGGCCGGAATCGAGACGGCCGAAGGCCTTCGCGAGTTCGACATCATCATCTGGGCGACCGGCTACGACTTCGGTACCGGTGCACTCAATCGGCTCGGCGTCCGCGGCCGCGATGGCCTTGCGCTCGAGGACTATTGGGCGCAAGGGCCCAATACCTACCTGGGCATCGCGACGGCGGGTTTCCCGAACTTCTTCTTCCCCGGCGGACCGCACGGCGCACTCGGCAACAATCCGCGCTACGCCGGTGACCAAGTGGACTGCGTCATCGGTGCGCTGGTGCACGCGCGCGACAACGGTTACGAAGTCATCGAGGCGGACCCCGCCGCGGAGGCGGAGTGGACCGAAACGGTCAACGGCAGCGGGTCGCTGTTCTTGGAGAGCAGCTATTTCTTCGGGTCGAACATTCCCGGCAAGGCGGTCAAGCAGCTGCTGAATCCGACCGGGCGGCCCAACCTGCAGCGGCTGATCGCCGAACTCGCCGCGAACGAGTACTCGGCATTCATCTTGTCCAAGGTTGAGGAAGCGGCCGCTTAATAGCGCTCGAGCAGGCAATTTTCGTTCAACGATGGAGAGAAAATGAGCGAATCCAACGAAGCCCGGATCGCGGCCGGTGTCCGTGCGGCGATCGGCGCCCACACCCAGGCACAGGACGCGGGGCAGGCCGATGAAATCGTGGCTCTGTACGCACCTGACGGGGTGCTCGAGATTCCGGGCATGGACCCGATCAGCGGTCACGACGCATTGCGGGCGGCATTCGAAGGCTGGGCGCCGACGGCACCACAGCGTCACCTCGTGGCCAACACCTTGATCACCGCGGTGAGCGCGCAGGAGGCGACGGCCGTCAGCGATGTGGCCTTCTTCCAGCGCGGCGAGACGGGGTGGGCGGTGCAGGTCGTCGGTCGATACGAGGACACGCTGCGGCACAGTGACGGAGCCTGGGTGTTCCAGCACCGCAAGACGACGTACCTGACCTAGCGACGCCGAATCCGCCGGAACCAGAACATCTTTGGAGAATCAATGAGTGAGTCCACCCAGGCGCAGGTCGCGCACGGGGTCCACACCGCCATCGCCGCGTACGCGCATGCGCTCGACGACGGACGTACCGACGATATCGTCGCGCTGTTCAGCCCCGATGGCGTCAGCGAGATCATGGGCGTCGGCACCTTCGAGGGCCATGAAGCCATCCGTCAGGTCTATGCCGGATTGCTGCCGACCCAACCGCAGCGGCACCTGGTGGCCAACACCGTCATCACCTCCTGGTCCGAGGATGAGGCGACCGCCAACAGCGACCTGGTCTTCCTGCAGCGCGGCGAATCGGGTTGGGCCGTGCTGATCGCGGGCCGCTACGAGGACACCCTGCGTCGCGATGACAGCGCATGGCGGTTCCAGCACCGCAAGACCACCTACGTGATGTAAGAGAGATAGGAGCAACCCGTGACCAAACGGTGGAAGCAGCGCCCGCCCGGCTCGAACTGGGGCGATTTCGGCGACGACGATGAGTTGGGGCGGGTCAACCTGCTCACCCCGGAGAAGGTTCTGCAAGGGGTGCGCGAGGTCGAACACGGCATCACCTTCAGCCTGAGCCTGCCGCTGGACTATCCGGGCGGTACCGCGCTGAACCAGCGCCGGTATCCGCCGATCCTGCGGCCCACCGAGGATCTGGCGCACAACCAGGACACCTTCTACAACGTCGTCGCGCGCGACAAGATCGCCCCCAGCTTCATCGATCTGTGGAGCGACGACGTCGTGACGCTCTGGCTGCAGTACTCCACGCAGTGGGACTCGCTGGCGCATCAGGGCGCGTTGTTCGACGCGGATGGCGACGGTGTCGCGGAACCGGTGTATTACAACGGTTTTCGCCCCGGCACCGATATCGTCGGTCCACAGGAGGACGCCAAGGGTGACGGCAGCGGGAGCGTCTCCTTCGCCAAGCATCTCGGCTGCGAGCACATGGCCGCGCACGGCATGCAGGGTCGCGGTGTCCTGATCGATGTGTCGCACCTCGGAAGCGACTGGCAGCCGGTCGATTTGAAAATGCTCAAAGACATCATGGCGAAGGACGATGTCGTGGTGGAACCGGGTGACATGCTCCTGCTGCACACCGGGTTCGCCACTCAGGTTCTCGCCTGGGAGAAGAATCCGGGGCCGGAGATCCAGGCCATGTATCCCTACCTCGACGCGACGGATGAGTCGCTGCTGGAGTGGATCGCCGAATCGCAGATCTCGGCGCTCGTCTCGGACAACTACGCGGTCGAGGGCTGGGCACCGGATAGCGAGACCCCGCACACACTGCTGCCGATCCATAACCTGTGCCTGTTCAAACTCGGCATCCCGCTGGGTGAGCTCTGGTACACCGAGGAATTGGCGACTTGGCTGCGGGAACACCAGCGCAGCCGCTTCCTGCTGACCGCGCCGCCACTGCGCCTGCCCGGGACGATGGGCAGCCCGCTGACCCCCGTCGCGACCGTCTGACGCGGGCCGCCGGCATCCAGGGTTCGGTTCGGTGCAGGTGAGGTGTAAAGCCTGACCTGCACCGAACTGTTTTGTTCGATGGAAGGGAGCGTCGCGATGCCTACAACGCGTACCGAACGTGCGAAAACCGCCCGCTACCACCGCAAGCGGGAGCAAGTGGTGGATGTCGCCGTCGAGCTCTTCTCGAAGAACGGCTATGCGAGCACCGGGGTCGCCGATATCGGCGCTGCCGCCGGACTGGCCCGCGGTGCGCTGTACTACTACATCGGTGCCAAGGAAGAGTTGCTGGCCGAGATCCACGACCGCGTAATGGATCCGCTGCTCACCGAAGCGTCGGCGATCGTCCGGCTCGATATCGGCTTCCAGACGCGCCTGCGATTGCTGTCGGAATCGCTACTTCGGCAGATCGTGCATCGACAAGATCATGTGTGGGTCTTTCTGCATGAGCACCACCAACTGCAGGGTGAATACCGCACTCGCTTCCGGGCCAAGCGCCAGCGTTTCGAATCGCAGATTCGCGATGTGCTCGCCGACGGGCATCGACAAGGCAAGTTGCGGGTGCGGGATCTGGAGCTCACCACGCTCGCGTACCTGAACCTGCACAACTACACATACCAGTGGGTGGGTCGGCGCGCGGATCTGAAAGTAGACGAGCTCGCTCGCTTCTATTGCGAGATCTTCTTGAACGGAATCCTGGTCGAGCGGGTCGACGAGTCGGCGACCGAAGCCGAACTGGCGCACGGGCGTTCCGTGCTCGGTGTGCTGCTCGCGAAGGGGCTCGATCACTAGCAATCCCGTCGCTCGCCGTACCTCTCCCATCGGGTGCGGCAAGCGACGGGCTGCTGCCTAGCTCTGTGTCATCTGAGCGAACTGATGCTTCAGGAATGTGGCGGACCAATTCATCAGATCTGTCGGCACGTAATAGCCGGTCTCATCATTGATTGCCGCCCAGTGTGCGGAGACTTCCTCGATCGTGGCCGGGCCCTGGGCCAGATAGCCTTCGGTGGAGGCCAGGAACAGCCGCGCGAATCGGCCCGCTCCCGCGGTGTAGATCTCACCGGTGACCGGGCAGCTTTCGTGCGCCAGGAAGGCGGCCATCGGAGCCACCGACTCCGACGGCATGGCCGCTGCGGCAGCCGCGGCATTCTCGTCGGTATCGGGGTCGCCACCGGCCATGCGGGTATAGGCCGCGGGCGCAAGCAGATTCACCTTGATCCCGTGCGGTTCGCCCGCGAGTTTCGCACTGCGCGCCAACCCGATGAGGCCCGCCTTCGCTGTCGCGTACGGCAGGTTGACGTCCATGCCGAAGACGCCGCTCGACGTGGTCAGTACGACCCGGCCATAGCTCTGGTTCAGGAAATGCGGCCAGGCGGCCTTCATGGTGTTGAACGAGCCGAGCAGATGTACGGCGAGGTGTCGCTCGACATTGTCCAGTTCGACATCGGGCAGGCCCGCGTACCTGACGATGCCCGCATTGTTGATCAGAATGTCGATGCGGCCGAACCGGTCCACCGCGGCGTCGATGATCGCCTGGGCCCCGGCCGGTGTCGAGACGTCGTTGCCGTCGGCCACGGCCGAACCACCTGCGGCGATGATGCCGTCGACGACCGCCTGGGCCGGTGTGGTGTCGGCGCCGTCGCCCTCGATCGATCCACCGAGGTCGTTTAGGACGACACTTGCTCCGCGTTCGGCCAGGAGCCGAGCGTGGGCTCGCCCGATGCCGCGACCCGCGCCGGTAACCACCGCGACGCGGCCCTCGAAACTCAACTCACTCATTCGCGACTCCTGTCGTACTCCATTGTCGATCCGTGGCCACGGTCATCGTATTTTAGACCAATCGGTCAGTACATACAATGAAAGTCAGCGACCCAGGAAGGTTGCTTTTCGCGGGCCGTCCTCGACGAAGCTGCGCAGACCGCGCTGTCCGTCCTCGCTGGCGAAGCATCGGGTGATCAGGTCGGCTTCCAACGCCAGCCCGTCCTCGATCGACATGTCGAACCCGTCCTCGATCGCCTGCTTCGCGTACCGGAGTGCGAGCGGGCCGCGGGCGTAGGAGAGGCCTCGCTCTACGGCGGCGTCGAACACATCGGCGTCGTCGAGTAGTTGATCGATGAGGCCGATGTGCAAGGCTGCCTCCGCGCGCACGAGGCGTCCGGTGAGGATCAGATCCTTCGCTTCGGCGAGTCCGACAATCCGCGAAAGACGTTGCGTCCCACCGGAGCCGGGCATTATCCCGAGCGTGATCTCGGGCAAGCCGAGGATGGCGCCGCGACCGCCGATGCGGAAGTCGGCGGCCAGTGCCAACTCGCAGCCGCCGCCGAGTGCGTAGCCGTTGATCGCCGCGATCGTGATCTGCGGGGCCGTGGCCAGGGCGTGAAATGCCTTTTGCAGTACCCGGTTTCGCTGTCCGAACGCCTCGGGGGACAGGCCGAGCATCTCCTTCACGTCGGCGCCGGCCGCGAAGTGTTCGCCGCCGGTGATGACGACCGCTCGATAGGTCGTGCTGCTGTGCAGTTCCGCCGCAACGGTTTCGAGTAGATCCCACATCTCCTGGTCGAGCGCGTTCACCGGATGGCGCTCGATGCGCAGGATGGCCAGCCGCTCGTCGGCGGGATGCGGCTCGAGCCCGACCTTGGCGGGCGTTGGATTGCTGCTCACTATTCGATGCCTCCGGTTTATGTGCTACGTTCACGGTTGAGTGTACCGACCGGTCGAAGAATTTATCGGTGGATGGACGGTGAGATGCAATGGGTATGGGGCATGCCGACGTATCGGGTCGACGCGTAGTCATTACCGGCGCCGGACGCGGCTTGGGGCGGGTGCTCGCGACCGCCTTCGATGCCGCGGGGGCGCAGCTGGGATTGGTCGCGCGATCGGAAAACGCGCTGCGCGCGGTGGCCGACTCCCTGCGGGGTGAGCCTTTGGTGTGCGCGGGTGATGTGCGTGACGACGAGTTCAACGACACCGTCGCCGAACGCATGGTCGAGCGCTTCGGCGGCGTCGACGCGTGGATCTGCAATGCCGGTGTGTCACCGGAGGTTTCGACGGTGACGCAGACCAAGCCCGCCGTCTGGCGAGACATCATCGACGTGAACCTGACCGGAACCTTCCTCGGCGCGCGTGCGGCAGCGGCGGTGATGGGGGAGGGCGGTCGGATCATCGTCACGGGTTCGGTCATCGGTCAGCGGCCGCGTGCCGGACTTTCCGCATACGCGGCCTCCAAGAGTGGCGCCCACGCGCTTGTCCAGGCTTTGGCGCAGGAACTCGGACCACGTGCGATCACCGTCAATGCGGTGGCGCTCGGCTGGTTCGACACCGGGATGGGAGCGCACTGGCACCGCGATGCCGAGCGGGAGAACGATATCGTCGGCCACACCGCCCTCGGGCGTTGGGGAACTCCCGCCGACCTGCCCGGCATCTATCTGTTCCTGGCCGCCGAATCCTCGGCCTACATCACGGGCACCACGATCACGGTCGACGGCGGATATTCACTGCTGTGAGCCTTGCCCCGCGCTACACGGCCGCACAGGCTGCGGCCGCTGCGTCCGAACCTGTGCATACCCGGGGATTCGGCACGACATGCGTGGTTCTCGTGCGCAATAAAGTATCCTGATTTCCGTCGCGGCCACCCCGAGCAGTGCATTCCCAACTACCGGCCGTGTTCGAGGAGATTCCATGAGCGTGCCGCCCGTCCTGCGCGACCGACTGCGTCTGCCCGTTATCGCGTCCCCGATGTTCATCGTGTCGAATCCGGAATTGGTCATCGCCCAGTCGACCTCGGGCATTGTCGGGTCTTTCCCCTCCCTCAATGCGCGCCCGGAATCCGAACTGCGGCACTGGCTCACCCGGATCACCGAGGCGCTGGCCGAATTCGACGCCGAACATCCGCAGACGCCGAGCGCGCCGTACGCCGTGAACCTGATCGTGCACAAGACCAACGACCGGCTCGACCACGATCTCGCGGTGGTCGAGGAATTCCGCGTCCCCATCGTGATCACCTCGCTCGGTGCGCGGCCGGAGGTCAACGAACGCATCCACGCCTACGGCGGCATCGTGCTGCACGACGTGATCAACAATGTCTTCGCCCGCAAGGCCGTCGACAAGGGCGCCGATGGACTCATCGCCGTGGCGGCGGGTGCGGGCGGCCACGCGGGAACCCAGTCGCCGTTCGCCTTGATCCATGAGATCCGGAGCTGGTTCGACGGACCGCTGGTGCTGTCCGGATCGATCGCCCACGGTAACTCGGTATTGGCCGCACAGGCCGCGGGCGCGGACTTCGCCTATATCGGGTCGATGTTCATCGCCACCGACGAGGCGAACGCGGCACCCGACTACAAACAGATGATCGTCGATTCGACCGCCTCGGACATCGTCTACAGCAATCTCTTCACCGGTGTGCACGGCAACTACCTGCGCGGCAGCATCATCGCCGCCGGACTCGACCCCGATGCGCTGCCCGGATCCGACTCCGCGGCAATGAATTTCGCCGGTGGCAGCGCGAAGGATGCGAAGGCCTGGCGTGATGTCTGGGGCGCCGGCCAGGGGATCGGCAGTGTCGACTCGGTACGCCCGGCCGCCGCCGTCATCGAACGCCTCGTCGATGAGTACGAGATGGCTCGGACCCGGCTGTCGGCTGTGCCGGTCCATACGTGACGGGTGCGTAGGGAAACCCACGCGGCGGTCGGCCCGGTCGCTGGAGTCGTTGCGTAACAGTCATGTCGCTGGGTATGGCGGATTACGAGGGCTATTGGCGAAGAAGGTGAGACCCTGATGATGATGGATATGTTCTGGATGGCCGTGAACTTCCTGCGTTCCATGATGGGCATGTAATCCACGGACGTCCAAGGCCGGTTCCTGCCGCAATGTGGCAAGGACCGGCCGTTTCATTTCCGCTCAGAGGGTCGGCACCTCGTGTGATCTGAGGAGTTTGGTGAGATCGGTGCTCACCAGGTGCGGCCGGTATGCCGTTGCCTTCGGTCACCCCGCTGCCGCCGCCAACGTGCACTCGATGGATGGCCTCGAATAGTGGCGAGAGGCTATTGACAGGGATCGGCATGGAGGTGCTATACATTAGGGGAGGCTTACCTCGTTAGATGAGGCTAACCTCGTGAAGTGTCCCGCTCGCACAATGAGGCATCCGTGTACGTCTGTATCTGCAACGCCGTCTCCGAATCGGACGTGCACAGCTGTGTCGCCGCAGGCGCCAGCTCGACCGCGCAGGTCAAAAAGGCGTGCGGCTGGAAGCCCGGCTGCGGCAGCTGTACCCGCCGTCTTTCCGAGCTGGTCGGCCGGGCCTGCGAGGCCCCTGCCCACGCCGTCGAGGCGCCCGCAGCGTAGCCCGACACGATAGGCCGTCCTTACCGTTTCACCGATTGTGAGCTGTGACACGATCACATTCATGGAAGGCGATAAGGAAATCATCTCGGTGCTCAATGAGCAGCTGACAGCCGAACTAACGGCCATCAATCAGTACTTCCTGCACGCCAAGATGCAGGAGAACTGGGGTTTCACCAAACTTGCCAAGCACACACGCCACGAGTCCATCGATGAGATGAAGCATGCGGAGGTGCTCACCGATCGCATCCTGTTCCTGGAGGGACTGCCCAACTATCAGAAGCTCAACCCGCTGCGCATCGGCCAGACCGTCCCCGAACAGTTGCGGGCCGATCTGAAGATCGAGATGGAGGCGGTGGATCGGCTGCGCGGCGGTATCGAGCTGATGCGCTCGCGCGGTGATGTCACCTCCGCGCGCATCTTCGAGTCCATTCTCGAGGACGAGGAATCGCACGTCGACTACCTGGAGACCGAACTCGACCTGCTCGAGAAGCTGGGTGAGCAACTGTACCTGCAGCGTTATACCGACATCCCCGAAGACGACTGACATCGTCACCGGTTCCGGTCGGTCGATCATGCGCCCGGAACCGGTGCTTTTCAGATGCCGCCGTCAGCGGATCGGTTGCGTGACGGCCTCATGTTCGTCGTTGACCAGATGGAATGCGATCGCGAGATCATCGATTACCGCCTGCCACGCGGCCTGACTGCCCTCGCCGCGGGGATCGCGGGCCAGCGCGAGCAAAGTCGTCGCGGCATCCACGGCCTGAACCGCGGCAGCCAGTAGCGCGGGCACGGGGGTGGGGGCATTTCGGGAGGCGAGTGTGGCGATGTTGTGACGCAGCCACCGCGCGTCGAACTGTGCCTGCGCCGATACATCGCCTACGGCGTCTTGCTCCGCGGTCGCGGCCATCGACCAGGGGCCCGTGCACTGCCCGAGTGGTGCCTGGATCACCAAGTCCCGCAGCTCACTACTGAGCAATCCGTGTAGCCGACCCGCTAGTTCGGCGCGTTCGACGGGCAGCTCGGCCGACCAGCCGGAAGCGGTGTGCTCCACATCGGCCTGCAATACCGCCAGCACTGCTCGCAATTGCGCAGCTGTTGCCACCTACGCCCCTCTCCGTCGTTCATCCGAGCTACCGTTGCGCGACAACAATTCGTGGACCCAAACGACTTGCGAACCTCCCGGCACTATCCGCTGCGCGGCCGTTCGTATCGAAACGTTCGTCACCCGACGGTAAGTGCAGACATGACGATACATAAGCAGACAATCTCGAGCTACCGACAAGCGGCAGCCAGTCTTCGCCGCCCCACAGGCTGTCCGTGCCAGTTGCTCGGCGTTCGAGGCGAAGCGGGGCACCTCGTCATCGGCTGAAGCTCCGAACTGCGGTAGTGCGAATCCCCCGAATGACCGTCAGGTTAGGCATCGAAACCAATGCGTTCAATACTTGAAACCCGCTAGTTAAAAACCGGGGCGGCGGCGGTTCGCTTCCTCGGCGGGCAACCGGGCGAAATCAATTGCGCGAACGCACCTCTGGTGCCTGCTGTCGTGCGGCAGGCCTGCACGTTAATATTGGGATGATTGCTTTCACCCGAATGCGGCGCGTCCGCATGACCGAAGGCTGGTGAGTCCGCCGATGTCGGTGTCGATGTTCGATGAGGCGCTTCCGCGCGGCGAACGTGATGGTGTCGGCCTACGAGTCGGCGCGATCATCGACCGGGGTGGGGAAGTGCTGCTATTGGAGGCCCACAGCACAGGGCCGCTCCCGCTCACCCGCAAGCTTCCGGGCGCCACCGTGGAACCGGGCGAATCGGTCTCCGCCGCACTGATTCGCGGAGTCCGCGAAGAGACCGGCCTGACCGTCACCGGCATCGGCCACCACGTCGGTGATTTCGACTACCTGTCTCCGGCCGGAAAGCCGGTGCGGCGCTTGCATTTCGCCGTAGAAGTGGCGGACACCAGCCCGATTGTCCTGTCCGCCCACGCCGATTACGTATGGGCATCCCTGGACGGAGAGCTGCTCGTGACGCCATCCATCCGCGGCATCCTCGAAGCCTATAAGGACCTTCTGCTCCACTGAGCGGCCTTCGATAGTCGATATCGGTTGTGCTCGTGTGGTTCTCATGCTGTGGGGGATCGGACGATCTCGTCGTGACCACATTCGGAGCATGTCGATAACCCGCGCTCCTATGTCGGCCAGGGGATTCTCCAGGCAGGAGCGAATCGACTGCCTTCCATGTGATGGTGGCTGCCCGATGCGCGATCGAGGTTAGGCGATGTCGAGTTCCTGATGTTACCCACTATTCATAGCTGATCTCATCGGTGCATGATGGTGTGCCCAGCATAAGTATCTTCTGACTTGTAATTTTCACTATTGATCGGTTCTCGCCGCCTCGGCAAGTTACGCTCTATTCATCAGAGCGTGGCCGTGATCGTTCCGCGTAGTCGGCATGGCTGGGGCTCGCCCATCTCGCTCGACGTCTACGGAACCCGACAACGGAAGGAATCCGATGACCGCCACCGCTCAACCGCTGCCGACGCCGGTGCCGCTGACCAGCGAGGAAACCCGAATCCACATTCCGGCCATCCATCGCTCGCAAACCAGGCGGCCGTTGAAACTCGCTGACGCACTGGACTTCTGGAATTTCGCCGGTGCCGCGGCCAATGTGGTGATGCAGATGGCCCGACCCGGTGTCGGCTATGGCGTCTCGGAGAGCCGAGTCGAGTCCGGCGCGCTAATGGTGCATCCGTGGAAGCGGGCCAGGACCACCACGCAGTACCTGGCGGTGGCGATCCTGGGCACCCAGGACGAGATCGATGCCTACCGCGAGGCGATCAACGTCGCCCACCGTCAGGTGCGCTCGAGTCCCGACAGCCCGGTGAAATACAACGCCTTCAACCGTGACCTCCAAAAGTGGGTCGCCGCTTGCCTTTTCATCGGCTTCGAAGACACCTATCAGCTGTTGCACGGCAAGATGAACGATGAGCAGGCCGAGCAGTTCTATCAGACCGCTTCTACCCTGGCCACCGGTGTGCAGGTCACCAAGGATATGTGGCCGGCCACCCGCAAAGACTTCGATCTCTACTGGAACGAGGCGAGCAGCCACGCCGTCCTCGACGACAAGGTCCGCGCCTACCTCGATGATCTGCTCAATCTGCGCATGATCCACTGGTATCTGCGGCTGCCATTCCGAAACCTGTTGAAGTTCTTGACGATCGGCTTCCTGGCTCCGTACTTCAAACAACAACTCCAGGTCGAATGGACCGACTCCGATCAACGCCGCTTCGAACACCTCTTCCTGTTCGTCGGCTTCGTCAACCGCTTCATCCCCCGCTTCCTGCGCTTCGCCCCCACTCACGCGCTGATGCGAGACCTGCGTTGGCGCATCCGCAAAAACAAGAGCCTGATCTGAGAGCTCGCATACGCGCCCGTTCGCGGCCACGCTACGAACATCAGTGGGGGACAGCCGCCAAACGCTGATTCGTCACGCGCAGTTGCCGTTGCGTGCTGTTAGTGAGGTCGTCGACTTGCTCGGCCGTCAACTGCCCGCACGGCTGTCCCCAGTGCAGCGCGATATCGTCCCCCGGCGCCGCATCCGGGAGCGCGGCGTAGCCGTCGGTCCACACCGGGATGGTTCGCCGTATCGTCTCCGACAGTGACAAGTGTGCGCCGTCCCAGCGCAACCGGTGGGTCCCGACGGTGAGGTCATTGCGGTGGCGATCCAGTACCGTCGCGGCGGTGATTCGGCAGTTGTCGAGGATTTCCAAGGGCTGGTCGCCGGGGGCGGCCAGCATCCTGGTCCACGGGTAGACACCGAAGACGTGGAAGCTGTGGTTCGCGGCGGCCTCCGCAGCGAGGTCGGACCCCAGATGGGACCAGTACACACCCGCGATCGGGGCGATGAGTCGCAGCAACTCAGCGAGGAATTCGGGGCCGTCGAGCTCGGCGCCGATGCCTCCCCCCAGCCAATAGGACGCGACCAGTCGCTCATCGAGTGGGTCGGTGATGCCGGTCATGCGCGACATGACCCGCAGGTAGGGCCATGCGCCGGAGAAGCCCCGCGCCAGGACCCGCACACGCTCGCCATCGCGTTCACGCAGGGCCGCGGTGTGCTCGGGCCCGCAGTAGCCGAGGTGGTTGGGCGCGTACGCGTAGCGCGCGAACATCTCCACACCGTCCATCACGTCGATTCCTCCGATAGCGTTACGCTCCAGCGGCTTTCGATGTCGCCGTAATGCCAGATCGCGAGGGCGCCGGCCCAGGTGAGCGCGAAGAGGCCGACGATGATGAAGCCCATCGTGGCGAGGTCGAGGCCGCCGATCCAGGCGAGCACCCCGCTGGTGACATCGAGTTTCTCGGTGAGGATGGAGATGAGCTCCTGGACACCGATCAGCAGCGCCACCGCGACCGAGAGACCGGTGACCACGATGTTGTAGTAGATCTTGCGGATCGGTCCGGCGAAGGCCCAGCCGTAGGCGTAGTTCATGAACGAGCCGTCCAGCGTGTCGAACAGCGACATGCCCGCCGAGAACAGAACGGGCAGAACGAGAATCGCGTACCAGGGCAGTCCGGTGGCGGCCGCGCCTGCGGCGATCACCAGCAAACCCACTTCGGTGACGGTGTCGAATCCGAGCCCGAACAACAGTCCCACCGGATACATCTGCCACGGCTTGCGCACCGCGCGCATGACCGGCGCCAGGATCCGGTTGAGCAGGCCGCGCGAGTCCAGTGCGCGCTCTAGTTGCTCTTCGCTGTAGCCGCCGCGTCGCATAGCGCGTAAGACCTGCCAGATCCCGATCAGCGCGATCAGGTTCAGCAGTCCGATGAGGATCAGGAATGTGCCCGAGACCGATGTGCCGAACACCCCGGTCCACCGCTGCAATCGCGAGTTCTCGTCTTCCAGGTTCCGCGCCAGCGCGGTAACCCCGAGGGCCAGCAGACCGACGAGCACGAAGACGACGGTGGAGTGGCCCAAGGCGAACCAGAAGCCGACCGCGAGCGGTTTCTGCTTGTCCGCCACCAGCTTTCGGGTGGTGTTGTCGATCGCCGCGATATGGTCGGCATCGAAGGCGTGTCTCATGCCCAACGTGTAGGCGGTGACGCCGAGCCCGACGCCGAATACCGCGCCATCCACCAGGTACGAGCCGGGCACGATCAGCAACAGCAGCGTGCCCCATCCCACGAGGTGCAGTGTGACGATCGTTGCTGCCATGCCGAGGATGCTGCGACGCTGTCCGCCGTCGAATCCGGTCCAGGCAGCTCGCAGCCTCGTGGTGACTGTTGCCATCCCACGGTCCCATCTCTCCAACTCGTCGGCGGAGTCACCGCCGTGTTCAACAGATTCGCGGTAGCTGTTCTCCGGCAGGCAGATCGACGACGCGGGTACCACCGAGGGCGGTGCGGGCCACCACCATCCCCGGGTGTTCGGCAACGCAATGACCCACGACAGCCGCGTGGGCGCCGAGCGGATGCGCGCGCATGGCGTCGAGGACGCGTTCGGCGTACTCGGGGGGTACGAATGCGACGAGTTTGCCTTCGTTGGCGACATACAGCGGATCGAGACCGAGCAACCCGCAGGCATCGCGGACCCCGACGGGCACCGGGATCGCCCGTTCGTCGAGCTCGACACCGACACTCGCGGCGCGGGCGATCTCGTTCAGGGAGGCCGCCATTCCGCCGCGCGTGGGATCGCGCAGCACATGCACATCCGCGCCGGTGGCGAGCATGGTCGCGACCAATCCGTGCAGTGGCGCGGTATCGCTGCACAGGGTCGTGCCGAACTCGAGGCCTTCCCGGCAGCTCAGTACCGCGATACCGTGCAGTCCGATCTCACCGCTGACCAGCACGATATCGCCGGGCCTTGCCCGCTGGGGCCGGATGTCGACACTTTTTGGGACCAGTCCGATGCCCGCGGTGTTGATGAAGATGCCATCGCCGTGCCCGGCGTCGACGACCTTGGTGTCACCGGTGACCAACCGGACTTCGGCCGCGAGCGCGGCGGTACCGACGGCCTCGGCGATGCGGGCGATCTCGGCCAGCGCGGTGCCCTCTTCGAGGATGAACGCGGTCGAGAGCGCAACCGGCCGGGCACCGGACATCGCCAGATCGTTCACGGTGCCGTTCACCGCGAGATCACCGATCGAGCCGCCGGGGAACACCAGCGGCTTGACCACGAACGAATCGGTGGAGAACGCCAGCCGCACATTGCCGAGGCGGAGCACCGCCGAGTCGCCGAGCTCGGTATCGGCGGCCGCGCCGAATGCGGGCAGAAACAGGTGCTCGATCAGCTCACCCGACATCGCGCCGCCGCCGCCGTGTCCCATCACGATATTGGGCGCATCGCGCAGCGGCATCGGGCAGACCCAACCATCGATGTCGAGCGGGGGCGATGCGGCTGCCCCGCTGCCGTTGGTCTCACGCATGGGCGGCCTCCGCGGGAAGATCGAGACGCCGGTACAGGTAGTACGCGGCACAGGCGCCTTCGGAGGAAACCATTGTGGCACCCAACGGGTTTCGCGGGGTGCATTCCTTGCCGAAGGCCGCACACTCGTGCGGTTTGATCAAGCCTTGGAGGACTTCACCGGACCGACAGATCGAAGACTCGGCGGTGTGCAGATCTCCGACGGAGAAACGCTGTTCGGCGTCGTAGTCGCGGTAACGCGGCGACAGCCGCCAGCCGCTGCGGGGGATTACGCCGATGCCGCGCCACGCCCGGTCGGTGACCTCGAAGACGTCCTCGAGCATTGCCTTGGCCGCTGGATTCCCGGTTGCGGCTACCGCGCGGGGATAGGCGTTCTCGACCTCGTGGCGTCCCTGTTCGAGCTGGAGCACGGTGCGCCGGATGCCTTCGAGGATGTCCAGCGGTTCGAATCCGGTGACCACCATCGGAACCTTGTATTTCGCTGCCAGTGGCGGATATTCGCCGGTGCCCATCACCGTGCACACGTGCCCGGCGGCGAGGAATCCCTGGACCCGGCAGCTGGGCGACTCCATGATCGCCGCGATGGCGGGCGGGACGAGCACATGCGAGACCAGCAGCGAGAAATTCTCGATGCCGAGCCGTCGGGCCTGGTACACCGTCATCGCGTTGGCGGGCGCGGTGGTCTCGAATCCGATGCCGAAGAACACCACCTGCCGATCCGGGTTGTTTTTGGCCAGTTCCAGCGCATCCAGTGGCGAATAGACCACCCGCACGTCGCCGCCTTCGCTCTTGACCCGGAATAGATCCTTGTGGCTGCCGGGTACCCGCAGCATGTCGCCGAAGGAGCAGAAGATCACACCCGGCTGTGCGGCGATCTCGAGTGCCTTGTCGATCACTTCCAGCGGGGTGACGCATACCGGGCAACCGGGCCCATGAATCATCTCGATCTGATCCGGCAACAGCTGGTCGATGCCGTGGCGGATGATCGAATGTGTCTGTCCGCCACACACTTCCATGATCGACCACCGCTTGCTTGTGGTCGCGCGGATACGGTCGAGCAGGTTCCTCGCAAGCTCGGGATTGCTGAATTCGTCCAGGTATTTCATGACTTCGCCTCCTGGTCGTCGACGGTCGCGCCCGCCGCGGATGTGTCGGAATTGCCGTCCCCGGGCTGCGGGGCTTCGGGGTTGTCGACGCCGGCCTGCTTCGCCGCGATCGCGAAACCGTCGCCGAACTCCTCTTTCAGTACGCCGAGATGTTCGAACTCGGCCAGCGTCCGCAATGCGGATTCTTCATCCAGGCGTTGGATCGCGAACCCGACGTGCACCACGACGTAATCGCCGACCGCCACGTCCGGGATGTATTGCAGGCACACGTCTTTGTGCACGCCGCCGAAGTCGACCTCCGACATCAGCGTGCCGTCGCGTTCGTTGACGCTGAGCACCTTTCCGGGAACCGCAAGACACATCGCTTGTCTCCTTCACTCACACCGCACCGGCTACCAGGAGCTGTCCGAACGCGATCCCGCCGTCGTTCGGTGGCAGTCTGTGATGACTGATGACACGGAATCCGTCGCGCCGCAGCAGACGGGTACAGCTCGACAACAACAGCGCGTTCTGGAACACACCGCCCGACAGCGCGATCACCGACTCGGGCGCGGCGAATCGCCGTGCCGCGTCGTGCACTAGGTCGGCGACGGCGGCGTGGAATCGGGCGCCGATGACCGCGGGCGGTATGCCGCCCGCCGCATCGGCGACGACCTCGGCGAGTACCGGGGCAGGATCGATCCTGGCGGGATCGCCGTCACGCCAAGCGAACCGGTATCGGCCCACCGCACCATCGGCTCCGCGGGCCAGACCTTCGAGTTCGATCGCGGCCTGCGCCTCATAGTCGACGACGTGCCGCACCCCGGTCAGGGAGGCGACCGCGTCGAACAGCCTGCCCATGCTCGAGGTCGGCGCGCAGCCGAGCCCGGTGTCGAATTGGTGCGCGAGCACGGCCCGTTCGGCGTCGAGGCAGGCGTCGACCGAGGCGATACCGGGGGACCACTCGATGCCCGCGGCGCGCAGATGCGACAGCGCCATCCGATAGGGCTTGCGGACGCTGAGGTCGCCGCCCGCCAAGGGCACATAGGACAGGTGCGCCATGCGCCGGTAGCCCTTGTATCCGGCGACGAGCACCTCACCGCCCCAGACCGCGCCGTCGGGTCCGTACCCGGTGCCGTCGAAGGCGATGCCGAGCACGGTCTGGTTCGCATCGACCCCGTGCTCGCCCATCACCGCGGCCAGATGCGCGTGATGGTGTTGCACGGTGTGCACCGGTCGGTCGGCCGCGTTCGCGCGGGCCCACGCGGTCGAACGGTAGCCGGGGTGGGCGTCGGCGGCGAGTTGGGTCGGGTGCACGCAGGTGAGTTCCTCCAGATGCGATCGCGCCGTATCGAATGCCTGCAGAGTGGCCAGATCGTCCATGTCGCCGATGTGCTGACTGAGCCAGGCGTACCGTCCGTCGGCGACGGCGCAGGTGTTCTTCAGGTCGGCGCCGACCGCCAGAGTCGGCGGAACCGGGATCGGCAGCGCCAGCGGCAGCGGCGCGTAGCCGCGGGAGCGGCGCACCGGCAGCTCGGCGCCGTCCACCACGCGCACCACCGAGTCGTCGCACGGGACGAGAATGCGCCGGTTGTGGCCGAGCCAGGCGTCGGCCAGCCCGGCCAGGCGGGTGCGGGCATCGGCGTCGTCGTAGCAGATCGGTTCGCCGCCGAGATTGCCGGAAGTCATCACCAGCACGTCGGGGCCGGGCGGGTCGCCAGGGAGGCCGAACAACAGCAGATGCAATGGGGTGTAGGCGAGCATGACTCCGAGGTCGGGGTTGCCGGGTGCGACCGTGTCGGCAACTGGCCGCTCGCCGCGCGGCAGCAGAACGATCGGCCGTTGCGGACCGCTCAGCAGGGCCGCGCCGGTGGGATCGATGGTCACGATCCGCGCCGCGGTGTCCAGGTCGGCGACCATGACCGCGAACGGCTTGTCGCCGCGCCGCTTGCGGCGACGCAATTCGGCCACGGCCGTGTCGTTGCCGGCGTCGCAGGCGAGGTGGTAGCCGCCGATGCCCTTGACCGCGAGAATACCTCCGGCACACAGCAATTCGCGCGCCGCGGTGAGCGGCCGCCCCAGCTCACCGGGCCCGGTGTAGGACAGAGTGGGCCCGCAGTCCGGACAGGCGATGGGCTGGGCGTGAAACCGGCGATCGGCGGGGTCGGCGTATTCGCGGGCGCAGCGCGCGCACATGGCGAAATCGGCCATGGACGTGCGCTCGCGGTCGTAGGGCAGCCCAGCGATGATGGTGAATCGCGGGCCGCAATTGGTGCAGTTGACGAAGGGGTGGCGGTAGCGGCGGTCGGCGGGGTCGCGCAGTTCGCGCGCGCAGTCCGTACAGATCGCTACATCGGGCGAGACCAAGGTGCGTCCGGCACCGCCGCGAAGGGTATCGCCGATCAGGAATCCGGTGCCGCCGCGGATTTCGACCGCGGTCTGCTCGACCGCGGCGACTGCGGCCAGCGGCGGCGGTGAGTCGTGCACCCGGCGAATGAACTCGCGCACCGATGCCTCGGCGCCTTCGATCTCGATGACGACGCCGTCGGTGTCGTTGGCAACACGGCCGGTCAGCGCGAGCTCGACGGCCGTGGTGTAAACGAACGGCCGGAATCCGACGCCTTGCACCACGCCGCGCACGAGTAGGCGGCGGCGAACGCGATCGGCACTCACGGCTGATCTCCACTGCCCAGCAGGCGCAGCCCGGCCATCGCCCGCTCCGCGCCATCGGCGTCGGTCTTCTCGATGACGAATCCCATGTGGATGATCACCCAATCACCCGGCGCGGCGGGCTGATCCTCGTCGAGCAGACCGATATTGACCTTGCGCTTCTCACCGGACACCTCGACCACGGCGATCTGCCCGTGGTAGCCGTCCGGAATCTCCACGACCCGCCCCGGAATGCCAAGGCACATGCTCACACCTCCTGTCCAGCGCGCAATTGCGCCGCGACGCGCGCCACCGCGGCTGCGGCAGGATCGACCGCCGCGGCGACGGCAGCGCTGAGACCGATCCCCTCGGCTACCGAGTCGACCTGACAGCCGACGACGACGGTCGGCGGCACGACACCGCCGAGCGCGCGCACCGCGGCGAAGACCGCTTCCGGATTCATCGCGTGCGCGTCCATGGCCGTCGTCGCATCCGACTCGGGTTCGGCGCGCATGATCTGCACGTGGCCGGGATCGCCGGTATTCGGCAGGGCGTCCACCAGTACCAGCGCATCCCACCCGTCGAGCAGGTCGTAGGCCAGGTGTAACCCGCGGATGCCGTAGTCGACGATCCGCTGGTCCTGCGCCGACGCCGTGGGTAGCCGACGGACCACCTCGGGGCCGAACCCATCGTCGCCGAGGAAGATATTGCCGATCCCGGCAACGAGCACGCGTGCGCTCATCTCACATGTGGCGAATCTTCAGATAACGCCGGAGGTCGGGGATCGACCGTATGCCGAGATAGGCGCCGACCACGACGATGACTGCCACCACCGCGGTGGAGACCACACCGACTGTTTGCATGACCGTATTCCTTTCACTCGTCGCCGTTGATAATCGGTTCGAGCTCATCGGGAGCGAAATACAGGTAGCGGCCGTACCATTCGTGCAGATCGGCCGCCGGATCGTCATCGATGACCACGCCGACGTGCGTTTCGCCGTCGACGTCAGCGTGCACCGAGGTGACGCGCGCCGCCCTGCCCGCGTAGAACAGGTCGTGTGCGTCGGCGCGTCGCGTCGGGCGCAGCCGAACCCGGCTGCCCTTGCGTACGAGCACCCCGGCGATCGGGATCGCGTCGGACTCCGGGCGCACCGCGCCGTCGGCTGCGGGATCCCACCAGCTCATGTCCTCCGGTACCTCGGGCACCAGGCGCGGCGCAGGCTCGCGCCACAGCCCGTGCAGGTCGTGCATGGCCTCGGGCGTCATGCGATCGCAGCGGTCGATGATTTCGGCGGCTTTCGGGTCGGTGGCGCGGGCCCGTTCCTTCTCGTCATCGGTGAGCGACATCACGCGCAGCGTGAGGATTTCGTCGATCTCGGTGGAGTCGAACAGCTGACCCGCGCTCTGCTCGGCGATCTCGGGATGGTCGTAGAGGATGATCGGCGACACCAGGACAACGCCGTTATGGCCGGGCGGGCCGGCCAATACCGGGAAGCAGCGGTGCTGGGTGCAGTGCTCGACGGCCGTCTCGGCGCCGGGTTCGGGATCGAGGAGCGAGATGAACTCACCACCGTCGAGTTCGGCGATCACGTGGGCGCCGAGCATGGAGCGGACGGTGGCGTCGTCCGAGTCGGCGGCCGCAGCGCCGCTGTTGCGCAGTCGTATTCCGACGCGTCGATAGTCGCCCTCGGGGACGACGGTCAATTCGAGTGTGCCCTCGATCTGTGCTCGGGTGCGTACCACCATGCCCGCCGTCGATCCCGGAATCGGTTCGACCGCCTGCCAGCCCGGTACTTCGATCGGCATCGTCGAATCCGCCAAAGGCCGGGGGCCGCAGGTGATTTCGCATTCGGTAGCCTCGTCCCAGCTGACCCATCGGCGACCGTCGACGATCAGTTCGGCGCGCGCGCTTCCGTCCAGTTCGACTGTTCGGCGCTGCAGTTGCAGGAACCGTGCGGTGAGCGTGATCCGCGTGGCTCGGGACGCGCGGACGAGACATTCGGCGGCAAGCGAGTCGTCCTCACCGAATCCGGCCGCGGCCGCGTCGCGCGGCCCGAGCACACCGAACTGCCAGCGGGACTGGTTCTTTCGGGCGTCGGACCGGTACGGGTACAGCAGATACCCCTCGTACAGCACGGCGTCGGCGACGGCACGGGCGCGGGTCATGGCGGCGTTCACGACGCGGACTCCTCGGTGAGAAGTTTCGCGACGGCGTCGTCGAATCCGAGCAAACCGTGCGAGGACTTGTAGGCAGCCAGCGCTTCCACATTCTCCCTGCGCAACCGCACCCAGCCGGAGTTCGGATAATGGGTGTCCATGAGATCGCGCCACACGGCGACCGGCATATCGAATTTGTCCTCGCGGTCCCATGGCACCTGCTGAACCGCGAAACCCGTTTCCCCTCTGATGAATACGGTGCCGCTGAACAGGAATATCAGCGGCACGGTGCCCTCGCGCAGGGCGTGCAGGTACTTCGATCCGGTGACCTCGAAGTCGTAGGTGCACGGCATCGGCAGTTCCACCTCGGCGCCGCCGGAGAAGCCGGACACCATGGTGGCGCAGTGCATCCAGGTGAACGACTTCTGTGTTTCGTGCCAGCGTTCGCGCGGGCCGAAAAGGTCCAGCAGCCCCGCGCCTTCGGCGTCGGAGTAGCCGCGCCGGAAGGGTTCGATGCGCACCTGGGCGCGCAGCGCGATCGCGTGCACCGGCTCCTCGGCCAGCGCGGCGATGCCGATGCGCGCGGACAGATTCGGGGCGACCGCGTACGGTTCCGGCCGCACCTCGAGCACCGCGAAGGTCATCGCATAGGCCGGACTCATGACGCCACCTCCGGCCGGGCGCGAGCCGACATCGCGGTGAAGAATTCCGCGATGAAGTCTCGGGCTTCCTTGCCGCCGTCGAATCCGCGCCACAACATCCGCATCCGTCCGACGAACTCGTAACAGGCATCGATCGGCAGCAGCAGCACCGCGCCGGGACCGCCGCGCTCCGGCATCCGGATGAGCAGCGCCTCGACATCCGGCGCGAGCCGGTCGAGTTCGGGATGGCGATCCAGGATCGCCCGCCAATCCTGCAGCGGCAGTTCGGATTCGGTGGCCCCGGCCGGTCCCGGATAAAACGCGACAGTACGCCCGAGCGTCGAATTGACGAAGAAGAACGCCAGCCCGACCGGGATGTCGAGGGTATCCCATTCACCCTGACCGATCACACAGTCCGGGAACGAGACGTAGTGGTCGGGCACCGCCCGGTAGCGCAGCGCGGCCTGCTGATCGGTGAACAGCAGATAGCAGCCCACACATACGCACATCAGCTGTCTGC
The DNA here is from genome assembly GCF_044458905.1 of Nocardia sp. NPDC050408. Taxonomy (NCBI): domain Bacteria; kingdom Bacillati; phylum Actinomycetota; class Actinomycetes; order Mycobacteriales; family Nocardiaceae; genus Nocardia; species Nocardia sp. NPDC050408. The sequence continues at coordinate 791,921 of NZ_JBITIL010000002.1, read as the reverse complement.
CTTCGATATCCACCACATGGCGGTGCTGTGCACCGACCGGTTCGGCGCACATTTCGCACCGCTCTCCGGCCGCCGCGGGCGGGGTCGGGTCGGTCGCGATGCGGCGCAGTGCGCGCAGGCTCTGGTTCATCCGCGGACCTCCGCGGGTACCGCCACCGAGATCTCACCGGAGCGCACCAGCACGGGCAGCGGCTCCAGATGCCCGTCGCCGTCCAGCCGCGTTCCGGCGTGCACAACATCGAAATGGGCCTGGCATCCCGGACAGCGCAGCACCGCCGAGCCTGCCGGGGCCCCCATCCTGCGGTGCAGCGCGGACCCCGCCATCGAACGCCCACAGGCCGCGCAGCGGTCGCGATAGACGAACAGGTCCGTGCCGACCCTGCAGGCCAGTACCGGCACGTCCGCCACCGTGAACCCGCAGACCTCGCCTGCCGCCAGGTCCGCGAGCTCCGGGACCGAGATCCAGCTGCCCGCGGGCGGATCGCCGGTGTGCACCCGCGCGAACAGCGCCTCGGCCGGTATCACCCCCGCCTGTGGCTGTGCCGCCGCGGCGACCACCTCGATAGCCTCGATTTCCGGCGCGGCCGCGCGCACCGCATCCTCCACCGCCAGTTCCAGCGTCACCGACGATGAAGGGCACGTGCGACAGCTGCCGGACAGCTCGAGCCGCACGACAGCGTCGGCGACATCGATGAGCGTCACATCGCCGCCGTGCGAGCCGAGGTAGGGGCGGACGCTGTCCAGCGCCGTCGCCACCCTCGTTCGCACGTCGTGCGGGTGCAGGCCGTGCACCAACAGCAGGCTCGCGACCAGATCGTCGCGGGTCAGCTCCTCGACGGTCCGGTCGTCGAGCACGGCCATAACCCGGCCGAGTGCCGCGCCGTAGAGGTCGACGACCTCACGCACAAGACGCTCGGCGCGCTCGCGCGCCATCGGGCCGCCTGCCGAACAGGCATCCAGCAGGGTGTCGATCCGATCACCCGCGCCCCGCCACTGGTTGTCGTCGGTCGGTCCGGCTCGCTGCTGCGGGCGACCATCCACGCTGTACCTCCCGTCGTCGGCAGGACCCGTCATTCCGCGGTGAGCGTCTGCGTTGGTGAATGGACCTTGTCCAGGGTTACGCCATTGCCCAGATACATGTGCACCCCGCAGGGCAGGCACGGATCGAAGCTGCGCACCGTGCGCATGATGTCGATGCCCTTGAAGTGCTCTCGATCGTTCTCCTCGAAGATCGGCTGCCCCTGTACCGCGTCCTCGTAGGGCCCCGGTGTACCGAAGGAGTCACGCGGATTGGCGTTCCACGGCGTCGGGGGATACGGGTGGTAGTTGGCGATCTTGCCGTCCCGGATGACCATGTGGTGCGACAGCACACCGCGCACCGCCTCGGTGAAACCACAGCCGATGCCCTCGTCGGGCACCTCGAAGTGCTCCCAGGTCTTCGTGTGGCCCGCCCGGATCTCACCGAGCGCCTGCTCGGCGAAGTGCAGTGCGCACGCCGCCGCGTAGGCCTGGAAGTAGGTCCGAGCCCGGTCGCGTTCGATCGTGTTGCTGCCGTGCGTCGGGATCTTCCATTCCAAGGTGACCGGGCCCTTCAACGCGGTCTTGGGCAGGTTGATCTGCACGCTGGATCCGGTGGATTTGACGTAACCGATATCCACCAGCCCGGCCAGCGCCGTCGTCCACAGGCGAGCAAGCGGCCCACCGCCGGTGTCGAGCGCGAGATGGTCCTTGCCATCGAACCAGCGCGGGGACATCACCCAGCTGTACTTGTCGTCCAGGTCGCGCTTCTGCGGTTTCGGATTGGTGTGTTGATTCCAGGGGTGGCGCCGGTCGATCGGATTGCCGAGCGGATCGGTCGTGACGAACATTTCCTGATCGGTCCAGTCCTCGTAATACGAACTGCCCAACAGGATCCGGATGCCGAGATTGATATCGACCAGCGAGGTGGTGATCAGCTTCCCGTCCACCACGATGCCGGGACTGACGAACATCCGCCGACCCCACTGCTCCATATCCTTGTAGTCGAAGTTGCACACCGCGGGATCCTGGAAAGATCCCCAGCAACCGAGGAGTGTGCGGCGCAGGCCCACCTGCTCATAGCCCGGCAGCGCCTCGTAGAAGAAGTCGAACAGGTCGTCGTGCATCGGCACGACCTTCTTCATGAACTCCACATACCGCATCAGCCGCGACATGTAGTCGGTCATCAGCTGAATTGTCGCGACCGTGCCGACCCCACCGGGATACAGCGTCGACGGGTGCACGTGCCTGCCCTCCATCAGGGAGAACATTTCGCGCGTGTACCGACTGACCTGCAGCGCCTCCCGGTAGAACTCGCCGGTGAACGGATTGAGCGCCCGCATGATGTCGGCGACAGTGCGGTAGCCGTGGTCACCGGCGTGCGGCGCCTCGGCGCGTTCGGCGCGTTCGAGCACACCGGGATTGGTCTCGGCGACCATCTTCTCGCAGAAGTCCACCCCGACCAGGTTCTCCTGGAAAATATTGTGGTCGAACATGTACTCGGCGGCCTCGCCGAGGTTCACGATCCACTCGGCGATCGGCGGTGGTTTGACCCCGTAGGCCATGTTCTGGCAATAACACGAGCAGGTCGCGTGGTTGTCACCGCAGATGCCGCAGATGCGGCTGGTGATGAAGTGCGCGTCGCGCGGGTCCTTGCCCTTCATGAAAATCGAATAGCCGCGGAAGATCGACGAGGTGCTGTGGCACTCGACCACCTCGCGACTGTTGAAGTCGATCTTGGTGTAGATGCCCAGGCTGCCGACGATGCGGGTGATCGGATCCCAGGCCATCTCTACCAGGGCGTCGGGTTCGATCTTGCGAAGCGACGGATCGGGAATGATCTCTGTCATCGAAATATCTCCCTACCAGGTGCGTGTCGCGCCGGATTCGAGCTTCCCGCCCTTGTGCCGCCAGCGCGGTTCCTTGTCGACGGTGCGGCCGGTGATGTGGCGGAGACTGCGGATCACTGACCCGTACAGCCCGGAAGCGGTCGAGGAGATCTTGCCGCCCGGCGGTTCGTCCATGAACGGCATGAACTTGTCCGGGAATCCCGGCATCGTGCAGCCGATGCAGATGCCACCCACATTCGGGCACCCGCCCACACCATTGACCCAGCCGCGCTTGGGCACATTGCACTTGACGACCGGACCCCAACAGCCCAGCTTCACAATGCATTTCGGCGATCCGTACTCTTCGGCGAAATCACCCTGCTCGTAGTAGCCCGCGCGGTCGCAACCTTCGTGGACGGTGGCGCCGAACAACCACTTCGGGCGCAGTGCATCGTCGAGCGGGATCATCGGCGCCTGGCCCGTGGCCATATAGAGAAGGTATGTAAGAGTCTCGGACAGATTGTCGGGCTGGATCGGACAGCCGGGCACGCAGACGATCGGAATGCCCGCTTTGCTCTTCCAATCCCAGCCGAGATAGTCCGGGACACCCATCGCGCCGGTCGGATTTCCCGCCATGGCGTGGATACCTCCGTACGTCGCGCAGGTGCCTACGGCGACCACCGCGGTCGCCTTGGGCGCCAGCCGATCGAGCCATTCGCTCGTCGTCATCGGCTGACCGGTCGCAGGATTGTTGCCGAAGCCGCACCAGTAACCCTCGTCGTGCAACTGCTCATTGGGGATCGACCCCTCGACGACCAGAACGAACGGATCCAGTTCGCCCCGATCTCCCTTGAAGAACCACTCCAGGAAATCGTCGGCGCCGCCGGCCGGACCGCATTCGAAATCGATGAGCGGCCAATGCACGGCAATCTTCGGTAAACCGGGGAGTGATCCGAGTGCGATCTCTTCGATGCTCGGCTGGGTGGCGGCGGTGAGGGCCACCGAATCGCCGTCACAGCTGAGTCCGGCATTGATCCAGAGGACGTGGATCAGGGTGTCTTCGGCTTTTACTGCTTCCTGAGTTGGCATCGGACTGCCACCTTCCGCAGCGGGGGCACGCGGATACATCTCCGGTTAGCTACGTCGACTATTCCGCGTGTGAATCTGATCACATGAGTCTAGGTCTGAGAGCTAACCGCTTTCAAGGCGTTGGGATGCCAACGGTTAGCCGGGCGGCGAGCCAGTCGTACCAGAGGGGCAGCCCGTCGCCGGTGGTCGCCGATACCGGAAGGATTTTTACGCCCGGATTCACCGACTGCGCATACTCCGCGCACCGCTCTAGATCGAAGTCCACATATGGCGACAGATCGGTCTTATTGATCAGCACCAGCTCCGCCGCGGCAAACATATGCGGGTACTTCAACGGCTTGTCGGTGCCCTCGGTGACCGAGATGATCACGACTTTGCCCGCCTCGCCGAGATCGAACAATGCCGGACAGACCAGATTGCCCACGTTCTCCACGAACAGCAGGCTGCCCGGCGCCGGTTCCAGTGCGTCGAGAGCGCGCCGCATCATGTCCGCGTCGAGATGGCAGCCCGCGCCGGTATTCACCTGTACGACCTTGCATCCGGTTGCCCCGATGCGCCGCGCATCCAGCACGGTGGCCTGATCACCCTCGATGACGGCCACCGGAACGGATTCGAACTCGCGGATGGTTCGCTCGATCAGGGTCGTTTTCCCCGCCCCCGGTGAACTGGTCATATTCAGTGCCAAGATCCCACATTCGCGCAATCGCGCACGATTCGCCGCGGCGAGTTCATCGTTCTTGGCGAGCACCTTCTGTTCGAGGGTCAGTGTGGTCAGAGGGTGCTCATGGGAGTGCTGGTGTTCATGCCCGGGACCATGCTCATGGTGGCCATGATCGTGCGGGTGATCGTGGTCCTGATGTCCGACGGTGATCACGGCGACCCCGTCGCCTTCGCAGCCGCAGGTTGCGCACATCGCTCACTCACCTCCATAGATACGATTCGAAGTTCCCGCCCCGCAGTGATCTCGACCTCGGCGCTGCCGCAACGGCACAGCACGATGAGGTCGGGCAGAAGGAATTCCGCCCCGCAGCTCCGACAATGCGCTGCCCCGTCGACAATGCGCAGGTCCAATCGTGCTCCCTGAGCGATCGTCCCCTCGGTGGCAAGCTCGAAACAGAACTGCATGGACTCGGGCACCACAGCACACAGCGCGCCGACCTCGACCGTCACGTGGTGCACCGGGCGCCCTTGCGCATGCTCACAGACGGCGTCGACAAGGTACTGGGTAATAGCCATTTCATGCATCCCGACCTCGCCTTTCGACAAGCCCTGGGATGGATCCTACGCCGCGGCCAGGGCGGACCGGCGGGCCATGACCGCAAACGATGGGCAATGGATCATCTTGTTATCACCCTGGTGGCGGACAGCCGCGTACTGTGCGCGAGAACATATTCGCTCGGCCGGAGGGGTAGGTCCTTGTCATCGTTGATTCCCGGATTCATCGCCTGGCCGCTGACCGTCTGCGTCGCGGTCTTTGCGGTGGGCCGTTTCCTGCTGTTCCGGGACAGGATCGTCGACCGGCTCATCAATCGGCTGTACGCATGGAGCGCGGCGGCGATGCTCCTCTACCGGTTCGCGTCCATGTCGGGTGCTTCCGGTCCGGTATCCGCGCTGGCGCTGGCGCTGGGCTGCGTCGTGATGGCGACAACGTACCTTTACGCCATCGGGTGCGTCCGCCTGAGCGATATCGCCCCGGACACCCTGCGGGGTCGTCTGCGTCGATGCAGTCTCGTCGCCCTGATATCGACGGTCGCGGTTCTGATCGCGGGCGCAAGGGCAAGCAGCGAAGGGCGCCCGGTCGACATGAGCCTCGCGTGGGACGGGATCGTCATCGCGATCGCGGTCGGCGCGCCGGCCGCGATAAACACGGCGGTCTTCGTTCGAATGGTCGTCCGCGAGTACCGCGCCGACGATCGCACCGCAGCGGAAAGGGTTGTCGGTGCGGGCATGATCCTCAGCATGATGTTCGTCTGGGGAACTCTGCTACTCTCCGGTCTTCAATTGACCACCGGGTGGCCCCAACTCGGACCTCATATGCCGCGGGCAGAGCTGGCATTCACGGTCGGCGTCGTGGTCAACGGCATAGCACCCGCGTTCCCGTTGTCGATGGCGTTTATGCGTGCAGTGGGCCTGGATCGCGAGGGACGGGTGTGTCGTCGGCTGGATCCGCTGTGGCGGGATCTCACGGCGGCGGTCCCGGAGATCGTGATGCACCCGGCGGTCGACACTGGAGCCCCGCGCGATCCGGCCACGCGAGTTTTCCGGATGACGGTCGAAATACGTGACGCGCTGATGCATCTCGCGCCCTATATGCCTGCCGGACTGCGGCCGCTCGTCGAAAGTGGCGGAAACCCCGAGGATTACGCGAAGCGGATCGCACACGCGGCGAGAGCAAGGATGACGGGCATTGCTCCTATGTACTCGACGGTTGCATCGCAGTCGCCCATCGGTGGTGGCGATTTCCATACCGACCTCGAGAAACTGCTCGACCTGGCGCAGGCGTGGCGTAACCTTCCGACAGTTCTGCAGGCGCGACGCGCTTGAAATGACAAAATCCCTTGCATCGCAAGGGATTTTGTCTATTCCAGTGTTCGGGGGGAGCTGATATCGGGCCGTCGGCAATAGCTCGCCGACGGCCCAGTCCATCAGCTATCAGACTTCCGGATCCTAAACATAGGTGTAACCGACGGCGTTGCTGGTTCCACCTACGGTGCTGGTGGTGACCTGCACCGTTCCGGCCGCACCCGCGGGGGCGACGGCGGTGATCTGGATAGCGGAGTCCACGGTGAACGACGTCGCCGGTGTGGCACCGAAGTCGACCGCCGTGGCTCCGGTCAGATCTGTTCCGATCAGGACGACCGTTGTTCCACCGGCCACCGGTCCCACGTTCGGAACGATCGTGGCGAGGGTGGGAACCGCGACATAGGTGAAGGAGACACCATTACTGGTTCCACCAGCGGTGGTGACGGTGACCTGCACCGTTCCCGCCGCACCCGCGGGGACGAGGGCCGTGATCTGGGTGTCGGAGTTGACCGCGAACAAGGTCACCGGTGTCGCGCCGAAGTCGACCGCGGTGGCTCCTGTCAGGCCTGTTCCGGTGATCACAACGACTGTCCCACCGCTTACCGGGCCTGCGTTCGGAACGACCGTGGTCAGGGTGGGGACCGCTGCATAGGTGTAGGAGACACCGTTGCTGGTTCCACCCGCTGTGGTTACGGTGACTTGCACGGTTCCGGTTCCTGCGGGGGCGACCGCCGTGATCTGGGTGGCGGAGTCCACGGTGAACGAGGTCGCCGGTGTGGCACCGAAGTTCACCGCCGTCGCCGCGGTCAGGTTCGTCCCGGTGAGGACGACTGTTGTTCCACCGGCCACCGGTCCCACGTTCGGAACGACCGTGGTGAGGGTGGGGACCGCGACATAGGTGAAGGAGACACCATTACTGGTTCCACCAGCGGTGGTGGCGGTGACCTGCACCGTTCCGGCCGCACCCGCAGGGGCGAGGGCCGTGATCTGGGTGTCGGAGTTGACCGCGAACAAGGTCACCGGTGTCGCGCCGAAGTCGACCGCGGTGGCTCCTGTCAGGCCTGTTCCGGTGATCACAACGACTGTCCCACCGCTTACCGGCCCTGAACTGGGAACGACCGTGGTCAGGGTGGGAACCGCGATATAGGTGTAGCCGACACCGTTGCTGGTTCCACCAGCGGTCGTGGCGGTGACCTGCACCGTCCCGGCCGCACCCGCAGGGGTGACCGCCGTGATCTGGGTGGCGGAGTCGATGGTGAACGAGGTTGCCGGTGTGGCACCGAAGTTGACCGCTGTGGCTCCTGTCAGCCCTGTTCCGGTGAGGACCACCGTTGTTCCACCGGTCACCGACCCGGCGTTCGGAACGACCGTGGTCAGGGTGGGGACCGCTGCATAGGTGTAGGAGACACCGTTACTGGTCCCACCCGCTGTGGTGGCGGTGACTTGCACCGTTCCGGTTCCAGCGGGGGCGACGGCGGTGATCTGGGTGGCGGAGTCGACAGTGAACGAGGTTGCCGGTGTGGCACCGAAGTTGACCGCTGTGGCTCCTGTCAGCCCTGTCCCGGTGAGGACGACCGTTGTTCCACCGGCCACCGGTCCCACGTTCGGAACGACCGTGGTGAGGGTGGGGACCGCGATATAGGTGAAGCCGACACCGTTACTGGTCCCACCCGCTGTGGTGGCGGTGACCTGCACCGTTCCCGCCGCACCCGCAGGGGCGACAGCGGTGATCTGGGTGGCGGAGTCGACAGTGAACGAGGTTGCCGGTGTGGCACCGAAGTTGACCGCTGTGGCTCCTGTCAGCCCTGTTCCGGTGAGGACGACTGTTGTTCCACCGGCCACGGGTCCCACGTTGGGAACGACTGTGGTGAGGGTGGGTAGCGCGATATAGGTGTAGCCGACACCGTTGCTGGTTCCACCCGCTGTGGTGGCGGTGACTTGTACGGTTCCGGTTCCTGCGGGGGTGACCGCGGTGATCTGGGTGGCGGAGTCGACGGTGAACGAGGTTGCCGGTGTGGCACCGAAGTTCACCGCCGTCGCCGCGGTCAGGTTCGTCCCGGTGAGGACGACCGTTGTTCCACCGGCCACGGGTCCCACGTTGGGAACGACTGTGGTGAGGGTGGGTAGCGCGATATAGGTGTAGCCGACACCGTTGCTGGTTCCACCCGCTGTGGTGGCGGTGACTTGCACGGTTCCGGCTGCACCCGCAGGGGCGACCGCCGTGATCTGGGTGGCGGAATCGACGGTGAACGAGGTTGCCGGTGTGGCACCGAAGTTCACCGCCGTCGCCGCGGTCAGCCCTGTTCCGGTGAGGACCACTGTTGTTCCACCGGCCACCGGCCCCACGTTGGGAACCACGGTGGTCAGAGTAGGCACCGCGATATAGGTGAAGCCGATGCCGTTACTGGTTCCACCCGCTGTGGTGGCGGTGACCTGCACCGTTCCCGCTGCACCCGCAGGGGCGACCGCCGTGATCTGGGTGGCGGAATCGACGGTGAACGAGGTTGCCGGTGTGGCGCCGAAGTTCACCGCCGTCGCCGCGGTCAGCCCTGTTCCGGTGAGGACG